>CAYPUA010000005.1:56193-117709 GCA_964413875.1 uncultured Bdellovibrionales bacterium
TATACCGCGAGCGCGTTCTCCGCATTCAAGATCCCGCACAGCTGGCGGGCTACCGTGACGGCTTCCTGCGGGTCAGATGTGTACGCGTCTGCACCCAGCGTGTCGGCGATTGCAGGGTTAGCAACGAACGCAGAGCCGCCAACGATGATCTTCGGAGGCGACTTGAGCTTCTTGAGCTCAGCGATGAGCTTCTGTGCTGTGGGCACGAGCGAAGTCAGGGCAACTGATACGCACACGAGCTGCGCTTCTCGAGCTTTGACGTACATCACCATGTGGTCGGTCGGGATATCGGCTCCGAGGAAGTCCACTTCCCATCCATCCACCATCAGGAAGTCAGAAACTGCCTGCCCGCCGATGAAGTGCTGGTCTCCCTCGACTGAGCTGACCACGGCCTTGAGCCCAAGCTTCAGGCGGGTCTTGAGCATCGAGCGGAGACGCGCCATCTGGCGCAAGGTGATCTGCGTCGCGATATGCTCCTGTGGAATGGTCACTTCCCCGCGGTGCCACCGTGCCCCGATCTCGATCTGAACCGGCATCAGGACGTCGAGATATAGCTTTGAAGGGATTACCCCTGCCGCCAACCCCTGGTCGATGACCTCAGCCGCCCGCTCTGTGCTGCCTTCAAGGATCGCCCT
Source organism: uncultured Bdellovibrionales bacterium (assembly GCA_964413875.1). Lineage (GTDB taxonomy): Bacteria > Bdellovibrionota_C > UBA2361 > UBA2361 > OMII01 > OMII01. Next base: position 56,829 of record CAYPUA010000005.1, read on the forward strand.
GCCGTACTGCTCTCGAAGCTTCGCTAGAATCTCAGGACTCATGAGTGCACCCGTTTGTTTGTGTTGGAATGACTAAACACTAGGATACCACGTGTCGCATTTAGGCGCCACTATTAGCGTTTGTGTGGCATAAAGCGTACACTTTGGCTTCAATCCCTGTTCGGTATAAAGATTAGCGGACTGTTTTAGTCACAAACGACCGAAAACGCTCAATATCTCTGCCGTATGGAATCGCGTGCGCACTACCTTGCTGTGCTGGGTCTGCCCCCAGAAGCCTCTAATGAGGACGCTACGGCTGCGTACAAGGACCTGATCCGGGTCTGGCACCCCGACCGGTTCCAGAACGATGACCGGCTCAGGCGCAAGGCAGAGGACGAGACGAAGAAGATTAACGAAGCGATCGCCAAGGTTAAGAAGCTCCCTCGGGAGTCGTCGAAGCCGAAACGCACCGCTCCTAACAACAGCTCACCTCGCGGACCGCACCGACCAGCGGGACGCAGCCGTGGTCCTGAGCAGGAAGATTACTTCGCGAGTGCCTACGGCCCTCGCACCGCTACCCGCCCGGAGATCGAGCTTTCACCCCTTGATGTAAAGCAACGGCCAGGGACATCGCTGTTTCGGTGTCTGCTTGGAGTGCTCGTTATGACGCTCGCCGTCTACACACTGCTCTCTCCGCCGACAACGGAGTTCGAGAGCGCCGCGATGATCACCCTGACCTTTATCGGAACGAACATGACGCTGTCGAATTTAGCTCTGCTCTTCTTCCGTCGGCAGCGAGTTCGGGTGGACAAACTCGGGATCTACATCCAGGGCATCGGGCGCCTCTTCTGGCCAGACGTACAGCGTGTTTGGGTAGACCGGCTCGCAAAGGTTTCGTTCCTCTCGGTAAACTACTCAGAGGAGTACCTGCGCAAACAGAACCACTTGCTCCAGCTCGTGTACCGGCTCCGCACTAAGCTCAAGCGCGCCCACACGACGCTCTCGTTTTCTGGGCTCAACTCCGACGCAGTCCAGGTAGTCGACGCTATTACCTTGCGCCATCATACTGGGCACATCGCGGTACCGAACGTGCGAACCGCCCCCTCTACCAGCCTCTTCTGGTGCAACCTGCTGTCGGTGCTCTGTCCGGCTATGGTTGTGCTGCGCTGCCTGACGCAAGAAGTTCTGGAAGCCCCTGACTATGTCCCCTACGCAGCGATCTTTATCGCCTGCCGCCTCTACGCAATCGGCGTCAGCATCATCTTCGCTAAGCCCGAAGTAGTTCGATAGGAGGACCCTGGCGCGCCCCCGGCGAGACCCTGTTTCGCGCCCCCCAGGGGTGCACAAACTCGGCAAAAAACTCCCCCCTCCGCACAACTTTTCGGCGCGGCCCTGCATCTAACCCTCAACTGGTTGAAATGCCCCGCCGTTTGGGGATATATCAACAACAGGCAAGCCGCTCTAGCTCAGCTGGTAGAGCAGCGCATTCGTAATGCGCAGGTCGAGGGTTCGAATCCCTTGGGCGGCTCCAGCTTCACTCCAAAAGTCTCCGGCTTCCATAGCCGCGGCCAGTTCCGTGGACGGGTTCGATTCCCGTAGGTGGCTTACCAAATTCAAAATAGAACTAAACTATATGAGAAGAACGCTAACCCTATGCCTGCTTGGTACATTTCTATTCTTAGGAAATCTCGCATCGGCCGAGGACTCGAGAGTAGACGAGGTAGATGACAGCAGGCTTCGACTAGGAGTCATTGTGCCTCTAAGCGGACCGCTGGCTTTCTTTGGGAATGATTTCATTCGAGCTTACGAACTCGTGAAGGCGGACCATCCCGAGGTAGACAAGGCAATCAGAATTTACTGGGAGGACTCTGCATACGATAGCAAACAGGCGTTGTTGGCTTTTAACAAATTGGTGGCATCCGACAAAGTAGACGTTGTTCTCAGCTTCGGTGGCCCGATGTTGAGCGTGCTCGCGCCAGTAGCTGAGAAGAAAAAGGTCCCGTTTTTTGCAACGGAATCAGATAAGCGTGATTGTGAGGGCAGAGCTTACTGCTCCTTGTTTAGAAACGAAGAAGACGAGTGGGGACAAGCGACTTGGATTATCCTTAGGAAGTTGGGCAAGAGCCACATCGGGATCGTAAAGAACCAAAATCAGTTCATGAACACCTTTGTGAACGCAATAGTTCGAACTAAAAATGACAAGGAGACCGCGGAGATTCTTCTTGATATCCCGCCTGAAATGGCTGACTTGCGTTCCAGCATGCTTTCTCTGAAGTCGAAGAAGTTCGATGCGCTTGGGGTTTATTTGCTACCAACGTCGCACCATGGATTCTTAGATGCCGCGAGGAGTTTGCCTAAAACTTTTTTATTGTTCGGCGTCGAGCAGTTTTTGGTCAAGGAAAACAACAGGGGGTTTGAAGACTTTGTCGAGGGAGCTCTCGTTGTCGCTCCTTATGCGACACAGAGCTATCGAGACAGATTTGAGCGCCGATACGGCCACTCTGCTGGCTTGTATTTCACACCAGGATTCTACGACTTCATAAAACTCTTGGCGGATACCATTACAGCGGACAAGGGCCTCAGAGGCTTAGAGCTGGTTAACGCCCTGCACTTCAAGGGCAAGAGAGAGGGCATTTCTGGGGAGTATTCTGTGAAAGTTTCGAAGCAAGGGGTTCACTCATACAGTTTTCCTATCGCTGTGTATAAGGTATCGAAGGATGGAATTACGGTTGAAGACGTAATTAACCTTGGCAGTGGGAATTGAACTTTGAGTCAGTTTTGCGTCAGTTCAGAAGTTAGCTGCTTATGACGTTCCAGGATGCTGATGTTTCGGCTATTTTTAAGCAGAATCGGACAAGCACTTCATTCATAATGCGTAGGTCGGGGGCCGCCCCTTGAAAGGGGCGAGCCTCGCCCAATTCAGTGGGCGGGTTCGAATCCCTTGGGCGGCTCCAGTTTCACTCGACCGTCTCCGACCTCCACAGCCTCGCCCCCTTCAGGGGGCGGGCGGGCGGGCATCAGAACCTCAAAACCTCCCCCTCCCCTCAAACCGCGCAAGCTCCTCCCTAAGCCGCGAGGCCACCTGCGGGTTGCTGCCGAGCGTGCTGTCAGCGGCGCCGTTCTGTGGAGCTGCGAATCCGTACAGCTCCTCGGGCGCTGTGCCGGGCCATCCATCGCGGTTTTCAATGAGGAGCGACTCGCCGTCTGTTACAGCGATCTTATTGACCCCTTTCCGCCAGCGAGTTTCGGATACTGCCGAGCTGCCAACGGCTATCTTGCTCGAGGTCTTGAGGAACGGGGCAACGGAGGAGCCGTCAATGCCGCTTGGGCTGCGAACTCCGGCAAGATCGGTGACGGTCGGAAAGAGGTCAATTAGCTCGACGAGCCCAGCCAGCTTTGCTGGCTTGCCGACTAGCTCAGTGGGCCCAAGCACGATCAGCGGCACGTGCAGGTGCGAGCGGTAGAGAAGGTTTCCGTGCTTGGCTGAGTTCTCGACCGCCGGATGATCCTTGAGCCCCTCGCCGTGATCCGAGGTGACGATGAAGATCGTATCCTCTCCGAGGATCTTCTTCGCTTTTGGGATGAAGTCTGCGAGTGGGCGAGTCGCGTTCCTGACCGCCTGCAGGTACTCGCTGTCCGGAAAACCTCGAAGGTCCGGGTCGACTCGCTCTGCCGGTATGCGGTGGTGCGCGTGCACGTCCATTAACAGGAGCTGCAGGTACACTGGTCGCGCGTGATTCTCCGTGAGAAGCGAGAGCGACTGGCCGAGGATGTCATCTGCCGAGCGAACTGCGTGCCCGTGGCCTGCCTTCTCTTTTCCCTCGCGGTCTTTCATCCATGAGAAGGTAACGGAGCTTTCAACGTAGCGATCAAAGCCCTGCTCAAACTTAAAATCGACGTTTAGCTGCGGGTTGGCCGTGAGTCCGATGGTGAAGTAGCCGTTACGCCTCAAGACCTCCGCCAGTGACTCCACTCCACTCGGCAGCGGATCCCACTGCTCTTTGATCACTGGCAGCCTGCGTGGGTAGAGCCCCGTAAGCATCGCTGCCACCGACGAGCGGGTCCAGCTCGCCTGGGCCACCACCTGCTCAAGCACAACACCTTCGGCCGCAAGCCGATCGAGCTCCTGGGATGCAGGGCTGGGGTTTCCGTACGCACCAAGCTTGTCTGCGCGCAGCGTGTCGATTATCACCAACACGATATTGGGCCGCGCGGGCGCTCGGGAGGCGACGAAAGCCCCGGCCGCTGCACCGCAGAGGAGCAGGAGTGCAATCACTATCTTCGAGCGCGTTATCACGGCGTCTTCCTTCCAACGATCTCAACCCAACCGACTTTTGCGACGCGCTTGGCTCCCCGCGCCTTCAGGGCATCGAGGAGCGGTCGGGAGCGTTTCGGTCCGGCGTAGGCTACTGCAATGTCAGCCTCTCCATCAACGAAGGCCTGCACGGCCCGCTCTTGGGAAGCTATGTGACGCGCTGCTTGCTCTGCCGGTGAGAACGAGTTGGCAGCAGCCCAGGCAAACGCGAAGTGATTCTCTGTTCCTGCAAGCGCAGGGGCACGCGACTCTAGTAGATAGCCAGGCCAGCCTGAGAGAACTGGCTTGCCAGACGTATTCGCTGCATCCACGGCGAGCGCTACATCTTTCATCGTTCCGATGCGCCAGGAGCTCTTGGAAAACTTTCCGACTCCAGCAACGCTCTCTCCGGTTTCAAGAAACCGAGTGGTATCACCTTTGCCAAGGAACGTGAAGAGAGCCAGCGATAGCGCTCCCACTACGGGCACTACGACCCGACCACCCCCAGGAAACAAAGCACCACTCCTGACAAGAAGGAGGGAGAAGCCAGCAACCGCCGCAGGCACAAGGAGAAAAGCTACGACGGAGAAGTACTGCACGTAGGTAGGCTCCGGCAGGAAATTAACGGCTGCGAGCATCAGCGCAAGAGCCGGCAACAAGGCGAAGCGTGCCCCCTTTCGCCAACAAAAGACCATCGAAAGAACTGAGCCGAGAACAAGGACGCCAAACTGCGCCCCGCCAAGGCCAACTCCGGTTTTGCCGCCAAACAGCCCTTTGAGTATGACCCAGCGCTGGTTGGCGATATATCGCTCGGAGAATCCCGTTCGCTCGAGGTGATACCCCAGGTTCCCCTGCCAGAAGTTAAACGGGTCGAGCGCAAAGAACAGGAGCGCAATGAGGCACGGGATTGCAGCCCCAAGCAGTATGCTCCGCAGTTGGCGCAGGTATGCTCCCCGCTCAAGCGAGAGTGGCAGCAAGAGGAAAACGGCCGCTGGCGCCATGGTGGCGCGCGTCAGGGCGCTCATTCCGATCCAAAAGGCTGCCCGGCCAGCGCTGCCGCGCCGCAGGAAGGCGTCTACGCTGAGCGCAAGGAAGAGAGCCGAGAGTCCAGTGTTCTTCCCTGTCGGCATCCACACCTGCACTCCGATGCACACGGCGAACACTGGCAGTGACCAGAGGGCCACTCGCCGCCCGTAGATTGATGACGCAGCGCGAGCTAGCGTGAGGCACGCTGCCGCCGACACAAGCGCCGCAAATATTCGCGCCTCAATCCAGCCGCGGCCCACGAGAGCGAACCAGCCTGCGAATAGGTACGGGGAAAGCGGCGCTTGCGGGAAGAAGAAATCACGGTACGGGACAAGCCCCTCCTGCACCATACGAGCCGCGTACAGGTAGAACCCCTCATCAGGGGCGACGAAGCGGTTGAGCCCGAAGTAGAGCGAAGAGAGGAGAAGAATGAGAACGGCTACAGCGGGAGCAGCAACCCGAACCAAGAAGCTCGGCGCCTGTTGGGACACGGGCGAGGAGCGACGAGGCTCATCTGCGCCGGGCTGATTATCTTCAGGTTTTGGGAGCGCGGCTTCCATAACGGAGGAGGAGCATACCCCACCCCGCCCCGTCTTTACACTCCGGCCAAACCCGGTACCGGGAACGGCACCGGCTCCGGCGCCGCCCCAAAAACGAGCCCTAATCCGCCCCCTACTTCAGGTCACTGACCTGACAGGTAATAATCAGGAGCGGCAGCCAGAAGGTGCGACCATTCGGGATTCGGCGCACCGTTGGGTTTGAACAGCGCTCCATGGCAGCCTTCACAACTGGGCTGTTGTCGTCGCCACCCGAGGTGCGCTCCTGCAGCATGAAGACCACTCGCTGCCAGTCCTTCACCGCGTCCGTCTCGGCTTTCTGGTCACGCAGCTTGGTCCACATGTACGGCCAATCTTCGTCCGTGAATCGTCCTGCCCTGAGCGGATCCACAATCTGCGGCATCACCTGGCTGGGAGCTCGGGCGACCCACATATTCGGACGATTCTCTGGCTTCGCGAGCGCATCGATCATCAGGTACGTCATCTTTCCGATGTGGTAGCCAAGCGCAAGGTCGGTGATGATTATTGTCTTGGGCTGAACTTCCTTCGCCATCTCTTCGGCGACAACCGTCTCGTACGGGCGACCGTAGCGGAACTCTGGGCGCCCCGAGAACCAGGCATTCGCCGACCAAGCAGTGAAACATGCGAAGCCCGCAAACACTGCCACGCTAAGCGTCGCGCGGCGCCAACGCTTGCCGCCCTCGCTCACCCACAATGCGTAACGGGCAAGCCCCATGGCTGCGAGCAGGTCGAGCGCTGGGTAGAAAGACGACAGCCGCTTCGGGTACGCCGACTCAGACATGATGCCCGGCAGGATCGCCGCAAGCATCCACGCCAAGATAACCGCCGACTCAAAACGCTTAATCGAGCGCAGCACAATAAAGAAGCCGAACATCGCAAGCGGCACGAGCGGCCAAGCGATCGTTCGAACGTTGAAGCCCGGGATGACCGGCATGATGTCTTGGTGAAAGAGCACGAAGGCTCGGTAGAAGATCCCCTGCACCACATCAACAAAGTGGTCAGCAGACTTCGCAACAACCATCATGAAAACGCCAAACGCTGACTGCGGGGCGTCGTCTCCACCCCAGAGGGCGCGCGGCCCCGTCAGGTTGAACGGGTTGTCGAATGAGAGCTGCATCTCCGGGTAGTAGTAGCTGAGCGGCAAGCCGATGAACCAAAGCCCCACTCCAAGAGCCACCAGGATTAGCTGTGGCCAGCGCAACGGAAAGCGGAAGCGATTGAAGATCCAGTACATGCCAACAGCAAAGACTGGGATCGCCACAGCGCTCTGCCCTGACGGGTACTGGTGCCACGTGAGCCCCATCGCGAGCGCGACCCAGAGCGCATCGATCGCTTTGCGTGAGTCGAAAGCGCGCAAGAGCACGACACAGAGCAAGAGGCTCGGCCAGGTCGTCACGCCGTGCGGGTGAATGTCCGTTCTTCCCCAGCCTACGTGGAGGAAGTTGAGTGCCAGAAGGAGAGCAGCAACCAAGCCAAGCCGCTTGCCGCCGATGCGGCGAGCGAACATGTACATGAACGGAATCGTGAAAACGCCGACGAGAGTCGACGACATGCGCAGCGCAGTGAGCGTCGTCCCGAACAGGGATGTAGTGATGTAGATCGGCACGTAGTAGAGGAGCCCGAGCGGAGCCCACGGGCCACGCGCGCCTTTATTTGCCAGGAACATCCCATCGAACGAGGTGCCACCTGCAGAGAAGAAAGCGAGCTCCCCTTCAAAGGTGTCAGGGACGTAGTTAATCGCGTACAGCCTAAAGAAGAGCGCGATGACCGTGACACCGAGCAGTGCTAGCGCATCACGCAGCGAAAAGATGCTGTCTCGGGCGTGCTCCTGGGCAATTGCCTCCATCGGGTCCTGCTTTCGGAACGCGAGGAAGAAGCAGCAGATCGCCAAGAGGTAGAGCCCTCCACCAATCAGCGACACGAGGAGAACGCCTTGAGAATCTGGGAGGGGCTGCTGCGTTGACGCGCTTACGAGGTTTGCAAACGGAGTGGAAACGAGCGCGGCTTGCCCGAGGTATCCGGCAGCGAGCCCGACTGCGAGCAGGTTTCTCTTTGCCGGCGTCAAGCCGAGGCCGGTCAGGGCGATAACCAGAAGGATGAGCCCAACGATGTACGGAAGGTTCTCAGCACCGTCGTTGGCGAGCGGCTTCGCAGCAAGGATTAAGGCCTCGGTCAGCGGCCTGAAAGTGTTAAGGGAGATCGTGTTGACCGAGTCGTCAACAGCCGCGAGGTGAAAGCCGAAAGCCGTCACTGCGGCTGCCAGCAGGACGTAGAGTAACGCTGAGATCTTATTCATGGTTTAGGCACAGACAGAATGGGACATGGTGAAATAACCAATTCAGCAAAATTTCCGCTATAGGGAATCTTCTCGCGCACCTCTGAGTCTCTCCACAGGCACTAGCCAATACGAGGCAGGCTCAACTAGCTGTAATCTTGAGGCGAAAAAAGTCCCAAAACGAGGAAATTCCAAGTAGAACCAGCTCCGCCAGGATGATATACTTAGAGTATAAGTACGGTTTTTAGGAGGTCTCACGGCCCTGAATCGACCGAAATTGCTGGCTTATCTCTCCCGCTCCTTGAGCTCTCTCTTCTCTGCGGCTCTTTTCCTTGCAAACGCAATGATCGACACTCTCGCCCCTCGACGCGCGGCGCCAGTCTTTGTCACCGTTGTTCGTAACCGTAACCGCAAAAATGGAGGAACCCGCACCCTATGAAGAATAACCTCGCACTGGCGTTGAGGAATGAGTCAGACTCGCTGGATGTCGTCAAGAACGTCGTCGCAGCTTGTGAGGATGTGAAGGGAATGGATATCGCTGTGCTGGATGTGCACACGGTGTCCGACTTTGCGGATTACTTCGTTGTCGTGAGCGGCCGCTCAGACAGGCAGGTTCAAGGCTTAACAAATAAAGTAATAGAAGAGCTGTGCAGAAGCGGCGCTCGCCCGCTCTCGGTCGAGGGCTACGAAGATGGCCAGTGGGTTCTGGTCGACTGCGGAGAGGTAGTCGTTCACATCTTCTACGAACCTGTGCGTGAGTTCTACGACATTGAGAGCCTGTGGATGAGAGCTTCTCGTGTCGAACTGTCGGGTGTTGCGTAACCCGCTGCGCGTTTATTCCTAGAGCAACTGAGACTTTCTGTCCTAAGCTTTTGGCGTCTATCTCCTTTACCGGTAGCGGCACCGGCCTCGGGTCTGGCTCCGCTCGCAACTCCTGAACTGATCCCTTTTTTTAATAGAAGACTGCCCGTGGGCGTCGGCGCGCTGCCGGTGCCGGTACCGGTGCCGGTGCCGGTGCCGGTGCCGAAAAGCCGGTGCTCGTGCGAATTGCGAGTGAAATAGAGTCGGGAATTACGACCAGTAGCGCTGATCGGCGATGCTCGACATAAGCTCAGATCGGTAGAAGCCCTTCCGCCACGAACGACGGAGCCGAGAGATGCGGCGCAACATGCGCAGGCCGTGGTTCACCACCCGCACGCTCGAAGGGGCGCTGCGCCGCAGGCGAACTGGCACACGCTTGATCTCTAAGTTGTACTTCAGGGAGACGTAAAGCAGCTCAACGTCGCCCGAGAAGCCGGTGTCTCGGAGCATAGGAAAGAGCGCCTCTGCAACATCTCCGCGGAAGCCTTTTAAGCCACACTGAGTGTCGAACAAACCTCCCGCTACAAGGATGCGCACGAAGGCGGTGAACGCCTCGGTTACAACTCTTCGTACCAGGCCTAGCTTCTCCGCGTACTCCGAGCCTGGAAGAGTTCGATCGCCAACGACGACGTGAATGCGGCGATTACGGATGTTTTCAAAAACGTACGAGATGGCTTCCAGCTCGTAAGGGATGTCACCATCGGTAAAGATGCGAACATCGCCCTTTGCCTCAAGCATGCCAGCCTTGATAGCTGCGAACTTCCCCTGGTTATTCGGAAGCGTCACAACTTTTACTTGCGGCAAGTTAAGCCCGCGAAGGATTGCGCTCGTGTCGTCGGGGCTCCCGTCGTCCACGAATATGATCTCGAAACCAAGCCCATCAATTGCGCTTAAGTACCCATGCACGAGCTGGGCACTCTGCGCTGCGTAGGCTGAGCCTTTGTAGATCGGGATGACGAGCGAGAGTTCCATACGGCGTGGTAAGCCAGACAGCTGTGGTGTCCGAAGAATCCTAACAAGGAGTTAGATGCGGGGAAGAAAGTTAACGTTGGAGCCTTCGTTCGGCTCGGTCGAAGAATCTCTCCAGGTCTCCCTGCAATCGCGTTTGAGAGCGTCCTCCGAGGGGCTGTTTAAGGGCAGATCTGCTTCATTTCGCGAAAATCCGGGTTGCTTTTAGATCTACCCGGCGACTCGGGGCTCTGCTGCGAGACGGTGTTTGCGTCCGGGGGTGTCTTTAGGCCCTCCCAAAGCCTAACCCTTGTGGGCTTTGAGCCGCAGATGCGTCGTTCAGATCACGACAGATGGTGCCTCGTGTCTTCGGATGTTGCTTCGGAGAAGTAGTGAAAACAATACTCCACAAAGGGAGGAAATGTTGAACTAACTCTTCTTCTTAACGACTCCTTGTGTAACAGAAAATGAGAAAAGAAATTTCCCCGTACGCTTGTTCAAGAATTTGCTTCATGTAACGATCCGTGCGGCTTAAACGACAGGAATGTATCGATGTACCACGGTGACGCTGACCCCAACGTAAAGTTCGATTTCATGAACATCTTCAAGCAGGGTGTTTTCTGGGCTGTTCACCTTGCCTGCTTCTCTGCCATCTGGGTTGGAGTGAGCTGGGCAGCCGCGCTGGTTTGCTTGGCGCTGTACGTCATCCGCATGTTCGCCATCACGGGCGTGTACCACCGCTACTTCTCGCACCGCTCGTACCAGACGAGCCGCCCGATGCAGTTCCTTCTCGCCTTCCTCGGTTGCACAGCGGCACAGAAGGGACCGATCTGGTGGGCGTCACACCACCGACACCACCACAGGCACTCCGACACTGAGGAAGATATCCACTCACCGATCGTGCAGGGCATCTGGTTCGCGCACATCGGATGGGTCTTGAGCCCGCAGTTCCTTGAGCCGAGGCTTGACCTCGTCAAAGACCTAACCAAGTATCCGGAGCTGCGCCTCCTTGAGAAGTACAACGTTGTGCCTGCAATTCTGCTCGGTGTTGCCACCTACTTCTTGGGTGTTTGGCTTCAAGTAGCGTACCCACAGCTTGGAACGTCGGGTCCTCAGATGCTCGTGTGGGGCTTCTTTATCAGCACGGTGCTGCTGTACCACGGTACGTTCTGCATCAACTCTTTCACGCACCTGATCGGCAAGCGCCGCTTCCCGTCCACGGACCACAGCCGCAACAACTTCTTCCTCGCCCTGATTACCCTCGGCGAGGGGTGGCACAACAACCACCACTACTATCCGGGCTCAGAGCGCCAGGGCTTCTACTGGTGGGAGATCGACATCTCGCACTATATCCTCACGGTAATGTCGTGGTTCGGGCTCGTGTGGGACCTCCGTGTTCCGCCAGCTCGAGTGTATGAGGCTGCTGGCAAGCTTTCGTAGTCTGCTGCTGAGCCTTCTTTCCCGCTGACCTCTGTCATCTCTTTTGTCGAAGGTCGCTGCTACTCTCGCTATCAATGGGTCGCTGAGAGCAATCCCGCTGCAGCAGATCCTGTAGCGGAGATGAGCAGGGAGCGCATTGCCCGCAAGCGTGCGTAAGAGCACACGGTTGGCGAAATATCCTCTCGTGTAAGCTCCTCGATGGATTGATCCTCCACTATTGTGGAGGTTCTCCTCCCTGTTCGGCTTAGTGGCTCACGGCCTGGGTATCGAAAGATACCCAGGTTTTTTTCTTTTTCGTCGGCTACTGCCGCGCTGGCTTCGGCGCCCTGCTCTGCCTAAGGCGGCACTTCCTTGCCCAGGAATCGGCGCGCTATGTGGCAAGTGGCTACCATCCAGACGAAGCTCATCATCACGCTGGCGGCTTTCTTTGTTATTTTCTCTGGGGTGATCCTCGTGCCGTTCCTGCCGGCTTTCGCCTGGGCACTGGCGCTCTCTGTCGTCTTCTACCCGTCGTACATGCGGCTCGTGCGCTGGACGGGGCACCGAGGATTTGCGGCGGGGGCATTCGTGGCGCTCTTCTCGCTGTGCGCCTTCGGGCCTCTCGTTTGGGTCGGAGAGAGGCTATGCGTCGCAGCAGTTGATGGCGCGCACACCCTTCTGCCGATGCTTGAGCGGCGCGAATGGGAGTCTCACCTGGCAGGACACCCTCGGCTTATTGAGAGCCTGACCTGGCTTGAGCAGAACATTCGGCTGCACGGGACTGCGGCAGAGGTGGTAGCGCAGGCACGCGAGGCTGTGCCCCGCTTCGCAGCTTGGTCGATGTGGGCGTTCTTGCAGGCGCTCCTCATTCTCTTTGCCTCGTTCTTCTTGCTGCGAGATGGGCCGCGCTTGCTGCAGGTAGCAGAGAGGCTGTTGCCTTTGAACGCGGCTGAGACTCGCTGGCTGCTGCAGCGGCTGAGTGACACGATTCATGCAACGCTCTTCGGCATGATCGCTGTAGCTTTGCTACAGGGCACTCTTGGGGGGCTTATGTTCTGGTGGCTGGGACTGCCTGCGCCTCTGATCTGGGGCGCTGTAATGACGCTGCTCGCGACGGTGCCGTACCTTGGAACCTTCATCGTCTGGATCCCAGTAGCCGGTTTTTTCGCAGCGCAGGGGCGTTGGGTAGACGCCTCGCTGCTTGTGCTGTGGGGGGCATTCGTTATCGGGCTTTCAGATAACCTGCTCTACCCGATGCTGGTCGGAAAGCGGCTGCACTACCACACCCTTGTGATCTTCTTCTTCCTGCTGGGCGGGATAGTAGTGCTTGGGACATCGGGGGTAGTTCTGGGGCCTATGACGCTCGTGGTCAGCGAGGGGCTGCTTAAGGCTGCTCGACACAGGCTGTCCGGGCCAGCCCTGTCGGCGGTTGGGCGTGCCGAAGGAAGCTAGTTAGCTCTTATATTTGGCTGCTAGGTTGACTCCCGAACGAAATTGGGGAAACTGCGACCCGCATTACGATCATGCTGCGCACCAAGTCCCCAACAACAGAGTCGTTTGAATGTCTCGAGGCTCCGCGCACTGCGTTACATGATCCTGCCGCCTTGCGCCAGGTTGGAGAGCGCTGGCTTGCTTCTCAACAGGCCGGTCGTCTCTCCTCTCAGCTCGTTGCGACTCTGGAGGCGCTTCGTGACCGCCTCCGGGCGCCGCGGGTGTCGCCGCTTCGGGACCTGTCTGAACAGGCTGACTGCCGTGTTGCTCGTTCTGGCGCAACCGCTCGCTGCTGCCTCTCTACCCTCTACGAGCTCGATCTCCTGCTTGAGACGCTGGGCTTCAGGGAGAGGCTTAAGGAATTCAGGTCAAGTGAACCGCGGCGCGCTTCCGTGTCTCTCAGCCATCAGGGCGAAGAGGGTTCGGTAGTTTTTCGTTCGGTGTCAGACGTCTTCTCAGTCGGCTGGATCCTTGAGGTATCGCACTTTGATCCTGCGGGACTTAAGCGGCTGCTCGCAGCCGCAGGTTCGGCAGAGATCTCGCGTTCTGCGGGCGGCCTTCTGGCTGATGCTTTGGATGGAATCCTTGCCGACAGCAGGCTGGCGTCAGCCTCTCTGGAGCGCGAGCTCTTCGTCGGACAGGTGACACTCTCGGGCCCTCGGGCGCTCAGGTCGCTGTGTGCGCTTATGAGCAGAGCGCTGCCATTCGAGAATTTCTGCCAGTACCATCCCGATCCAGCTTCTATAGAAGAGGCCGTGTCGAGCTTCCAGGCCATGCGGTGCGAGCCCCTCGGCCCTGATGGCGGATTTCGGGTCTCCAGTGGCGGGATTATCGTCATCGTTCGAGGCAACAAAGAGCAGTGCTCTCTTTCACTTCTTGTCGACCCGCCCGAGATCTTGCAAGAGCCCTCAGGCTCAAGCTTTTCGCGTTCAGCAACCGCTACGGAAATTGCGGCCGTTCTGCTTGTGACCGGCTTGGCGGACTGTATACCAGAGTTCAAGAGTCACCTCTGTGAGACCTCGTTGCTCAAGAAGTGGGGAAACGGGTACGCGCAGCTTTCCCGCACGCTGTGCGAGATGGCAGCCGGGAGGGGAACGGGCAGCCTCAGAACACTGAGGGAGCTCGAAGGCCTGTACGGCGGCACTCTTGCTGATACGCTTCGGTCCTTTCAGCAGCTCTGCTCTGCCACCGCCACTCGTCATTTACTTGATCTCCTGGTATCGGTGCTTGCCCCGCACTCACACGAGCCACTTCCGGCCTTCAAGAGTGACCCAAACAGGACTGTGTACAGCTGCACCGATGCTGAAGGATACTTTCTCCAGTCGGTTGTCAGCGGCGCATACACTCTCGACGACGAATTTCTGCACAAGCATGAGGGCGAGCGAACGGCGATTACGCGAGTTCCGATTAGCGTAAATGGCGTGCGATTGCCGACGGGCACGCTCTGCGACGTGCGAGTGAAAAACGGTGAGCGGGTAGTCACCCCAGCCCGCCTTACTGCATTTTCATTGCCAGTGGGCGAATTGTGGGACGTCTTCGAGTTTCACTTGGACAGGCCCTCACTTATTCCGGCGGAGCTAGTGGGCCAGTCCTTCGCTCTCACTCAGTCCCTGCTGAGGTCTAGCCCGTCTCGCTAGGGCTTCTTCTGTGTGGCTGTAACCCTGCGCACACGGCAGGGAATGTATCCCGGCGGCGCCGCCGGGATACATCGTGTTGCTCGCGCCCTGTTAGTGCGCTGAAACCTCTCCCCGCTTGCTTGTCGAGGGCTCAAGCTGTGGCGGTGCACTTAGCTTTACCGGAATGCGGCGAGCTTGTGCCCGAACCTCTGCGCTCTTGGGGAGCGTAATAGTGAGTATCCCGCGATCGTAGTTGGCAAGAATTTGGCTCTCATCCACCTGTGATGGCAGCGAGATCGAGCGCTCGAATGCGCCGTAGCGGCACTCCTCAACGCGGCCTCTGCCACGAGCCAGCTCTCGTCGCTCTTCCTCTTTCTTCTCTCCGCGGAGTGTCAGCCATCCCGGCTCGTACATGATCTCAACGTCACTCTCCTTAAGCCCCGGAAGCTCAGCGACAATTCGCAGATGCTTCTCATCCTCATATACATCAACACGCGGAGTGAACGTTGCTCGCGATGCTAGGGTCGAGACCGCTGGACGCTCCCAGAAGTCTTCGACCATCTGGTCGAGCGCTCGCTGAAAGAGGCGTGGGATTGGGAGGAATTCCTCCCCGAAGAGGCGTTGACGCGGCTGAAGTGAGTATTCGCTTCGAAACATAGTGGTGTTCTCCTAAGGTAAATGCAGGGCATCGACCCTGCCGTCGTGTGGTGAGGAGGGTACGCAGCGCCGCATACTGCGGTGATGATTACTGACATGCGACAACCGTAGCTCATCCCTAGCGCGGCAAAGTTCAGCCGGCTACCCACCCGCGCCGCCACCGGGAACGGGAACGGTTCCGGTTCCGAAACTGCTCCCAGTAAATATTGATGCAAGCCAGCTCTTGCAATGCCTCTGAGCGGCCTAAGCCTTATCGATCCGAATCTCGCGATGACACTCGCCGCAGTTCTCAAATAGTGGGTAGCGCTCCTGAGAGGAGAGAACCTCGAGCGGCTTGTGGCACTTCGGGCAGGCGATCTCGGCTTTGACGATCTTTGTGTCTTGGCTGTGTACCTTGTAGATGATGAACGGAGACAGAAGAAGCGTAAGAGGCACGAGCACAAAGTGTGCTCCGGGGATGCAGAGACAAACGCCTGCGACACCGAGACACACGAGCGCCGTTTTAATCGATCGCTCTAGCTTTGCTTTTTCGCCGAAATGCAGCGCCTCGATCGTTCCCTTGGTCGATTCCTCGCTGTACCGAGCAACAATATGGTGAGTAATAACTTCCGTCGTCATGCTGCCTTCTCTCGCTCTCCCGCGCCCTATACCCTGCGCCGTATCGGCACCGTTTCTGGTTCCAGCTCCCAACCCGCCGCCACCTACTCCTCCACCTCCGCCTGCGGCGGAAGCCGTTTCTGCAGTATATCCTGCTCAAGCTTCTGCCACATCAGGAAACGCTTGCGACGCTCGGGGCGCTCGCAGCGGTAGGTTCGCTCGGGCTCCTCCGCGTTAAGGCTTGAGGCATCGAACTCGCTGGTGACGTGCATCCAGGCGCATAGCGCTGCGCCTCGTGCTCCGGCTTCTCGCTGCGCTACCCTGGTTAGGGTGTGGCCCGAGACGTCTGAGATGTACTGGCACAGGTAATCAAGCTCAGAGCCTCCTCCAGCCACGTCGATCTCTGCCGGGAACGTATCTCCAAGGAGCTTCCGCTCCGCAAACTCTTCAAGCATGCGAACGATGATGTTCCCAACGTTCTCGACCAGCGCGCGCGCACGGTCCTGGGTGGTTGCGCCCTCTTTGCAGACTGTCACATTCGGCATCTTCTCTGGATTCGTTGGCGATGCCGCGCGGTGATCGACGAAGTACGCAATTGCGCGGCCGTCGGGATGCTCTGCGAACGAAGCTTCACACAGGTGCCCAAGCTCCTCTGAGCTTGTGGCCCAGGTGCGCCTGAGGGGCTCTAAAAGCACGGTGCCGGTGACCGGCGATGTTAGCTCGACGAGGTACCGCAACTCGCGCGTGAAGCCGTTTGGAACAAGGCGCGAGAGAAGCACGCTCGTCATGAGTCCTGGCGCCTGCACGGGATTAAAGCCTGTGTCTTTTGTTAGCGAGGCGATGGTGCCGAGGTTGAGGAGCGGCTTCTTGCCCGGTCCTAAGCGCCCGATCAGGGCTGCTTGCTGGTCTCCAAGGCAAGCGGTGAATGGCACCTTCTCGCGCTCAAAGAGGAAGCCGAGCGATGGCACTATCTTCGGCAGCCTCTTTGCGTCTACTGCGAAATCCCGGCAAAGCTTCTCGCTCCACCCTCGATCCGCTAGGGCGTAGAGCATCGTGCGCGCTGCCATCGTGTCTTCAGTGACGAATAGCCTCTTTCCGCTCATTCGATGGTTAAGAAACGTGTCGAGTGTCCCTACGTACACACTTGGCTCAAGAAACTGCCTCTGCAGCGTGTGAATTTTTCCCGCGGCGAAGTGCGGGATAGTCGGCAGACCTGTCATCGTCGAGATGCGCTCAACACCCCGTCCGAAACCCTGGATGATCGGCTGAGTGCGGGTGTCTGCCCATGTCATCATCGGATGGCGGATGCGGCCGTCAGTTGCATTCCACGCTAGGACACCCGAGCGCTGAACGGCTAAGCCGGCACCTTTGATCATGGCGCCATTGCTCTCGGCCCAACTCTTTGCCCGCGCGAAAACGTCTAGCACCGAGTCGAGCAGCCCTTCCGGATCCTGCTCGACTTTACGGCCGTCCTCGATTCGAGGGGGAACCGCCGCGTTTAGCTCAAGGAGCTGCTGGCCTCGGTCGTCGAGCAAAACTGCCTTGGTCGAGCTTGAGCCCTGGTCGATCCCTAGGAATGTGGTGATTGAGTCCATCGGTTCTACGGGAAACGTCGAGGTGGTCGAGGGCTTGAGCTTCCCGACCGTCTTAACAGTATCCCAAATATCGCCGCCAGATGGAAAAGAGAACCGCCTCACCCTTTACAATTCGGGAAAATACCCGAAAATGGGGCGTTATGGGGAAAGCAGAGCTTGCAACGAAGGTTCGCGAGGGTAACAGGGTTACCCGATCGGAGGCGCTCGACCTGTGGAACTCTTTTGAGTTCACGGAGCTGGCATCGCTCGCCCAAGAGGTGCGCTTCAGGCAGAACCCGGAGCGCAAGGTCACCTACCTAATCGACAGGAACATCAATTACACCAACGTGTGCAACTCGGACTGCTCCTTCTGTGCTTTCTACCGGCACAGCCCGAAGGACCCAGAAGCCTACGTGCTCTCTCGCGACACGATCGCATCGAAGGTACGCGAAGCGCTTGAGTTGGGCGCTAGCCGCATCCTGCTTCAGGGCGGACACAACGACGACCTCCCCTACTCCTTTTACACCGATCTGATTCATTGGCTCTCGTCGGAGTTCCCGCTTCAGCTCAACGCTTTCTCACCGTCAGAGATTCACCAGATGACGCTCGTGTCGGGGAAGAGCTCGCTTGAGGTTCTCACAGATCTCAAAGCTGCCGGGCTTTACGGTCTGCCCGGAGGGGGTGCCGAAATACTCGATGATGAGGTGCGGAGGCGCATCAGCCCGAAGAAGATCTCTGCCGCAAGATGGCTTGAGGTGATGGGCGAAGCTCAGTCGCTGGGGCTCGTCACGACCGCCACAATGGTGATCGGGTTTGGGGAGACGCTTGAGCACCGCATCTCTCACCTTGAGCGGCTCAGAGAGCTGCAGGACCGCGCGCTCGCAGCCGGAAAGCCAGGTTTCAACCTCTTTATCTCCTGGACCCACCAGTTCAACGAGCGCACGTCGCTGGGACGCAGCCGTCACGTCGCAAAGTACGGCGCTGGCGCAGTCGAGTACCTAAAGAACGTCGCGTGGAGCCGCATTGTTTTGGACAACATCAGGCACCACCAATCGAGCTGGCCGACCTGCGGCGCTCACGTGGCAGAGATCGGGCTTCAGGCTGGCTGCGATGATATCGGCAGCACGATGATGGAGGAGAACGTGGTGTCTCAAGCCGGCGCGCCGACGGCGAGCAAGTGGTTCATGAGCCCCGAAGAGCTTGAGCTTCACATTCGGCAGGCGGGCTTTCAGCCGCTCCTACGAGACAGCAACTTTAACGTCGTACCACGAGCAAACAACCATGGCAGATCAGAAGAAGCGCGCCCTGACGGGATTGCGAGCAACGGGTAACCTTCACCTCGGAAACTACCTCGGCGCCTTGCGCCCCGGGCTTGAGCTGAGCCAGTCGTACGACTGCATCTTCTTCATTGCAGACCTGCATGCGCTAACGAGCAATCGCGATGCTGGCGCAATCTTCGGGCAGACGCTGGATCAGGTGGCAACCTGGCTTGCAATGGGGCTCGACATCAAGAAGCACGTGCTGTTCCGCCAGTCAGACGTAACGCAGGTCACGGAGCTGATGTGGTACCTGAGCTGCGTCACGAATTTGGGGCTGCTTGAGAAGGCTCACGCGTACAAAGACGCAGCAGCGCAGGGCCAGGACGTCAACCACGGCGTATTCGCGTACCCAGTGCTGATGGCAGCCGACATCCTGCTCTACGAGCCGGATCTAGTCCCTGTCGGGAAGGACCAGAAACAACACGTCGAGATGGCACGCGATATCGCTGGCTCATTGAATGCGCTGTACGGAGACACCCTCAAGCTCCCGCAGCCGATGATCCGCGAGGAGGTCATGCTGATCCCTGGCCTCGACGGACGAAAGATGTCCAAGTCTTACAACAACGAAATTCCGCTCTTCTGCGACGAGAAATCGCTGCGCAAAAAGCTGATGTCACTCAAAACTGACTCGACTCCCCTTGAGGAGCCGAAGGAGCTCGATGGCTCGCTGGTCGGAGACCTCTACCGCCTGTTCGGTCCGGCGGCGGGGTACGCCGACCTTAAGGCGCGCCTCGCAAAAGGCGGAATGGGTTGGGGTCACGCGAAAGAAGAGCTCTTCGAAGCGATCAACAACCACGTGCGCGAGATGCGCGAGCGGTACGTCGAGCTGCGCAAGGACGAGGCTGGCCTCAAGGCAACTCTTGCCGAGGGTGCCGAGAAGGCGCGCGCTCTGGCCAACCCGACCCTGACGCGGGTGCGCCATGCAATGGGAATCCGCTAGCAGCTCCAATCCACTGACCGAGGCTCAGTGGCTCGCGCAGCGCGAGAGGCACAGAGAGCGAGTGCGTCCCTTCACGAGCGACCGTGTGGCACGTGCGAGCAGCGCGCAGCCCCACGCGGTGTATGACTTCCTCTTCACCTACTACAGCTTCCGCCCATCGCACCTAGAGCGGTGGAGCCCCGGCGCAGATGTGATTTTTGAGGGCTCCGGAGATACGCCGCTCGATTGGCCAAGCGACACTGTGCGGTCGGGTAATGGTTGGGTCATCCCCTCTTCTAGCTTTCCGCAACACCGCATGCGGTACCTTGAGTGGTGTCACCACTACCTATCAAGCATCGCCGCGCGCCCGCCCAGCTTCTCGTGCTTCGGACTGCACGAGTGGGCGATGGTGTACAGGGCCCCCGAAGTGCGCCACAGCCAGGTGCCGCTGCGAGTCTCATCCGAGCAAATTGCAGAAGCTGTTGAGGGGCTAGGGCTGCGCTGCTCACACTACGACGCTTTCCGCTTCTTCACACCGGACGCGGTGCCGCTCAACCGCGAGCAGCTATCGCGCGAAGCGACCTCGGAGCACGATCAGCGCGCCTGCATCCATGTGACGATGGACCTATACAAGTTCGCCTTCAAGATTGCTCCTTGGTGTCCGAGCGAACTCGTTGCTGATGCCTTCCTGCTCGCCGCCGAGGCGCGCCGGATCGACATGCGGGCTAGCCCCTACGACCTTGAGAGCATGGGATTCACTCCGATCCGGATAGAGACTCCAGAGGGGCGGCAGGAGTACGTGCAGGAGCAGCGGCGGCTTGCGGAGCTTGCGGTGCCTGTTAGAGCAAGGCTCATCAAAACGTACGAGGCGCTGCTCTCGAGGCGCTAGCTACGGGCAGCGAGTTACTTGGCGCGGCATCGACATTATCGCGTCGACGAGCTCCCTAAAGTAGTCGTCGGTGATCTTCCTGCGGCGCGGCTCATCTTTGTCAGGTGGCGGATGCTTGCAGGCGATTCCTGCCTGAACCTTGGTCCGCTTGGCTACTCGGAAGAGCGTTGCTGCTACGTCAACGAGCCTTCTCCTTGCTGAGAGCGTTGTTGTCGTCCGACACACGTTGGCAGGGCAGGTGTACACCTTGCCACCAAAGGTGCTCGCCATGAGGGATGAGATGTCACGAGCCGCTTTTTCGGCAGCCTTCACATCCGCGGCGAGATTCGTCCCGTCGCAAGCGGCGGCGCGATCGGCGAACGATGCCGCACGGGCTTTTAGCGTCAGGTTCGCCTTGCGCACCTGAGCGATTTTTTTGCCGAGAGGCTTGCGGCGACAGAGCTCCTCCCAAGGCACGGCACGCCAGTCGGGGTTGAGATCACCAATGCGAGTAAACGAAGCGAACGCATCGTCTATTCCGTCGCCATTTGCATCAATGCCGCTCGGGATGACATCTGCAGCGCCGTCGCCATCGAAATCAAATGCCTCCGTGTAGTCCGGGACCTGGTCTCCGTCCGAATCGAGGTCTTGGGTATCGGGCAACCCATCGCCATCCGTATCCGGCAGCTCAGGTGTCCCTCCCCCTGAGTCTGGATCGAAGGCGTCGTCGAGCCCATCTGCATCACTGTCGGTGCCACTCGGCTCGGTTGTGGGGCCCTCTCCCTGGCTTTCGATCGTGTCACTGAGCCCATCTCCGTCTGAGTCGCGGTCTAGGAAGTCTGGCCTGCCATCCCCGTCGGTGTCTGGGGTTGGCTGGGTCGCGCCTCCCGTGTCGGGGTCGTACTGATCAACAAGCCCGTCACCATCTGAGTCGGTCAGGGAATCCGCTCTGCCATCTCCATTCGTGTCAGTGCCGCCACCCTCGATGATATCGGGTATGCCGTCGTTGTCCGAGTCTAGGTCGTGGTCGTTTGGTAGCCCGTCTCCGTCGTCATCTGCTGAACCCTCATCTACGTCTGGGATTCCATCATCATCGCTGTCTTCGTCGGAGATCAGTTGCTCTGGTGTCGGGGTGGATGTCGCTGTCACAGTGGGGCTCGGCGTATGGGAAGGAGTGGCCGTTGGGCTCGCAGAGGGCGTCGATGACGGGCTGGCTGTCGGCGTGTCAGTTGGTGTTGCAGACGGCGTGTTGGTCGGTGTCGCAGAAGAGGTAGGCGTAGAGGTCAGGGTCCCGTCTGGAGTGTCAGTCACTGTCGGAGTCGCCGAGGGCGTGCTCGTTGGTGAGCTGGTCGGGGTATCAGTCGCACTAGGGGAGGCTGTCGGTGTGTCAGTGTGGGTTGGAGTGTGTGTCGGGGTGTCGGTGTGAGTCGGGGTGTGCGTAGGCGTTCGGGTGGCTGTCGGAGTGTGTGTTGGAGTGTGAGTTGCTGTTGGCGAGGCCGTGGGGGTGTCCGTGGAGGTCGGCGTTGTCGTCGGGGTGCTGGTGAACGAGGGGGTGTGCGTAGGTGTGTGTGTGTGGCTTGGGGAATGAGTCGGAGTATTCGTTGCTGTTGGGGAGCTTGTTGGCGTATCGGTGCCCGTTGGTGAAGAAGTTGGAGTGTGCGTAGCTGAAGGCGAAGATGTCGGCGTGTTCGTTGAGGTCGGGGAGTGTGTAGGCGTTACCGTAGGTGTGTGGGTGTTAGTCGGTGTGTGGGTCGGAGAAGCGGTATTGGTTGGAGAGGAGGTAGGCGTGTTAGTTGCTGTAGGGGAATGCGTAGGCGTTGCCGTAGGAGTACGCGTGTTAGTCGGCGTGTTAGTCGGGGTATCAGTGCTGGTCGGGGTGGATGTCGGGGTACTAGTCGAAGTTGGGGAGCTGGTTGGGCTGTTCGTTGGTGTGTGAGTAGATGTTGGACTTGAAGTTGGGGAGTTGGTGACCGTTGGTGAGTGAGTTGGCGTGTGAGTGGATGTCGACGTCGATGTTGGTGTCATCGAAGGCGTTGGCGTCGGCCCAACGCACACCGAGCCTCCCGACGGAGAGTTGTCGGTGGTGTCAGTGGTGGTGTCAATGACGGTCGAGTCGATGTGGCCAATCGCGCTCAGCAGGAACGTGCCAGTGGTGTTCGGAATGCTGACATCAAACACCAGATTTCGTGTGGTGTTAGCCGGAACTGTGAAGGAGTAGTACCACGTCACCGTCCCCGTTGAGCCAGAAGGGTTCGGGATCGCGGACCCATTGAATTGGCTAGTCCCAGACACGTATGAGACCGTACCCGGACTTGAGGGGAGAGTGACTGCGATACTGTCGAGCGTTACCTGATTGGCGCCGTTGTTGGTGATGGGTAGCGTGATGCTTGCGGTGCCATTTGCGCCGAGGCAGCTTGCGCCGAGGCTCGACGTCATCGAGCCGAGCACCGCGTTGTTGCTCGGGCTCTGGACTGGGGAGAGTGAGCCGAGTCCAGAAGTGCTCGTGTGCTTCACGTTCGCGCCGCTGTTGATGTAGTTGATGGGATACACAGTCGTGCTGGCCGCTGTGGTACCCTTCGCACGGAAGGTGTAGGTCAGCGTGTAGTCAGTGCTGGCGCTGTTGAGGCCTGAAAGGTAGAGGTTATCGGTGTACGTCCCCGAATTGCCCCCAGCGGTGAATGCGAGGCTAGAGCCCGAAAGCTCGAAAGCATCGGCGCGCCAGTCTGAGAGGCTCGCTGCCGTGGCAGAGAAGATTCCCGAGCCTCCAATGGTACCGGTCGAACCGACTATCGTCATGGTGAACGGGCTGCCCAACTGGGGAGGGTTAGGAGAGACGGTTACTGAGGTGACTTGGTTCGCATTCGCCTGAATCGTTTCTGCGGTCGTGTAGCTGAAATTCGTCGCGCACGTTTGGCTGACGACGGACGGGTTTGATGTGTAGATGCCAACATCATGCGTCTGTCCGGTGTTTGTCGCGCCTGATGCTGTGAGGTAGAAGGGCACAAAGACCGTGGCGCCATTCGCTACCGTTCCAACGTGCGCGATACCGTTTTCGTTCGGTGCCAACGAAAGTACGCTGCCACCAAAATTCTCAAGCTTAACCCACAGGTCGTTGACGGTTGCACCGGTTGAATTCGTGACAGTGTAAGCAACGTAGGCGCTCGTCAGAGCTGGGGTTATTCCGGTGTCGATGCGGACGATGGGCGAAGATACGCGCGTAATCGTGTACGTCGAGCAGGGCGCCGCCAGCGCACACACGGGCCACACAGCCACCACGATGGCGACCAGCAGCAGTGATGCTTGAGTCAAAAACCTTGCCATTTCTCAAACCGTTCATCGCAACCCGCGGCCATCCCGACCGCGAGGTGAACCTACCCCCTGTCCGAAGAGAGGACGCAACTACGGTAGATACTCTCTGTAGGATGAGCCTGTTTCTGGGTGGGGTCCAAATCTTTTAGACTTATCAGCAGGTTACGCCTTCCCTGGCCGGCTGGCGCAGGCTCCTAACCCTTTGGAACTATTTAACCTTATTGGCTGAAGCTGAAGCGTCGGCTTCTTGGCGCTCTTAGCGGGGCGCGCACCGAGCCTGGAATCTGTAGGCAGAGGGTCGCCGCCTTGCCGCATCCTTGACCAGGTAGGGGGCCGTTTTTCATCTCACCACCTCCGGGAGATCGTCGCGCCAATACTCCGGGCTCTTTCGGACATAATCACGCGCCATCTGCTCGTTTAGAAAGCTACTCGCCTCGGCAATTTCACCTTGATGAGGCGCTGTGCTACGTTTCCGCGGCTTTTAGAGCTCTTTCTCATGTGTGGATCGTTGGAACGGATACAAGGTTCTCCTTGGGTATCCCCTTGAGCGCTGTCTGTAGTGCGCACGTTCACGGGGATACCTGAGCACTTTTTTCGCTTAGCTCCCGCTGTCTCAGTGAGGGTCTAGAGATGTTTCAGATGCTTTTGCCCGCTGCCATTCTGTTGAGCCCCGAGCAGCAAGCCGGTGCAGCCAAGCCTGCTCCGAAGCCTGCCGCGCAAGCTCAAGGCCAAGAAAAACCGAAAGCGCCTCCCGCTCCCAAAGCGGCAGGAGCTCCGAAGGCTGAGCCCCAAAAAAAGGCTCCGCCAGCAGCAGACGCGAAGAAGCCCCAAGAGAGCAAGAAAACGGAGAAGCCGAAAGCGGCGACTCCTCCTGCTCCTAAGGCTCCGACTGCAGATGCGACAACGACGACGCCCGCTCCATCTGGAGGCCCGGTTCGTCGATTCCTGAAAAGGCTCATGTCACGCTAATCGCGCTGACTGAGCTTACCGTACGCGTGGCGTTGGTTTATAAGAGAGAAAATTCACACCACCCCCGACCCCGGTGTGAATGGCGCTCTCTTACGGTTCCCCTCCAGCCGTTCCAACGCCACGCCTTTACCTCTCATTCCTCTATTTTCCGCGCTTCAGCGCCTTATCAACCGTCCCAAAGAGGCCGGTCAGTATCTTTAGCTCTCGAGTCGAAAGCCGCCCGCGCCGCGTCACATTCACGAGCAGGTCGCGCACGTGCTCTGGTGAGTGGTCGTTCAAAAATCCGGATTCCTCCGCTACCCGCAGCACCATCTCGGTCAGCCCTTCTAGCTGGCCAGAGGTCGGCCACTCTGCCTGCACTGCTCCGACAAATGGCGCATATCGCCGGCGAATGGTGTAGAGAGCGAGCATCACTGATTGGGCAAGGTTGTACGAGCGGTTCTCGGCCGAGGAAGGAATTCGGACGAGGAACTGACACAGCGGAAAGTGCTCACGGCCGAGGCCATCTTCCTCGGAGCCGAAGACGAGCGCGACGGTCTTCTCTCCCGCCTCCGCCAACGAATCGACCCACTGCTCAAGCACAAGCTGCGGAGTGCGGTGCCTGCCACTGTCCGAGGCGAAGCCCACAACTTCGTGTGCGTCGGCCACGGCATCGCGGAGCGACTGCCAACGAGTGACCGAGTCGATCACTCCCCCGCCCCAGCACGAAACGCTGCGTGCCATCGACACGTCAAAAGCTTCCGGTGTCACGAGGCGAAGCTCTGATACGTTGAGATTGCTCATCGCACGCGCCACAGCCCCGATATTTCGGGCGTCTTTCGGCTCAACCAAGACCACAATGAGCCGCAGAGGGGAATCTCCCTCGACGAAATCGCCGTATGCTGTGCTTCTAGGCTCGCTCATGCTCCCCCTTCCTACCGAATCGGCTTGCCCTGTGTAAAGGGCGCGAGACGTGATACATAAGCCGGGTTCTCAAAGAAAGGCACCGTATGAAACAACGCACGAATCCCCGCTGGCCCATTCTCGGAAAGCTCTCGCAGAAGGAGTTCCTCAGCCGCTACTGGCAGAAGCGGCCAGTGCTGCTCAAGAAGGCGCTCTTTCCGTTCCCCGACATCATCTCGCCAGAAGAGGTCGGAGGAATGAGCTGTGACCCGCGCGTTGAGTCTCGCCTCATCCTTGAGAAGGGCGGCAAGCGCCCGTGGGAGCTGAAGCGCGGCCCTTTCAAGCCAGCCATGTTTAAGAAGCTTCCGAAGACCCACTGGACGGTTCTGGTAAACGGCGTCGACCGATTTATTCCGCGCGTCAACGCCTTCCTCGATCACTTCTCATTCATTCCCTTCTGGCGCATGGACGACATCATGGTGAGCTATGCCGACGACAAGGGGAACGTCGGAGCGCACGTCGACAACTTCGATGTGTTCCTGGTGCAAGCCGCCGGGAAGCGCGAGTGGATGATCGAGGATAAGCCCGTCCTCAAGGACGACTTCATCCCAGACCTCCCAGTGCGGCTGCTCAAGAAGTTTAAGCCAACTCACCGTTGGGTCCTTGAGCCCGGAGATATCCTGTACCTTCCGCCGCGGTTCCCGCATCACGGGATTGCCCGTGGAAAGGGCTGCATGACGATCTCTGTCGGATTCCGTGCGCCAACCTCCTCAGAGATTCTCAATAGCGTGGTTGCCTCTGCCCTCTCGCAGATGGACGACAACGTTCGCTACTCTGACCCAGACCTCGTGGCGCAAGCCCCTGGAGAGATTCCAGGAGCAGCTGTGCGAAAAGTCTCTGAGACGATTCAGCGCGCCATTAGCTCAGAGAGCTTCATCGGCGATTGGCTCGGACGCTTTGCGACCGAGACCTACGGTGACGTGAACCTTGAGTCCACTGCGCATCCAGTCACGCCAGCGAAAGTTCCTGCGGAGATTAAGAGCTCAGCCTTCGTTGTTCGCGCAGAGGGCGCCCGCTTCGCCTACATCCGAAGTGGCAAGTCAGGCGTCTCGTTCTTCGCAAACGGGGAGCGCCATGAGCTTAAGGGCAAAGCGGCAGAGTGCGCGACGCTGCTCGCTGACCACGTCGTTCTGCCGAGCGAGAAGCTCGTGCCCCTTGTAGGCGACGTCACCGTGCGAAAGCTCCTCTCGGGGCTCTTGTCTGGCGGTGCTGTAGTTCTGGAGGAGTAGGCTGTCCCGTCGACATTCGGCAGAGGCTGCGCTCACCGAACGTGAGCATCCCTGCAGATGCGGAACCGCGGCACGCGCTAGGCCATCATCGCTTTGAGCTGCGAAACAACGCGGGGAATCCCCTCGCTGGCAGACGATTGCACGACGTGGAAGCTCTCGTCGGCTAAGCCAGAAGGCATCGGATCGACAATAAACTTTGGAGACTCGTAGGGCACGTAGTCAATCAAGCTCGCTGCCGGATACACTTCAAGCGAGGTCCCAACCACGATAAAGAAATCCGCCGACTTTGCTGCCTCAATGGCTCGCTCCATCATCGGCACGGCCTCGCCGAACCACACAACATGCGGCCTGAGCTGTGAGCCGTCGGCTGCCCTGTCACCGAGCTCGATGTTCCCTAAACACTCAGTGATCATCGTTTCGTCTCGGCTACTGCGCGCCTTGAGTATCTCCCCGTGGAGGTGGATAACGGCAGAGCTGCCGGCCCGTTCGTGCAGGTCATCGATGTTCTGCGTAATGATGGTGACGCGAAAGATCTGCTCAAGCTCCTTGAGCGCACGGTGCGCGGCGTTTGGCTCCGCCTTCCTGACAGCAGTCCGGCGCTCGTTGTAGAAGCGCAGCACGCGCCCTACGTCGTTGCGCCACCCCTCGGGTGTCGCCACTTGAGAAACTGGGACCCCTTCCCAGAGCCCTCCTGCTCCACGAAAAGTCGCCAGTCCGCTCTCGGCGCTGATGCCAGCACCTGAAAGAACGACGACGTGGCGATCTCGCATAGAGGTTCCTGGTGGCCCGTTTCGGGGCCTTACGCGATGGTGACGTCTTTGCAGAGGTAGACGTCCTGAATCGCCTTCAGGATCTCAACACCCTCCTTCATCGGCTTCTGGAACGCCTTACGACCAGAGATAAGACCCATGCCGCCTGCGCGCTTGTTGATCACCGCAGTCTTTACTGCCTCGCTCAGGTCGTTCTTACCCGAGCCGCCGCCTGAATTGATCAGGCCGATCCGGCCCATGTAGCAGTTTGCTACCTGGTAACGCGCCATGTCGATGATGTGGTCGCTGCACAGCTCAGTGTACATGCGCTCGTCGAGCTTGCCGTACGACGAGGAGCCAGAGTTGAGCGCCTTGAAGCCGCCGTTGTTCTCCGGGAGCTTCTGCTTGACGATGTCAGCCTCGATGGTCGAGCCGAGGTGGTTGCCCTGGCCGGTCAGGTCCGCCGCCGTCTCGTGGTTTACCCCGTTCACCTTGAACGCCGAGTTACGGAGGTAGCACCAGAGGATCGTGGCCATGCCGAGCGAGTGCGCCTCAGAGAAGGCCTTCGACACCTCGACGAGCTGGCGGGTCGACTCTGCTGAGCCGAAGTAGATCGTCGCGCCGATCGCCGCACAACCCTGGTTCCATGCATCACGCACCTGCGCGAACATCACCTGGTCTGCCCTGTTCGGGTACGAGAGCAGCTCGTTGTGGTTGATCTTCATGATGAGCGGAATACGGTGCGCGTACTTTCGGGCGATGAGGCCCAGGCCACCAAAGGTCGTGGCAACCGCGTTGCAGCCACCCTCGATGGCGAGCTTCACGATGTTCTCTGGGTCGAAGTAGATCGGGTTCTTTGCGAACGAAGCGCCAGCCGAGTGCTCAATCCCCTGGTCGACTGGGAGGATGGAGAGGTAGCCGGTGCCCCTGAGCCGGCCGTTGTCGTAGAGCGACTGAATGGAACGAAGCACGTTCACCGAACGATCAGAGTTCGTCCAAACTCGCTCGACGAAGTCCGGGCCAGGCAATGTGAGTGACGAGGCCGGGATCCCCTTACAGGTGTGTCCAAGTAGAGACTTTGCTTCTGAGCCGAGCAGCTCTTCGATGTGGCTGATATTCATACAGAACTCCTTAAACTTCCCGAGACTATAGAAGGGCTTAGGTATTTGGATCAAGGGTGGGGGGAGGAAAAAGGGTGCGTAAAAAACTGACTGCCTCCTTATACCCCTGGCTTCGCCAGATTAGGGCGCCCTGATTTTCCGCCTCCTTCTCCTCCTCCTGCACTTGCACCTGATTCCTCCCCCTAATCCGGCTATCTCGACAAGAACGTCGTGAACAGCCATCTCCCGATGACGAGGAGGAACTCAGTGCAAGTGCAGGAGAAAGAAGAGGATTAGGAGGAAGAGGAGACGTGGGGTCTTCGCCACGATATTGCTCGGGAATATATGCGGTTTCTTGAGAGCAGGACTGGCGCGTTTTGCGCCCGTAGCGCAACAACTAATCTCTAAGCAGCTCAAGCACCAGCCGCGGCTGGAGGTTTGCCTGCGCCAATACGGCGGTTCCGGCCTGCTGTAGAACCTGATTGCGAGCCATCTCAGCGCTCTCGGCCGCTACATCGACGTCGCGGATCCCCGCCTCTGAAGCTTGGAAGTTTTCTCGCGCTACCGCTAGATCGCGGATCGTGGTCTGAAGCCGGCTCTCAGCTGCACCGAGCGTGCCGCGGTTTCTTGTGACCGACGTGACTGCGGCTTTTAGGGCGTCAATTGCAAACTGCGCTGCGAGCTGCGCTTCCTGCGTGGTGTTGCCAATGATTGAGTACTTTGAAACTGATGAGCCAGCCTCAGCCAGCCCCAACGCCGCAAGCGTTGCCTGAATCCCTGAGTAGGTGACCTGAGAGAGCGAGGTTCCGTCGAAGCCAACCTGGAAGGCGAGCTCTCCGCCCCCGCTCAAAAGCTGCTGGCCGTTGAAAGTAGTTGTGTGCGCGACGCGCTCAATCTCGCTCATCAGCGCTGAGAACTCGTTCTGCAGCGCAGACCGTTGCACGTTGCTGTATGCGCCGTTTGCTGACTGTTCGCTGAGCTCGATCAGGCGGGAGAGCACTTGGGTAATTTGCCCGACCGCGCCGTCCGTAATGGCGATTATGGACATTCCATCGTTAGCGTTGCGGATGGAGACGGACGCGATGCGGGCATCACCCCTGAGGCTTTCGGCGATCGCTAACCCAGCAGCATCGTCAGTCGAGCGGTTGATGCGGAGTCCGCTCGCCAAGCGCTGAAAGGACTGGTTGAGCCGGTCTGTCGTCAGACCTACGCTGCGCTGTACCTGAATCGAGGAGAGGTTGCGCTTAATGCCGAAGCCCATACCAGTTTCGCCTGTCTAGCCTATTGGCCTACTGCTTGGTCGTCACTACCGGAGGAGCTGCAGAGCCAGCGTTGGCTGCTGGTTCGCCTGAGCGAGGATGGCGGCGCCAGCCTGCTGCAAGATGCTCAACCGAGTGAGCTCTGCGGCCTCTGTTGCGACGTCGACGTCTCGGATCTGGCTCTCTGCTGCCGTGAAGTTCTCTCTCGCTACCTGGAGGTTGCGAATCGAGGTCTGCAGGCGGCTTTCCAGGGCGCCGAGGCGTCCGCGGTTTGCATTGATCGAGGTAACAGCGACTTTGATCGCGTCGAGGGCGAGGCGGGCAGCCGACTGAGCCTCGGCAACCGTGGCACCCGAGATCGAGTAGGTCGATGCCGACTGGCCGGTAGCTGCCAAGCCGATCGCCTGGAGCGTCGTGTCGACGTTGTCGTAGCTAAGGCGCGAGAGCGAGCTGCCATCGAAGCCGACCTGGAAGACCAGCGCTCCAGCGCCGCTGAGTAGCCCGAGGCCGTTGAACTTCGTGGTAACCGCGATACGCTCGATTTCTGATGTGAGCTGCGTGAACTCAGTCTGCAGAGCCGAACGCTGCACGTTGTCGAACACGCCGTTCGCGCTCTGTTCAGCAAGCTCCGACAATCGATTGAGTATTGACCCAATCTGGCCAATCGCCTGGTCCGCGATCGCAACGACCGAGATGCCGTCGTTGGCATTTCGAATCGCGACCGTCGCGATGGCCGACTCTGCCTTGAGGCTCTCTGCGATAGCGAGGCCGGCAGCGTCGTCACTGGCTCGGTTAATGCGGAGGCCGCTGGCCAACCGCGCGTACGATGATTTGAGCCGCTCGCTTGAGCTATCAACATTTCTCTGCGCTACGAGCGAGGGAAGGTTTGTCCTAATATTAATCGCCATGTCCTATT
This sequence comes from uncultured Bdellovibrionales bacterium, assembly GCA_964413875.1. GTDB lineage: Bacteria > Bdellovibrionota_C > UBA2361 > UBA2361 > OMII01 > OMII01. The sequence goes on from CAYPUA010000005.1 coordinate 87,723, forward strand.
CTCCGTGGCTTACTGTCAACGCCAAGCGCTGACAGCGCATTAACCTCCTAAACGGGCCGCATCCTTTCATCCCAACGGCAAACTTTGCCGTCATGACACTTCACAAGGGAGATTGAGCAAGGAGCTTGCCAAGTAAGGAGACAGCCGCTGGCCGCAAGCCTCGGGAGGTCGCTAAGTGCCCGCACCGCATGGTGGTTTATGACCTCAAGGGGCTAGAAGAGCTTCTTGCCCGATACGACTCGCGCCACGTACTCACGGGTTGAACGGGGAAGAAAAGGTGCTACCTGGTCGTAATATGAGGGGTCTTTTCCTGCCCGCTCGCTGCGTCCCTGCGCCGATGCCACGCGTCCTTCGCCCGCATTGAATGCCGCAACCGCTAGCTTCTCAAGCGATTCGCCGTCTGCTGCTTTACGGGTTTTTAGGTTGTTAGGCAGCTCGGTCGATGTGCCGAAGATGTCGTGGAGATACTTTAGGTAGTTGGTTCCCAGCTCCATGTTGAGGTCAGGGTTGAAGGGATCGTATTTCCTATCTGCACCCTCTGTTTTAGAGAGCAGGAACTTCCCCGTGGTATCGAGCAGCTGGAAGAGCCCCTTGGATGCGTGTCCATCTTTGCTGACGGCCACCGAGTTAAAGCTCGACTCTGCTTTGACCACTGCCATCGACAGCTTCGGGTCGAGCCCAACTTTCTCGCTCATCGTTTGAAGCCTTGCCCGTACCTCCTCGCTGCCGAGCTGCGGGATGCGGTCCTGGGAAATCACCTCTTTCTCCACCTGCACCCGCTTGACCTCGAGGAGTGTCGGAGTTTTGACACTTTCTGATGTTACAACACCATCGAGGGGAGCCGTCTCAAACGGCACCGCAGGGGTGTGAAGCTGCGGCTCGATACCGGGCGACTCAAGCCTCAGCATTGAGCGCATGTCCGGATAGCCCGTTGAGGAGTGCGACACGAGAGCCGCCGGCTGCTGCGGTTCAGGCAGATCTCCCAAGGTTTTGATAGTTTGTGCCGATGCGCCCTGCAGGTCCTGCTCAAAGCTAACGCCATCGCCAGCAGAAGCTGGCTTCGACGACGCCTTGAGCAGGCGCGACACGTCTTTGTAGGAAGCTGCAAAATCAATCCGCATAGCGAAGTGGGGCCCCTATTCCCCCTCCTTCGCTTTTGCACTAGGTGTGCCACCCGCCTGAGCAAGTGATTACAGCGCGTTAGCTCGGCTCGCTGTGTGGGTTTTCCGGCAGGCGCCAATCAATCGTCGCCAGCCCCTGTTGCGCGAGGTAAGCGTTGGATTGCGAGAAGTGCTTGCAGCCGAGGAACCCCCGGTGCGCGGAGAGCGGTGAGGGATGCGGGGCTTCAAGCACTAGGTGCTTGCTGCGATCGACGTGAGCACCCTTCTTCTGTGCGTACGCTCCCCACAGCATGAACACAACGTGCTCTCGCCTCTCGTTGATCTCCTTCACTACTCGATCGGTGAATCGCTCCCAGCCACGCAGCGCATGGGATCCCGGGTTGCCCTCCTCAACAGTCAGCACCGCGTTGAGCAGCAAAACTCCCTGTTTCGCCCAGCTCTCCAAGCAGCCGTGACTAGGCCGCTTCACGCCGACGTCGCTCTCAAGCTCTTGAAAGATGTTCAGCAGGCTAGGCGGTGCCGCAGTTGGCGGGCGAACAGAGAAGCACAGTCCGTGCGCCTGATTCGGACCGTGGTACGGGTCCTGGCCCAGGATAACAACTTTAACGGAATCAAAAGGCGTGCAGGCGAGCGCGTTAAAGATCTCAGAGTTCTTCGGGTAGATAGTTTTCCCCGACCGTCGCTCACCCTCAACGAACTCGAGCAGATCACGGAAATACTGCTGCTCTCGCTCTCCGGCGAGTACGTCCGTCCAGGTGGCTGCCTGAGTTGCTTGTGCTGTATTGCTCACTGAAAATCTCCGTAGTGAGAGACCTTATAGAACGACTGGCGCAAATTGCAACGGCGAACACGGGATAGTTCGTGTGGCGCGGGGTAAGTCTGGGAGCGGGGGATTTCCCTTGCCGCGCGGAACCAGAAACGGACCTGACGCACTCGGCAGACAACTCGCTTCTTTTCTGCGCAGTTCGCGGCAATCCGTTCTTTCCGTTCGTCCTTGATCCTTCTCCTAACGTTCCTCCTGCTCCTGCACCTGCACCGACCGCGTAGTCATAATCTAAGATTGCCCGCGAATTGCCGACCTTATGCTCACGGCAACAGATCGATGGGAATCACGAGGAAACCACTCGATGATGTTGTCCCGGAGTAGCTGTGTTTGCCGCGCAGCGTCGGCGGGACCGATCCGGTGCCGAGACCGTTCCGGGATCCGAGTGTTTGGGAGGAGTGAGGGCTAGTACTTCCGGGCTTCTTCGATCTCTTGCAGGATCTGCAGATACGAGTCGTAGCGCCACGCGGCTACTCGGTCGGCTTCGAGAGCCTCTCGGACCGCACAGTCTGGCTCCTGGAGATGGCGACAGTTTGCGAAACGGCAACCAGCTCCGAGTGCGACGAACTCCGGAAACGCCGCAGCCACCTCCTCTGGGGTGACGTGCGAGAGCCCAAAGAACTGGACTCCCGGAAAGTCAATAATCACCTTCTCGTTGTTCGGCCCGTACAGGAACCCGCGTGGCTGTGTTGTCGTCTGCTTCCCCTGCCCGGTTCGCTCGCTTACTTCGCCGGTCTTCGCCTTGGCGCCGGGCACGAGGCGGTTGAGGATCGTGCTCTTCCCGACTCCAGAGACGCCGCACAGCGCTGAGACTCGCACGCTCGGTGCCGCCACCCGTCTCTCGACTTCCTCGAAGTTCTTGTTGTACTTGGCGCTGCAGAAGATCATCTCAACGCCGATCTCCTGGTACACATCGGTGATGGGTCCAAGATCCTCCACCCCGAGGTCAGACTTGTTGACGACGAGCAGCGAGGGGATCTGTTGAACTCGCGCGGCCACCAGCATCCGGTCTATCACCGTTGGATTGAGCACCTGCCCAACGCCGGTAATCACACACAAGAGATCGATGTTAGCGCCCATGCGCTTCAGCACGCCGCGGTACGAGCGGTAGAGGCTGCGAGTCGCGGGCAACGCCCCCGTCACGAACACTCCTTCGTCGCGCATATCAAACGTGACGATGTCGCCGGTGACAACTTCAAGTGCCTTCGATGAAACGGTTCCCGTCAGGATACCGACCCCTTCAGAAAAGAGAGTAACGTATCGGCGAGAAACCTCTAGTACCCTGCCCTGTAGATCTCGCTGTCCCGTCACTGGTCGACTCTCCCGGTCCTACGATAGCTCAAACCACCCCCCGAGAAGTAGCTGTTGCCGCACGGTTGTTTGGCAATCGCGCGGCACCTATCACGTGCCGCCCAACTTGCCCTCCGCCACAATCCTGGTCCCGAACCCAGCCGCAGAGGATCTGAGTCGGATGGTGGAAATGCCCGAAAGGCGTGGTTAAGACTCTGTAGGTGAGATACACTTTCAAAATGCGACTACACCGCCTCCCAAGCAACCCCAACATGTCCGGTTTCGTCTTCTCGTCCGGCCGGCGCGGAGCACCGTTTCTGCCGGGACTCTTTCTGATGCTGCTCGCAGTAGTGATCATCGTAGCGCCGAAGCTCGTGTTCGGCGCGCTGGCAGCGATGCTGTTTGCCTTCGGGATCCTGCTCTGCTACGTCGCCTACCGCGTCATCAAGTTCAAGCGGCAGCTCAACGAAATGGCCAGGAACTTCGAGAGAGATTTCGCCTCGCAGGGATTTCCGATGGAGAAGCCGGACATCGACATCACAGATCTCGACAGCAAGAAGATCGTGTACCACTGACGCAGGGCTCATAAGACTCAGGGCTACACAAGCTGCTCTTCGCCCGCTCCACCACTGATGACGATCTTGCCTTCCGCCTCTAGCTTGCGGACAACGTCGACGATCGACTGCTGAGACTTCTCGACATCGCGGAGCTTGACCGGACCAAGCGCCTCCAAGTCTTCCTTGATCATCTCGGCAGCGCGCTGCGACACGTTCCTGAAGATTTGGTCGCGCAGCTCTGGGCTCGCCGTCTTGAGTGCCACGACGAGCTGCTCGCGAGGGATATCCTTGAGCACCGACTGGATGCCCTTGTCATCGATGCGCTTGATGTCCTCGAACGTGAACATCAAGTTGCGGATCTTCTCGGCGAGCTCCGGGAAAGCCTCCTCGATCTCGGTGATAATCCGCTCCTCGTTCGTTCTGTCGACAAAGTTGAGAATGTTCGCGGCTGACTTCGGGCCGCCAAGCTCTTCGTCCTGGAACTCGCCCGAGCGCAGCTGAAGCCTCAAGACCTCTCGCACGTTATCCACTACCTCGGACTTCACGTTGGAGAGATTCGAAATGCGTATCAACACGTCAGTCTGCATCTCAGGCGGCATCTGCTTAAGCACCGAAGCAGACTGGTCCGGGTTCATCATGCTGAGAAGGAATGCTACCGTCTGCGGATGCTCTGAGGTGATAAATGGCAGGAGCGCCTTCTGCGGAACCTCGGCGATTATCGTCCCGATTGGCTGCTGCTTGGAGCCTGAGATGTACTCAAGCAGCGCCTCGCTCTGCGCCTCGCCGAAGGCCCCAGCGATAACGCTCTTCGCAAAGTCACGCCCATCGACAAGCATGGTGTCGCTCGCCTTGAGCATCTTCAAGAAGTCGCGCGCGGTCGTGAACTGCGTCTCACGGTCAACGCCCGAGACAGAGAGGAATGCACGACTGACCGCCTTAACCTCGGCCTCGGTCAGGTTCTGCATGACCTGTGTGGCGAGCTCCTTCCCTAAACTCAGCAGAGCTAGGGCGGCTTTTTCGGGGTTTGAGATCTCGGTAGCCATGGCGTCTGAAGCTGGGCGCAGTTGTGCCCGCTTGGGTCCCTCCAACTATTGAAGATGACAGGTCGGCGAGGAACGGCTCGGCAAGAGCTACGGCACAAGAAACTAAGCACCCTTTTAAGGCCGCCTCGATCAGAACTGCCTCGAAAAACGCTGCTATTCCGTGTTGTTACCTGCCACACTTGTTTTTTAACCCCGCTCGGACAACTCTTACGCAGCTACAAAGCCAAAAGATCAAAGATTTCGCCTGCATGAGATCCCTACTGCGCAAGATTCCAGAAAACTCTCGGCTTGGCCGCCTGAAGCGCGCAGCAAAGAAGGCGCTCCGTGCGGCCCGTGTCCTGGCACAGGATGCGTTGAACCACCGCCTCGCCGCCCACTACCCTGAGGCTTCTCGGGAGGCGTTTGGACTTCTGCTTAAGGCGAGCGACCGCCTGCCCGAGACGGATGCTCCCCTCACACGCAGATACCTCAGCGCAGTTTTCGACCGCTACCTCTGGACCTGCGGTCGCTGGGACCGCTCGATCTTGGACGTGCTCAATACCGTCCGTGCCATCTCGAGCGAGATTCCTTCCGGCACCCGCATCGAGCGCAATCCGCGCAGAGACGCCCAGAAACTAAAAATTCTCTTCGTCACTTCGATGTTCCCGGGCGCAGAGCACGGTGGGGGGCTCCGAGTATTTGACATGATCACGGAGCTGGCTGACCGCGGGCACCAGGTTAGCCTCTATTCTCCTGAGGATTTTGGTGGGACTACAAAGACGCTCGACCTGCTCAAAGACAAACTAACGAGCTTTCGTCTCGTGAAGCCTGGCTGCTTCCTGCCTGATGACTTCGAAGCGTGGCTTCGCCGAGAGAACGTGTGCTACGACGCGACGCACTACGTCTGGCCGTACTCAAGCACGCTCATGCCAACCGGAAAGGCGTGGACAAAGAACTCTGTCTTCGAACTGATTGAGTCGTGTTCACGCCGCTGTCTGATGGACCTGGAGCGCTACCTGAAGGTTGGCGACCTAGACGCCGTCGGAAGGGGCGCTTTCCACCTCCTCGACAACTGGAAGCTAGAGCACGACGCCGTTTCGCACGCTGATCGTGTCATCGCCCTCACTGACGCTGATGCCGCCTTCACGTCTCAGCTTTTCGGCGTTCCGCAGGTTGAAGTTATTCCCCAGGGTATCTCGAAAACGTTCGTTCTAGATCGTGTCCGGGAAGCTGGAGACACACCCCCGTCGTTTGGTGAGCACAGCGCCGTCTTCATCGGCAACTACAATCACTACCCAAACAAGGACGGTTTGCTGTGGTTCGTGTCGAATGTGCTGCCCAAGGTCACGGCGAAAGTGCCGACATTCAAGTTCATCGTCGCCGGCGCAGGCGATATCTCATCCATCAAAGGGCTGCTCGACAGCACCCCAGCGGTCGAGTTTATTGGCGAGGTTGAAGACCTCGTCGGCACGCTGCAGTCAGCCAAGATCTGCATCGCCCCGCTCATCAGCGGCGCTGGCATCCGAGGCAAGGTCAACCAGTACTCGTGCGTTCGCAGGCCAACAGTTTCAACTCGGATCGGAGCGTGCGGAACGCCGTACCAGCACGAAGAGTCGATCATGATAGCCGACGACCCGAGCGAATTCGCGGAACACATGGTGCGGCTGCTGCGCGACAACCAGCTCTACGAAAAGATCCGCTCCAAGGCGAGCGAAGTGGCTATCGAGTCCTTCTCGTGGGGCCCAATCATCAGGAACCTCGAAGCGATATATGCCGAGTAAGGTCCTCGTCGTTTTCCTTCAGTACTCGGATCAGTACCAAGAGTCGGGAATGAAGGCTCTCGGATCCTTCGTAGAGCGCCTCTTCCCACAGCACCTCCCCTCTTTCGTTATCGTCGACAACAAGCTTGCCCAGCGCCAGGAGAAGCAGCTCGCGCCAAACGTGAACCTGATCTCCGGCGACAATTCATGCCGCGAATTCTCGGGCTACGACCGTGGGCTCGTTTGGCATGAGTCATTTGGCGAGATCGATCCGGCGACGCCGATCGTTATCGCCAACGACACCTTTCACCACCACTACGGCGACGGCTACCTGAGCCTCTTTACTCCGCAGCGCCTCGCTCGGACCCTCGCCGAGAAAGGGCTGCTTGGGTGGGTAGACGCCTTCCCGCAGGCGGAATCGCTCTGTGGCATCGAGTTTCGCAAGTGGGTTCGCACGAGCCTCATCATCTCAACGTACGGAACGGTTAAGCGGCTCGCGCCCTTTAACCCGAGCTTTGACCGCCGCTCACTGTTCTGTGCCGGTGCTGAGCCGGCGTTCTTCGCGCCAAGCGCACCGCTCTCAGAGTGGTACAAAGCCTTCCTGCGCTGGTGGCTATTCTCTGATGTCCCCGCCGATGATTCCTTTAAGCCCGAGTGGCACTCCAAGCAGCCCATATCAGCGCAAAACGTCGAATCGTTTCGCGAGAAGACCTGCTGCATACTGAGCGAGCACCTGCTGAGCGCAAAAGCCAGGTCTCTCGGGATACCTATCGTCGCAGTTAATGAGGATTCTTTGCCTGAGGAGCTCCGAGCCTAGTAGCCGCTTGCTTCGGGCTAGCTATTGGCGACTTTCTGCGCCGGGATGCGCGGAGCTGCAGCCGCCCGCGAGCTGTCGAAGCTGTCCTGGAGCGGCTCCTTAGGAACATTCGCCACATCAGATGACACGGCCGCGAGCAGGAGCTGGACTCCAACTATGATCGGCAAAACTGCCAACATAATAGTGCCTGTTGGGGCTCCGACCTGATCGCGCCAGGAATGATACCAAGTGTACGAGCCTATCGAGAGGCCGAACAGAAGCAGCGCTAACCCGGAGAAGAGCTCAATCGTGCAAACGTTAAAGTCGCGCAGCACGTAGTTGTAACCCACTCGCTTGATGAAACGAGAGAGGTGCTTGACCGGGAAATCTCGGAGGACCTTGAGAATGCTAAGGTTGCTTTTCTCCTCTCCGTAAATCGCCTTCATCGGCACCTCGCGCACTACTGCGCGGATCGTGTTGAGGCGGAAGAGCATGTCGCTCTCGAAGAAGTATCGCTTCTCAATTTTCGAAAGGGGCAGAAGCGAAAGAGCGCCCGCATGAATCGCCGTGTAGCCGTTCGTAGGATCCATCACATCCCAGTAGCCGCTCGAGACCTTTGTGATGAACGAGAGGCCGGTATTGCCGATTTTGCGGAGCACCGGCATCCCTTCAAGGTTCTCAAATGAGTAGAAACGATTTCCCTTTGTGTAGTCGGCAACCCCCCGCTCGATTGGCCGGATGAGCGATGGGATCGCCGCTGGATCCATCTGCCCGTCACCATCGAGCTTTACCACGATGTCTGCGCCATCGAGGAGCGCGCGCCGGTAGCCGGCTATGGTCGCCCCTCCGACACCCTGGTTCACCTGGTTGAAGATTACTTCGACACGCGGGTCGCGACAGCGCTCGAGCACAAACTGCCCTGAGCTCTCCGGGCACTTATCGTCGACGATGTAGATCTTGCTTACAGCGGAGCCGATGCGCTCCACGACTGAGAGTATGTGGGAGCGGACTTTGTAGCTGGGGATGACAACTGCAACGTTCATGCGTAAGGGGAAATAAAGAGCGAAAACGAGCGTTAAGCCAAGGTGCCCAAGGTACCAGAGCGCGTTGCTCTATACAAACCTGCAGCCATATTGGGCACTTACGCTAAAAACCACCGCCGATTTGTTGAAATTGAGTGCCCAGTACGATAAAGACTGCTGTCCCTTTCAAACGGCTCCTCCGGAGAAATTGCCCCGCCAATCTCGGTGCAACGAAAGGGAGTGCGCCCGCCCACGCAGCTCGGCGTGGTCCTGCTACGGCACTAGGCCCCACGGTGCTTGGCATGTAGACGGTGACACAGAAATTCCTCGAAGAGTCCTTGGGATCGGCATGGCGTTTTTTAAAGAGATCAAGATCGCTGGAACCGGCTCGTTCGCGCCATCAAAAGTGGTCACGAGCGAGGAGTTGGCCAACAAGCTCGGCTCCAACGTAGACTGGATCTACTCAAACCTCGGGATTGTTGAGCGCCGCATCGCTGCAGCCGACGAGTTTAGCTCGGACCTCGGTGCCGAAGCCGCGAAGAATGCGATCAAATCAGCCGGCCTGGCTCCTAACGATATCGACCTCATCATCGTCGCTACTGCAACACCGGACCGCAGAGCGCCCTCGACCGCCTGTCTCATACAGGAGAAGCTTGGCGTCTCTAACCGCTGTCCGGCGTTTGACATGAACGCGGTCTGCTCAGGCTTCCTCTACGCCATGACTCTCGGGTTCCAGCTCATCGAGAGCCGGGCCTACCGCAACGTGTTAGTCATCGGTGTCGACACCTTCTCAAAGATTACCGACTGGAATCGTCGTGACTGCGTCTTCTTCGGCGACGGAGCCGGCGCCGTTGTCCTGCAGAGTGCGCCCGGCTCGTCGTCTTTCTTCTCAAGCAAGCTCTTCGCCGACGGCTCCGGAAAAGACTGCTTCACCGTTTATCCGGGGGATCCGTTCTTCACGATGGACGCTCGGGCGGTGTACGAGACTGGAACGACGGTTCTGACGCAGGCCATCCGGGAGGTGCTCGCGGCGAACGGGCTCTCTGTTGCTGACGTCTCTGCCGTCATCCCTCACCAACCCTCAGTTCGCGTCTTAAAACGCACATCAGAGCTGCTCGACATTCCGTTCTCGAAGTTTAAGACCAACATGGACAAGCACGCCAATACTGCCAGCGCGACGGTGCCGTTGCTGCTTGATCAGGTGAACGGGCGCGGCGAACTCCGCAGCGGCGACACAGTTGTGTTCGCAGCAGTTGGTTCGGGCTGGACCTGGGGTGCAGCCGTGTACAAATGGCAGTAGATACGGTGGCGAGCTGCTACCCTAGGAGGAACCGATGACCCAGGTGACATTACTGACGGGCAGCAACGGCGGAATCGGACTAGCCGTAGCGGAGCACCTGCTTGAGCGCGGCCACCGCTCGCTCGCTTTTCACTACCGATCGGCCTCCGAGAAGATTGCCGACTGTCTCAAGCGCTTCGATCTCGATCCGAAGCGGCACCTGTTCAAGGCTAATCTCTCCGACGAAAGTGACGTGGCCCAACTACGTGCCTCCGTCGAGCAGTCTCTCGGCCCAGTCTGGGGCCTTGTCAACATCGCAGGAGGCTCATCGAACTCGATGAGCTGGAAGACTTCGCTCGCCGATTTTCGCAAAGTGCTCGACGACAACCTGACGTCCACTTTCTTGACCTGTCGTGAATTCATACCTTCGATGCGCCAGGCCGGGTCCGGCAGAATCATCAACGTGTCGAGCGTTGTTGCCTCCACCGGTGCTGTTGGTGCCTCGCACTACTGTGCAGCCAAGGGGGCGATAAACTCGTACACAAAGGCGCTCTCGCTTGAGCTTGCCTCGAAGAACATCACGGCGAATGCGCTAGCTCTAGGGTACTTTCAGTACGGGCTCATAAACCAAGTGAATGAACAGCTGCAGGCTGAAATCAAGGAGCGGATTCCGATGAAGCGCTTCGGCACAGGGACGGATGTTGGCGGTTACATCAGGTTCTTGCTCAGCGAAGAGAGCGCTTTCACTACCGGCCAGGTCATTCACATCAACGGCGGACAGTTTTAGTTCTCCCCTAATCGGACTCAAAGTGAAAAAACTTTTTAAAGGCATCAGTAGTGCATCTTGATTTCAGCCAATTCGATGCCGCAGTCAGCCTGCCGGAGCAGCGAGAGCTGTTTCGCGACTGTTTTCCTGAAGCGGCGGGAACGAGTGTTGAGTCTGAAAGTCACTACAGGTGGAAGTTCCACTCCCTGAAAGCCTCGCCGTCCTCGTACGAGTACGGAGTTCGAGGGGCTGAGTCGCGGCAGCTCTTGGGCTACTACGCTGCGCTGCCGTACCGATACTCGGTGCGGGGTGAGGAGTTTGCGTGCGGAATGGTGTGCGACGTCATGACCCACTCTGCTGCTCGCGGACAGGGGATCTTCACCAAGCTCGGTCGCTACTCAACGGAGAGCTTGCAATCGAGTGGTCTCGACTTTACCTCTGGTTACCCGATACGCCCGGAGGTCATTCCCGGTCACCTGAAGGTCGGATGGCAGGTCGTCCAAGATCTCCCGATGTACCTCAAAGTGCTTCGCAGCAACGCAATCCTGCGCAGCTCGGCCGCACGCCTGCTTGCCCCTCTCGTCAATCTTGGGCTATCTGCCCACTCGTTTGTCACGAGAGGGCGCTCCTCTCGCGACCCGCAAGAGTCCGTAACAGTGGAGGCGGCCGAGGCTTTTCTTTGTCGCGAAGATGGCGCGTACGAGCGTTTCTTTGAGAAGTGGGCGTCGTCGCGCAGTGTGCACCTGATTAAAGACCGGCAGTTTTTAGCGTGGCGATTGGGCGCCCCCGAGACCAACTATCAGGTTATTGCTGCCAAACGGGGGTCAGAGATATCAGCTCTTGCGATTGTGCGCTGCACCGAGCTCAAGGGTATTCCATGCCTTGCGGTGCTAGACCTGATGCTGCCAGTGGGTAACGAGGTCGCCGCAGGACCAGTCTTTCGAGAGATGGAGCGCGTAGCAAAGGCTGCGCGGTGCGAGGCGATAGCGGTAATGCTCAATCGAAACAGCGCTCGTCGCGCCTCGCTCGCCCGGCACGGATTCATCAGGACTCCCTTCGTGTTCAAGCTCATCGTGAAGCTGCTCTCAGAGCGTGCGAAGCAGGCCGGGCTCCTTGAGCCTTCGGCGTTTGACGTCATGTGGATCGACTCCGATGACCTCTAGCGACTGCCTGCACAATCGAGACTCCGTTCTCTTCCTCTTTGCGCACAATGACGACGAGTTTTTCGTTCTACCGCAGCTTGAGCGCGAAGTCGCCGCAGGGCACCGAGTGGTGTGCGTCTACACCACCGATGGCGCAGCCTACGGCGAGAGCCCGAAGCGCCGCCTCGATGAGAGCCTCTCTGTTCTCTGTCCACGCGGTGTTGCTGCACAGGACATCATCCCTCTAGGTGACCAAATCGGCGTGCGAGACGGCGTATCGCACCGCTCCATCGAGCTGCTCTGGGAGCGGCTCTCAGTGGCCTTTGGCGGGCAGAGATTCTCTCGAATCTACATCCCTGCGTGGGAGGGAGGACACGCCGACCACGATGCAGCGCACCTGCTAGGGGTAGCGCTCGCCCGAAGCCAGGCAGCGGAAGCAGTGGAGTTCTCGCTCTACCACAGCTACCGGGCATTCAAGCCACTCATCCGTTGCATGTCGCTCATTCCTTTCCCGGGCAACATCACGCACACAAAGGTATCACTCGGTGGCGCGCTCTCCTGGATTTTCGAGGCCCGCAACTTCCCGTCTCAACGTCGAGCCTTCCTCGGACTTCTGCCGTTCTGCTTGCCCCAGATCTTGATGCGGCGCTCTCTGCCACTTCGGGTGGTTGAGCACCGCAACTATCGTCAGCGCCCCCACGAGGGAAGGCTGTTTTACGAAATTCGCTTCAAGGTGCCGTACGAGGAGTTTTTCAGCGCCACGGCAAGCTTCATCGACCGCACCGTCGACCCTCCGAAGAGCCTCGACGCCAGGGCATCCTAGAACTTTTTCGCCATTTTTGGCCCCCGTTAGCGCCGTACCCTTGATATTACCCGGCGGCTTTTCCACAATACCCCGCGCAGCCCCAACCCGGCGGAAATTCGATCGATGGTATTTAGCTCTAACCTCTTTCTCTTCGCCTTCTTGCCCGCGTGCCTGTGCGGATACTACCTCGTCCGCGGCGTTGCTCCGCAGCTTCGAAACCTCTTCCTCTTCCTTGCTAGCTGCTTCTTCTACTTCTGGGGCAGCGGCCAGATAGCGCTCCTCTTCCTCGCTGCTGTTTTCGTCAACCAGTTCCTGGCTCGACTGATCGACAGCTCGCCCCCGAAGCGGGCGCGCGTCATCTTCTGGCTCGGCGTCGCGTACAACCTGGCTTGGCTGACCTACTTCAAGTACCTCAACTTCTTTTACGACAACCTCACCGCGCTCGCGCACGCCGCTGGGTTTGAGCTGCCGGCTATCGCCCCTATCGCGCTTCCCGTGGGTATTTCGTTTTACACCTTCCAGTGCATCGCGTACCTCTCGGAGTCTTACAAACGCGAGCACAAGCCTGCGCGAAGCTGGCTCGACTTCGGCACGTACCTGGCGTTCTTCCCCCACGTCGTAGCCGGTCCGATCGTTCGCTACTCTGATATCGACGTTGAGATCCGCCAACGCAGAGAGAGCATCCAGCTCTTCTTCGAGGGAATCTGGCGCTTCTCGCTCGGCATGGGAAAGAAGGTTGTCATAGCCAACACCTTGGGCTCCGTCGCCGATCGGCTCTTCGGGTTGCCGATGGCCGAGCTCAGCGCCGCCGAAGCGTGGCTAGGTGCCCTCTGCTACACGTTCCAGATCTACTTCGACTTCTCCGGCTACTCCGACATGGCGATTGGTCTTGCGCGCATGTTCGGCTTCCACTTCCCAGAGAACTTTAACCAGCCGTACCGGAGCCAGAGCGTCACTGAGTTCTGGCGCCGCTGGCACATGACGATGTCGAACTGGTTTCGCGACTTCGTGTACATCCCGCTCGGCGGCAATCGACTTGGCCCGCGCCGCACCTACATCAACCTCTGGGTTGTGTTCTTCCTGTGCGGGTTGTGGCACGGGGCTGATTGGACCTTCGTTGTCTGGGGCATGTGGCACGGGCTTCTGCTCGTTACCGAGCGCTGGGGCAAGGAGCGCTTCGGCTTTGCTCCGCAAGGTATCACTGGAAACCTCGCCACCTTTCTGTTGGTCCTAATCGGCTGGGTGCCATTCAGGGCTGACTCCCTCAGCCAAGCAGGCTCATTCCTGAGCCGGATGCTCTGCATCTCTGAGCCAACATCGTTCGCAGGAGTTCCCGTTTCCTCCTACATCACTCCAGACGTCGCCTGGGGCCTGGCACTTGCTGTGCTGTTTGCGTGGCTTCCGGTCGAGCGGCTCAAGACAGTCCGGCTGCCGCAGATCGTCTCCACGTGTGCGCAGGGATCTGTCTCGCTGCTGCTCCTCTTGTACGCAGCCGCCTCTCTCTCTAAGTCAGCTTTCAACCCCTTCATCTACTTCCGGTTCTGATGTCACACACAGAAGCACACATCAGCGGACGCGGAACCAGGGCTGTGCAATCGGTGTTCTTGGCGCTTTTTCTCTTCTTCCTCGCGGCACCAGCCCTGCAGGAGCGTACCCAGCTCTTCTCGTACGAAGCAGTAGTTGAGAACCGTGTCAGGGCGCCAAGGCCCGCGGGCATCCTCGGAATCTTTAACTCAGAGAGCGGCTACGCGCACAAGTACGAAGCCTACTTCAATGACAACTACGGCTTTCGGGACTTCCTCATCAAGCTCAAGAACCAGCTCGACATGTGGCTGTTCAGCACATCCGACGAGGTCCTCATCGGCGAGGACGGCTGGCTGTTTTACCGCAAGCTGTACGAGCGAGATATGCGGCGGCTCGAGAGCTCTGCTTCGCTTATGCCCACGATCGTTGAGCGACTCTCTCGATTGAACGCCCTGCTGGCGCAACGAGGAGTGAAGCTAGTCGTCGTCCCCTGTCCTGCGAAAACGACGCTCTACCGCGAGCGCGTGCCGGCTGATTACCCAGTGCCTGCGGACCATACTGCCTTTCAGCAGTACCGGGCTCTTCTCCGCAAGCATCCCGAGATCGCTGTGGTGGACGTCCAGGGCATCCTCGAACAGCTCAAGCCACGCATGCGCACCTACCACAAAACCGATTTTCACTGGACAGACCCCGCTGGCGCTATTGTCTGGAAGGATCTCCACAAGCTGCTCGCTGCGGCCTCCGGACAGCGTGAGCCTAGCCTAGCGCGCGTTTCAACCTCGAAACGTCCAGGATTTGCGGGCGGCGAGATTAATTCTCTCGCAGTGTTCTTTCCCCCCACAGAAACTGGCTTAGAGCTCAAAGTACCGCTTAGTAATCCCGATGGGACTTTTGAGCCGAGCAAAGACCCTAACCGTTGGACCTACGTCGCTAAGAACCCCTCCGATCCGGGCCTGCTTCCGGCGACGGTACTAATCGGAGACTCGTTCGCGGATGCCTTCCTGCGAGCCGGCTTCGCTGCCCCGTTTAGCCGCCTCTCGAAGTTCTCTAACAACGATTTCGCCTCCACCGCACTCAACCTTCCGGAGGGCACCCGCTTTTTGGTTTTTGAGCATATCGAGTCGCTGCTTTTAGCGATGACCAATGATGTGTGGTGGCCTAGAGAGCTGCTAAACGGAGAGAGCGCTGGCAAGTCAGGGGGGGCAGCATCGTGACTAATCTTTTTGCAGCGCTAAAGAAGCCAGGTTGGTCGGACGCCCTCGGGATTTTCCTGACTGCGGCAATGCTTCTCTGCGTAACACTTGAAGTGTCGCGCAATCTGGCGCCCTTTAGCGCCCTGAGCATCGAGCATGGCTCGCTCGCTCTAGCGGTCGTGGTGACACTCGTTTGGGGACTTTCACGACTCTCTCATTTTTCGGCAGCTCCGGTTCTCCTTGCCCCCCTGTTCCTGGTTTGCACGGGGAATCTCATTCCGCTCCTCGGCTGGTGCACATTCCTGGTCGCGAGTGTCCTCGTTGGAGCGTGCTTGAGTGCGCGCCTGCGTGTGCTGCGTCCGATGCGTGAGGCGCTTACTGCGCTGGGCGCTTCTTTCGTGATAGGCCTTGCGGTAAATAGCGCCATCATCTGGGTGGCGATGCACTTTCCGATTAACTACTCAGGCACCTACTGGTCATTCTTCGCGGCGGAGACTCTGCTCCTAGGATTCGTTTTTCCGTCTTGTCGCCCGAAGCTCGCCGTTTCGTGGAGTCCGGGGAGGTACATCATCCTCGTGTACGCTCTCATGATCCTGCCGAACGCCGTTGTTCCGGCTCACAATTTCGACGACCTCTCCTCGCACCTCTTTATCCCACACCAGACAGAGCTGTTCGGTCGATTTGTATTCTCGCCGCTCTACGCCGGCGGCCTCGGCGGCAGCCCCCTCACCATGGGTGCCTACACGAGCGTCTTCATCACCGGCGGAGAGAACGCGGTCAGGCTCCTCAATGTCAGCATGTTTGTGTTCGGGTTCCTCGCGCTTGAGGCTTGGGTTCGCCGGCGCTTCGGTGCTCGCGAGGCTGTGGTCACAACTCTTTTTGCGATTCTCTTCCCGTTTACCTGCTGGACAATCGGAATCGTTTTCATCGACTCGTTTCTCTTCTTTTTCTCAACGCTCTTTTTCATTCTTGGGTGCGAGTTCCTGTTGAGGCGAGACGCCACACTCCTTCCTGGGGCGGCCATCCTTGCGTCGACGGGTTACTTTGCAAAACAGCAGATGCTCTTCATCATCCTGCCTCTCGCGCTGCCGTTCGTCGTGGTTTCCGCCCGGTTGCTCGTGGACTCGCCCCGCAACACCTCGCGGCAGCTGTTTCTCGCTATTTTTCTCTTCGGCGCGGTGCTTGCCCCTCCCCTGCTCCACAACTACATCCTTTCAGGAAATCCCCTCTTCCCCTTTTTCAACGGCATCTTCCGTTCACCGTACTGGCCGGCCGAGGACTTGAAGGACACGCGCTGGAACCAAGCCTTCGATCTCGCATGCCTCTGGAAGATCACCTTCAACGGGTCAAAGTTCGTTGAGAATATGGACTATGCCTTTGGGTTCTCTGCGCTGGTGTTTGCGCCCCTGCTCTTCGTTCGTAGTGTCGCCGACCTCTGTCGGAGAAATGCCGTGCCGCTCCTGATGCTGCTCTGTGCCTTGGGCTACGCCTTCATCTGCTACAAAGTTACGGGGCTCTACCTGCGCTACCTCGCTGGCCTCATCGCTCCACTCTCGCTCGCACTCGGGATCGTCGTTTGCGAAGCGACGACAAGGTCACGGCTGGCGAAGGGTGTTGTGTACACCATCTTGACGGTAGTTCTCGTGGGGAACTTCGCGGCGTTTCTGTCGATCAGGAACGCGGCAGAGCCGTACCCGATCGTGGCGTCGCTGACGGGCTCGCTGGATGAAAGCTCGATGGCTTACCACGCCAATTTCAAGAGGCTGTTCCGAACCGCTGGAGAACGGTTTGGCAAGGAGAGCTTGGGGTTGCTCATTGACTCGCCAGCAAGCTACCTCGCCGACACGCGTATCGTCTCTAACCTGTGGCTGTTCCCCGCCACCGCAGCGGGGCTCGCGTCAAAAGGCGACGCTGAGTCGCTTTTCACCTACGTGTTTCAGGAGCAGCAGATTCGGTACATCATCATGCCGTTGAGCCTGCCTGAAAGGGGCTTCGGCGACCCAGCCTTTCGCAAGCGGCTACGACGCATTGGGCGAACCGCCGACTTCGGCCTTTTCATTCCTCGCCCTAACCAGCCAGTCGGGCAACCACCCGAAGCTGATTGAGTTTTTGTAATTCACGGGCCGCTCCTGTTTCTTTTTCCCGCAGGGTTGTTTACAAAATGGGGCATGAATAAAACCCTCTGTTACTGCTGCGCTAGCCCCCTGTCGATGCTCAACCAATCGGTTGTAGTTGAGGTCGCGCAGTGCCGGAAGTGTGGCTCGCTCCTCACTGAATTTGCGCCAGCCGAAATTCGCAACGTCGATCCGTGGCGCATCGACAATCTTACGCCCTCATTTCTAGCCGCCCTCCAAATGCGCCGCGCTCGACAGGCCGAGCAGATTCTGGCGCGGTTTGGCGCAGTTCTGCGCAAGGGCAAGCTCGTCGACTACGGCTGCGGACAGGGCGCCTTCGTTGCGTACCTGCGCTCTCAAGGGGTAGACGCGTTGGGGTGCGACATCTCTGTGCGCAATCTAGCTCCAGAGGTGGCTGGCCATTTCATTCAAGTCTCGGAGCCCTGGGAGATTCCCTCGCTGGAGGGCTGCACATCTATCTCATTTCTTGACGTCCTCGAGCATGTAGAAACACCGGACCTCATCGTCGAGAAGCTCTACGCTTCCGGCATAGAGTACGTCTTGATTAAGGTACCGATGCTCAGGGGACCGATCGGAATGGCTGCCCATTGGATGGCGCGACGGGGAAAGCTTGGGCTTCTGCATCGCCTGCTGCTAGTGGACGAGCCTGCCCCGCACTACTCATTCTTCACCTCCAAGGGCCTTATCAAGCTTTTCGGAAGCCGCGGCTTCTCACTAGCAGACAGCGTGCGAATCGCTGACGTCGGCCCGGAGCTGCCGAATCGCCTTCGAGGCATAGAGGGGGAGCCCTCCCTATCGGCAAGCCGCGCGCTGGCGACGCTTGCGGGTTTCGGTCTCGCAACGATCTCGCCACTCTGGTCTGACACCCGGGTCTTTCTCTTCCAGCGCCGCCCATCGCTCTAGGGATCTTGGCCCGAACACACACGTGAGGGATTGCCAAACCACCAACCTGTAGCAAGGATCCGGGAGGTATACTCGGAGATCTGGCGATTCATCACATGCTCAGCACCCTGTCGAAGCCCTGGCAAAACACGCTAGCAGCAGTTCTGTTTGCAGCAACCTCTCTAGCCGCGACCACAGCGCTTTCGGAGGCCGAAACCGAAATCGAGTCCACCCCGGCAACCATCACTCCAGTCAACCCTGGACCAACAACCGCTGCGCCCCCAACGGCGAAGCCATACCCAGCCTCGGCCGAAATGAGCGCTATCCCCCTCGACCAACCCCGCCAAACTCTCCTCACTCAACTCTACTACCTCTCCCAGCGCTCAGACTTTAAAGAGCGCGACGAAACCCGCGAAAAGCTGTGTGGCTCGGTGATCCACCGGCCTGACTCATCACCGACCGCGGTTAAGGCTGCCCTGACAGTCGCTGAGGCTGACATGAACGTCGATGTGCTTTTTGAGAAGGGAAAAGGCGAGGGAGTCGACACCCCCGGCCAGAAGTTCTCGTTCTCGATCGAGATGAGCGAGACACACGTGCTCCTCCGCTCTTCGTCTCCCCGTTTTGCGACGGAGGCCTCAGGACTCTCTATTCCCTTCCCGAGCGACCACACGCGCCCGATCTGGCTTGAGGGGAAGGAGGGCACCAACATGCTCGTGCTGCTTCCGACTACCAAGGAGTGCGGTGTGCGCTCTGTGGCGCTCTGCCCAAGGACGTACGACGGACGGGGGGCTCTGGTGCGAACGAAGTACGAACCAGTGGCAGCACGTTACTTCATCAAGACTAAGGGAGATGGCCTCTTCTCTGCGCCCAAAGGGGAACCCGGGAAGATTATGGCGAGCATTCGAGGCTCCACCGGAGTGCCCGTGCCGGATCCTTGGTTCAAAGAGAGCACTGCCCCGAGCACGGTAACCATTACCTACAAGCACCTCACTCCGCCCACATCACAGCCGCTTTTTACGCCGATAACCTTGCCGTGGGCTGCAACCGTAGAGAGCCGGCTCGACTTCGGCACGTCGAGCACAGCGCAGCGCGAAGTATGGAGCCGCTCCAGCGTCGAGATATCTGAGATGAAGCTTGAGAACTGGCCACCGGTGCACATTCGAACGGCAGACTTAAAAGTCGAAAGCGGTCCCTGCTACCTCGTTACGCAGTTTGCTGAGAAGCAGCTGTAGCTCATTCTGCTTGGAGAAACATTCTTTGGGCTACTCTGTCCGTGGCCCGACTACCGCTCGCTTCATAATCCTAAGCGGCGCGAGCATGCCCTTCGGCTGAGAGCGCTCTTTTAGGACTTCACCCTGTAGGTGGGTTACCTCTTTCTCTAGGGACTCTCGAACCTCCTCTCGCTCCGCCTCAAGCTGGTCGCAGCGCGCAAGAAGGGTGGCACGATCCTGCTCGAGCTGCGCGACGTAGGCTTGCAGCTCCGTGACCCCATTTTGCATCTCCGAGAGCTGTCGCTTGACCTCATCGTTCTGCACCTGCTGCAGGCAAACTCGTCCTAGGTGCGAGAAGAAATCCTGAAATAGGCGAAGGTCGTCGGCTGACGCGCGGACCTGCTCCGCAACTCGCTGTATCCCAGCCGGAACATCGCTGCCCACTAGCAAGATCCCCAAGCCGTGTCCGTGCAAAACCTCAAGCGATGGGTAACGCTGCTTGAGCTCAGCCCACAGCTGCGCGACTCCAAAGTCACGCTCATGCACGTTTGTGTCGTGGAACAGCACTACTCCGCGACTTGATAGCTTCGGCAGCCACGACTCAAAATCGTGCTTCACCGCGTCGTAAGTGTGGTAGCCGTCGATGTGCAGCAGGTCGATGCTGCCGTCCGCAAAATGGGCGCGCGCAGAGTCAAAGTCCTCCCGGACGAGGCGCGAGAAAGATGCGTAGTTTGCGTCGTGGTAGGCGCCGAGCTCCTTGAAAACCTCTTCACCGTACATGCTCGCATGTGGATCCCCTTTCCACG
Organism: uncultured Bdellovibrionales bacterium; assembly: GCA_964413875.1. Classification (GTDB taxonomy): domain Bacteria; phylum Bdellovibrionota_C; class UBA2361; order UBA2361; family OMII01; genus OMII01. The sequence goes on from CAYPUA010000005.1 coordinate 107,857, forward strand.
TGTCAACGGCGTAGCACTTCGACGGAATGCTTAGCTGCTGTACCGCTTGGCAGAAAGCGCAGTATGAGGTGCCGCTGTAGGTTCCAAGCTCGACGAACACCGACGGCCGGAGCATCTCGATCAGCCACATCGCCAGCGGCGCGTGCATCGTCCAAGACGGCGGCGCAGTGAGCCTGCGCGGCATCTGGAAGACCACCGGCTTGGCGAGCGTTTGTAGGAGGGTTGTTTCTGTCGACATCAGTTTGGTGCGATTAAGGAAATAGCCGCGGGACTGTACCACACTCCACTGGGGGGTGTCCCACTCGACTGCCGATCCAAAGAGGCGCATAACTAGCTGAAAAGACAACGTTGATTATTGCAGTCGGGTATCGATTACCTTAAAGTTCGGACGCTGTTGCTCGTCTGAGGCGAGCTGTGGCGGAATGACCGCCTGACAAGCGCCTGTTTTCGCGGACCCCAATCGTCTCCTGGCGTGTTTTTCGTTCCACGCCCGTTTTGTAGATCGACCTCTGTGCTGCAAATTGCAACCTCACGCACTGTAACACCGACCGGCGCAATCACCGGGGTCTTCACCTCGCTGTGGGCGAATCGGTCACTCGTAGGACAGCTCGTTCGGCGTGAGTTTGAGAGCCGCTTTCGCGGATCGTTCTTAGGGCTGCTGTGGGCGATCCTGCAGCCCCTGTGCCTCTTAGCCGTCTACACCTTCGTGTTCTCGCAGGTGTTTAAGGCGCGCTGGTCTGTCGACGCCGGAGACCCTGCGCCATTTGCCCTGGTGCTCTTCGCTGGTCTTATTATTTTCAACCTCTTCTCAGAGGCCTTCAACCGTGCACCGCAACTCATCCTGCAAAACCCGTCGTACATAAAGCGCGTAGTGTTTCCACTCGAGGTGCTTCCCTGGGTCGCGCTGCTTTCCGGACTGATAACGGCGCTCATCTCTGCCGCCCTGCTCATGGTGTTCTACCTCTTCTGCTTCGGCGCGCCGCCACTCTCGAGCCTCTACGTGCCACTGCTCCTCTTGCCAGTGTGCCTAGGCACGCTGGGGGCCGTGTGGTTCCTCTCCTCTGTTGGCGTGTACCTGCGTGACATTCAGCACGGCACAGCGATCATCACCACCGTTCTTATGTTTCTGAGCCCGATTTTCTATCCGATAAGCGCCGTGCCCGAGCGCTTTCGCGACCTAATCTTTCTGAACCCGCTTACCGGCATCATCGAGAATATCCGTGGCGCACTCTTTCTTGGCCAACCTCCCTCAACCGCCTCGTTGCTGGGGCTTACTGTAGCCTCGTGGGCTTTCGCAGCAGCCGGGTACTGGTGGTTCATGCGGCTTCGGAGGGGCTTCGCCGATGTCGTCTGACGTAGCAATCGACGTCCGCGGACTGGCCAAGGCCTACCGCATCTACCCGACCCCAAGCAGCCGGCTCAAGCAGATGCTGTGGCGCGGGCGGCGCAGGTTCTTCCACGAGTTCTGGGCTCTGCACGACATCTCGTTCAGCGTCGCCCGAGGTGAGTGCGTCGGATTCCTCGGAAAGAACGGCTCGGGCAAGTCGACGCTGCTTCAGATGATAGCTGGAACACTTGAGCCAACCCATGGCACCTGCGCAGTAGCCGGCCGAGTCTCTGCCCTGCTTGAGCTTGGTGCCGGCTTCAACCCTGACTTCACAGGCCGAGAAAATGTGATCTTAAACGGCGCCCTTTTCGGAATCTCCGCGAGCGAGATGCAGGAGAAGCTCCCGAGCATCATCGAATTTTCGGAGCTTGGGGATTTTGTCGACCAGCCCGTTAAGACCTACTCAAGCGGGATGTTTGTTCGCCTCGCATTCGCGACTGCGATTCACGTTGAGCCGCAGGTGCTCCTCGTCGATGAGGCCCTCGCCGTCGGTGACGCCGCGTTTCAGTACAAGTGCATGGAGCGAATTCAGCTCCTGCGCTCGCGCGGCATGAGCATCCTGTTCGTGACGCATGACACCTCGGCGGTGCGAAAGATCTGTGACCGTGCCTTCTGGCTCGACAGCGGAAACCTCGTCACTTCGGGGCCAGCTATCGAGATAGCTGACCAGTACGACAGCTTCATGCGCGCGAAGTCTGGTGCTCCGGAGGAGAAGCCGCTGCCAGCGGGCGACAACAGCGGTGGACGCCCATCTGGCGCCGCAGAGAAACAGGCTGCAGGTGCCGCATCGATTCGCTCAGTGTCGGTGAGCGATCACAACGGCGCGCCTGCGAGTCTGGTGTGCATGGGCGGCGAACTCCGCGTCTCGGTATCGTACGATGTGCACCAGGAGAGCTCAGGGCTCATCGTCGGCGTGGCGTTGCTGCGCAACGACCAGCTCTACATCGCCGGCCTCAACACGAAGCTGGACAACATCGAGGCTCCCGCCGGGATCGGTTCTCATTCAATCACCCTCGCAATCCCGCGAGTCAACCTGCTCGGTGGCGACTACTTCTGCAAGGTTGGCGTCTTCGACTCAACAGGCATGGTGAAGTGGGACTTCCTGGAGCACTGTGCACCGTTTAAGGTTCACGGGCCGTACGTCGCCGAGGGTGTCGTCGTTCCTGAGCACGAGTGGAGAGTTGAGTAAGGATAGGGTCCGTATGCCGATCACACACGCCGCATCTACAGAACCGAGGATCCCGATACTTCAGTCGCAGGATTCGAGAGTAACCATCGGTCGCTACTCCTACGGCACCCCAACCCTCAAAGTCTGGGGAGAAGCTGATCGAATCGAAATCGGCAGCTTCTGCTCAATAGCAGAAGCCGTCGTCATCCTCGGAGGGGGCGAGCACCGCACTGACTGGATCTCAACCTACCCGTTCAGCCAAGTTTTCGATCTCGGCGAGAAGGCGGTTGCTGGGCACCCCGCGACGAAGGGGCCGACCATCATCGAGCACGACGTGTGGCTCGGTTTTGGCTGCACGATCCTGAGCGGCGTGAGGATCGGCTCCGGCGCCGTGGTGGGTGCTGGTGCTGTTGTTTCGAAAGATGTCCCGCCGTACACGATTGTCGGCGGAAACCCAGCGACTGTTCTTCGGCAGCGATTCAGCACTCAAACGGTCGAAGCACTGCTTGAGGTGCGCTGGTGGAACTGGCCTATCGAGGTGATCCTTGAGAATGCTGCTCTGCTCGGAAACCCCGACACGGCGGCAGCCCTGGCGGGGCTACAAAAGATCGCAAAGAGGCAGACCTAGCGCTCCTACTCGCGCAGAGCCCGCGGAAAGTACTCCCCCCACCGCTCATCAACACGCCGCCTGGTATCCTCGTCACACTCAACCACCGCCGGGTACCAAGGCTTAAAGCGCGCATCGATCACTATCGGCGGCGTGTAGCTCACGTGGTGGCGCACGAGCGACTCTTGTGCGGCGTAGATGTCCGCCGCTGGCTCAAAGCGGGTGAATACCGTCCAGAGGAACGAGCTTGCATCCTTGAGCGTGCTGTCTAGGTCATCAACGAGCACCACGAGCGGCCAGTCGCGCAGGCTTGAGTGCTGCGCAGCGCTCCGCGGGTAGTCGCGCTCGCGAGTGAAGCTTGGCACTTCGAGCACGAGGCACCCGGGGCAGAAAACGCCTGCCCTCGTGACGCCGCCCGGCAGCGAGCCAGGCACCTCTCGCGGCAGGCTCCGGCGCGCCTCGCCGCAGCCAACGAGCACTCCCTTGCTGCCGTGGTTTACCTTCGGGCCGGTGTAGTCGAGAGTATCCATCGCTGTGTTCGAGAACACGAAGAGATCGGTGCTGAAGTCAGCGCGCTCCAAGATGTGCTCCAGCACCGCACGGAAATTTGCGAGGTCGATACGCTTGTCAGTCAGGAGCAGAAACTTCGTGAGCGAGAGCTGCCCCTCGCCGAGAATTCGGAAAGCGGACTGCAGGCACTCGCGCGCGTAGCGCTCCTGCACCACGGCTGACGCGAGCGCGTGAAAGCCCGTCTCGCCGTACGACCAGAGGTCGAGCACCTGCGGCATCACGAGCGGAAAGAGCGGGCTCATCAGCCGCTGCAGGTACTCGCCGATGTAGAAGTCTTCCTGGCGCGGCTTCCCCACGACAGTCGCGGGGTAGACAGCATCCGGCTGTCGGACGACACCCTTGCAACGAAAAACTGGGTAGTCGTGCTGGAGCGAGTAGTACCCGTAGTGGTCACCGAAAGGCCCCTCGGGGCGCATCTCGCCGGGGTCCACTTCACCAACAAGGGTGAACTCCGCACTCTCAACAATCGGCAGCTCTCCGATCGGGTTGTCGAGCAGCCTGAGCCTCTCGCCCAAGACGAACGAGGTGAAGAGCAGCTCCGGCACGTTCTCTGGCAGCGGCGCTATCGCGCCGAGGATCAGCGCTGGAGGGCCGCCAACAGTGATGTTGACCGGGAGCTTCTGCCCCAGCGCCTTCGCCGCAGCGAGGTGGTACCCTCCCCCTTTTCCGATCTGGCAGTGGAGGCCCGTCGTCTGGTCGTCGTAACGCTGGATGCGGTACATGCCGAGGTTGTGCACCTTCGTCTGTGGGTGTTCGGTGTACACCAGCGGCAGCGTGATGAACGGCCCGCCGTCGAGCGGCCAGGAGGTGATCATCGGAAGCCGCGTGAGGCGCGACGGTTGGTCAACGATCAACGAAGAATCAAACGCCTTGCGCTTGAGCCCGACACGCGCGAGCCCTGCAAGGGTGTGCCGATGGTCCCATACCTTCGAGAGGCTAGGCGGCATCAGGGTGTGCGGCATCGCCGCGACTTCGCGCATCAGCTCCTCAGGCCGCCCGCCAAAGGCGAGGTCGACCCGGCGCGTCGTGCCGAACAGGTTGGTGACGAGCGGAAAGCTTGCGCCCTTTACCCGAGTGAAGAGCAGGGCGGGACCACCACGCTCGATGACGCGCCGATGGATTTCGGCGACCTCGAGGTGAGGATCGACTTCGGTCGAGATCTCTACTAGTTCGCGCTCCCGCCCGAGAATCGAGAGGAACTCTTTCAGGGAGCGAACACCTTTACGTTGCGACATAGGCTCGTTTTGGCTGATGATAGACCAGATTCTCGAATCTGCCACCATCGGAGCCCAGCATGAGCCTCGTTTCCACCACCATCGACCCCAACGGCATCGCAACGCTGACTTTGTGCGACGAGGCGAACTTAAACGCCATGAGCGAGGAGATGGCCAAAGAGTTCAAGGCGGCTGTCCAGGCTCTCAAGGGGAACAAGTCGCTGCGAGCCGTTATCCTGGCCGGAAGCGGGAAGGCCTTCTCTGCCGGCGGGCACCTGGCGATGCTGGACGCCAAGCGCGCGCTGAGCGGCGAAGAGAACCGCGCCCAGATGCTAAAGTTCTACGACTCGTTCCTGTGCGTTCTTGAGCTGCATGTGCCGCTGATCGCTGCCCTGCACGGCGCAGCCGTCGGCGCTGGGCTGTGCCTCGCGTGCGCGTGCGATGTGCGCATCGCGAGCAAGGACGCGAAACTTGGCTTCACCTTCCTCAAGCTCGGCCTGCATCCGGGCATGGGCGGCACCTACTTCGTTCCGCGAATCGTGGGACCGGGCATGGCGACAGAGCTCCTGGTCACGGGGCGCCTCATTAGCGCTGATGAGGCTTTTCGAATCGGGCTCGTGTCGAGGCTCTGCGAGCGCGAGAAGCTGCTCGATGAGGCGCGCGCTATTGCACAGGAGATCCTGGCCTGCGGCCCGGCGGCAACAGCGCAGCTCCTTGAGACGATGCGCGGAGATGGTGCCCACCTTGAGCAGGCTCTCGCCCGTGAGGCGATCTGCCAGAGCGTGAACTACGCGAGTGCGGAGTTTGCTGAGGGGCTAGCCGCGGTAAAAGAGAAGCGGCTACCGCGATTCCCGCAGCGCTAGCACTGAGCCAACAGCAACGATTACAACGTGCGCGAGCGAGAACCATGCCCCGCGCCAGTTTCCAGTTTCTGAGGCTGTCACCATAAGGCGGTACGCGCACAGCGCGGTGACGACTACTGCACCGAGGAGCAGGTTGCGGTTGTGGTGAGTGCTGAGGGTGGTTTGGTCGGTCATGCCAGAGACCATCGTAGCGCAAAAAGGGGGGCAGAGACCATGTCGGTGACGGATTCTTAATCCTTCTCCTTCTCTTTGTCCTGCACCTGCACTGGGCACCTCCTCTTAATGCTCAAAACCATCTCGGAATCCGCGCTAGGCTGCGGTCGGGAGACGAGGATGAGGATTAGGAATGAGGTGCAAGTGCAGGAGGAGGAGGATTAGGGAAGAGTCGCGAAAAAGCGGACTGGCACCACATCTGAGGTGGATTAGTCCTCCTTATCCTTCTCCTGCTCTTTGTCCTGCACCTGCACTTGCCACCTCCTCTTAATCCTCAAACCCATCTCGGAACCCTTACTAGCCAGCAGGCGGGGGACTGAGGACGAGGATTAGGAGGGAGGTGCAAGTGCAGGAGGAGGAGCGGGAAGAAGGGCAAAAAAGAAGACGGACGCGCATTTTCGTGGGTATTGCCTTCACGAAAATGTGCGTCCGTCTTTTTTGCGTCGCCTTCGCTACGCTGTGCGAACTAGCGAAGCAGGCTCAAGCGCTCCTGAATCGCCTCAGGGTTCCCCTCGTACTGACGGAGGCTCTCTTGCAGCGAGCTTGGGTCGAGGTCGAGGTGCAGGGCCACCCACGCGAAGCTGAATGGGCGCTTCGGAGTGATCTTGCCGAAGAGCCACTGGCGCGCACTGCGAACTACGTGACGCTCGCAGTGTGCAGTTCCGAACGCATCACAGATCGCCCTTGCGAGCACTGCCGCGAGAAGATTTCTTTCAGGCTTAACGGGGGAAGATACCTCAGCCTCATCTTCGGGCAGGAACTTGTTCGCAGAATTGCTCATACGTTGACACGCTCTCCAGTATGTACAGCTTGTTAGGGATTTACTCGGAACGAAGAAATAGGCGTCGAAGCGAGTTGATTGATGGTGGGATTTGATTCGGGAGACGCAACCAACGGCAAACCGGCGCGTAGAGAAATGACCATTAAGAGCCCCCTCCGATTCAGGAGACCCAGGGCATGACAACAGACACCCCTCGACCCCCAAAAATCACCCTCAAAACCTAGTTTCCTGGCTGAGAATGAACCGGCGCAACTTGCTGCGCTCGCTCACGAATCTAGGTCGGGAGGGTATACTGGTTAGAATCTAACGTCAATAGTATTTTTAAGTTGCTTTAAGTAAGACGGCGTTTGATTTTTGTGGTGGTTAGACTGCCCTTGGTTTGACATTTCTCAAACCCGGATATACCCTCCGCTCTCTCAAAATTCGAGGAGTATTCATGAATTCGGGTCCAAACAAGAAGAAGCTCTTTATCAGCAACCTTGACTTCGAGGTTACCAGCGATCAGCTCCGTGGTCTTTTCGACGAGCTCGGCGGCTGCATCAGCGTCGTCGTCGCATCTGACCGCGAGACGAAGCGCTCGAAGGGCTTCGCGTTCGTTGAGATGGAGTCTGAGGATGATGCCAAGAAGGCCATCGAGACCCTGAACAACAAGGTCGTCAACGGCCGCCCGATGAAGGTGTGCGAAGACCGCGGCAAGAACGCCGGCCCGTCGACTGGCGGAGGAGAGGCTGGTGAGGGCGGACAGCGCCGCTTCGAGCCGCTTCCATCGATTCAGCGCATGCAGCTCTTCAAGCGTCGCCGCAAGCTCGATCCATTCACTGAGGATCCGACGAAGACCGTCGACTACAAGGACATCGCTATGCTCTCGAAGTTCGTGAGCGAGCGCGGTCGCATCCTCTCCCGCCGCCTGACTGGACTCACTGCGTACAACCAGCGCAAGGTCTCCAAGGCGATCAAGCGTGCGCAGAGCCTCGGGCTCATGCCGTACACTTCGATCCAGGAGTAGTTGTCCCGGCTCCGCTGGGGCAGAGAAACAACTTCTTAGAAAGCCGGCCTTCGGGTCGGCTTTTTTATTGCTGGCGAGACTTTCAGCCTACTACAAGGTGTCTGAGACCTTGCTTTGAGTCTTACCCCTCTGCCAAAGACCCTGGTCCAAACGCCCTTACAGGCTCCGGAATCACTAGCGAGAGCTCGTGCAGACGCCGCCGCAGGTAGTCGATATCGAGGTCATTCACATCCTTAAAGAGCTGCTTTACGTCATCGAGGTCCTGGAAGCGGTCGGGCTCGTTTGCTGCTGATAGGCACTTGGCCAAGATCAGGTCCTCTGGAGTTATCACCGGCACATCGGCAAATCCTAAGTTGAGCACGTTGCTCTGCGCTCTCTCGACAGCCTCTGGCACCCAGGGAACCTCGGGCAGGAGTATGTCTACGAGACCCGTTAACTCTTGTGCGGCTGGCTCCGAAGTTATCATGCACACTGCTGGTCGTTTTGGCTCTTTCTTGCCGAGCGGTATTACCCCGACCACAGGCTTTAGCCCGAGAGCCTCGATAGCTTTCTCCGCAACCGCGCGCGACTTCACCTTTGGGGAGGCGACTACGGCGAAATCAACGTCTCGCGTAAAGCGTTCTTGCGATCGGTAGAGGCTAGCAGCGTGGCCACCAACTAAGCAGAAGCGGCATGGGAGTTGAGTCAAGGCAGCAACTGTTTGCTTAAGCGCGGAAAGGGGGGTTAGTCTCATCGATTCTTGGTCTTGCGATAGAAAGCGTACATCTCGTCCATATCCTGAAGTCTGGCGGCTATTTTTTCCGGATGTTTGTTGAGGCGTTTCGCGCGATGCCGCACACGCTGCAGCTCGTACTCTCTAAAGAGCTTGTGCAGGCACTCCCGCTCCTGCTCGCCTACTCGCAGGCTAAAGAGCCTTCGGTTCCCCCGCCTCTGTTCGACCAGCACTGCCGCTTTCTTGAGTCGATCGAGGACATCCGATACCCCGGCCGGCGAGGCGTTGTAATCTCGCGCCAATTCACGCAGGTGACGGGGACGCGGGCTGGTCAAAAGCCCCCTCAGAATCTGCAGCTGGAGCCCCTCTGCAAGGTGAGAGATGAGGAAAGATTGCATTGATAATAATGTACGATTTTTCGAACATTTACTCAACGTCGATTGATGGGCTCACCAGCTACAAGGTCTCTGAGACCTTGTAGGAGGACCTTGTAGGAGCAGTTGCGGCGTGCGCCTGATACATGAATGTTTCGCTAGGTGCCTGTTTTGCCTTGTCTTTTTACTACAGGGTCTCTGAGACCCTGTAGGAGGCTCTTAGGCACCATCAGAGCCATCCCCCAACATAACCTTACCTGAATAATTGGTAGGTACCGGGGGAAGGTATCCGACCGATCGATATTCGGCCCGATACTCAAGGCCTGACGTTTAGGCCCGTTTGATCTTGCGCGCGCATGACGATTGAAAAGCTCAAGCAGAAGGTATCGAGGTACGCCGAAGAGGGGTCGGTTAAGTTGTCTCCGAACCCCTTCAAGCGCCTGTGTGAGCTCACAGCTCCTTCGAAAACAGATCCTGATGCCGCTCAAGCAGAGCGCTCAATAGCTGCCAAGCTCTTCGCTATTGTAGGTACTCAAGGATAGACCAGTGCGGCGACCGCACTCTTCAAAACCAAAAGTCAGGTTGCTGCATTAGAGCACGTCTCTTGGTGCGATATAGAGTGGTATGCCAATCACCCGGCGCGCCCATCGATCTCAAGTATGTATGCAAATTTGGGCTTTCCTATCCGTGCCGATGTGGAGCGGCTGGAGTTGTGGGTCGAGGTTAACTCAATCTCGACTGAGAGGAGAGGACTCCTTTCTTCGATTACGGGGATGCAGCATGGCCGCGGCGCGCCCGACGCTAAGGAACTAGATAGCTTAAAGGCTTGGTGCGTTGAAAACTCTTCAAAGGATACATGGCAGGAGCTCCTTTCTTCGATTACGGGGATGCAGGCTGGCCGCGGCGTGCCCGACGCCGAGGAACTAGCTAGCTTAAAGGCTTGGTGCGTTGAAAACTC
>CAYPUA010000006.1:0-25427 GCA_964413875.1 uncultured Bdellovibrionales bacterium
GGGAGAGCAAGCGCCTGTTCCTGCCGTTGGGGCAGAAGGGGTTCCCGGAGGTGGCAGCAGAGATGCGTCGGCTCGCCGGAGAAGCGCGGTCGAGCCAGAATCGGTAGCGTCATCGAAACGTCTCCTCTGCCCGTAGTGGGGCTCTGCTCCAAGAGCGGTAGTTATACGCAGAAGGGAAGGTCTAATTCCGCAAAAGGACCAATCCCAGCACATCGGGACACGGGCAGCCGCTCAAGACGGCGGCAGCTCCGTCCGCTCAATCCGGAAATCGAGCAGCGACTGTGGATTGAGATTCTCAAGGTCGCGGTACGGATCCGAGAGCAGGCCAAGCGACCAGTAGGCGACGGTCGTTGTAACGGCGAAGAGGGCAAGCATGATCGCCCCTGCGCGCGGCTTGTCTGCGTGAATAGCCGCTATCGCGAAGTGGCTCAGGCATCCGATCAGGAGCACGGAGAACCAGACTATCGGCTCAGTGTGGTGTTGCCCGATCCAGAGACGCTCCGACCTCGATCGCACGATGTCGTCTAGCAGCCCGTTTAGCTGTACGCGAGCCGCCTCGGGTTGAGCGAGCTGAAACTTGAGCAGCGCTAGCTCCAGGTTAAGGAGCGCTATCTCAGTTTTGTCGCCCATGCGCTTGTTGCGCAAGGCGATCCACTCTTCGTCGACTGCCGACTGTACGTAGGCGCGCAGAGCCTTCTGCACTTCCTGGGCGTTAAGGCCGGCGGGACCGATCAGGTCATCGAAGCGATCGACTGATGCCTGAACCAGTGTGAAAGCCCTCTCCGCCGACTGGCGGTGTGACCAGATTGCAGCCGCATGGAAGGCAAGCAGAAGGGCGAAGATGCTGGTGACGGAGGCGAATGATGGCCCAACCGGCACGATCTCAGAGAGGTTTGGGAAGCGCCAATGCAGCAGCTTCATAAACCAGAGCGCGATGAGGAACACAGCGAGCCCGTGCACTGTGAAGGCGAGAAGCTGCACGAGGGCGGGTTGCGAGAAGAGTTGGTCGAGCATAAGTGCCGCAGGATTACAGAGAGTGTCTTTTGCGAGGAGCCACGGAGCGCCCCCAAACTACCGTTAATCTCTAGGGCATTTTTCTGCCGGCGACCAGCGCTTATTTGCTTCCGGACGCGTTCTGCTGGGGCGGCTGAAACGCCGTAAGCTGAATGCCCGCAGCTACTCGCCAGCCCCGCCCACAACCTCAGTCCGAACAAAGGCGACTTTGTTGTCGATGTGGTCAGCGACCCAACGCTCATCCCACCACTCGGTTGGATTGACCGGCACGCCGTGGAGCCTCACCTCGAAGTATACCTCCTCGGAAGTGGCGAAGCCCGTGCTTCCGGTTCGTCCGATCGGCTGGTTCTTCGCCACAAGTGAGCCGACCGGTGCCGATATCTCTGAGAGGTGACCGTAGACCGTCACAAGCCCGAATCCGTGGTCGAGCACCACGGTTTTGCCGAGCGCTCCGAGGTCGCCGGCGAACACGACCTGCCCGCCATTTGCTGCCATGACGGCTGTGCGCGATGAAACAGGGAAGCGAACACCGGCAGCGTTGCCCTTCATTACCTCCGTGTTCCCAACGTAGATGACTCTGATATCACCGAATGAATTTGCAGGCGCTGAGCTGACCGGCTTCAGGAATGGTCCGCTCCAGAGCCGCTTCGGCTCCGGAGTCTTGAGCGCATTTGCGATCGTTGCGTCGTCGCTCGCTGTTACGACTCGCAGGAGCTCTCGTAGCTCGCCAGCCAGGGTGCTCTCCTGCTGCGGGCGGATGCCGGCTGCACTCGCGTATGCAGCGAGCCGGTCACGCAGCCTGACGGCGTTCTGCTCATTGAGAGATAGGCGGAATGAGCCCCAGCGGCGCTGGTGCACTCGGTAGTTGAAGGGAGCCCAGGTGGCGTTCCCGATCTCGTCGCGGGCCACGAGCTTCATGCTGTCTGCGTTAGACTTAAAAGTCGCTGGAATAGGGAAGAGCGCAACGTAGAGGTTCTCGTAGCTCTTGAACGACGGGTCCCACTCCTGAGCCGGAAACCCTGCGTAGAGAGCGCTCTTCGACACGACGCCGTTTAGCTTCGGTTTCTTTCCTAGCACCTTGTAGAAAACGAGCTCTGAGCCGCCCAGCACTGCGTTCTGCTGAGGGGTAACCACTGAAATCGCCGGTTTGGCGAAGTTTACCGGGAGAGTTTTTGAGATCGATGCGCTGTTGCTCCACAGCGAGCGATCGAAGGCCAGGATCTGCAGCTCCGCATTTCCTTCGCGCAGCCCGAGCTGCTTCCCGTTCACCTCAATATCGAAAGTCTCGTCGCGAGCTGGCTTGTCTGTGTAGCTCTTGCGCAGAAGCTCCTTGGGCTCATTGCGCTGAGAGATTCGGACTACCACCTCGTCCAATCCTGCGCCGCCATCCTGGACGGCTACCTTGAGCGAAACCGCATCCGCTCCGATCCCGAGCGGGGCCTCTTGCAGGGTTACAACCGGCGGTGTCTCGTCGAGAAAGCCCGGGCTAAAAGGGTTGGTGTGGGTAAGCTTGATAAACTCAAACAGCCCTGCGCCGAGGATCGAGCCCGCTACCACGAGCAGGAAGATCGAGTAGTACGTGCCGCCGCGCTGGGCGCTTCTGAGCTTCATTCCGTTAGCTTTCGTTGATGCGAGCCTTAACTACCTCTAGCGCACGGTCGACACTGATGCGCTCCTGGCGCGTTGTGTCGCGGTCGCGAATCGTGACGGTCTGGTCAGCAAGGGTTTGGTGATCAACCGTCAGGCAGTACGGAGTGCCGATCTCGTCGTGGCGCGAGTAGCGCTTCCCGATCGACTGCTGCTCGTCGAAGCTGGCGTTGACGCCTGCTTTGTAGAAGTCAGCGACAATCTTGCGGGCAACGTCTGGCATCCCTTCTTTCTTGAGGAGCGGCAAAACGGCTGCCTTGTACGGCGCAAGCCTCGGGTTCAGCTTGAGCAGCACACGGGTCTTGTTCTCGCCCTCAGCATCGGTGCCTTCTTCCTCTGCGTACGCATCGCACAGGTAGGCGAGACAGGCGCGGGTAAGGCCGGCTGCCGGCTCGATGACGTAGGGGAGGTAGCGCACGCCGGGCTTGCCGGTTGCCGGGTCGACCTTCTGTTGGTCGAAGTAGCTCAGCTTCACGCCAGACTCCTTCTGGTGCTGTGCCAGGTCGTAGTCAGTGCGCGAGGCGACGCCCTCAAGCTCGTCCCAGCCCCACGGGTAGCGGTACTCGATGTCGACGCACGCGTCGGCGTAGTGCGCTAGCTCTGAGTCTTCGTGCCAACGGTCGCGGAAGGCGCTCTTGTCGTTGGCGAAGCGCTTCCACCAATCCATGCGGTTCTGCACCCAGTAGGTGTGCCACTCCTTCTGCGAGCCGGGCTCACAGAAGAACTCCATCTCCATCTGCTCGAACTCACAGGTGCGGAAGATGAACTTCTCGGTTGTGACCTCGTTGCGGAACGACTTGCCTTGCTGAGCGATGCCGAAGGGGACCTTCATGGACATCGTTTGCTGCACGTTGTTGAACTGAACGAACATCGCCTGAGCTGTCTCAGGGCGCAGGTAGATGGCGTTTGTGCGGATAGCGTCCTCAAGCTTTGCGCGAAGCTCAGGCCGCGAGAGGCTCTTCCCCTGCACTTCGTTCAGGAACTCGTCGAGCGGATCGACGGGTCCAATAGAGGTACGGAACATTAGGTTGAACTGGCGCTCGTCAGAGAGCTGTGAGCTGCTGCAGTGCGGACACACGTACCCGCATTGTCCGACGACTCCTTTGACTTTCTCGCCGCTCGACTTCCCGCCCTTGACCCACACCACCTCGGTTCCTGGCTCGACCTTCGGCTGCTTGTCAGCGCGGAAGCGCTCCTTGCAGTTTAGGCAGTCGACCAGTGGATCTGAGAATCCGGCCAGGTGGCCGCTCGCTTTCCAGACAGAGGGGTGCATCATGATTGAAGCGTCGATGCCCACGACATCCTCGCGTTCGTGCACCATGCTCTTCCACCACTCGGCGGCGATGTTGCGCTTAAGCTCAACGCCGAGAGGGCCGTAGTCGTACGCGCTCTTTAGGCCGCCGTAGATCTCGCTGCTCTGGAATACGAAGCCTCGGCGCTTCGATAGGGAGACTAGCTTCTGGATGGTGTCGCTCTGGTTCATATCTGGGTCGCTCCGGGCGGTAAAAATACGGCAAGCCCGTGAAAAGTAACGCCTTGGCAGGGTATCGCGGAATGACTGCCGTCTCAAGCCGTGGCTTCGCTTATGTGACGAAAGTGGCAGGGGTGAAGCCCGCTGGACCGGTGGAGCAGAGTAGGCGAAGATGCCGGGGACAACCCACCGGCTTTAGGAGCGCTCATGAACCTTCAAATCTATCGAATCATACACCTCTTCGGACTTAGCCTCGTGCTGCTCTCGCTCGGGGGCATCATGGTTCACGCCATGAACGGGGGCACCAAGGCCTCAAACTCGTTCCGAAAGGGGGCTGTCATAACTCACGGTGTAGGGCTCCTGCTTGTGCTGGTTGCGGGTTTCGGCATGCTGCACAAGACGGCGCACGACACTGGCTGGATGATCGGCAAGATGGCTATCTGGCTCGTGCTCGGCGGCGCGGTTGCCTTTGCGTACAAGAGCCGTGAGGCAGCCAAGATCCTCTTCTTCGTCGTCCCTGTTCTCGTGCTTATCGGCTCGGTGATGGCGCTCTACCCGTTCCCGGTTACGCCGCCCGTTCAATAGTTTGGTAGGTGGTGGTCCGCTCCTGCGGGGTGAGCCCCGCGGCGCGGATTAGGTGCTGGATCTCTCCGAGGTCTAGCGCCCCAGGCGATTGGGATCCGGCCATGTGGTAGATCTTCTCCTCGGTCACCGTGCCGTCGATGTCGTTAGCGCCGCATAGGAGCGCCGTCTGCGCGGTTTTGACTCCGAGCATCACCCAGTACGCCTTGATGTGCGGGATGTTGTCGAGCATCAGGCGGCTGACCGCTATCACACGCAGGTCGTCGACTGCCGTCGGGGCGGGCAGTCGCTCCATGCGGTTCCCCTCGTTGTGGAACGCGAGCGGAATGAAGACCTGGAAGCCCCTCGTTTCGTCCTGAAGCGCGCGCAGCCTGAGCATGTGGTCGAGCCGCTCCTCTACCGTTTCAATCGTCCCGTACAGCATCGTGCAGTTGCTCTTCAGCCCTAGGTTGTGTGCAGCGCGGTGCACACCGAGCCACTGATCGGCGTCAGCCTTATCGCGGCAGATCTTCTTGCGAACTCGCTCAGCGAAGATCTCTGCGCCGCCGCCGGGCAGGGAGCCTAAACCGGCCTCGAGCAGAAGGCGCAGCACCTCTTCGTACGACATTCCGTACTTCTCAGCGAAGTAGTGAATCTCGACGGCGGTGAAGGCCTTGATGTGAAGCTGCGGAAAATCACGCCGAATCATGCGCAAAAGCGACGGATAGTAGTCGAACGGCAGGTCCGGATTGAGGCCGTTGACGATATGTATCTCGGTCATGCCTGGGCGGTAGCGCTCCCTGATCCAGCGCTCCGCATCGTCGCTCTGCATGGTGTAGGCCTGCGGCATCCCAGTTTTAAGCCTCGCAAACGAGCAGAAGAGGCAGCTCGCCTCGCACACGTTGGTCGAGTTTAGGTGCAGGTTCCAGTTGTAATAGGTGGTGGTGCCGTGCAGCCTGAGCCGCACCGAGTGAGCGAGCTGCGCTACGGCGAGCAGATCGGGGTGGGTAAACAGCAGCTCTCCGTCCTCTGGTGTAAGACGCTCCTGTGCTAGGACCTTCTCGCGGATTCTCTCAAGGGTGGACATCAGCGCTCCTTACTGGCCGGCCGAGAGGTACGCCCGGCAGGCCACCATGATACCCAGAAAAATACCGAACACTCCAGCTGAACCTCGGATGGCGCTTGGAAGCGGCGCCCCAGAGCGGCGCAGGCTCGAGAGGATTCGGAGAGCCGGGAGGAGGGCGAGGTAGGTCGCCGTGTAACAGAGAGGGAGCTGCGAGGTGAAAGCGAGCGAGGCGATGGCGAGCGGCCCTCCCACCAGTGAGACACGGAAGAGAGGGGCTGCAATACGTGCCGTTCCCGGAGCGGAGAGCAGCGGGGAGTGCCACGCGAGCTCAACGGCGAAAGTCGAGAGCCCGATCCCCAAAGCGAAGACCCCCTTCTGCCACTCGACTTCCTCTGACGCGCACAGAAGCGAGAGGAGTGCCAAAAGGGTGTGAGCCGCGAGCGTGCAGGCCATCGAGAGCCGAAGCCGCCCCTGGTCCCAGCCGACCCGACCCATCCCACGTAACGAGAGGACAGCGAGCAGCAGCAAAAAGAGCCCCTGCGTCGAGGAGCTCCGGAAGACTCCGAAGAGCGCCAGAACAACGATGCCGAAGAGAAAGGTTGCAAAGAGGTAGCCGCGCGAGGTTGACGGAGAGTGGTCGCGCTTCCGAAGGTAGATGGCAAAGGTGCCCTCCGCCACGTTCCAGGCAAGGATGAGGCTCGCCAGGACTAGGATGCGTTGCACGAAGAGTGTGGCGGCAGAGGGATCTTCCGGGAAGCGAACGACCGCCAAGGCGATGAGAGCCGGGGTGATGCGAACTAGGCCGAAGATGACTGAGTCTAGAAGGGGGCGGGGCGACATACCCTGGAATCGTAGCGCGAGGGGGTAAGAGGCGGAAGAGGGGTGTTTCTTCCCCCCTCAACACTTGCTGCATGCGCAACTGATCGGCACTGGGAACCGACGAGCGCCGGAGAGCTCTTTCTGCTCGCACCGGTCGAAGGGGCGATCTCTAAAGAACGGTCCACCTCTCCGTTTCAGTGGTCCGATTCTCCCCACGGACCCTAACTCTGAAGGAGTGTTTGCCACGCCGAAGCTGGCTGTAGCGTTTGGTCGAAGAGCACACAGCAAACGGGGCTCCATCGAGGGAGCACTCGAATGTATCAGAGCCCCGGTCTGTGGCGAACTTAAATTCAGCGGTGCGGCTCTTCGAGCGACGCTCGGGGGTAAGACGGAAGAAAATCCGCGCGCTCGGGTTGAGCTTGTAGGCCACGATCGGCTCCGAAGAGAGCTGCGACGAGGTGTAGAGATTCCCGAGCGCATCAAATGCGAGCCCGCTCAGGTCTTCAAAGTGTCCCATCGTAGCCAGATGGGCAGGGTGCTCAAACCCTCCGATGTTTGTTTTGAGCGCAAGGCCCTCGGGAGAGAATGTGACTAAGACAGGTTCTCTGCTGTTGAGCCGAGTATTCACAACTATATTGCCGGCCTGGTCGCTCGCGATGTTGAAGATGCTCTCTGGATCGATGCCCTTGGGCATCTTGAGGCGACGCAGGTGCAGGCCGGTAGAGCTAAACACCTCGATGGACACCCCGGTCTGCGCATGCACCACCACGTGCACGTCACCTCGGCCGCTCAGCGCAACGGCCGAGAGTCGTGCCGAGAGATCGCTCGATATCGACTCCTTCGGAATCGTGAATAGGTGATTGCCAGAGGCATCATGCTTCTGGAGTCCGTAGAAGAGGCCGTACGAATTTTCTGCCGGACCCGCCGTGATAAAGAAGTACGTTCCGTCGGAGGCAATAGCCATGTCGTAAGCGTCCTTTCTCTGGGGCGCGCTTGGATCTTCAACAGTGAAGGAAGAGACGAGAGATCCGTCTCGGAAGCGAGCAACGAGCCCTCCGAGGCCGTTCATCGCATGCAGAATGCCGTCCCGGTCGAAGGCAAGGGTAGAGGGTGAAAAACTGCTTACCTGGAGGGCCACCTCCAAGTCCGAGCTCGATATCTCTCGAACGAGCTGACCCTTGGTTGTGCTCACCTGTATGCCACCCCTGACGCCGGCGTACAGGAGCCCGTCAGGACCAACGGCTAGGTCAGCGACCTGCTGGGGTGGGGGTATTGCGCGCAGCACTCGGTAGCCGGTTTGTGCGTGGGCCGAGCAGGGGAGCGATGCGGCCAGGAGGGAGATTGAGGCGAGAAGAAGTAGGGCTAAAGAATGCCTTGCCTGATGATGATTGAAAAATCTCATTAGAGCGTCCCGAAGAGTGTGCAGCCCCGCTTCGTGCGGCCAAAACCAGCGGAGGATATTTCGATCCCTCTTGAGGTATGACAGGATTTGCGGCCGCTGTGCTGTAGGCGATTCGGCGGGGCTGTAAGGTTCGGCAGGGGGGTGACAGAGGACGCGAAGCGCCCGCAGCGGAGAGAGTGGTGGGTTCCTTGTTTTAGAGGGATTGCAGGTGCCCGCGACCGGCCGGCATTAAGAATCGGCCAGTAATTTCTTAAAAAGCCACCCTGTGTTACTGATCGGCTCCGTATGGAGAGAGTCGCCCCGATCACCGAAGCCGGTCAGCCCTCGGACACGCAGGAGGTTCGCAGGATGTTTGATCGCATCGCGCCGACCTACGATGCGCTCAACCGCGTTTTGAGCTTCGGGATAAACTGGCTCTGGGAGGGGAAGCTCATATCGCTCCTTCCGAGAGACCCCGATGCGACCTTCCTCGATCTCTGCACGGGTACTGGAGCTCTCGTGCCGCGCTTGAGCCAACGGTGCGGAAAGGTCGTTGCGGCCGATATCTCGCCGCAGATGCTCGCAGTTGGGAAGCGCCGTCACAAGCGGATTGCCACTTGCGAGTGGGTTGAGGCTGACGCGCAATCGCTCCCTTTCTCTGATGAGTCGTTCGACGCCGTCACGATCGCCTACGGAATCCGGAACGTGCCCGACAGGCTCAAGGCACTCAGAGAGGCGCTGCGGGTCTGCAAGCCGGGCGCGACGCTCGCCATCCTTGAGTTCGGCCAGGCTCGGAATCGGCTCTGGGGGGCGGTGTTCGGGTGGTACTCGCGAGTCGTGATCCCGTGGGTAGGCGGCCTGATCTCAGGCGAACGCTCTGCCTACGAATACCTCCCTAAGACATCTGCTGTTTTTCCGTGTGGCTCACTCTTTGAAGATCTTCTGCGCCAAGCCGGCTGGGTTCCGCTCTCCACCCGCAGCGTCAGTGGCGGAGTCGCGTTTATCTACATCGCTCGCAAGACGGGCTGATACGCGCAATCAAAGTCTACGCTCTTCGTTTGCTACTCGCCTTCACACGTGCGGCACAGAAGGCATGAGAGGGGATAGAAAGACCGATAGCGCGAGGCTTCGGATGTCGAACCGGGGAGTGTTAACAAAGAGGTCAGCGAGAGCAGCGAGGGGGAAGTTTGTTCTCTCCTCCCCCTCACTGCTCTCGCCGCTCTCTTTGTGAGCATGCGTCCAATTCGACATTTACGCACACGTCGGGCACTGGAGCCGGTCGAAGGCGGAAAAATCGCATATATTCAGCCATCTTCCGCCGGTGGAGTAGGTGCCCGTAGCGTGGTAAAGTCTGGTGCCGTCCAGAAGAGAGATATTTGTGAAGCAGCAGAGTGAGCAGCGTTGGGTAGTGGGTGTCACAGGTGCAAGTGGCGTGCGCTACGCTGTGCGCCTCTTGCAGGTGCTTCCTGAGCTTGTCGGAGAGGTGCACGTAGTGTTCTCCGAAGCTGCGCTGCGGGTGCTCAACGACGAGGAAGGGGTGGCTGTGAGTGCCGCGGCGCTCTCGTACGAGAAGCTGTGTGGCGCAGAGGCAGCAAATGTATTCTTCTACAATCCGCGAGACATCGGCGCTCGCATCGCCTCTGGCTCGATGCTCACTGCTGGGATGGTGGTTATCCCGTGCTCGATGTCGACTCTCGGTGCTATAGCTCACGGGATTCCCACGCACCTCGTTCACCGCGCTGCGGACGTCACCATGAAAGAGGGCCGGAAGCTCGTAGTGGTGCCGCGCGAGACTCCTCTTTCCCAGATCCACCTTAAGAACCTGCTCACCCTAAGCCAGTGCGGTGTTACCGTGGTGCCGGCGATGCCTGGCTTCTACAGCCGGCCGAAATCTGTCGAGGAGCTGGTTGACCAGTTCGTCATGAAGGTGCTCGATGCGATGGGTGTCGAGCATTCGCTCGGTCGGCGCTGGAAGGAGCCGGAGAAGTAAGTTCCGGGGAAGCATGAACCTCTCTGCTCGGATTGCAACCTGGGGCTCCCTCGTAAAGTTCTCGCACTCCGTCTTTGCGCTCCCGTTCGCCCTGATGATGGCGGCGGTGCTATCACGCTCGATGCAGGTTTCTCCGACACTGCTCGTGTTGCTGATTGTTTGCGTTGTGGCGGCGCGCACGAGCGCGATGGCTTTTAACCGTATTATCGACTGTGAGATCGATCGCCGTAATCCGCGCACAGCAGGGCGCGAGATACCGAAAGGTACGGTGTCGATGCGCGAGGCGTGGCTCCTGGCTGTGGCGAGTGCTGTAGCTTTTGTCGTGGCGGCGGGGCTGATCGGCAGGCACTGCCTCGTGCTTGCTCCCGCGGTGCTGATGCTGCTCTTTGGGTATTCGCTCATGAAGCGCGTCTCAGCTTCGTGTCACTTTGTGCTGGGTCTCGCTCTAGCGTGCGCTCCTGGTGGTGTCTGGTACGCCCTGACTGGCGAATGGTCTTCGAAGCCGCTTCCGCTCATGGCAGCCGTGCTGTGTTGGGTCGCAGGCTTCGATATCCTCTACAGCTGCCAGGATCGAGACTTCGACCGCTTGTCGGGATTGCGCAGTGTGCCAGCTCAGATCGGCGTTACAGGCGCCATCGTTCTTGCAGCGGCTCTGCACACCTGCTCGATCGGGCTCCTTGCTCTCTTCGGCGTCAGTTTTGAGCTGGGCGCTTTCTTCTGGATCGGTCTTTCGGCCTTCTCGATGCTGCTCGCTAGCCAGTACTTCGCGATATCGGCCCGCGGGATACAGTGCATCGACCAGGTCTTCTTCACCCGCAACGGCCTGGCGAGTGTCCTGCTGTTTCTGGCTGTCTTGGCTGATACCTTCGCCAGTTAGGCGCGAGGCAGGGAGGACGCCGGGGCTTCTGCGATGTCGAAACGTGGAAGCATCCCTGAGAGCGCGCTGAGCGAACGTTGAGACAGCTCGACAGGAACGAGCACCCGGTAGACGACTTCACTTCCCAGGTCGGAATCGCGGTGCCAGTGGTCAACCATGACTGGGACTTCCTGAGCCTCAAGCAGTGAGCAGGCGCGGTTCACGGCGTCTTGGTCGCCAAACTCTCCGACGAGAACGAACTGTTCCATGAAGGACTCCGGTGTGAATGATTGTCGTTATTTGTACCGCCTGCAGCACCGTGTCGCTAGCCGTAATCTTTCTGCCACGCGCCATAGGGTCCTAGCGGGCGCGGCTGTCGGTATCAGGCTGCATCAGCTCGTGGCGAGTCCAGCCGCTTGGAAGGAAAGCCTTGTCTATAGTAGCCTCGCCTCCGTTGTGGAGGGTTACGGCAGTGGATCCGGCAGCTTCAAGAGATAATGGGCGTAGGCCTGAGGCCAGCGCGGGGTTCGCCCCGAGCGCTCCAAGCCCCGCCATCGAGCGAGTGATTGAGGAGTCTCTGTACCGAGTTCGCGCAACGGTTCACGAGAGCAAGGAGCGGGCGATCGTCTCAGAGCTGATCGTCGAAACGAAGCATCCTCTGTTTCCGCAAGGGCAGTGTCCGGTATTTAACCTCACACCGCTGCTTGAGCACGCCTCGCGGGTCTCGCCGCGCACGGTCTGTCAGATCGTCGACCCATCGACAAGCGACGCCATCCGACGGGATGCCCTGCAAACTCTCGTATTCTCCCTCGCTCCGTCGTCCGCTGCAGCAAGCGCCGCCCAGAAGCCGATCACGCAAGACAACGAGAAGCTGAGATCTCAGACCCTCTCTTGCGGAGACGAGCTGGAGCCGACGTTCTCGATCTCAGCCCGCCCAGCCACGACGTTTCATGATCTGATTCGTGGCGTCTGCACGAAAGAAGTCGTTTCGCTCCGTAACGACCAGGCGGTGGTCCGGTTTGAGGTAAGCCAAAGCGAAACGCAGCTTGAGCACGCGATGATTCAGGCCGTCCCGGTCAGGCTCAATTGGCCGCTGATCGATACCGAGGGCGAGAATGTCACTCTGCACACGGTCGACCAGGCGATCTTTGACTTTTCGGCGATCCTGTACGGTATGCGTGCGGCGAGATGGGGTGTGGCGCTCAAAGCAGTCGCCGAAGAGCTTGAGCGCCGCCAAGAGATTAAGCGAGATGGCGAGCCTTGGTCGCCGGCTGACAGTTTTCTTCTGAGCCTCCTGGCCTTCACCCCCGATGAGCAGCTCCAGCCTGCGGGGGAGGCGCTGGCTCCCGTCGCGCTGGCGTTGGCACCCGAGGGGAGAGATCTTCACCCGCGGGAGCTTGATGATGGCCGTGTTGTATGGCTCGGCATGGAACGCTCTGGCCCGGGGGTTTCGAGCTCGCGCATTGTGTTGGCTGGCTTCTCCTCGTCTGGAGCTGAGTACCGAGTAGAGATCTCTGTGCCGTTTATTGCCCGGGGAAGGCTGGGGGCGCTTCACCGCGAGCTGCTCGACACGAGGGACCATGCGCGCTTCTCAAGCCTGCTTGATCGCGTTGTGCGGCTTCCGGGTGCCAGGGGGCTGTGCCTCTTTAAGCCAGACCCGGCGAATTTCCCCGGGAGCATCAACTCGCTGCTGCGGGCAGCAGCGAGCGAAAATCCGACGCTACAGATAGAGCGCGGTGGATGGCCCGAGCGATTCTCCCTCTTTTACCCGCTAGAGCAGGCCCGAATACTTTCGGTTGTTCGGGGGCTAACGCCGTTTCGAGCATCCCGGATCGGCGCGAGCCCGGCGCGAAGCTGGCGCTTTGAGGCGGCGCTCGACGAGGGCCTCTCAGGGGTGCTCCTGGCTGCGAACGGTCTCGGCGACAGGGTTCGAGTGACTCTCCGCAACGATGGCTCCTCAGAGAGAGAGAGGTCAGACTTCCTCCGGCAGTGCTTGGCGCAGGGCTCGGCGCCCGCCGAAGAGTTTATTCGGTTGCTGATGCAGGCGCCTGGTGGCCGCGTCAGTGTTGAGCGCAGTGCTGCTCCGGCAACGCTGCGCGTGCTTGATGCTGTGGCTCTCAAGTGGCAGCAGGCCTTGATCCGCTCCGGACAACTCAGGGATCTATCCTTCGCTGAGGCGATCACCTGGTGGGTGGACGAGCTGCCGCGGGGGCGTTGCTCTCTCTCAATACTGCCGGGCAACGACCGCCGATTTTCGTGGGAGGCTCGGCACGCTATTGTTGTCGGGCCAAAGGGGATTGAGGCGGGCTACCTGAGTGTTGGAAACCGCTCGTTCCTGGGGTTCTTGCGTGGTGCTGCTGTGACGATAGGCGAGGGGCAGGTGCCGTTCTCGGCTCAGGAGGAAGATGCCCTTCTGCGGGTGCTCTCCTCGCGTGAAGCGGCGACCTCACAGGATGCAGCCGAGGAGCTGCTTGTGTCAGCGTTGCCCCACGTAGAGCTTAAGCGCAGGGTTGGAATGCGTCGTCAGGATCCGTTCCGTGACAACAAAGACCTCCTGCAGATTGCCTACAACTGGATGGAGCGCATATTCGGCTCGTGATGCCGGGTGAAGATCGACCATGCCGCACACACTCGGAATCTCTACCTGCCCGAACGACACCTTCATGTTCCACGCCATCCTTGAGGGGCGCATCGATATGCGCGGGCTTGAGCTTGAGGTAACGCTGCGGGATGTCCAGGAGCTAAACGAGATGGTTTCAGCCGGGCAGCTGGACTTCGCCAAGGTAAGCTGCTTCGCCGCCGCGAGTCTCAAGGCAACCCATGAGGTGTGCCCGTCTGGAGCGGCGGTTGGTTTCGGCGTTGGGCCTCTTCTGCTTCGGCGACCGGGGGCTCCGGCGCTCGGGCCGGGAGCGCGAGTTCTCTGCCCAGGGGCTCTTACTACCGCTGGATTGCTGTACCGCCGATTCTTTCCTCGGGCGCCAAAGGCGAAGAACGTCATCTTTTCGGACGTGATGCCGGCGCTCAAGCGCGGGGAAGCCGACTACGGAGTAGTCATCCACGAAGGGCGCTTTACGTACGGAGAGGAAGGGCTTGAGCTTGAGGCTGACCTGGGTTCGCTCTGGGAAAGCTCGGTTAAGGCGCCGCTCCCGTTGGGCTGCATCGTTGCGGCGAGGAGCTTGCCGCCTGAGGTGAGGGGGGCTTTTAGTGACTGTGTGCGCCGTTCAGTTGAGTACGCGTTTGCTCACCGCGAAGAGACGTTAGCTACCATGCGGCGCTACGCGCAGGAGCTGCAAGACCACGTCATCTGGGCTCACGTTGACCTGTACGTCAACCAGTGGAGCCTCGACCTCGGGGAGGAGGGGCGCCGCGCGCTGCGGGCTTTCTTTGAAAGCGCTGCAGAGAGCGGCGACCCCCAAGGGGTGCCTACTGGTTGATAACGAGCTTCATCTCAGGCATCTCAGCAGTTGCCGTGGTTGCGAACTGTGCAGGAACTGGAGTGTCGGAGAGTGAGGCAACCAGGTAGGTCAGCTGCTCGCCGCTGCAGAGTTGTCCATCAACGTACACTTCTATGGCAGCGGCCGGCATGTACACGTGGTTCACGCCGAGCACAACTGGCCCCGGGCGCTTGCGCTCTGGGTTAGTGCGGAGGATTAAGCGCCGAGCGAAGCTGATGCCCTGCTGGTCGCACCCGAACATCTCAGCGAGCCAAACTGGCTGCTTTGAGAGTGCGTAGTCGAGGCTGCTGGCGAGCGATCCACCTAAACCCTGGATCGTGGAGCACTGTGGGTTCATCGCAGCCTTCGCGATTAGGAGAGATAGAGCCTTCACGGCCGAAGTCCACTGGAAGGACCCTGCGTAACGGAACGCACCACCGGTCTTTCCACGAATCGTCCGGCGTGGCTCGCCGTTTACGTTCTCCTGGAAGAGCACTTCTGTCAGCTGTCCACATTCAAAGTACATCTTAAGGCTTCTCATACGTTTTTCCTCCCGCGGCCTAAGGCTTCCTCTGCCTCGCCGCCCTACTCAGTTTCGTTCGCCCGTTTCCATCCGAATCGATGTCGCGGTTCCGAACGTTCATCGTGATTTCAGTTTTAAGGGAAAAATTTCGAACCAACAAAAGGCTCTCAAATTCCCCAAAAAGGGATCGCTGGATTTGGGGTTTTCACGACTTTGATCTCTGAATCCTCAGCAGGGGCCGAAACGCGAAAATGCAAGATGCTGAAAACGCTCGATCTTTTTCGGCGCAACCATTCTGTCAGTCTGGAACGTTCCATTTCGAGCGAACGGAATGGCAGCGCCCAGCTCCCCTTACATGAGGTTAGACAGCCTGTGCCGTACCGGCGGTTTGTTACAAAAGCAGCTGTTTTACCAGGAAAAAAATGCCCTTTTCTCGTGAATGCTGAGGTTACCTAGGTGGGGCGGGAATAATCAGGCGACCCGGCCCAAATCTCGGCATCTTTACTGTGTACGAAGGGTGAGGTCAGCGGATCTAGTGAGATGAAGGGCCTCAGAGAATCGACGCGCCAGAGATGGAGAACCCGAGTGGGTAATCGTTCATTAGTAAAGCGGGGTAACGGAAAGTTGGTTTTGCTGACTCGGCTGAGTGCCGTCTTCGCTCTCCTACTGCTTGTTTCTCCCCTTGAGGCTGCTGCGGGCTCACGTGAGGCGCGTATCTTCGTCATCCGAGAGTCAGACGGCACGCTTCGCTTTACGAACCGAGCGCCGACTGGCGGACAGACTGCGGAGGTCTTCACCGCGCGAAGCAGCAGGGGGCGATTTGTAAAGCTGCGCGGCAACGGCTCGCGCAAAGCGAAGTACCATCCGGATCTATACAACGATGCAATCCTTGCGGCTGCCGATGAACACCAGGTCGACCCCGCCCTGATTAAGGCCGTGATTCACGCCGAGTCCGCCTTCAACCCGTATGCGGTATCCCCGAAGGGGGCCCAGGGGCTCATGCAGCTGATGCCGAGCACTGGACGGATGATGGGGCTTAGAAATCCCTTCTCTCCGACCTCAAACATCAGAGCAGGCACTCGCTACCTAGCAACGCTGCTCAAGCGCTTCCGAGATGAGTCGCACGCAATCGCCGCTTACAACGCGGGAGAGGCCCCAGTCTCACGCTACGGCGGGATCCCCCCCTATGCCGAGACCCGGGCCTACGTCAGGCGTGTACTGGCACTCAAAAAGCAGTATAGTGCCGCCCAGAATGGCTAACTGGTACAAGCAGCTTCCGAACTGGCTCACCTTTCTCCGGCTGGTCCTTATCCCGGTTTTCGTTGCACTTCTCATCGATCCTACCCGCACAGGACTTAATTGGGCCGCGATCATCTTCGTTTTTGCGGCGATAACCGACTACGCCGACGGGTGGTTCGCTCGACGGTACAAAGCCGTCACCGATTTTGGAAAGCTCTTCGACCCGTTGGCCGATAAGATCTTAGTGATGGCAGCGCTGGTAATGTTGGTTGGCCTGCGAGATGAGTCATGCCAGTCGTTCGTTCCGGCTTGGATGGTAGTCCTGGTGCTTGCCAGGGAGCTCTGGATTACTGGGCTCAGAGCCTTCGCTGCTCGCGACGGCTCGGTTGTGGCGGCGAAAGCCGGGGGAAAGGTGAAAAGCTTTCTCCAGATGGTTAGCATACTCCTACTGCTTCTGAACGATTACTCGTTTCACTTACTTGGAGCCCGTTGGACCTGTCAGTTTGCAGGTCTTAACCTGCTGGTTATCTCGCTCGCTTTCTCGTATGTGTCCGCGGTCGACTACTCGCTCGCAATTCTCGCCCCGCACAAGGGCTCGCTGGCCGACCTTACCAAGCGCATCGGTTCGAATATCCTCGGCGAATCTGAGGGGGGCGGGGTGGGACATGAGAGCGGCAAGCCCGAGACGGCGAAGGAAGACCCCTCGGCAGACCAGTAATGCTCGGCGCGGGCTCTCGCGCTAGCTTTCCCCGCGAAGCAGGCCTTTTTGGCCCTCAGGTAATGCTCGTTTCGAACTGAGAACGACTCTGGCTTGCTTGGGGCTCCCGAAAAAACTTTGGTAGCATCATTCCTCCGCGAATTCAGGGTAGTGCCATATTGATTTAAGCATGTTAAA
The DNA here is from genome assembly GCA_964413875.1 of uncultured Bdellovibrionales bacterium. Taxonomy (GTDB): domain Bacteria; phylum Bdellovibrionota_C; class UBA2361; order UBA2361; family OMII01; genus OMII01. Next base: position 16,897 of record CAYPUA010000006.1, read on the forward strand.
CCAAATTCGGCTGGGTCAAACCGCGTATGCGGTGAGCCCAAAAGTCAGTCTTCAGCGCCGCAGGGGTAGGGGTGCTGGTGTGTTTTTTAACCTGCCCGCAGTGCGTTGTTCGATTTTTTTGTAGCGGTACGAGATGCGAGTTGAGCGGTTAGAAGTCTTCGGATTTAAGTCATTCATGGAGAGGCTGGTACTGCCCCTTGAGCAGGGCATTACCGGTGTAGTCGGTCCGAATGGATGCGGAAAGTCCAACATCATCGATGCACTTCGGTGGGTGCTCGGTGAGAGCAGAGCTTCACAGCTGCGCGGTGGGGTCTTAGAGGATGTAATCTTCAACGGCACAGAGTCACTGCGGCCCCTCGGCCTAGCCGAGGTTTCGGTGGTCGTACGAGCCGACAGCCAGAGCCTTTACGACGATCTCATTAGCTACTACGAGTCTGTTGAGGGAGATGCATATGACGTTAGTTCCGGAGATTCGGCCCCTGCGGCGCCGCTTGAAGTCTCCCCGCAAGCCGCTTCGGATGGTGCGACAGGCTCGAACGAAGAGGCTCCTGTTGCCGAAAACGCCGATGAGCTGCCACAACAGGAGCTACAGCCAGACGCTACCCAGCCCGAGACGCAGCCGGTAGGAGTCGAGCAGGAAGCTACCAACGAGGGAGCAGCTGAGTCTCCGCAAGCGGGCTTCATAGCGGACATCAAGGCTTCTCTCTCGAAGTACTCCTGGCTCAACTCGGTTAGTGAGGTGCAAATCACTCGTCGGCTCTACCGTAGTGGAGAGTCGGAGTTTTTTATTAACAAAGTCCCTTGTCGACTGAAGGACATTAAGGAGCTTTTTAGGGTCATAGGTCTCGCGGCGCGCGGGTACACGATCATTGCACAGGGCGAGATCGGCCGAATTATCACCGCGAAGCCCGATGACCGCCGTATGGTAATCGAGGAAGCCGCGCACATTGCAGGCTTCCGAGAGAACATGAACGCTGTGTCAAAGCGCATCGTCGACACAGAGGCCCAGGTAGTGCGCCTAGATGATGTTCTGAAGGAGGTCACGCGCCAGGTCGGCAACCTTAAGCGCCAGGCAGCCCGTGCTGCTACCCGAGCAGAGCTCAAAACGGAGCTAGCGGTATCCGAGCACGATCTCTTCCGCGACACCCTCGGTCGCTTGACGAAGAAGATCGGTGATAGTGCAGGAAAGTCGGAGGGGCTCGCGCAGGAAGAAGCAGCGGCGCAGACCGCGCTCGACGATATTCGTGGTGAAGAGCAACGAGCACGGGAAGAATCGGTGCGCCACGACAGTGAGATAGAGCAGTTGAGGCAACGAGCCGATGAGGCTAGAGACGAGCTGAGCCGGCGTAACCGCGAGGTGGTAGCTAAGGAGTCGCGCATTCGTGAGATAAACTCGGTCGTTCAGGCAAGACAGTCCGAGATTACTCGACTCGAGGACCGCCGTTCGATGCTCACGCAGCGTAAAGAGGAGTCTCGGTCATCTCTCTCCCGAATGGAGGAGTCGGCTCAAGCCCTGGACCAGGAGCTCAGCAACCTCGACCTCACCGGAGAGGACGAGCTCAGGGGGCTCTCGGCATCGTTACAGCAGATGCGAGAGGAGCAGCGTACGAAGGATCGGACGATCCGAGACCTTCGAGATAAACTGGTTTCGGCGCAAAGCAGGCGTGACGCAATCCAGAGCCAGATGACTGCTGCCTCCCCGATCACGCACCTTAAGCGTGCGCTCGGCGGAGAGGGGCAGCTCCCGACCGAAGTCACCGCGAATTGCAAGCTGCTCGTGGATGGCATCAAGATCGCTGATCGATACACCAAGGCGCTACAGTCCGTTTTAGCGGAACGAGCGACCTTCCTAGTTGTGGACGAGGTTTCGCAGGTAGCCCGCACGTTCCAAGAGCTGGTGCTTAAAGCCGACCCGCAGAACAAGAAGGGAATCGGTGTGGGGCTGTTCGCCTCAATACAAGAGCCGTCTGGTGATTGGGGCCGTAATCCCGGCTTCGATGGGATCGTTTCGCTCCTCTCGCAGGTAGAGGCCCTCGACTGGAGTCGAGGTGTAGTTAAGCGCCTCCTCTCAAATGTCTGGGTGGCTCCGGATCTCGATACTGCTACAGCCTACCTGGAGCATCTCGCTGCGCAGGGTGAGCCGGACCCCGAGACGGTGATTGTCACTGAGTCGGGAGACTTGCTCTCCCCGTGGAGCTTCTACAGCCTACGGCATGATGGCGGCGTCATCATGATGAAGAGTAAGGTCGATGAGGCTAACCGTGTCATCGAGGAGAACCAGGGTGAGTACGACACGCTGGTGTCGCAACGAGACGAGTTGCTTGCTGCGATTGCCGCTGGCGAGAAGCGTCACGCCGAGTTGGTGCGCGCGATTCAGCAGGGACAGGCGAAGCTTCGAGAGATATCCAACAGGCAGGGCGAAGTTAGAGGTCGGATCCAGAGCGAAACTCGGATGCTCAACCAGCTCGACGGAGACCTGCAGCGCATCGAACCACAGCTCGCTGAGATTCAGGGACAGATCTCGGAGTTCGATGTGTTGTGTCAGGAGATATCTCGTGAGCTGGAAGAGCTGCGCCGACGCGACAACTCGGAGCTTGAGCGAGGCTTAAACGAGGCTCTTGCGGAGCTACGTGAGTTGGAAGAGAAGCGCAGATTGCTGCGTGATTCATCCGCTCAGCTGATGCGGGGGGTGGAGCTGAAGCGCCAGGCGCACGAGCTTATCCGAGACAGGTTGATGCGTGAGCGCATGGCGACTGAGCGTCTGCGGGGTGAGCTCGCGAGTGCTGAAACGAACATTTGCGAGCGGCAGGGTGAAGAAGCACTGCGTGCCTTGATTGAAGAAGCGCAGGCAGCGGAGCTCTTGATGGAGGAGGCTCGTCGGGAGCTGGAAGCCCGGGTAGCAGCTATACGGCAGCGGCTTGAGCGGGAGGGCGAAGTTGATCCCACGGTCATCGAGCAGTTCGAAACCGAGAGCAAGAGACTTGAGGATTTGACTGTTCAGCGTGAAGATCTCGTAAAGGCTCTTGAGACGCTCCGCACGACTCTTGCCGAGCTTCAGGAGGCTTGTACGCGCCGATTCCTTTCGACGTTTGAGGCGATTAGGAAAAACTTCGCCTTCTTCGGCCCGAAGCTGTTTGGCGGAGGATCAGCCGAGCTTAGCCTTTCTGACCTGAGCAATCCGCTCGAGGGAGGTGTCGATATCGTTGTGCGTCCACCGGGGAAGAAGCCTAAGAGCATCGACCTGCTCTCGGGTGGTGAGAAGGCTCTGTGTGCAATCGCGCTCGTGTTCAGCATGTTTATGGTTCGACCGAGCCCGATCTGCGTTCTCGACGAAGTTGATGCACCGCTCGACGAGGCAAACGTTCACCGGTTCGTTTCATTCATCAAGGAGATGAGTGCCCGGACCCAGTTCCTCATGATAACTCATAATAAAGCCTCTATGGCGGCGGCTGACACGCTCGTCGGCGTTACGATGCCGCAGCCGGGCGCCTCAAAGGTCATCTCAGTCTCCCTGCAGGAGGCCCAGAAGCAGGTAGCGTAGTGTAGCCACCGCTTCAGTTTCGGAGTCTCTACCTATGGAGTCCCTACAGTCATTCGTTAACGAGCTCCTGGGTATGTTACCCGAGGGGACAAACCCCCAAGTCCTACTCTGTGGCATAGCGATCGGTATCGCTCTGCTGCTGCTGGTAGTCATGGCGCTACGTTCAAGCGTGTACCGCAACTTTGACCGGAGAGATATCGTAGCTGTAGCAAGGCGCGTTGAGCAGCTTGAGGCCTCTATGGCAGCGCTGCGCGATGAGATGCGACGGGCGCTTGAAGAGCTTCATGCGTTTGAGCAGGGTGACTCAGGCGGCGGCGGCCAGGGTGGTGGTACGGTCGGTGGTGGCCCTGCGGCGCCCGCGACCGGGGGTGCGGGCCAGGGTGGTGTGGGAGCAGCGTCCGTTGCTGAGACTGCACCTCCCGTTGAAGTGCAGGTGGATGCATCGCCCATCGTTCGAGGCTTGTCTAAGAGTCGGACGAGCTTCCTCGGAAGGCTTAAGGGGTTCTTCTCCGGCCGCAAGGCTGTCGACCAGGAATCTCTGGATGAGCTAGAGGAGCTTCTCATACTGAGTGATGTTGGTGCCAAGGTCGCGGCGAACCTGGTTCAGAAGGTGCGTGCTGGCGCGCAAGGAAGCGTTGAAGTTGGAGAGGATCGGTTGCGGGAGCTGCTGCGGTCAGGCATTCGCGATGAACTCGTCGAAGTGCCGGAGAGCCATCGGATGTACGTCCCGACGGGCAGCCCACAAGTTGTCCTCGTTGTGGGCGTCAACGGCGTAGGAAAGACAACAACGGTCGCCAAGCTAGCAGCCAGATACATGAAAGCTGGTAAGCGAGTTATGGTTATCGCCGCGGACACATTCCGCGCGGCGGCAGTCGCTCAGCTTGAAGAGTGGGCAGATCGAGTCGGCTTCACCTTGATAAAGGGGGCCGAGAATGCGAAGCCTGGTGCGGTGGTCTTCGACGGCATGGCTGCTGCTAAAGATGGCAGTGTTGATGTTGTCCTGATTGACACTGCCGGAAGGCTTCACACGAAGTCGAGCCTGATGCAGGAACTCGAAGGAGTGAGGAACTCGATTCGGAAGCATGTACCGGATGCACCTCACGAGACGATTATTGTCCTGGACGGCGTAAGTGGACAGAACGCGCTGCAGCAAGCCCGGGAGTTCAACGCGGCTGTTCCGCTCACGGGAGTTGTGGTGACAAAACTCGATGGAACTCCCAAGGGCGGAATTATCGTTGCGATATCGCAGGAGCTGCGGGTCCCCGTCCTGTACGTCGGGGTGGGTGAGAAAGCCGAGGATTTGGTGGCGTTTGATGCATCGCAGTTCATAGATGGACTCTTCGGTGGCGGGGAATCGGTCGGTGGCGGTGCAGCCTGGATTGGCTCGCAGGGAAGCTCAGGCCGCGGGCCCGAAGCACTGATTAACTAGTTGTAGAAGGGAGCGCAGAGGAATTGGGTTATGGAGCAAGCTCGGGCAGTGCCGATAGCGACACTAGAGCTTTTCGATATCCCGGGGCGGCTAATCTCCGTTGAGGAGCTCAAGCGCGGGCACATCAACCGGACCTTTGTCGGAGTGTGGGAAGATAAGGGAGTCCGAAAGCGTTACGTGCACCAGGTGGTCAACCATCGCATCTTCGAAGACATCGAGGGGTTGATGAGTAACCTTGAGATCGTGACAAAGGCGCTCCAGGGGCATCTGGAACGAGGCGGTAATCCGGGCGGCGAGACAACGCTAAAGATCATTCCGACTAAGGATCGGCGCCGCTACATTCAGGACGAAGCCGGAGAGTTCTGGAGAACATTCGAGTTTATAGAAGACACCACATCATACGACGTGTGCCCTGGCGCTGGCGCCGCGTTTGAAGCGGCAGCGATCCTTGGGCGCTTCCAGCGGGCCCTTTTCGATGTTCCCGCCGCAAGCCTTGTCGATACGATTCCATTTTTTCTGCACGGAGGTCGGCGGTTTTCAGCCTTCGAGGAGTCTCTCAAGCGAGACGTAAAGATGAGAGCTAGTCGCGCGGCACGCGAGGTCCAGTTCGCTTTGCAAAGGAAGGAGTTGTCATCGGCGCTCTCGTCGGCACTGGAAGCTGGCTCCATTCCGACTCGCGTTTGTCACAACGACATGAAGTTGAATAACGTGCTCTTCGACAGCGAGGGGCGGCGAGCTGTGTGCCTGCTCGACCTTGACACCTGCATGGCGGGCACACCACTCTTTGATTTCGGCGATCTCGTCCGCAATACCGCTATACCTTGCGCAGAGGATGAACAGGACCTGTCGAAGGTCGTTGTCGACATGGAGCTGTACGAAGCGATCTGCGAGGGGTACATGGGTGAGATGGGAGAAGAGCTTACTGCACAGGAGGCAAAGCTGCTGCCGTTCGCTCCAAGAGTTCTCGCATTCGTACTCGGAACCCGCTTCCTTACCGACTACCTGAACGGTGATACCTACTTTCGGACGCACCGGCCCGAGCACAATTTAGAGAGGGCAAGAACCCAGTTCGCTGTAGTTGAGGCGATGGAGAGAAGCGAAAGTCGGATGTCCGAAGTGCTTAGAGGTTAAGGTCTCTCCCGAAGCTCGTGATGGCATCTGCTCCTAGCCCACGAGTCGCCAAGACCGCTCACGGGTGCTTAGTCTCGTTCTGAGTAGCAACCTCTGCAACAGCTGCGGCTTCTTCACGGGTTGGCTCTTCATCGTCGTCGCCCTGGTGCCTTCGCCTCCAGATGTATACACCAACAACGGTGAAGGTGATGACGCCGCCGAGCAGTAAAGCCGTTTTTACCTGCCTAATGTACTGGAGCATCAAGTCGTAATTCTGGGCCCCAATGTAGCCAAGGCTTACCATGAGCGGCGCCGTAATCAACGCTGCGATAGCGTCGGCTACTAAGAATCGCATAAACGACATCCGAACAGAGCCACACACGAGGAAGGTCGCGGTGCGGAGGTAAAAAAGGTGTCGCGCGACAACAATCGTGACGAAGGTCTTCTTCTCTAAGCCAACACGGATTGAGTGCAGCTTCTTTGAGCTCATGAAGCGTTTGACCCAGCGTTGACGAAAGAGCGCAGGTCCCGCCATCCAGCCGATACGGAAGATGACGAGGTCCCCGGTCAGGATTCCGACGTAACAAACTCCGAGCATCAACCAGAATTCCGCCTGCCCAAGGTGTACCAAGACACCCGCCGTTATAAGGGCAAGGTCCTCAGGAACCGGAAGGCCCAATGCCCCCGCCATAAGGCAAGCAAGAACAGCTAGATAAGCCACTAGTCCGTGTGTGTTGAGTACCGCGTCGAGCATCGTCGGCACTATATACGGTTAGGCGCTTAGAGGCAAAAACAGCCCAAGATATCGAGCACTTCAGGGAGATCCGTAGTCCCCGTCTCACGAAACTGGGGTGTCGACGGGCGGCTCGGGTTTCTTGTTTGTCTTAAGGAAGCCTTTCGCGAGTGCTTTGAGCGCGGGGTTAGAGCTTGCAGCGAACTCGACGAAAGTCTCGTGCGCTACCGCTTTCGCGGGAGCTGTCCCTATCCTCATGAGCGCAACGGCCGCTTGAAGGCGGACTTCTGGAACGTTGTCAGTACGAGCGACCGAGATGAGGGGTGGAACCGTAGGGGCAGCGGCTTCTCCGTACGCGCCAAGGGCAGTGATCACCGCGGCCCGACTGGCCGGTAGTGGATTGTGGAGCTGTGTCACGAGCCTCGGAAGGGTTTTTCTCAGCAGCGGTTCTAGAAGTGAGTCTTCGCGCGAGAGCGCAATCGATACAGCCGTAGCGCAGATAAGCGGGTTGCTGTCGTTTATGAAACCAGCCAGCCTCTGGGATGTGAGAGCCTTGCGGTCGTCCAGCGTTGCGAGAGATTTTAGACCGGCAGCTTTCACTTCCGGCACCGTATCGACGAGAAGGCGCTCCAAAGCGGGGCTGGTCTGGCTCGCAAGCGCGGGCGCTCGAACTGCCTGGAATGCCGCGCCGAGCCTGACTTTTTCATCTGGGTCCCGGACGGCCAGATAGTACATCCGACCGACGACAGCTGGAGGTTTTCCGATGGTTGTTGCCGATTCAAGTAGCCGAAGCTTTCCTTCGGAGGACGCGGTGCTCATCGCCTTGAGCATTTCAGGTGTTGCCCCCTCGCCGAGCGATTGAACTTCAACTCGGGCTTCTCCAACGAGAACTGAATCGTCGCTGAGCAACCTAGAAACCGCCGGGATTGCTTGGGGATGAGTCGGGTACTGGAGCGGAAGGATCGCGCCTGGTAAAGCCGCGGAGGAGCAGCCCATAGCACCCAACCAGACCAGAGCTAGTCCTGCTGTCCGAAACCTCAAGGATCCCTGCCTCCCTGTACCATTATGATGGTTCCGCAACAACGCGTCTCCTATCCTCAGTTGGAGAGGTCGGGGCTAAAACCTCTGCGCATCGTGTTCTCGGTGACCACGCGAGGCTCAAGGAATTGGAGCAGGTAGTCTGGGCCTCCAGCTTTGGAGCCAATACCCGAGAAGGCGAAGCCCCCAAACGGCTGACGAGCGACGAGCGCGCCCGTGATGCTACGATTTATGTACAGGTTTCCTACGCGAAAATTCTCGCGAGCCGATGCAATGTGCCCGGGGTGTCGAGAGAAGACTCCGCCCGTAAGCGCGTAGTCTGAGGCAACAGCCATCTCAAGCGCTTGCTCAAAGGAGCTAGCCTTGGCACACGCAAGCACGGGCCCGAAGATCTCGTCCGTCCAGAGCGCGTGCGTGGTGGGAACGTCACGAAAGATAGTTGGGGGAACGAATGTTCCCGAGCGTGATACCTCATCGGAGACCACCCCCTGCGCGAGGAGTGTGCACTGCCCCTGAGCCTCAGAGATAGTACTGAGAATACGGGACTGACTTTCCTCGTCTATGACTGGTCCAAGAAATGCTGAAGGATCCTCGGCTCGGCTCACAATAATGTCTTGGGTGGCAGCAGCAAGCCTGGCCAGAAAGGGTTCGTAGGCGTCTCCGACCACGATCAGACGAGA
>CAYPUA010000006.1:25527-115012 GCA_964413875.1 uncultured Bdellovibrionales bacterium
ACGAGAAACCTTCCAACAGTCTCACCGCGGCCTGGCAGGAACGCCAGTGCGTCTGCGGGTACTCCGGCAGCGTAGAGAATTCTCGCCAACTCGTGTGCGATAAGGCCCGTCTGTTCCGAAGGCTTCAGCACAACGGTGTTGCCGGCAACGAGCGCGGCTACCGTCATCCCAGCGGTAATCGCCAGAGGGAAATTCCACGGGGATATCACTGCCGCAACCCCGCGCGGTTGGTAGAAGAGGACGTTATCTTCCCCAAGAACCTCCTGAGTTCTCCGAGCAGGGCCGACCCGCAACATCTCGTCCGCGTAGTAAGCACAGAAGTCAATCGCTTCGGCCACATCCGCGTCGGCTTCTTTCCAGGGCTTGCCGGCCTCTCGAATAATCAGAGCGGTCAGGAACGAGGACCTATCCCGCATGATGGAAGCAGCTTCGTGAAGTACCGCCGCGCGGGTTGTCAGAGGAGTAGCTCGCCAGGCGGCAAAGCCTTTGCGACAACTCTCTACCGCTTCCGCCGCGAGCTCTACCGAGGCAAACTCTGTAGTTCCGACTGTCACGTTGAGGTTGCTCGGGTCCTTGCGACTAACCGTCTCGCACCCACTGCGCTTGACGCCGTCCACTATGGGAGCGGCTGCCAACGAGCGAGAACGGACGAGCGCTTCGATTTCAACCAGAGCTGACTCAATCGCGGCTCTGTTCCTGTCGTCGCCGAAATCCCGCAGCGGCTGATTCTTGAATACGCTGATAGTCTCCATGGTTTCTCTCCAGATCAGTAGTCGAGATGCATAACGACTCCATCGCCCTGGGGCTGTACGGTGGTCGAAGAAATTGTGTTGTCTTGCGCCAAGTCGTGAGGCTCTGAGTATCTCGGCTCCTTAAGTAGCGTCGAGACCTCCTCCGAATCGAAGAAGGTATGGCGCAGGAAGGACTCGTTTGATGTGTTCTCAAGTAAGCGTCGCACAAGGTACCCCATGCCAGGAAGCAGGTCACCGAGCGGTACGTACATCCTCGTGAGGTATCCACGCGATTGGAATGCGTGAGCGATAGGTTCCGCCATGCCGTACAGCACCTGAATCTCAAAGTCTTTTGGCGTGAGACCGCGCTGTTCAGCGTAACAGCAAGCGTGTGAGAGCGAGCGGATGTTGTGCGACCCGAAGGCAGGTAGGCAGTGCTCCGTGTTGTCGAGCAGGATTCTCGAGAGATGCTCGAAGCAGGCATCCGAGCTCTCCTTCTGGGTCCAGAGAGGGAACTCCCAGTCATTTTGAGCGCTCCAGACTCGCTCAAGGTCCCAGTATGCACCCTTCACGAGCCTGACAGCGATCGGTGCTCCGCGGCCGCGGGCAAAATCGAGCATCTCGTGTACGCGCGACTCTGCACCCTTTGAATAGGCCTGAATCACGATACCTGGATAGGGCATCGAAGCGAACTCTGGCGCAGAAAACACCCGCTTGAATGACTCGTATATAATCGGGTTGTTTCCTGAATCTTCTGCGTCCACGTACATGAGCGCGCCCCTACGCTGGGCAGCTCGGGCTATTTCTGATAAGCGCTCGGACAGGATGTCGACACTTCTCTTGAAATTGAGAGAGCCCGTTTGGGAGTAGAGTGCAGAGAGCTTGACAGAGATGCACACCGGGCTGATCTCGCCAGGGTGTCCCGGTACGAGCGGCGCAGCCTCACGCCATGAAGGCACCTCATTGCCGAAGGTATTCAGTGCATCGATGTACCTCATCTGGTACTCGCGAGCTTCCTCCTCACAAACACAGAACTCTCCGAGGAGGTCGACCGTGAAGCAGTAGCCATCACGGCGCAGACGGCGGAGTGGTTTGAGGGCTTCTTTTGGGTTTGAGCCGGCGATGAACAGGCTAGCCATTTGGCGCACCCCACGGGTGACCATGAAAGAGGTAACGAGCCTTCCGATAGCACTGTCTGAGAGACCCACAAGCCAGGCCATGGACGGGTGAAGGCGGCCAGCCGCTTCTGTTAGGTACTGGCGTACGTGATCCCCGACCGCGTCGGGGCTCTTGAGGGTCGGAAGGACGTCAACGAGTCGGAAGAGACTCACCTTAAAATCTGGTACCGACATCGACCACCGCATGAGTTGGGAGTTCCAATACCGCATGCTGAGGGGGGACTGTTCGATGTCTTCGAGGTCAGCAAAAACGCTTCGACCGAACGAGATGATTTTTTTGTTTAGAACCGGGTCGATGGATCTGGTCATGGCTTCAATTGGTGGCAGCGGGGACGTGCGTGGACGCCCTTTTTTAACCCCTAACGTCCCCCCAGGAAAGGGATTTTTCGAATGGCTGAGGGGTATGAGCAGCGCCAGCAACAATCCAGCCCTGAAATCCGAACTGGTTGATTAGGTCGGCCACTCGCTCCGATAGAGGGCGGGTGGCTCGATACGAGGGGCGTCTTCGTGCGTAGGAGGAGCACTATGAGGGTAACTGGAGCAGGGGCAGTGATCTCGGTGCCAGAGGTTTCGGCATCAGAAGCAGCTTTGCCGACTTCGGGCACGAACGTTGGTTCAGGTTGGGGAGGTGTTTTAGAGAATGCCCTGAGCGGAGTGAACAGGGACTTGAGGGGGGGTGCTGCTCCGGAGCTTCGAGTCAAACAGCTGGCTGACATGATTAAGCTTCAGATGGAGGTGTGCCGCCACCAGGTACAGGTCGAGCTTGTTTCGAAGGTAGCTGAGAGCGGCGTGGCCTCAGTCAGAAAGCTCCAGCAGCCGCAGTGAGCGTAGCCGATGGAACGATTCCTTGTAGAGACGAAGAGAGAGAGTGTTGAGCTTCAGTACCGCAGAGAGTCGGCACGGCTCGCCTCGACGTATAAGGCAGAGGTCGTCTCCCGCGAGCAGCTTAAACGAGCGGAGTCGTTGGTGTGGAGTGAAATTGCGCGGCAGGCTGGGGGTGTGGGAACTGTCGGTGGCCTGGAGCGCTCGTTACGTGCCCATCGGACTCTTGCGGAGGCTCAGCGGCTTCACTCTCAGGCTCTTGGCGCAAGGCAGCAGCAAAGCCTTGCAACTCAACAAGCCCGGGCGGTACGGGATCAGTTGGTGGCGATGCTCGCGTCGGTTAGAAGAAAAGAGACGAACGCATTCGAGTCGCGTCAGTGCGAGGATTCCATGGAACTGGTGGCAGCTAAGGCTGTGATGCGCGACCGAATTGAGCCGTTCGAAGGCTCTGAGGATTGCGATACTGGCTATGTGAGTGAGCGGGACCCTCTCAAGCATGTAGTCGAATCTGTCGTACCAGCACTCGGCAGTGGCCTTAACAGCAACTGTCCCTGCGACGCTCCTCCGTCGGCAGTCGCCGGAGTGATCGCTACCCCTACAATCCAGGCGTCACTCAGCGAGAACGGCGAGGGAACAACTACGCTCAGCATGCTTTGTCCAGGTTCGGCAGGAGGAACGCCTGTAGGGCTCACGATTCAACGACGCAGCTCAGAGGGGCTCTCGATTGTGATTCACGCAGCACTCCCGGGCCTGGTTGCAGCGCTTCTCCGGGATCGTGCTGCGCTACTGCGCGAGCTTACTCAGTCGGGATTCTGCATTCAGCGCTTGTCGGTGGAAGTTGGAGGGGCTGCCAGCATGAATGAGGCTACGAGTTGGTCAGTAGCTCGCCGGCGAAGTCGAAAGAGAGGGGATAATGAAGCTCTCGTCGCCTGAGTCGCTTCTTCTAGCCTCAGTAGTAGTGGCGCTTGTCCCGCTGCTCATAGCCGTAGGCACCTGCTACCTGAAATTCTCCATCATTTTGACACTTCTCAAGAGCGGTTTTGGAACTCAGCAGGCTCCAAGCTCCTCCATGGTAATGGCCCTCTCTCTCGTCATGTCGCTCGTTGTTATGCAGCCGGTCTTAGAGAGAACCGCTCAGCGAGTTAAAGATGTGAGAGTTGGTGCGCTAACAACCCAACCGCTATCAGCAATCATTTCCGAGGCCACCGTAGTGCTCGAACCGTGGCGCAGCTTTCTTGAGAAGCACTGCGGCGAGCGGGAGCGCGCCGTGTTTCGAGAGATCGTTGGCCGGGGCGATGGAACTGCTGTTGCTACACCTCAAGGGGAGAGCTTCTCGATCGTACTCGCAGGCTTTGTGCTTTCAGAGATCAAGCGAGCTTTTGTTGCCGGATTCTTCCTGCTCGTGCCATTTTTTGTGATCGACCTGATCGTCTCAAACATTCTTGTTGGGATGGGACTCACAATGCTCAGTCCTGTTGTGGTTAGTTTGCCTCTTAAGATTATCCTGTTCATTTCCACGGATGGTTGGCTGCTTCTTGCGGACGGGTTGGTGCGAAGCTACGGGTAAGGGGGAACGTATGGAGGTAGCGGTCGAACAGGCGCTTTTCGTTGCCGTGCTCTTGTCTTTTGTTCCCCTTGCGGCCATTTCGCTTGGAGCCGGCACAGTCTCTCTCATTCAAGCGATGCTTCAGGTTCAAGAACAGAGCATCGTGCATCTAGCACGGCTCGGAGTGATGGCAGCGGTGCTGCTACTCGGCGGAGGCGCGGCCTTTGCTGAGATTCAACGGATTTTTCTGGGGGTAATCTCCTCGGTGGCTCAGTCAACTTCGGAGTTGCCGTGATCGACGAGCAAACGCTCTTAGTCTGGTGCGCGCTCGCTGCTCGTTGCTTCGGCATGGCTGTGTGTTTGCCGTTTGGAGAGTCTATGCAGCAGCTCCCACGCTTGTGCGTTGCTCTTGCGTGGGGATGGTCATTGGCTGGACGGGTCCCTGTTGAGGCAGAGCTTTCTGCACTCTCGTGTGTCTGGGAGTTCGCGGTTGGAACACTGCTCGCTGCTCCGCTCAGGCTCCTGTCCGATTCGGCTGAGCTCTTTGGGGAGCTGGTGGATACTGCGCGTGGACAGACGGTGTCCGCCGTGATTGACCCCTTAGGCGGGCAGGGCTCTTCAGATCTTGCCGCCATCTGTCGGGCGGCAGCTGTTGCAGTCGCCATTCACCTCGGTGCGCTCGAATTTACGCTGAGAGAGCTGGCAGCGAGCTACGAGCTATTTCCCCTAGGAGCGCCGTGGCGGGGTATAGAAGGAGCGCGTGACTTGTTGCTTTGGAGCGTCTCCATTCTGTCTGCGGTGCTTGGGGTATCCGGTCTTTGGCTCGCCGGCTTTCTCATGGTCGACATTGTGGTAGCAGCGGCAGCGCGCTTGGTGCGGGGGGTTCAGTTCTCCTCGCTTGGTTCAATCGCGAAGGGACTCGTTACCTTCGCGCTGCTAGCGGCTCTGCTCGGGGTAGTATGCGAGATCCCGCCATTGAGTGTGGCTAAGGGTGGGAGGCTCCTGGGTTGGCACCTGCCGACGTCAGCGGAGAAGGGCTAATGTCAGAGAAGCAGTTCCCGCCATCGCCGAAACGGCTTGGTAAGCTCAAAAAAAACGGAAAAGTGGTTAAGACTCAGTGGGTTAGCCTTGCTGCCGGCTGTTGGGCAGCCATTCTTTGTTTAACCGGATCTCTTTCTTGGGTGAGGGTTGGTTCCTTGATACAATGGTTGAATTCTGAGGTCTGGGCCCCTGAGGCGGCGTTCAAAGCGGCGCTTCTTATGGGATTCAGGGTAGTTGCCCTCGTTCTTGCGGCGGTTGCAGCAAGCGCTATCGCACTTGAGCTGGCTCAGAGTCGGGGACTCCTCGTTCCGTCTCTTCTCTTGCAAGGTTTTCAGCGTTACCGACCTGGCTCGTACGTCTCCCGCGTGAAGCAAGGCTTCGTCGATGGAGGTCTGGGCCTGCTTCGCCTCGCTTTTTTAGTACTCGCGGTAGTGCCGGCGTTCGCTTCGTTCGTAGCGCACGCAGGTCCGCTCGTACTGGTCGCGCGAGAGCAAAGGATCGCACTGCTGAGCACGTTTCTGTCCGGCGTTGCTGTCCGGGTAGCAGTTGTGTTCTCGCTAGTTGCGGTAATCGCTTACGTCATTACGCGCTGGAACTTCTTTCGCCAGCACCGGATGTCGTTGCAGGAAGTGCGAGAGGAGCACAAGGAAGGAGAGGGTGACCCGCACTTCAAGGCGACCCGAAAGCACGAGCATGCTGCGCTGGTGTTTGCGGAGCTTGAGCGTCGAGTTCGGCGCTCGAAGGTAGTGGTGGTGCGTCGGGCATCCAAGACGAAGTAGTTGCAGCAAATAGGGCTCAGAGTAGTGACGAGCCTGAAGCGGATTTCTCATGGGGCAAGACGCCAGCGAAAGTACGGTCCGAAAGCTACGGTTCGAGAGTGGGCCCCAAACCACGCCCGATGCAGTTGCTTCTCACCTAGCGGAGTCGGTCGCGCACGAAATCGGTTGTGATAGTGTCACCGTAACTCTTTTCCATCAGAGCAACCCAACAGTAGGCTCGTACCCAAAGCGCCTGGCAGATGGACAAGGTTCCCAGCCACCAATTTTTACTCTCAACGACGGAGTAGCGTCATTTGCGGGACGGCCTTGGAATCTTCCGATCGTTATCAATGACCTGCAGAGAGCAAGGGTAGCAGGAGACCTTGCGCTTGAGCTTGCTGTGCGGAAAGTCCGATCGGGGGGAATCTTTCCGATCGTGATAGACGGTCGGCTCTGTGGCTCCGTAGAGTGCTTTTACACGCGGTCCTACCATCGTTGGCGCCAAGAAGAGCTAGACGCCTTTGCGGACATCGGGCGAAGCCTGAGTATCGCGGAGCAGAATGGGTTGCCCCAACGGGCGGTTGGTGCGCCGGTCGCTGGCGAGGATCTTCGTGGCCAGTACCGGCGCATGGCGCGCTACGGAAATATTATTATTCTGATGACCGACTCGCAGTTTCGTATCACGGATGTATTCGGTAATACGGAGCAGATCCTCGGGATTCCGGCTTCTCAGATGCTGAGTAACGCGGGCATTTGGGACTCGATTTTAGACCCGCGAGATCGGGAAGTGCTGCGCCGCCGGATCACTCGGCTGCGGGTAGAGCGCGACGAGCTGCGCGAAGAGGTTCGGGTTATCCATCAACAGAGCGGTGAGGCGAGGTGGATGATGCTTCGCGCAATACCGCATTTCTCAGCGCAAGGGGCCTTTCTGGGCTGGGAAGGTTTCGGAATCGATATTACCGACCGTCGTCAAGCACAAGAAGCTCTGGTAACGCAGAATCGCCGGTTGGAGGCGCTGTTTGAGGTCGCGCGTTCGTTGCAGGGGCAGATCGACCCTGCGGTAATAACCTTTAAGGGACTCAAGGCTGTGATCAGTGCAACCGGCGCGCACTGCGGATACGCAGTGCTTACGCGTCCCGATGGCGCAGAGCTGGAAGTAGTAGCGGCGCAGGGTTTATCAGAGAAGTACATCGAAAAGATGAATCCTGTGTTAACCGGGCCAAGTCTCCTGAGCCACGTGGTGACGACGGGAGAAGGAATCGTGGTTTCAGACCTCCAGTCTGACTCACGAGCTGTGGTTTCCCTCGCCAAGATGGAAAACGTGCGCGGAGCGATCGTTATGCCGCTGGCCGCTGAGGGGCAGGTGCTCGGCGCCCTTGTGCTCTTCAAACGTTCAGCGAACTCCTTCGGGGACGCCGACTGTGAGCTTGCGCAGGCAGCTGCGTCGCAGATCTCCTTGGCCGTTCGTCAGGCGGAGCTTTTTGAAAGTGAGCGTCGACACAACGAGGCGCTGAGTGCTCTGTATCGTGTGAGCCAGGAGCTCGGTAAGCACCGTACGGTAGCTGAGATAGCTCAACATACCTTCCCGATCCTGGAGCAGGATTTTGGTCTGAAGCGTGGATGGCTCGGGATCATGAATGAGCAGGGTACGCACCTTGCCGGACAGGTAGGGTTTGGTCCGGGTGTGAAGAAGAAGCTTCAGCAGGTGCAGGTTGAGCTTGCCTTGCGACACGACTTTCTTGATGAGGCAGTCCGGACCCAGCGACCCGTTATGGTGCGGGGTGGCCAGGAGATGGAGTGCTCGGGGCTCAATGAAGTTATGCAGCAGCTTTCGTGTGAGCTGCTGGTCATTATCCCGCTTGTATCCCTCGGTCAGGTGGTTGGCGCGATGGTAGTTGAGCCGAGAGCGCCCGGGGCCTTTGTGCGTGAGGGGCGATTGCAGCTACTAGTAACCGCTGCCAGTGAGATGGCTACGGTGTTTATGGCGCGCCGTTTTGAGCAGAAGATGTCAGAGTCCTTCAAGATGCGGATGGCAGGGCTTTTAGCATCTGGCGTTGCGCACAACTTCAATAATTTGCTTCAAGCTATACTGGGCCAGGTCTCCCTGATAGAGCTTCAGTCGTCACCGGGCTCCCAGGTAGCAGAGTCGGCACAGCTCATCACAGACGCGGCTAAGCGTGGGGCGAGCTTGGTCTCGCAGCTTCTCAGTTTCTCGACTCAAGCCTCTCCAGCTCGCCAGAGCCTCTCTATTAATTCACTGGTTGAGGGGGCGTCGCAGCTCTACGAGTCGTTACTTGGCCGAAGAGTTAAGCTCCTAGTGGATCTCGGACCTGATTGCCCTGAGCTGGTCGGGGATGGCTCTCAGCTTCAGCAGGTGCTCACGGCTCTCTTAGCGAATGCGAAGGAGGCAATCGCGCCTGACGTGGCGGGAGAAGTCACAATCGTAACGCGCAAGGTAAAGCTACGTTCAGGTGAGGTGCACCCTGAGCTTGCGCCGGGTGTCTACATTCGACTTGAGGTGCGTGACAACGGTGTGGGTATGTCTGAGGAGCAGCGCGTCCGCTGCTTCGAGCCCTTCTATACGACTAAGAACGTTGATAAAGCGACGGGAGTCGGTCTCAGCGGAGCGGGGTTAGGGCTCTCCTCAGCTTATTCGATCATCAAACAGCACGATGGCGTAATCACCGTCGATAGTGTGAAGGGTAGGGGTACGACGTGTAGCGTATACCTACCTGTACTCAGTGTCCGCTCCGGAGCTGGAACCGGAGGCGCGAACGTGACTCAACGCGGGACGAGAAATGGCGTGCTCATGGTTGGAATGGAGACGGGTATACAGCCGTACTTTGCGTCGCTTTTCGATTCACTTGGGTGTAGGGCGCGAGTAGCCTACGACGGATACCAGGTCCGGGAGATGCTTAAGCGGGAATCAGCCACGTACGGTTTCGTGGCAGTTGACCTTGACACGTTAGGAGATGTCGGGGCTTCGCTATGCTCTGAGCTACTCAACGAGTATCCAGAGCTCTGTATCATCGGAATCGCCGGGTCGATTCGTGAGTGGGTTTCAGCAATACAGCCGTCTTCTCGTATTGAGTTCGTCGATAAGCCAGTTGGAGTCTGGGCAGTAGAGACTGCTCTGCAGCGGCTACGAGTCAGGATTGATGCGCCCCAAACGGAGGCGTAGCATTCCCTCCTGCGCGCCGAGCGGGCACGCTCCGAGCTTACCCCTGCTGGTGGTAACTTCGAAAACACTCGTTCCAGCCGCCCCATTGCTCGAATGCCTTGGTATCCGGGTGCAGCTCATTGAGGCGCCTGAACCATTCGGCGTGGGTGTCTTGGTTTAAAGAGAGGAAGCCCCCAAGTACTGCATGAGACAGCTCGTGGTGAATCAGCGCGGGAATCCACTTCTTTGCATCTGCGTGAGACATCTCGCGGGCGACGTGAATAGTGCGCGTACCGTATTCGATGTATCCGAGGGTTTCATTGAGAGCTCCGTTTCCTTGAGCTGTGCGCATCGGGCGATCTCGCCAGACTACTTTGTAGTCGTCTAAGTCGGGACGATTTGGAAAGTGCTCCCTGCGCAGCTGATGAAACATTCTCTGAAGATGAGGGTCATTATACTCGAACGGCAGCGCTCTGATGCGCTCGGGTGAGATGTGCGTGCCAGCTCTGTTTGGTAATCCTTGAGCTAACTGGCTGCACGCAGCAGACACCTTCTTGAGAATTCCCTGCTCGTAACTCATCACCTTGCGAGTCTCTTTGAGGAAAGACGGCTCAACAAATGAGAGGAGCGCGAGGGATGATTCCTTCGCTACAGCTTTCCACGAACGATCTGCGTGCGCTGTCGCAGGCTTCCAGTTGTCGGGCGGTCCGGAGGTTGCGCGAGTAATGAGGGTCTCGACGGGGCCCTGCGGCTTCGGTTGCTGAAGAAAGCTGCGCGCTAACTCCTGTAGTTTACCTCCGCTCCAAAGAAGGCCATCCGCGAGAAGGCGGAGAGCTGTAATACTGAACGCCTTTGCGTGCGCTAGGAAGCGATCCAGTTTAGAAGGTTGGTCCTTTGTTGGTTGCGCCTCGTCAGAGCTGAAGGATGGGCTCGTCGCTCTGCCCGCCTTGGGCAGTCGCAACGACCCTAGGTTCTGGTCGAGAGGTTCAGCCTCCTGGTGATTCTTGAGCCGGTTTTGGGCGCGGTTGGTATTGCTGTGCAGCATAGCCGATACACTCCATCAAGGCTTTGGTTGCGGGCGAGAGTAGCTAACTTCGTGGGAGGGACTCTCCGGAGAGCGATTCAGATTTGCCCGACGGGGTTACGGGGCAAAATCTGTAAGGTACAGAGACACGAGGCGATTCAGAACGAGAGTCGCTTCTTGAGTGGGGTGGCCGCGTACGACGAATTCTACGCCCATACCGTAGTGAATGAGTGACAGGAAGTGTGTCGGAAGAGCAAGGTCGAAGAAGCATAGCTCCATGCTGGTCTGGTATACGGCAGTTAGGGCTGCTCCAGCGACTGCGCTGTAGAGATTCTCGCCGCTGTAAGATCGTGCCAGGCTGTCGTACTTCGACAGGAAGTGGGTGATATAACCGAGGTCGGACTGCGCCTCAGAGGATTTCTCGTTAGACCTCGACTCTTCTCGGATCCCGGCTTGTTTTTCATTCTCACCTGGCACAGGCTCGAATAATCTGCTTGATACACCATGCCCGAGCTCGTAGTGACGGCTCCATGTCCAGTGCTTCTCGGTGAGTTTTGGGACTACCACCCGCGTCGGCGCAAACTGTAGCGATGCCTCGGGAATGATACTCAGACGATCGCCCTCGAGTACTCTCTCATAGGCCCGATTGATCAGCATTGCCGAGGGGCTACCCTGAGAGACTAGTTGTGTTTGCCAGATGTGTGCCGCTTCGGGCGCATTCGAGGCTAAAAACAGAACCAAAGAATCGATTACCTGCGCCTCGGAGACGGGGAAGGTGGGAAGCCTATTAGGTGCATGCGGAACCTCGTACGGTGCCGGCAAGGACCAGATGCGACCGGTTGCTCCGATCACATGCTGCGGAACCCGACTCAATGACATGGTGTCGGGTAGCGAAAGCTCTTGCGTTGTGGAGCCTGCTTTGGGTGCCTGTAGCTTAGAGGCGGAGTCCTTTGAAGGCTGCATGTAGTACTATCTCTAGAGTCACCGCAGGGCCTCTCCAATCATGGCGGATGAGGCTTCAGGATTCGAGGGTACAAGGGACCAGGGACCTAATCCACATCAAGACGAAAAAATGCCCAAAATCACTGAATTCCGACCATCGCGGACAGGATCTAAGAGCTTAGAGTTACCCCCGCGAGGTAGCCATCTGAACTCTCCGTAGCGCTCTTGGCCCCCCTAGAAGTGACACACTCATCGTGTACATCCGCCGCTGGCTCTATGGCGTAGCGGCAAAAATACGGGAAGAGGTCACGTTTCCATCCAGCCGAGGTTGCGGAGTTGCCGCACTCTCGGCTGGTTGGGAAGCTCGAGGTGGGTTTTCAACGCAGCACTCTGTTTCTGCACAAAGGAGGTTTTTCCCATGCTTATGCAAGCGATCGAATGGGCCGATTTCCTGTTCTCCGTTATCGCGTCGAGGACGGAATGTCCGATTACTGCACAGGCTGGCCTGTGGCTCATCGCGTTTCTGATGGTGCACTTCACCGTCAACTGCGCGATGCGGCTTGTTAAGTTTTTGAGTGTGCCGATAGCGATTCTTGGAGTCTTTGGAGCAGTGGCGTTCTACTTAAAGCTACTGCCATGAGAAGGCTCTATCAGCTCCGCCGACGCCCCTCGCCGTGGTTTTTGCTCCTTGAGCTTCCCACGGCATCCTGGGCGGTCACCTCAGCCCGAAGCAAGCCGAAGCTCTGTACGAAACTTCCCGATTGCGATGTCGAATTACCAAGAGGGGGACACAGCCCCCCCATAGGGCTTGTCTGGGGCTATTCTGTTGCAGAGGAGCAGGATGAAGAAAGAACGATATCTCGAAGCGGCGGCGCTCGCCTTTGGCGCAGGCGAGCAGGCGCCCCCGCAGCTACGGGCAGTGGCTCGGGAGGAGCTTGCTGCGCAGATGGTAGCGATTGCGCGTCGCTGCGGCATACCAGTAGTTGAGGAGCCGGAGCTCTGTAAAGCCCTTGCTGAGCTCCCGCTGGACCAAGAGATCCCTCGGGAACTCTTCCATGCTGCGGCCGTGGTTCTAGCAAAGATAGGGGCCCTTGGCCGATGACATTCCGCGCCCCTCCGTAGTAGGTTTCCGGGATGCAAGTCCTGGTGGTCGGAGACAGCCCTGATTTTGAACTCTCATGCGTGCCCATAGCGGCTGCATGCGGTATCGCGTTGGTCGCTCTCGACGGAGCAGCTGAGAAGCTTCCCGAAGGCGTAGAGCCCACTCTCATCTGCGGCGATTTTGACTCCCTTGATCTACCTAACGCTCGTCGCCGATTTCCAAATGCAGAATTCGTGGAGCTAGCGGATCAGGATGAAAACGATCTTGAGAAGGCGCTACGTTTGCTGCTGAACAGAGGGGCTCAAGAGGTTCTGCTCTGTTCCGTGCTCGGGGGTAGGCCCGATCAGAATCTCGCCAACCTAGGAGTGATGGTGCGCCATCACACGGCTCTATCGCTCTGTGCGCTGCACCGTGGATATGAGTGTAGAGTTGCGTCGCCGGGGCGCCCGCTGCGATTGGTGCTGAATGAGGGCGACCAAGTATCCGTAGTTCCATTCGGAGTCGATGCCACGGTGTCACTTGACGGAGTTCGCTGGCCTTTGGCGGGACAGCTTCTTCGCACAGGCTCTCATGGCGTCAGCAATGTGGCGCTTGGCGGCGAGGTGTTGGTGAGCCCCGAATCTGGTGCCGTCTTCGTTTTTTCTCCTCAGCGTCTGTTTGCGGCTGGTCGCGATCGTAGGTGAGAAACTTGCAGATGTCGAGGACCGTCGCTCCATGCTTTAAGAGCTGACTGCCGAGCGACATACACTGCTCGTGCGAGACAGTGCCGTCACCATCCGAAAAACTGTCTGGCGTGCAGTCGATGATGCCGACGAGGGTACCCACAACTTTTAGGTTCGCCCAGCGAGGGTACTGGCAACGTATAGCGCGAAGAGGCCCGCCACGACGCTCCCGACGGCGTACAAACCGGCGTGTCCGAACATGCCGCGCTTTATTAAATCGATAGTCTCGACGCCAAAAGCTGAGAAAGTCGTAAATCCCCCGAGCAGCCCGGTCATGAGGAGATGGTGCCAGGAGTTACTTATTCCCCCGAGCCGGTCCGTCACCGCCAGAAGGAGCCCGGCGCAGAAACAACCCAGCAGGTTTACCGTGAAGGTGGGCAGGGGAAAGTAGAGTGAAGGAGCTGTTTGCTGGATAAAGCCAGCGAGAGCGAACCTCAAGCAGGCACCGATACCCCCTCCAAGTGCGACGAAGATGTAGTGATTCAAGAATACCCCCAAACGTTCCTGAGCTATGAAAGAGAGGATACACTCACGTCGGCCAAGAGGACTAGTACTTCGGGCGATCGCCAGGAAGTGAGTGTCGCTGGGAGCTCTGCAAATTGCAACTACCTGGGGCGATGAGCGGCGCTGGTTGTTGCAGCGGCAGACTGCTGCCGAGCCTGATCAACAGGTACGCAGTACTTCTTACGAGACTGAGCGACACATTCTTCGGAGAAGTTATCGGTGTCGGGAGGGTACACGAGGTCTATGGTTCGACCCGAGAAGGCATCCTGTACCTCGCCATCGATGCTGAGTTTGACGTAGAACTCGCGCAGGGGCAGGTTGATCAGGTCTTCAGCGCTGAAGTGAGGTTTGAGCTCCGACGAAACCATACCGGCATCGTCCGCGCCAACGCGGAAGGAGATGAGGTTTGAGATGTTGCCAAAAACAGTCTCTCGAACGTTTGGAGGAAGCTGCCCTAGGAACTGGTTAGCGAAAGTCAGGCACAACTTGTACTTTCGGGATTCGCTCAGGATCTCGGTGAAAGAATCGGTGGCAAAGTTTTGAAATTCGTCAACGTAGAAAAAGAAGTCTTCTCGTTGTTCGGCTGGCATGTCAGCTCGGGACATCGCGGCTTCGTAGATCTTCCAGATCAGCATCGAGCCCAGAAGGTTTGCATTTTCAGATCCGAGAGTTCCCTTCGAGATCTTGAGCAGGACGATCTTGCGATTGTCCATAAAGTCGCGGAAGTTGAAGAGATTCGATGACTGACCGAGAACATTTCTCATTGTTTCCGTGGCGAGAAGCTCGTCGATCCGGTTGAGAAGTCGGGATATCGGGCCCTCCTCGAAATCAGCACGACGAGCAGCGAATTCACGCAGCCAGAAGCGCTTCACTGATTCGTCGGTTGCCTTACGTACGATGTCCGCCCGGAATGCTTCGTCAGAGAGCATTCTGCGTAAGGATAGGATGTTGGAGCCTGGAACGCTCAACAGTCCGAGCATCGCGTAGCGAAGCACGTGGTCCATTCGCTCCGACCAGTCTGCTCCGAAGGCTCGCTTAAAAGCGTCGAGGAAGCTTAGTGCAACGCGAAGCTTCATTTCGGGGCGTATGGGGTCCATGGGGTTGAAGCTTGGAGCGAATCGCGAGTCAGAGGGGTCAAAGAGGACCACATCGTTGATGCGGTGCTTGGGCACAAGGCGCAGGATATCATCGACGAGATCGCCGTGAGGGTCCAATACGGCGCACCCAAAACCTTTTTCAATGTCGTTCTTTACGAGTAGCTGCAGAAGACACGATTTTCCGCTGCCTGATTTGCCGACAACGTAGAGGTGTCTGCGGCGGTCGAAGCGTTTAATTCCGAACACATCTTCTCGGTCGCGAAAGTTTGTGTGGGCGAAGGCGCACACCTCCGGGTCCTCGAGGTTTGTGGGTAGACCTCGGGGTGGCACCGAGCGTTTCGCAAGTACCTGAGCAGTATTTCGAAGTACGGACAAGAGAGGGGGATGCCAGAAAGTGGTTAGTTCGTCCGCTGTAACCCTAAAAGGGGCGCTGAATTCGCGGGACTGTACCTTTCGAAGCCATTTCTTACCGCGCTCTATGGAGCGTAGGACTAGTTTGTTGTCTTCCGCAGTGTTGTAGTTCTTTGCCGCTGCCGCTATAGCCTCAACATTGCGCGCCAGGCGTTGGATTACCTTGGACGTCGGCTCTGTCGAGTTAGCCGTTGGCTCGTGAATTGATGATATTCGGTAGTTGACTTTGAAGAGCCGCTTCGAGCACTTCTCCGCGGCACGTTTGATGGTGTCGGTCCCCATGTCGCGCTTGAACCAATTTCGACTATGGAATAGGCGGCTAATCTTGTCTGTCGAACGGGAGTTCCAGAGTCCGATGTGGTGCATTAGGTCCGGCCGCACTGGCTTGACAAGGACCTGGATCAGCATGCGATCAGTCTCCGGTATCTGAGAGAGAGCCGTAAGAACCGGAATCAGTGAGTCAGGGCGGAGATTGTGGTAGGTATTAAGGCAGTAGATGTCCGAGCGCCAGAGCTTGAAGTCAGCCCCAGCGATAAGAGTCCTTGGCGTCGTATTGAAGGTGTAGTCCTCTACGTCGTGAATCTCAAGGTCTGACATCCACGAATAGAGCCCTGTCATGAGAAAATCCACAACGTCGTTCGCGCCAGCGATGGTGACGTACACCATGTTGCTGTGCGCATAGAGCTCAAGTGAGAATGGTTGCCAAAGGCACTCGCACAGCTCCTCTAGCTGAATCTTAAAGACGCTCTGGTTGTTGACGTCCCATGTGGTGTTAATGAACTCGCCGCTGTCACTAATGGTTCGACGAGGTATGTGGAGGCAGACAACACGCATGTAAGGGCGCCCAAAGCTTGTTAAATGCTGAAAAGGAACAACCCCAACATAGTACCCCCTTGTGAGAGCTTACTGAAGGGTGGCTCTTTGGCGGGAAGCTCGTAAATTGTGGCCGTAAGCCCTTCACGTCATACAGAAAAAGCAAGCCAATTCAAGTGGTTGCGGTGCTATTGTGGGGCAGCGGTGATTTTGCGACGGATTCTACAGTTCGAGGGACTTTCAGCCGTCTGCTACCCTTGAGGGGAAAAGGATCCCCTTGCCGGCGTCTTTGGCGCCGCGCAGCACTGAAGACAGGGAAGTAGTATGAATCCTTGGACAGACACAATCCGAAACAGTAACGAAGAGGCCGAAGCTAAATTCCGGCAAAGAGCGGAGCTCCCGGCCGAGGCTCACTTCTTCGGTGTGGACTCAGCCTTGCGGCGCGCCATGCACCAGCTAGACGGGGGATCGCACGAGGCAAAAATGCGAGCGGACCTCCGACTGCTGGCTTTAGCCGGATTCATTCCGGAACGTGGCTACAAGAAAGCTCACGCATTCCGAGATGCCGTCGAGCTGATGAGAGAGTTGGCGCGCAACGCGCCCTAACGAATCCGGAACACTTGGGGGCTACGGGACCGCCAGCATCGCATCGAGCGAGCGGCGGGCTCGTAGCCGAATATCTTCCGGCACTTCGATCACCTGCTCATTGTTGACCAGCGCGTTGAGCGTGTCTTCGAGAGTTATCTCGTTCATGTGAGGGCAGCGCACGCTGCACAGGCGGAGCACATCTTTGTGCGGATTCTCCGCGATAATGTTGTCTGCCATGCTGCACTCTGTGAGGATCAGAAAATGTGGCGCCTTTGATTCCTTCACAAAGGAGACCATGCGTGAGGTGCTGGCGGAGAAATCCGAAGCGGCGACTACCTCGGGGCTACACTCCGGATGGGTTAAAACAACAACGTCTGGGAATTGCCTGCGCACGTTAGTGATGTCTTCTACCGTGAATTGCTCATGCACTTCACACACCCCATTCCAACCTATCATCGCCTGCTCGGCAGGCCTCGGCTCCTCACCGAGGTGCGGGAAGATAATCTTTTTGCCGGTCTCTTTCGCCACATTCGATGCCAGGTAGCGGTCGGGTAGAAAGATGACGGTGTCGCTCTTGAGCGACTGGACAATCCGCACAGCGTTGCCCGATGTGCAGATGATGTCAGATTCTGCTTTTACGTCGGCGTACGTGTTGATGTAGCTAACGACTGGAACGCCGGGGAACCGCGCTTTGAGGCTGCGAACATCTTCCGCTGAGAGGCTCGACGCTAACGAACATCCCGCGATTTTTGCCGGGAGTAGAACGGTTCTAGTTGGATTGAGGATCTTGGCGGTTTCCGCCATAAAGCGGACGCCGCAGAAGATAATAGGATCAGAGTCAGTAGCCGCAGCGCGGCGGGATAGTTCGAGTGAGTCTCCAACAACGTCCGCGACAGTGTGATAGAGGCTTGCCTCCATGTAGTTGTGACCGAGAATAATCGCCCCTCGTTCCTTCTTGCGGCGTTGAATCTCGTACACGAGCTCTGCTTTGATGCGCAGCTCCACGTCAGGAACAAGCTTTGAAAGCTTTTCCTGCATCTGTCGGTAAGTCTCGCTGACTGAGGGAGCATCAATCGCCATGGGCTCCATGCTACTGCGGCTACCGTCAGTGGTCAAAACCATTATGGAACAGAGAGCTTAAGCGAAGCTGTTCGGTCCCTATCTGCCGCTCTCGGCCGAGGGCGGCCCGATACCGCGGCGGTTAAAATAAGCCCGCCTTCTGCTCCTTGTAAAACACGCGGAGCTTCAGGATTGATTGTAGTTGTGGATGGCATTTATCAGCCTTCTCCAGCTTCCGATGAAAGAATTCCTCCCGATGCTCGGATGAGAACGTCGAATCCAGCGCCAAAGCAGGAGAGTGAGAAGCAGGGAGACAACAAGAAGGATACCGAAGGGCGCCGGCGATTAACAACTCTTCCCGGAAGGAGTTCGTTGGCTAAAGAGGACCTACCTCCCGTATTGCCAGGCTTTCAGTAGCGTGCGAACTCGACTTTTAAGACTAGCGATTCCCTCGCGATCTTCACCGTGTCCCGGCCTGCCGTAGCGAAGCAACTCAAGCTCGTCAAAGACAGAGCACACAGCGAGAGCGAGGTCCGGGTCTTTTGTTTGAGACGAGACTCTCGCACGAATTTCGTCGAGTGAAGCCTCCTCCCGCAGCATGGAGATTCGACTTGCAGCGAGGCGTCGGAGAAAGTGTTCCAGCTGAGCAAGCGTTTCAACGTGGTCAAGATCGTTCCCCGTCAGTCCCTCTGGCGGGGAGGCTCCCCTCACTCGAAATACGAGAGTGATCACTACCCAGATTCCGAGCAGAATGGATACGATGAGAAGCGCTGCCTTGAGGCTGGTAGCCGATGTAATCTTCTCTAGCAGAGTCGCTTCATTGTACTCTAGATCAGGACCGAAAGGCAGAGGCGGAAGGGTCGGCAGGGGGGAATTGGTAGCAGAGGTGCCTCCCCGTGGCTTTCCTCTCTCGTCGATCAACGATTCTCCCTGAGCGGCGAACGAGACCTCCTTTGAGCGCGCGATTTGGTACTGACCGCTATCTGGATTGAAGAAGGCCAGTTGCACAGGCGGAATTTTTATGAGGCCTGGTTTTAGCGGTACCACTGAGAATGGAAATGAGCGCCGGAGAAGTAGCTTGCCTCCTCGGCGCTCGCGCTTGGTCTCGGGACGCTCTGGGTAGACCTTCAAGCCGTCGGGGACCACCATTGGAAGCTCGGTGAGGGGATTGAGGTTCCCCTCGGAGACGACGTGGTAGGTAATCGTCTTGCTGTCACCAACACGACCCAGGGAAACATCTGAGTCGACAGTGACGGATGTGTCTCCTACCAAGGTCGCGGGCCCGAGGAGCGGCTGCATCTCTACTGGAGGAGCCGGTAGGGGCTTGACCGTCAACGAGATCTGGTTAGTACGTAGAGATATCTGTTCGTACTCAGGGCGTTGAAATAGTTGGTCAACCAGATCGTTGGAGAACGGGTCGAAGGGGTCAAAAGATGAGGAGCCACGGCTCCGCGGCTGTCTTACAGCTTTTGCCCGGAGTCTGCGAGGAGGGATGATAAGCGTGCCGCTAGCGAGGGGGTACAGTGCTCTCACGAATTGAAGAGTTTCGTACGGGCGCCCATTCACATTGCGCTGAGCGCGGTCTCCTTCCGAGATCGGCTCCTGCCAAAACCCGTCAGTGGTAGGGTCTATAGGCTCGAGATCGGCGAGAGAGACCGCAGTGTAGAGGTCAACGAGGTTGACAACTTGTTGACCTTCGTACGCCGTGGAGGGCGTCACGGACTGGCGGAAAATGACATCAGCTTCTCCTGGTTTTCCGGTCAGATTTGAGGCGGCTTTCCCTTTCTCCACCTTCACCGATACTGGAGTGACTTCATAGTCACGCCCATCGACCGTCACTCGCGCAGCGGGTGTGAGTAGTTCGCCTTCGCGCTTCGGCGTCATCTGGAAGAGGTGTGATGTGCGAGCGGTGATGGAACCGTTGACAATCGATACAAAGGAATTCGGGCCGACGTAGCGGACCTCAAAGTCAGAGCCGCCGGAGATGCTGGGTGCGGCTGCGCTCCGTGCGCCTTCGATGATCACCGCAAACGTAAATATGTCTTCGGTGTCACCAGACTGAGGGGATACCTCCGCACGAACTGAGACTTGCGCGTAGGCGGCGCTACCCCCGAAGAACACAGCTGCAATAATCAGCAGTAGTGTTGCGAGCGTCGAGCGGAAAGAGTGCGATTTCATCGTTGCTGTCACCATGTCTGTTCAGAGCTCTCTCGACGCGATTTATCTCGTCGCAGGAGCAGAGGGGCCTCCGGAAGGGACTTGAGCCAATTCTCGGCTTCTCGTAGCGACGGATCGAGCGGTTGAGCTGTCGGGCGAGCTGCGGCTCCACCTGAAAACGGAGTTGTGGTTGCTTGCTCAACCGCTTCTTTGCGCCTCTCGCGCGGTTCAGGGGTGCCGGACTCAGGCGTTCCCGCGGACGCAGAAGTGGTGCTCTCTACAGTCGGAGTGCCCGGGGTAGCCGGCGACGATGAAGTGTTGGGGCTCGAGCCAGCGCTCGGAGCCGCAGTAGCGCCTGGCGAGGGAGATGCCTGCCCAGAGTCACTCGGCGACGGTTGTGACGATGGCTGCGCAGACGGATTCGCTGAAGGTTGACGCGAAGGGGAAGGTTCTACCGACGGCGATGGAGCAGCTGAGGGGGACGGCGCACTAGAGGGTGAGGGCTCAGGGGAGGGCGATGGGAAAGCTGACGGCGAGGGGGCCGCAGAGGGTGATTGAGGTGGTGTGTGTGTCGGGGTGTTCGTGGGGGTCGCGCGCTTCGATTCCTCCAAGAGTCGTCGGGCGAGCGCGCGGTTGTGGAGCGCCATATCGTCCTCCGGCTTAACATCGAGGGCCTTGCTGTACGCGTCAATTGCATCTTGGAAGCGCCCCATGGCAAGGAAGGAGTTGCCCTCGTTGTAGGTGTTCTCGAAGTAGCTTCGTCCATCTTCAGCCGAATTCGCCAGTTTTCGAAAGATCTCCTGGGCACGCGAAAACTGCTGGGTTTTGAATAGAGCGCTCGCCAGCCCTTGCTCCAGGGCTCGATTCGATGGGTCAAGCGCGAGGGCCTGCGCGAAGACTGAGGCAGCTTGTTCGTACTGACCAGAGTGGTACAGCTCGAAAGCAGCGCGCCCTGAAACCTCTAGGGAGGGAGGTGTTGGGGTTGGTTCGGCGTACAGAGGGCGTGCGATGAGGAGAGCTAGCATCAGTGCGGTTAGAGCAACGCCATCTCGGTGCATGACAACCAGCGCAATCATGAAGAGTAGGGCAGCCAGGGCAAACCATGAGCCAACCTCTCGGTAATTCGTAACTGAACGTTTGCTATCTCCACTCGCGACTCTGAGCATCGGCGTAGCTGCTTCGACGAGCTCATCAACATCCTTATCAGAGATTGTAGCGCGCACGTACTTGCCGTCACCGGCTGCGGCAATAAGCTGTAGGGACTGCTCGTTAAGTCGTGAATGCACGATGGATCCGGACTTGTCGCGAACGTAGCGCCCATCCGGCAGTTCAATCGGTGAACCGAGGGGGGTTCCAACTCCCAAGACGTCGAGCGGCACCTTTGCGCTGCGCAACAGGCCGACGACCTGCTCAACGTTAAGCATGGTATCCTCGCCGTCGGAGATGAGCAGCATTCGGGGGGAACGAGCGCCAGACGCCTTGATGCGTTCCAGTACGGTCGCAACAGCTCTTTCGAGGTTCGAGCCAACACTGGTGACGAGGTCGGGACTAATCTGATCGATGAACTGGAGTACGGCGGCGGAATCATCCGTTAGCGGACAGATGGTATACACACCACCGGCGAAGACGGTAATGCCGACTCGGGTTGCGACATCCTCGCGAGCAAACGCGCGTACGATATCCTTCATTTTCCGCCTAGCGAGCTCCATGCGAGAAGGAGGGATGTCCTTCGCAAACATACTGCGACTGACATCGACGATGAACATATAATCAGCGTTGGCGGATGGAAGCTCGAGCGTTTCACGGCCCACGTAGGGGCGGCTAACGGCGAGTGTGAGAAGCAGTGTAGGTGTGAGGGCAGAGAAGAGCGCTGCGACTCTTCCGCTGCGTCTCGGGATGCCGAGTGCCGTGCGGCGTGCATCGCGCACGGAGAGTCGCCATACGAGGAGGAGAGCGAATGCAACCGCACACGGAAGGCCCAGTAGGGCTAGCGGCCATACCGCACCAATATCACGCACGAAATCCATTCTACTGCACCTCCATGTAGGGAGGTGTCGTCCGATAGAGGAGACCCCGTAGTGTCATCATGGCACCCTCATAAAGATCGTTGCCTTTAGCACGGTACCGATAACAAAGCAGAGCAGGCCGATCATCGCGAAGATGGGGAACAGCTCCTGTACGAGGCGCTGCTCGGGCTGTTGCGTCTCAGTTTCCTGGAGTTTCTCGATCTTACGGTATACCTCCTGAAATCCCTCCAAGCTTGACGCATTGAAGTAGGCACCACCGGTCATCTGAGCGATCTCTTTAAGCGTCTTTTCGTCAAAGTCGGCCATCATGTTAGCCGGTACCGGGAGCAGACCTCCCATGCCAACTCCACCCATCGGGGCTGAGCGAGTGCCAATTCCGATCGTGTTCACCTGAATGCCGAGCTCCTTGGCAACGGCGGCTGCCTTGAGGGGGCTTACCCGACCGGCAGTGTTCACTCCGTCTGTCATCAGGATGACGGCTTTAGAGGCACCCTCGACGTCGCGCAGTCGTTTGAGAGCAAGTCCTAGCCCATCTCCGATTGCCGTGCCGTCTCCGGCCATCCGTGGGTAAAGCGACTGGACGAGATTCTCTACCAGCGAAGTGTCTGTTGTCAGAGGACACTGGAGGTAGCCAGTCTCACCGAATACCACGATTCCGATCCTGTCTGATTTTCTTGAGCGCACGTATTCGGCGACGGCACGTTTCACGCCCTCCATGCGAGAGGCGTAGCCGAAGGAGGTGGGGAAGTCCTCTGCTGACATGCTATTTGAGGCATCGATCACGAGCATGATGTTGCGGGCGCGCTGGGGAGCCTCGATCACCGTCACGCGTTGTGGTCGAGCTGCAGCGATCGAGAGAGAGCAGGCAGCGATTAACGCGAGAGCAAACAGAGTCGGTTCACACAGCCGAGCCTTGAGGCTTCTCGGGAGAGAGCTGAGGAAGGTCGAGCTTGGGAACGGGGCGGAAACGCTGGGTCGACGGAAGGTTAGTCGCAGAATGCAAAAGATCAGGGGGGTGAGTAGGAGCCACGGGTAGGCAAAAGTCATCGACGCCTCCTCTGGGCTGCGAAGGTCGCTAAGGAGGTTTTTGCGCGCTCGCACAGCTCTGAGAGCGGCTTGCTCGATATTGCTCCAGCCGGGGCATAGGCGCGGTCTTCGATTAGGGCCACAGCTTTTAGCGCATCTGCCTCCTGTGCATCAGCAGAGGCCGCCGCTAAGTCTCGAAGCTCTTGTGCCGTGCAGCCGGAGAGATCAACGCCGGCGATGTAGGACAAGATCCTTTTGCCCAGCCGAGAAAACCTCTCACACTCGACACCGGCAGAGGTGATGTGTGAGCTTTCAAGCTGATAGAGTAGGCGTTCCAGCGTTCGCGCGGAGAGGTTGCGTCGATTTAGCAAGGCAAAGCCGCCGATGATTAGCGTCGCAATTCCGAAAACGCTAAGGGCGACCAGCCAGTCCGCAAGAGAAGGCTCCCACGCGATGTGCGGAATGTCGACGATGTCGTACGGAGTAGGATTCGGCTCACTCATGATTGCTCCTACCTCGGTATCGGAGCTCGATTGCGGGGCGCGAGTTGCGAGAAGCGTTCATCTACCGTATCCCCCGCGCTGCTCTCTCCCTCATGAGTCGTACGAGGGGACGTGTCGCGCTGTCGCTCACGACGATGTGGTCTGCCCCGCAACTACGGGCGAGTTCAGAGATCTCTGTGCGGTTTGCATCAGCAAGCCGCCGCCAGTTGCGCCGCACCGTTGAGCTCGAGGTGTCAACCAAGACTCGTTGGCCCGTCTCAGCATCATTGAAGAGCACGAGGCCAAGACGATCGAGGGTCTCCAGCGGAGTCTGCACGTGCACAAGCACTACGTCGTGTCGTGCACAAATCGTCTTCAGCTCTGAGCGAAATGGCGGAGAGAAGAAATCGGAGAGAAGGAATACGATGCTTGGCTTTCGAAGCACTCCGGCCAGGTGATGGAGCGCGCCAGCGATATCCGTGGTAGCGCTCTGCGGTGAAGGCGCGAGGAGCTGGGATAGAACCTGAGAGCTCCGTCTCCGTGCTGACTTCGGGGGCAGGAACCCCTCAACCGATGCGCCGAACCGAAGCAGGCCGAGTTGATCGTTGCCACGCTGTGTGAGAGCGCCGACGAGAGAAGCGAATTCAAGAGCCTTGGCAAACGCTTCGTTCGATTGTGGAGCACGCATAGAGGTGCTCGTGTCTACAGCGAGCAAGACCCGCAGCTGTCGGTCCTCCTCGTACGACTTAACGAAAACAGTTCCAGTTCTAGCGGTTGCCTTCCAGTGAATATGTTTAACGTCGTCACCCGGTTGGTACGCTCGAATGTCGGTGTACACGAGACCTGTGCCACGAAACGCCGACCGGTATTGACCAAGTAGGTCGCCCGTCACCAATCTCCGTGAGCGCAGCGTGATGCGCTTGAGCTCAGCAGTAGGGGGGACAATCGGGAGCGCTGGCAGAGCAGCCATTCGTAGACCTTGTGTTGGTTGCTAGGGTACCGTTACACCCGACAAAAGCGAGCGAATAACTTCGTCGCTGTCTACGCCGCGGGCCTCAGCTTCAAAGGTAAGAAGTACGCGGTGACGCAGTACATCCGGCGCGATCTCTTTGACGTCGTCCGGGGTCACAAAATTCTTTCCTTTGATGAATGCAAGTGCCCGCGCACACACCTTGAGCGCGATGCTCGCACGGGGCGAGGCGCCCCACTCGATGAGGCCCTTGAGCCCATACGAGTCACCACTGCGCGTGGCATGAACGAGCGACACGATGTAACGGTCGATCTTCGGATCGACGTAGACGGCGTTGCAGGCCTGCCGCAGCTCAAGAAGCTGGGAGAGAGGGAGAATTTTGTTCAGTCTGGTTGAACGCGCTGAAGTTGAGGCAGCGATGTCCACGATAGCGACCTCTTCGTCAAACGATGGGTAGCCAACCTTTACCTTCATCAGAAATCGGTCAACCTGCGCCTCCGGCAGTGCGTACGTACCCTCCTGCTCCAGGGGGTTCTGAGTTGCGAGCACCAGAAACGGTTCAGGCAGTTTAAAGGTTTGCTCACCGATGGTCACTTCGCGCTCTTGCATCGCCTGCAGTAGCGCCGATTGCACCTTCGCCGGAGCGCGATTGATTTCGTCTGCTAGGAGTAAGTTGGTGAACACGGGGCCCTTGCGGGTCACAAAGTCGCCGCTTTGTGGGCGGTAGACCTCTGTGCCAACAACATCCGACGGCAGAATATCTGGCGTGAACTGGATGCGGCTCATGTGCGCGTCGAGCACCTGCGTGAGAGCCGTTAGTGTCTTGGTTTTGGCGAGGCCAGGCACGCCTTCCAATAGAACGTGCCCATCCGCGAGGAGGGCGACGAGCAACCGGTCGATGAGCCGGTCCTGACCGACGATCTCTCGATGAAGCTCTTGGCGAATACGGTCGAAAACCTCGCCGATGGGGTTGGTTGGCTCAGATGTTTCCATGCGTTGCTCCGAAAGAGTCGCCGCAAAGATCTACAGGTAGTCTCGCCGCGACCCAAGAATAATTAGGTGGTTGTAGCCGAAGCTGAGTCGGCATACATTGATTGTCGAAAGCCGTTATGCTGGGCAGCGTAAAGGTCTACTTCAGGCCGCTTGCCCTGAAATTGTAGCTGGTCTCGGCATCGCTAAAAAGGCGATTTCTTTGGGTCAGCTGGCTGCGGGAGTTCGCGTTATGAAGATGAATCAGCCGTTGGGAGCCGCCCAATACGGGCCTATGATAATTCGCCTCACCTTGGGGGCCTACTTTATCCTGGCTGGCATGGGGAAGCTCAACCTTTTAGCAGCCTTCGTTGACCAGGTACGCTCTTTTGGCGTTCTTCCGGGTAATATTGCGGCTGTATACGGCATCTTGCTTCCGTACGTCGAGGTCAGCGTCGGTGCCCTCCTGGTCATAGGGATGTGGACTACCCTCAGCGGGGTGCTGGCCGGCTTGATGATTCTCTCGTTTGTGCTGGCGTTCGGGGTATTTCCGGGCGCGCACGACATTTTCAATAAAGACCTGATTCTTCTTGCCGCAGCGTGTTCCCTTCTGTACAGCGGGCCAGGCGCGTTCAGTATCGACAACATAGGCAAACAGTCGCCCGCGTAGCTTTCTCTGCAGCTGACCCGATATCTGCGACTGGTTCTTTGTGCCCACTAGAATTGTGGTAGTGTACCGTTGCATACACGTTTGGAGGGCAGTATGGGGAGCAACATCGTCCCATGGTCAAGCAGGAAGAAGCGCGTCGTGCTCGCTAGGCAGGACCCTTCCAGTGGCGGAATTCAGCGCAACGTTAGTCGACTTTTTAACGATTTTCTGGCCAGCTCGATCGTGCCCGAGCTAATCTCGGAGCCGCTATCTTCTCTTGGAGACCGCTTGAGCGGTTTCTCTCCAGCTGTAAACGTCATGAAAAGCGCGACTCAGTTGCTCGTGAGCGTGGAGGTCCCGGGTATGGATGAGCGCGATATCGAGATTTCTCTAACGACGGAGGGGTTAATTATCCGCGGCGAGCGCCGTGCTGTCGTTCCACTTGCTGGGGCCGAGAAAGAGCACGAGGAGTACGTCGAGAGCCTCTATGGGGCTTTTGAGAGGATAGTCCCGCTGGCGGGTCTCAGCTTGGACGAAGATCGCGTTGAGGCGACGTCGAGTAAAGGCGTAGTAACAATCAGTCTACCGATCAGAGCCTCCAGCGCCAGCGGGGTTCGAAAGGTAAGTATTCGCGCTGAGTAGTGGCGCGCTCGCACATTACTGGTGTTGCCCATGGCTCGTCGTCGCCGCTCCATAGAAACCGCACTCAAGCAGGAGCTTCCAGCCGGCTCGGGATTGCTCGTCGCAGTTTCGGGGGGGAGGGATTCGATGGTCCTTCTGGACTCCCTGCTACGGGCTCAGGAACTCCTTAAGGTGCGAGTCGAGGCGTTGCACGTGGATCACGGACTCCGCCCCTCAAGCGTTGATGATGCTCGCTTTGTGGAAGAGTACTGTCGCGAGCGACAAGTGCCGTGTGTCGTGGAGCGGCTAGGTCCGAAACCGGATTCAGTAAACATGGAGGCTTGGGCCCGTCAACAGCGCTACCGGCTTCTACGCGAGGCTCTCGTAGGACGCGCTCTTGATTGGGCGCTGACGGCGCACAATGCTAATGATGTTGCGGAGACCCTTGTCATTAAACTTCTGGCGAACAAAGAGCTGACGACGATAGAGCGACGTGATGAGCGCCGTCGTTTTCTTCGGCCGTTCCTTGATATCTCTCGCGCCCAGATCGACGAATACGCCGCCCGTTTTGCGGTTCCCTACATTGATGACCCAAGTAACGCTGATGTCGGGATGGTTCGGAATAGAGTTCGACACTCGCTGATGCCGTTGCTGGAGCGCGACTTCGATCCTTCGGCAGTCTGGATTCTTGCGGAGCGGGCCCGTGCTGTTGCCTCCGATTGCAATGCCCTTGAGGCATTGGCAGAGAGAGAGGGGCAGTCCTTAGGAGCCCTGACCGAAGCGGACCCGGCCTGGCTCACTCGTTGCGCCGAGCGGCTTCGGGGCCTGCCCGACGCGCTTGCCTGGCGGGTCGCACAGAGGCTTGTGTATCCTCTGGTTGGCTATGAGGTGGGAGAAAAGGGCTCGCTGGAGGCTCTTAAGCTGCTTCGGGGCGAGCTTGATTCTCTACAACTCAAAGAGGGAATTGAGGTGTTTAGGGACCGCTTCGGGCTGCGGGTATTACCCTCTGAGGTTGGTAAAAGCTCAAGGTTGTAGGATGGCTACGTCTGGTGTACAGAGTAGAGTCTAGGTAGCCGTTTCTTTTGAATTTATTCCTAAGAAAGTGCGCCCAAGCGGGTCATGAGACTCCTGTCGGGGAATACGTCCTCGCGCAGGCGTCATGAGCTCGTGTCCCGTTGTCGACTTTGGGGTAGCCCCCGCCGTCGCCGCGGATAACCCATAACTAGCTCCGGTATGTGACTGCTGCTCACGCCGGGGCGCTCGGAGAGTGCGTCACGTGTCAAAGAACGGACTGTTTTGGATCCTCATAATTGCATTAAGCCTCAGCATCTGGAGCGTTGCGAAGAAAAATATTCCACAACCGACAGAGTTTCCGTACAGCGAATTCCTGACGCGGGTGGAGAAGCAAGAGGTACGTGAGGTGACAATCGAGGGCGATCTCGTACACGGCGTGTACAGTGATCCGACTAACGCAACCGCACCAAAGGGTGGCGCCTTCGTTGTGCGTGTCCCGAAGGACGATACGCTTGTACCCAAGCTGATCGAGAAGGGCGTGCGCGTCAACGTGCAGGAGCCTCCGGATCAGTCTTCGTACCTCGTGTTCCTCATAAACATATTGCCGGTTCTTCTCCTTATTGGAGTTTGGTTCTTCTTCTGGCGTCAGGTTCAGATGGGTGCGGGAAAGGGAATGAGCTTCGGCAAGTCTCGCGCGAAGCTTCTCACGGAGAGCCAGCAGAAGGTTACGTTTGCCGATGTCGCCGGAATAGACGAGGCGCGAGCCGAGCTTGAGGAGATTATCGACTTCCTGAAGGATCCGAAGAAGTTTACCCGTCTCGGCGGACGTATCCCGAAAGGGGTGCTCCTAATCGGCTCCCCGGGTACCGGCAAGACGCTGCTTGCAAAGGCGATCGCTGGGGAAGCTGGGGTTCCGTTCTTCAGCATATCAGGCTCGGACTTCGTGGAGATGTTTGTGGGCGTTGGGGCCTCGCGTGTACGCGACCTCTTCATTCAGGGAAAGAAGAATGCTCCGTGTATTATCTTCATCGACGAGATCGATGCCGTTGGACGTCACCGTGGCGCCGGTATGGGGGGAGGGCACGACGAGCGAGAGCAGACCCTCAACCAGCTTCTAGTGGAGATGGACGGCTTCGAGAGCAACGAAGGAGTCATCCTTATCGCGGCGACAAACCGCCCCGATGTGCTAGACCCAGCGCTCCTCCGTCCGGGGCGCTTCGACCGGCGTGTCGTTGTGTCCCGACCAGACCTCAATGGACGCCTCGGCATACTTAAGGTCCACACCAAGAAGGTGCCGGTTGCGCCAGACGTTGATCTTACGACGATAGCCCGCGGCACTCCGGGATTCTCAGGGGCTGATCTCGAAATCTTGGTGAATGAGGCCGCACTCTATGCGGCTCGCAAGAATAAATCGGTAGTCGAAAAGAGCGACTTCGAGTACGCGAAGGACAAGGTGATGATGGGCGCTGAGCGTCGGTCGATGTTGCTGTCTGAGAAGGAGAAGCTCACGACTGCCTATCACGAGTCGGGTCACGCGCTCGTGGCGAAGAAGCTTTCGAATGCGGATCCAGTTCACAAGCTCACCATCGTCCCTCGCGGCATGGCGCTCGGGCTCATGCAGCAGCTCCCCGAGACAGATAAGCACACCTACTCGCGTTCCTACTGGATGGACCAGCTCGCTGTGTTCTTTGGCGGGCGCGTCGCCGAAGAGGCCGTCTTCCAGGAGATGAACACCGGGGCGAGCTCCGACATCCAGCGTGCTACCGAGATTGCTCGGCGCATGGTCTGCGAATGGGGGATGAGCTCAGCGCTCGGGCCGATCCACTACAATACGAAAGAGGAGCACGTCTTCCTCGGTAGGGAGATCGGGAAGCCGCGCGAGCACTCGGAGGCGGTTCAGCTTGAGATTGACCATGAAGTGAAGCGCATCCTCGAGTCGCAGTACGAGGTTGCAAAGAAGATAGTTGGAGAGAATCTCGAGGTGCTCCATCGGCTCGCGAAAGCCGTCATGGAGAAAGAGACACTCGACTCGGATGACATTGAGCGCATCGTGCGCGGAGAGACCCTCTCGCCTGGCCCTCAGGGCGGCCCTTCGGGTCCCGGAGAGTCGAGCGGCGGCGTGTCTTTTGCAGCGTAGTGCGGCGGCATCGCACCACATAGGTTTGGGCCGGTAGCGGCGTATGAGATACGAACTGTTTGGAGTGTCGGTGTCCCTGCTGGTGCAGCTGTTGGACATCTTGCTCGTATCGGTCATCATCTACCGCGTGCTCTTGGTCGTTCGTGGCACTCGCGCGGCTCCGATGCTTGTAGGGTTAGCCAGTATCGCGCTGGTGTATGTGCTGGCGAAGCCCCTTGGCCTCGTCACCGTCGCCTGGCTGATCGACAATTTTCTCAATTCTATCATCCTCGTGATCGTCGTTATCTTCCAGGATGAGATCCGGAGAACCTTGACCAAGGTAGGTGTGAAGCCGTTTCTGTTCGCGCAGCCTCAACGGCAGGAGCAGGGTAATGCTTTTGAGGAGATAGCTGTCACCGCGAGCAAACTGGCCAAGGCAAAGCTTGGCAGCTTGATAGTTGTCCAGCGAGACCTCGGCCTCGACGAATTCTTGGAGGAGGGGGTCGTGCTTAATGCCGAGCTGAGCCGCAAGCTGCTCTACAGTATCTTCGTCAAGGAATCACCGCTGCACGATGGCGCCGTGTTTATTGAGGGGCACCGCATCAGGGCTGCGGGCTGCGTGTTGCCACTCAGCTTTAACCCGGACCTCGACCCGAATCTCGGAACCCGTCATCGAGCCGCGCTTGGGCTTACGGAGCGCTCGGATGCCATGGTGATAGTAGTTTCGGAAGAGACCGGTTCCATTACTTTGATAATTGAGGGCCGGTTCTATCGCAATTTGGACGCGGCATCACTCCAGGATCTCCTGGAACGCAACAGTAACGGACAGCTGCCCGTCCAGAAGCGGACTTCGTTCTTTGCTGGCCAGGAGGCGCCGTGACGAAGAACCTGACGTTAAAACTTGTCTCAGTTATCGCGGCAACGCTGCTTGCGTTTGCACTCCAAGACGCTAGCAATGCGAGTGTTGTGAGTCTCTTCGTGCCGATTGAGCTGCGAAATCCGCCGGCGGATAAGGTGCTGGTGAAGCGGATGAAACAGGGGGTGCAGATCACGATAAAGGGCCCCTCATTCCTCATAGGAGAGGTCGCCGCATCACCGCCTCCCCTGCGCCTTAAGCTTCCTGATGACCTGGGTGGCAAGTACACAGCGCAGCTCATGGCGAGCGATATTTCTCTACCTCCGTCGGTTAGTGTCCTCACCCTCGACCCGCCGGAAGTTGAGCTCAACTTCGAAAATATCGACGAACGAGACGTGCGCGTAGAAGTTCCCCAGCTCGGATTGCTCGCCAAAGATCTCGTTTTGGTGGACATAGTGCTCGACCCACCCGGGGTTACCGTGAAGGGCCCACAGTCCGAAGTTCGTCAGCTGCGCTCGATTGCGACAGAGCCGCTAGATCTCCGAGAAATTAGGGAGTCTGAGACCGTCTCGCTGCGCCTTCGGAAGCCTGGCGCGATGTCGTCCCTCTCGGTGGAGTCGGTCAGCGCGCGTGTTACAGTGGAGAAGCGTCCGATTGAGCGCCAATTTGTTGCGCGCCCTGTGGAGCTTCGGGGCGGCGGGGATGCGAAGTGGATTAAGATGAATCCGACGATGGTAACCGTGGTGCTTGCTGGGGACCCTGCAGCTCTCGCGGAGATTGAGGCGGAAGAGGTCATTCCGTTTGTTGAGCTGATGAGGCAACCGCCCCGTGAGGGGGAGTTTTACGACGTTAGTGTTGACGCACCGAAGGGGGTGAAAGTTGTCAAGACCGCCCCTGCCAGTGTGACAGCTTGGTACCACGGGCCATCGAAGAGTGGTGCAGCGAGCCAGTCGAAGAAGCGGTGATTGAAAACGAGGAGCGTATGGCAGCAGAGAGAAAGCACTTTGGAACAGATGGTATTCGCGGTGTGGCGGGTGTTTCTCCGCTTGATCCAGAGACCCTCGTGAGGCTCGGCAAAGCAGTTGCACAAGTGTTCATGAAGGGGGAGAAAAAGCGGCGTATTCTGATCGGAAAAGATACTCGCCTTTCGGGGTACATGATTGAGAGCTCACTCGCGGCTGGAATTACGGCGATGGGCGCCGATCTCATGCTCAGCGGTCCGATTCCTACTCCGGGCGTTGCGTATCTTGCGAAGAGTATGAGAGCTGATGCTGGAATCGTCATTTCAGCTTCCCACAACCCGTTCGAGGATAACGGTATTAAGATCTTCGGCTCCGACGGGTTTAAGCTTCCGGATGAGCTTGAGAACGAAATTGAGCGTTTGCTTGAGCCGGGAGTGCTTGACGGAAAAACCACGGATGCCGGGCATATTGGTAAAGCCGCGCGCATCAATGACGCTGTCGGTCGCTACACAGTGTACCTCAAAGAGAGCTTTCCTCGGGAACTCTCGCTTGAGGGTATAAAAGTTGGGCTCGATTGTGCGAATGGAGCAGCCTACGTCGTTGGTCCACAGACGATGACCGAACTTGGTGCTGAGGTCGTGTCACGAGGGGTAAGTCCGAGTGGACGGAACATCAATGCGGGCTTCGGCAGCCTCTTCCCAGAGGTTGTTGGTAAGCTCGTGGTGGAACAGAACCTCAATGTCGGTATCTCGCTTGATGGAGACG
Organism: uncultured Bdellovibrionales bacterium; assembly: GCA_964413875.1. GTDB lineage: Bacteria > Bdellovibrionota_C > UBA2361 > UBA2361 > OMII01 > OMII01. Next base: position 57,640 of record CAYPUA010000006.1, read on the forward strand.
CCGATCGATGCATCTTAGTGGACGAAAAAGGTCGCGTCTTAGACGGAGACGTTGTGCTTGCTATCTGCGCTCTTGATCTCAAGGAGCGAGGGTTGCTCCGCAAGAATGCGGTTGTAGCCACAGTCATGTCTAACCTCGGTCTTGAGAAGCTCCTCAATAGCCACGATATCTCAGTTGTTCGAGCAAATGTTGGGGATCGCGCGGTGCTTGAAGAGATGATCCGGCAGGGCTGTCAACTTGGGGGTGAGCAGTCAGGACATACGATCTTCTCCGACTACTCGACTACTGGCGATGGAATGCTCACGGCGCTCATGGTCTTGGCGGTCATGTGCCGAAAGCAGAGGCCGCTCTCTGAACTTGCGGCGCCCTTCGTCACGTTTCCTCAGAAGCTCATAAACATTAAAGTTGCCGCCAAACCTCCACTGGAAAGTATTGCGGCGCTGTCGTCAGCTATAAGCCACAAAGAAAAAGAGCTCGGCTCGTCAGGTCGGATTCTCGTCCGGTATTCCGGCACTGAGAATAAAGTCCGAGTTATGGTCGAATGCGAGGATGAAGAGATCTGCAAGAAGCATGCGACAGATCTTGCGGCTATCCTTGAGAAAGAGATCGGTGCGGTGTGAGTCGGGTCGATGCCGGGAGTTTCGCTCCCTATACGGTTTCGTCAAACAGTCCGGCAGCATGGCGGCTCCCGACCAGCCCAGAGATGGCAGCGCTAGATGCCGAGACGATTCGCTCGGGCATCTCTTCTCTTGAACTCATGGAGCGCGCGGGCTCAGCGTTGGCGGCGAATATTCACGCGTACCTTGGTGGCAGTCATGGGCGCGTACTCGTGCTTTGTGGTCCTGGTAACAATGGCGGTGATGGACTTGTTGCTGCGCGTCTTCTGTCAGAGCGTGGAGTCGCGGTTACTGCGCTGTTGACACGGTCAGAGCGATACGCGGACGATTGTATGGAGCAGGTGCGGCGGTTTGGCGCAGCCGTGGTTGAAGGAGACCCACCAGCGCAAATAAAGGCGGTCGGTTCCATTGTTACGAGTATCTCCGGAGACCGAAAAGATGAGCTTTTTTCATCAGCGGCTATAATCGTAGACGCGCTTCTTGGTACAGGGCAGCGCCTTCCGCCGACTGGCTATGTTGCGGACTTAGTTGGACGGCTACGGCGAGAGCAGGCTGAGCGAACCGTCGTTCGAGTGGTGTCGGTAGACATTCCCACTGGGGTGTCGGCGGATACGGGTGAGTGTTCCGAGCTGCATGTTCGAGCCGATCGAACGGTAGCGGTAGAGCTCGTTAAGCGCGGGTGTCTGCAGTTTCCTGCCAGGGCAGCGTGTGGAGAGATAGTGGCTGTTCCGATCGGAATTCTTGGAGCCTCGCCTGTTTCTGTGCGAGCGATAGAAGGCGCGGCACGGCCACGGCTTGAGCGTAGACGAACAGACGGTCACAAAGGTGATAACGGGCGTATTCTCGTTGTTGGTGGTTGCGCTGCGATGCCAGGAGCTCCGCTGCTCTCAGCGGTTGGAGCTCTCCATGCAGGTGCAGGGCTCGTTAGCCGGGTGTGGCGACAGAGTTGGGGCGCGTCATTGGTACAAGCGGAGTGCATGAACGAGATTGTGCCAGGCGATGCCGCGGTGCTAGGAGCATTCGATGTTGGTGTTGTTGTTGAAGCGGCGAAGCGGGCTGATTGCGTTGTTGTAGGTCCTGGCCTAGGCACGGCCTCAGATACCATCGAGTTTGTCAGGGGGTTGCTGAGGGAGCTGCTCGCTCTTGGCTCTCGCATGGTTCTCGACGCAGACGCATTGAACGTGATTGCTGAGACTGGGATGACGTTGCGAGGTTCGAAGGCTGTTGCCACACCGCACCCGGGAGAGGCTGCTCGGCTCTTAAAGACAGCAACGAGCACAGTTCAGTCAGATCGTTTTGCTGCGGCGAAGGAATTAGTTGCACGGCTCGGGTGCACGGTCGTCCTCAAGGGAGCCGGGACTGTGGTGTGTTCTGAGCAGGAGTGTGGCGTAGTGGCGCGAGGTACGCCGTACTTGGCCACGGCTGGCAGCGGTGACGTTCTGGCAGGTGTCGTTGCTGCTTGTGTTGTTCGGGCGAGGTCTCTTTTTGATGCTGCTGCCGTGGCCACGTACGTTCACGCTTGTGCCGGAGAGCGCGCGGCGACAGAGAGTGGGGGGCCCATTCTCGCCTCAGACGTTGCTCGGTATACATCCTCGGTGATGGGGGCTCTTGACCGATGATTCGGCGCGTTCTCAAGAGCGAGTCTGATACAGCTCTGCTAGCGCAGGAGCTGGTACAGCTCAGCATTGCAGGAAAGGTGATTGCGCTTGAAGGGGACCTTGGCGCCGGCAAGACGACCCTAGTGCGTTACTTGGTAGTTGCACTGGGGGGGCGCAGTGAAGATGTCGCATCGCCGACTTTTGCGCTCGAACATGAGTATCAAGTGAAGAAGGGCCTCGAAGTTGATCATTGGGACTTGTACAGGCTTCGAAGTGCTCCCGCTGAAGTGCTCGAGCCGCCTGCGTCGTCGGTTGTCCGGGTAATTGAGTGGGCAAGCAACTGCTCGGAGATTTCGAGTCGAAGCGATCTTACGGTCACCCTCTCTGTTGGCGATGGGGGTGTGCGTATAGCGGAGATATCGGGGGCGCTTGAGAGCGGGCTGCTGGAATGAGCTCTGCAAGACGTCCACTCGTTGTCATGAAGTTTGGCGGCACCTCGGTCGGTGATGTTAGCCGGGTGAAGCACGTAGCCGACATTATCACGGCGCACAGACGTGAGAGGCCAGATGCCGGCATCGTCGTGGTGCTATCCGCGATGGCAGGCGAGACAAACAAGCTCGTTTCATTGGCGAAGAGTTGTGTTGATGAGCCGAGTGGCCGGGAGATGGATGTGCTGCTGTCTAGTGGCGAGCAGGTTACTGTTGCGCTGCTAGCGATGAGACTCTCGGCTCTTGGCGTGCCGGCAAAGAGTCTGCTCGGGGCACAAGCGAAGATCTCGACGTCTGACCGGCATACCAACGCACTGATTGAAGATGTGGAGACCGATTCTATCGAGGCCGTTCTATCGCACGGCGGGGTCCCTGTTATTGCGGGTTTTCAGGGGGTAACAGAGCGGGGCGACATCACCACGCTCGGTCGAGGAGGATCCGACATAACTGCAGTTGCTGTTGCGGCCGCGCTCCGAGCGGAAGCGTGCTTCATCTACACGGATGTCCGAGGTGTGTACTCTGCGGACCCGCGTATTTGCGGCGGGGCGCGGATCTTAGAACGAGTTGCACACGAAGAGATGCTAGAGATGGCAAGCCTTGGCGCGAAAGTGCTTCACACGCGGTCGGTGTTCTTCGCGATGCGTTATGCCGTGCCGGTTGTGGTGCTCTCAACGTTCGCGGGCGCTTTTGTTCCGGGGATAAATGGGACCTGGATAGTTAGTGAGGAGGAGCTTATGGAGAAGCCGGTTGTGACAGGTGTGACCCACCGTGTCGATGAGGCAAGGTTAACAATCCAATCGATGCCTGGCGATATTTCAACGATGGCTCGGCTATTCTCAGTGCTAGGGGAGCGTGACATTCTAGTGGATATGATTTCTCAGGAGACGGTCTCTCCTGGGCTCGTTAACGTGAGCCTCACGGTCGCTGATGAGCAGAGCTCGGCTGCGCTCGATGTAGCGCGCTCAGTTGTTCCTGAACTCGGAGCTGGAGGGGCCTCGGTCGAGAGGAATATTGCTAAGGTGTCTGTAGTTGGCCTCGGAATGCGTTCTCACACAGATGTAGCAGGGCGCACATTTCGGGCACTGCAGCGGCATGGAATTGATCTGCAGATGGTAAATACCTCGGAGATTAAGATCTCAGTTCTAGTGGCGCGTAAGCACTGCGAGGCTGCGGTCAGAGCGCTCAACGATGAGTTTGCCCCCGAGGCCTCCCGGAGCTTAGGAGGAGCTGGGCTGGAACTAGCGGGGGGTTAGCGTCCGCGGAGCCACTCGCGCAGGTCGGCAAGAGTCTCGAGGGTTGGTTTTCGGTCGCCAACGCGGCGAATGCCGAGTTCGCGATTGGCCTTCGCTGCGATCTTGGCGTTATCGACGATAGATACGAGGACCGCTCGCGACCTCTCTTTCCAACCCCGTAGGGGTGCAAACTCGCTGAATCGACCAGCAGCGTACTCGGTGAGATCCTCCGGTAGCTGATCCAGCAGCATGCCGGAGAGCCCGATTGCATCATCGTACTGCTCTGCATCAACCAGCGCCTGCAGCGCACTCTCGGCATGTCCGAGAGCTTGAAGCTCCACCATAAGACGAGGCCATCCGGCCTCCTCGAACACGCTGTGGTATTCCGGCGCATACCGTTCCAGTCGAGTCGCATGCTCACGGATCTTGCCGACGGCCGTCGAAAACTCAGCTACTGCATCACGCGCTGTTTTCGCTTCCGGGCTAAGGGCCCCCACTGCCCAACGCATCAATGAACGTAATGTGTGACGAAAGGCAACTACGACACCTACGGTGAGCAGTAGGCCTATGAGGGCTACGCACACCATGAATAGGTCGTTGTACTCTTCAGGTCCGAATCCCATGCTGAGAGTAACGGCTCATGCTCCCAAGAACTTTAGTCGGAAACAGTCTCCGAGCAAGCGGGACGCGCAAGCTCGGAGAAAAGAGCCTGCATTTTTCGCACGCTCGCCTGGATATTGAACACCGTTTCGATCCGATGCTTTCCAAGGGCTCCCAGGGCTCTCCGTTTATCCTCACTAGAAGCCAGCTCCCGTATAGCAGCTGCCAGGGCTTCAGTGTCACTCGGTGGAACCATGAGCCCGGCTTCACCATCCCCCACCAGCTCAGGCATACCTCCAACGGCGGTCACAATTACGGGCACCCCTTGGGACATCGCCTCTACGACAGATTTCGGGAAGCCCTCCCGGCTCTTTGAAGGCATGACAGAGACATCGCAGAGGGTTGCCAGCCGCGCTGCATCGTCTCGAAAACCCGTCACATGGATCCGGTCCGGTTCTGGAAACGATGATATCAGCGAGTCTACGACAGGATCTTTGACCGAGCCGATCAGTAGGAGGTGCAGAGAAGGTATTTCGCTTAGCAGCGACGCACATGCGGCGATGAGCACGTCGACCCCTTTTACTGCCCTAATGATTGCCGTGCAGCCAACGACGAATGCGGATTCGGGAACCCCCAGGTCGCGGCGAGCGCACGAAGGCGGGGCGCTGTACCATGATACGTCGTGACCTTTGTAGATAGTAACTGCGCGTTCCTTCGGAAGGCCGAGGTCGTGAAGGTGCCGCTCGACAGCCTGAGAGACGCACACGATCCTCGCTATCCTGGGGTTGAGAAAGGTGAGCCAGGAAGATGGGTCCCACCAGCTCAGGTGTCCCACCGTTCCACGGTACGTCACAACCGGAATCCCCGTACCGAGCAGACCGATATTAGCGGCCGAAAGCCCGGCGTTCGAAAGTGCGTAAAGTACATCTGGCTTCCAATCGCGAACGAAGCGTCGAAGCCTCAGGGTTCCTGATATGTCCACACGGCTGGATAGCTTGAAGGGCTGCACATCTACGCCCGCTTCAAGCAGCATAGCCGAGTGTGAGTTCTCTTCGCTCGCGAGCACGATCACAGACTCTCCGAGGTCGCGTAGGCCCTTCAGGATGAAAGATTCGGGGCGGTCGAGCGCTTTGCAGACTACGAGGATCCTCATGAAAAGTTTTTCTACCGCTCCAGAAAGAAAAATGGAAGCCGACTATTTCCGGGCAAATGGAGAGGGGGTGCGTCTTCACCCTGCCAGCGTTCGCACGTCTGTTCCAGGTCGAGGTGCCGTGCGAAGAACGGGGCGCGCCGGGGGCCTATGCCATGAACCTCAAGGAGAGCCTCCTGCTCGCCGAGCGTAGGAGCAAGGCGCGCGAGCTCTGTGGCAGAGCTCAGTAGCTCATGGGCCACCCGATCTGTCACACCTGGCAGAAGCTCCAATTCGTCGGCGTTTGAGCAGAGAAGAGGGAGTCGGCGGCCCTGAGCGAGCAAGCTCTCGGCATCGTTGTGGCTATTCCGGGCCGTGTTCAGCACAGGGCCGTATGACCTAGCGGTAAGAAATCCGCTGAAGTCGCGTAAGACCACCAAGATGCTAAGCAAGGTTGTAAGAGAGGCAATTCTCCAAGCCATCTCTTGCTGTTCGGAGAAATACCTTGTGCGGTTTCGCCGATAGGCATTGCAGCATCCGGCCTGGACGCTTCGAGGGATCGCGGCTCTTTGGGCTAGGCGACTTTATTGAGCTTCCCCTTGCGCGGCTGCTCTGGCGATCCGTGGCGGTCATCTTCGTCGCTCAGAGACTGGTCAGCGAAGATCCCCTCGGTGCGCTTCTCCTCGCTGACGGCCCGATTCTTGTCATCGCTGGCTTGGGTAGCGCTGCTCTGCGCCCGAGCCTGGTTCTGGTTGGTCTGAACCCCCGCGGTTTGGGCAGCCTCGGTAAAGCGTATCTGCTGGGCGGGATAGGCGGTTCCAAGAACCTGGGCGCCGACTACACCGATGCTTTGCGTTGGTACGGGAGCCATTGTAACGTCTCCGGAAAGAGTGAGCCGAGCGGCTCCTCATTCTCCTTATAGGGGGAGTCGGCACAGATCGCCTAAACGCCTTAGAATCCGGGGCTAAATTCACGTGTTACTAGACTGCGACGCGAACGCCACCTATCTGCCCGATGAGGAACTTCGGGGGGTTATCTCGCAATGCCTAGGGCAGTGCGGAAATCCAAGCTCGCTCCACCGCCAGGGCCAGCGGGCGCGTGCAGCGCTTGAAGAGGCGCGGGCGGTGTTGCGTGATTTCGTAGGCGCTCAAGCCAGCGACCAGATTATCTTTACCTCCGGTGCGTCGGAAGCGAACAACTGTGTCGTAGCTGCCTGCGCGGCGGCATCGAACGGCCAGCTCGTTGCCAGCGCCGTAGAGCACCCGTGTGTGCTGGAGCCGCTCAAGCGGCTGAGTGCGCTTGGCAGGGAGGTCTCGCTCGTTCTGCCCGACATGGGCGGCCGAGTCGATTGTCAGAGCGTCTTAGCGGCCGTTGCTACGACATGCTCCCTAGTTTCCATCATGGCGGCGAATAACGAGACCGGGGTGCTAAATCCTGTTGCTGAGATAGCCCGAGCTGTTAGATCGGCAGCGCCACACGCCCTGTTACACACCGATGCAGCGCAGCTTCCGGGGAAAGCGGCGCTATCGTTCCCTGAACTAGGGGTCGACTGCATGACGATCTCGGGGCACAAATTTGGCGCACCCTCAGGCATCGGAGCGCTCGTTGTGCGTGACGGCGTGCACCTTGCGCCGTTCATCCTTGGCGGACCGCAGGAGGGGAAGCTGCGGGGCGGCACTGAGAATGTGTTCGGCGCCTGTGCGATGGCCGCGGCAGCCAAGTCCGTAGCTGCTTCGTTCGAGGAGCGTGTGGCGCGGATGCGCGCACTGCGTGACCACTTCGAGAGAGCTCTTCTCGGGCTGGTCGCGGGCTGCAAGGTGAATGGCGCAGATCATGAGCGGCTCCCGAACACCTCGTCCGTTTTTGTGCCTGGCATCCGAGCCGATGACCTGGTTGTCGCGCTAGACCTTGAAGGGATACTCGTTTCGGCGGGAGCTGCCTGCTCATCCGGCAAGCCCGGACCGTCGCACGTGCTCCAGGCGATGGGGCAGCCTGACGAGCGTGTCTCAAGCACCGTACGAATAAGCTTCCGCGGCGACAGCGAGCTGAGCGTGGCCACGCGTGTGGCCGAAGCGGTTGCCCGCGCAGCAGAGAGGATGCGAGGGCAAGCATAAGCCGCTTAAGGGCCTGAGATGGCAAGGGGCATGTTACACGGCCACGTCTGTGTGCAATTCGCCCCCGGATACGGTACATTTTTGTAATGGCCGAGGGCACATCACAGACAGAACTCAGTAGCCGCTCCGTAGTAGTAGCGATGTCCGGAGGAGTTGACTCCTCCGTTGCCGCATACCTGCTCTCCAAAGCCGGAGAAAAAGTGGTCGGCGTCTCGATGCAGGTGTGGGACTACAAGAAGAACTCGGCGGAGAATTCGCGCGCGACGTGCTGCAGTCCGGCGGACTTCTGTGATGCGCGCCGAGTCGCGGCAGCGCTGGAGATTCCCTACTACGTGGTTGATTTCGAGCGCACCTTCGAGCGTGAAGTGATTGAGCGCTTCGTTGAGACGTACCGGCAGGGGCTCACGCCCAATCCGTGCATCGACTGCAATAGCAAGGTCAAGTTTCGTGAGCTGCGGGAACGGGCAGCAAGTTTTGGATGTTCGCATGTAGCCACGGGGCACTATGCCCGGATAGAGCAGAGTGCTGAGGGGTATCGCCTGTTGCGCGGCAGGGACGGCGAGAAAGACCAGAGCTACTTCCTCTACACCTGCCGACAGGACGAGCTGCAGCGAACGCTCTTTCCCGTGGGCGGATACACCAAGGCAGAGATCCGGGAGATCGCGCGTGAGGCTGGTCTCGTGACAGCAGAGAAGCCAGAGAGCCAGGATATCTGCTTCGTTGCCGGGAGTGCGCATGACTTTGTGGCAAAGATCGGCGGGCGGAGGCCTCGTGGCGCGTTCGTTACGAAGGACGGGCGCAAAGTTGGCGAGCATGATGGCATCCATCGCTACACGGTCGGTCAGCGCAGGGGCTTGAGCTTGGGCGGACAGGCAGAGCCGCTGTACGTCGTTGATATCGATCCAGCTTCAGACCAGGTAGTTGTCGGCAGCAGGGAGGATTTGAAACGAGAGAGCTTCAAGGTAGGGGAGCTGCACTGGGTGGCTCCCGAACAGCTCCAGGCGTCGCAGCGTAGCGCTCAGGCGCGTGAATTCGAGGCGATTGTTCAGGTGCGCTCAAGGCACCGCGGAGTTAGGAGTAGGGTGTCGGTCACCGCCGACGGCTCGTGCCGAGTTTCGTGGATTGAGGATTGGGCTTCTGTGTCGCCGGGCCAGGCTGCTGTCTTCTATGATCTGAAAAACGAAGAGGTGCTGGGCGGCGGGCGGATTGAGAGGGATACCTCTCACTAGTCAGGTGGTCTCTGCAGCTTCAGGCGGTACGTTAGCGCGCTTTCAGTGGCGAGGTAGATCGCGAGAATCGAAAGAGCTGTGTAGAGCAGCTCGCCCTGCCCGAGGGCAAGGCCGAGAGCCTGGCCAATGAAGGTCGTAATCACCAAAACCACGACGATGCGCGGCTCCTCCCGGAGGAAGAAAGCGGCAACCATGAGAAATGAGTAGTAGTAGCAGGCAAGTTGTGTCGCCACAGGAACTAGCGCAAAGCCGAAAGTAGCCAGAACCCACGATCGTTTTTCGCCAAACAGGCACCACAGGAGGAATGCCAGGTATCCAAGCGTTGCGATGATGAAGAGAGGCTTGCGCTCCTCGAACGCCGCACGACGGATCGCTTTGTAGGCTTCAAGCTGCTGGAAGTCGTCGGCGCGGAGAATCTCCTCGCTGACCTCCGGAGCTGCCCTGAAGGAAACGACCGACGGGAACCCCATGTTGTTCGAGAACGGGGAAGAGAGGTGCTTCGCCGAGTTCTGCGCGAACTCGCCATACGCCGAGTATCCGCCCATGCTCCATGCGCCGAGTGGGATAATCGTGGCTCCGGCCAGGAGTGCTCCGAGTGCAAGGCGAAGCCATCCACGGTCTATTCGTCGTTGCTGTACCGAGCGTATTGCTCCGAGCACGAGGGGCGCGAAGAGGAAGCAGAGCGGAAAGATGCGCAGCAACGCGGAGCAGCCGAGAAGAAATCCGCCCCACAACCACAGGTTGCGGCGCAGCATGCTGAGGCCGACGAGCAGGCACGCAAGCCAGTCCTGTCGCATAAAACCGCCCCCAGTCCAGTAAAATCTCGCGGGAAACGTAAGCCCGAAGATGCACGCGGCGTAGCAAGCGGTCTCAAGACCGAACGCCCACCACACAGCAGCCAGCCCCGCAGCGATAAGCAGCGGGTCAATGAGGGCGATGAGCGTCAGGTTGCGGTCGTTAAGCTCTAGGTTGCGCACGATTGCGCCTGGCACAACGTTCCACGTCGGCGGCGGGTTGTACCCGTAGTCAACCAGCGAGGCGTTCCACATCCCAACATCGGTGCTGGCCCGGAGCGTCACTACGTCAGACTTGAATTGTCGCCAGCGCTCCGCCGAGAAGTGCGTCGGACAGGCGCGCATGCGCTCGTCAAGCTGGTAGGCGAAGACAACTTGGTTTGTCACGAGATCCTGAACACGTTGCTCCTGCATGTTGAGCCACTCCGGGCGATCCTCCCGGAGCGCTTGCAGCGTGCAGTCGTAGAGCCGAGTGTAGCGAAGCTCAGTCGCGTTCTTTGCGCCCAAGAAGTAGTGCAGAAGCTCGTGCCGGTGGACAAAGCTGCCGAAGTGCATCGCCCCCCAGTTGCAGTAGCCAGCGAGCGAAAGCCCCGCCAGTAGCAGCAGGGCTCGGGATCGAGCCGTTGCCCAGAGATCCGAACGGTTGTGAGCGGCTAGGTAAATTGCGAGCAGGATGTGAGCAACAAGAAGGGCGCTGACCACCAGGCGCAGCACCTGGGCTCCGGGATCCGAGAGGGGAATAAAGCTGACTGGCTGTGTTGACGAAGGGACGTTTGAGGCGGCGAGAACCAACGTCAGTGCGGCCGCGAAGGAGCCGACGCCGAGCCACGTCAGGGTTGTGCGATCGGAGGCTTCGGAGACTCGCGGTGCCCGCGCTGCCAGGCCGATTGCGAGCGCCACGAAACACAGGGCAGCGCAGGAGAGAAGCCCTGGGGCTGAGAACGAGAGCGTCGATGCTGCCACAGCGTCCTGCGCGGCGCTGGGGGTGGCGTCAAGAAAGATGGTGAGTAGGAGCGCGGCAGCTAGCGAGCGCTGCAGAGGCTGTAAAAGCATGCAGTCTTTATACCGGCCGAAACGAGTTCAAAACAGATGCCAAGATCGGCGGGCAGGCCTGTTTTGGGAGCCTAACCATGCGCTCTTGTTGAGGCTCCTCGGTTTTGAGTACGGCCTGTGATCTGGTACACTGGGCAGCTTGAACTTCCTCTCGATCACCAAAGAGAGCTGCGCCTGAGCGGTCCCCGGCAGCTACTTTTGTGATTGTGAGGCTCTTACCAGTAAGGAGCCCCATGCGATTCGGAATAGTCGGCAGCGCCGGCGACGACACTGATTCTGAAAAGAAACCCCAACGCAGCGCGCCAGAGCCGCTCGGACGCGAGCGATACGGCGAGATTGAAGAAGCCCTCGGCTACGCGTTCACCGAGCGTGAGTGGCTTGAGCGTGCTCTCACCCATCGGTCAGTGCACGGCAAGGGCGTGAAGAGCGACTACGAGCGGCTAGAGTTCCTCGGTGACGCGGTCTTTGACTTGGCGGTTGCACACCTCTTGCTCGACCGCCATCCGGACGCGAAAGAAGGAGACCTCTCGAAGATGCGAGCAGCGCTCGTGAATACCAGCTCGCTCGCGGAGATTGCGCGCAGCTTGAGCCTCGGCAGGTTCGTTCGGCTCAGTCGCGGGGAGCTTGCGAGCGGCGGCTCCGAGCGAGCATCTATCCTCGCCGACGTGCTCGAAGCAGTTCTCGGCGCGGTCTATCGCGAAGGCGGGTACGATACAGCGCGGGCCTGCATTGAACGGCTGCTCGGTGACCAGCTCGTCAACGTCACGCCGCGGGACCCGAAGACAGAGCTGCAAGAGGCTCTCCACGCATCAGGAAGTGAAGCCCCGGTGTACCGTCTTGAGTGCGTCGAGGGGCCGGAACACGCTCCGGTGTTTATCTCTGTCGTTGAGGTCGATGGGCAGATTGTAGGCCGCGGCCGTGGGGCTACCAAGAAAGCCTCTCAGCAGGCGGCTGCCGAAGAGGCGCTTGTGCGGCTTAAGCCGTCCGACGAAATTGACGCCCGTTTCCTGCAAGCAGATGATGATTCGGCGAAAGCGGGAGCCACACAGGGAGATGCCAATGACGACTAACACCGCCGTGCCGACAGTCTGTATCGTCGGCCGCACAAACGTCGGGAAGTCGACACTGTTTAATGCGCTGGCTGGCCGGCGCAAGGCTGTCGTCAAGGACCAGCCAGGAGTAACGCGCGACCGCTTCTACGAGCTCGTCACGCGCTTCGATTTCCCCTTCACCTTAATCGACACCGGCGCCCTGGTTGGAGAGGAAGACATTGCGCTTCACGAGTCGGTGCGAAGGCAGAGCGAGCTTGCGATGCGCCAGAGCGACGTGATTATCGTTGTTTTTGACGGGCTGCATGGGCTTCATCCGCTCGACAGCGAGGTGCTTGATCTCGTTCGGCAGGCTGGCAAGCCCACAATCTTCGTTGCCAATAAGTGCGAGAAGCCGTCGGCTGCGATGACAGCGACCGAGCTGTACGGGCTGGGAATTGAGGAGATTATCCCGATCAGCGCGGCCCACAGGCGTGGCATCCGTGATCTCATGGCGAAGGTGCGAGAGATAGTCGCCCCGATCGATATTAACCTTGAGATGCCTGAGACTGAGGATATTGGCAACGAAGAGGAGGCTGTCGATGTTCAGGCACTGCCTGAGCACGTTGTCCCTGAGGATGAGTGCGGCCCGGCGCAGCGCATTAACCTGGCGATTATCGGGAAGCCGAACGTAGGGAAGAGCACTTTCGTCAACCGCCTGCTCGGCGAGGAGCGGATGATCTGCTCCCCGATTGCAGGAACAACCCGTGACAGCATCAAGAGCGAGCTGGGCCGAGACGGCCGCACCTTTGAGATCGTCGATACGGCCGGCTTGCGCAAGAAGGCAGGGGTGCGAGACGGGACGGTGGAGCGCTTTAGCAATATCCGCACCCTTCGTTCGCTTGCTCAGAGCGATGTAGCCGTGTTTCTGCTTGACGCTGCGGAGGGAATTCCGACGGAGCAAGACGCGCGAATCGTCGGCCTAGCCCACGAGAAGGGGAAGAGCCTCGTCATCGTAGTCAACAAGTGGGACTTGATCGAGAAAGAGCCCCGCACCGCAGAGGCGTACCGTCACGCGGTGCGTTCCGTATTCAAGTTCGCCGCCTACGCGCCTGTTGTGTTCGTTTCGGCGTTGACCGGACAGCGCTGCTTGGCGGTGCTCGACGCTGTGGCGGAGGTGGCAGATGCGGCACGTATTCGGCTCTCAACATCGGAGGCGAACAGGATCTTCACCGAAGCGTTTAAGGCGAAGCCGCCACCAGTGTACCGAGGCAATCCGGTCAAGCTTCTGTACGCGACACAGGTGGCAACCAAGCCTCCAACGTTTGCAGTGTTCGTGAACTATCCGGAGCGCTTGCGGTTCAACTACGAGCGGTACCTCAAGAACTCCGTCCGAAAAGTTCTGCCGTTCGTCGGAAACGACATCCGCATCCTCTTTAGGCGCCGCAGCCGGCTCACAAACGACCGTCGACGAGTGGCGTAGCGTCGACAGACGGCATTCGGGGCCAGCGGTAATCCATCAAAAGAGGTACGCGAACGTGGACGCGCCCTTACACGGAAGACAGTTCCGATAAGCGCTGCGGAGCCGAGGCCGGTCCCGGTTAGCGGGGCAAACGCCGCAACACGTCTTGCCCGGGCGCGGCACCGGGAACGGCACCGGCTCCGGCCCCGAACGGGTCGCCTGCGAGCCCACTTTCACCGTAATTAGGGGTAGATCCTATTCAGAGATGGTTCACGTATGGGCGCTTAGGGATAAGCAAACAAAGAGAGCGGCGAGAGCAGAGAGGGGGAGAAGGCAGCTTCCTCGAGCCACCCCTCGCTGTCCTCGCCGCCCTCTTTGTTTTCCCCCGGGTGGCGCAACTTCTGCTTCGGGTATCATCCCGTTCTCGTGTCGGAGCACGTGCACCTGGAGCACGTTCTCTTACGAGAGATCAGCAATCACGCAGATCTTGCGCTCGACTGAGAGAGGGTAGAGCTGCCGGATGTTCTTCTCTTTCACGTTGAGCAGAATAGCCGCCTTCTTGTCGGCTTTGAGCACGAGGTAGCCGCCGAGCGGGTCTGACTTCTTGTTCTCTTTGAGGAACCCTTCGATCTTTTTGAGGCGCTCTTCCTGAGTCTTAGTCGCCCTAATCTGCGCTGTCTGAGTTGCGCTCAACACAACAAAAGAGGGGTTGAGGCAGTCGTTGTCGGGCTTGACGAACGTTCCGATTGTGGCAGTGGATACTGGCTTCCCGTTAAGGGTGAGCTCGCCGTCTCCAACGATGTACGGCCGTATGACGCGCGCAACTTCTGGGTCAAGCTGGTTTGCAGCAAGCAACATCGCAACGTTGCCCTTCTCACGGATTACTTCATTCAGGCCCGAGAAGCCGAGGACTGCGGGCGCCGCTCCCGGACCTGATGGTTCCGTTGAGACCGTCAGGTAGGGATTGTTGTTGTCGATGCTGACAATCGTGTGCGCGCCAATCCCGAGCGTGAGGTTGCCGGTGATCTTGTAGCTCTTCCTGTTGATTACTACCTCGGAGTACACAGGAGGCTGGGCGTTTCCGTCAAACTTTACAAAAACATGTCTTGAGCCGTCTGCCGGCATGCTCTCTATATTGAACTCCTGCGGCGGGATAGCCGGGCCCTCCAGAATGAAGATGCCCTGAGCGTTCGGCTTCGAGCTTACGAGAACCTTCGTCTGTCCGTCGGTGCTTTGGTAGACACCCGAAGCCATGGTCTGAATAAAGTCCGCCCGCGCGAATTGCGCTGAGCAGCTTACAACCAGCGCCCCGCCCACAACGAGTTGCAGTGCGCGGATTGAGCCTCTCCTGAATCGTGCCATGTGATCCTAATTCCTTTCGTGCCGGGCAAGACGCTTAGTATCGGCGTTCGCCTTTACCTCTTGTAGTATCGGCGCAGCTTTGCGGGCAGCTTGAGCGCCTTTTGCGTGGCGGAGCCCCTCTGCTGGGAGCGGTTTCACGCAAAACTCAAGATACGCTATACTTCGCCCCGTTTACTTGCGAAACTGCGCCCGTGCGCCCAGACGGGAGCTTTTTGTAAACGTAGTTTTAATTCACGCGGGGTGTTGTGATTCTCATTCTCGATTTCGGTTCCCAGTACACGCAGCTTATCGCCCGTCGGGTGCGAGAGTTAAACGTCTACAGTGAGGTCCGGCCATGCACTTCGGACCCTAAGACGATCGACTTGAGCGGAGTGAAGGGCATTGTGCTCTCGGGGGGCCCGGCCAGCGTGACTGAGGCCGATGCCCCCGACTTTAATGCCCAGTGGCTCTCCACGGGGCTCCCGACCCTCGGGATCTGCTACGGCATGCAGCTCATGGCGCACCATTTCGGGGGAGCGCTCGGCCGCGGTGCGGCGCGAGAGTACGGTCCTTCGACGATTACCGTTGAGCGGGCTGACGGTCTCTTCGCGAAGTGGAAGAAGGGTGACGCCCTCTCCGTATGGATGAGCCACGGCGATCACGTTGAGCGGCTACCTGAAGGATTCGTTGGCGTGGCGTCTAGCCCAGGCGCGCCGATCGCAGCGATGCAGCACACGTCGAAGCCTTTCGTCGCGTTGCAGTTCCACCCAGAGGTCGTTCACACGCCGCAGGGGAAGGAGTTGCTCAAGAGTTTCGTGCATGGGATCGCCGGCTGCAAGGCAGACTGGACGCCCGGAAATTTTATCGAGCAGTCCGTAAAGCGCATCTCAGATGAGGTTGGCCCAACGGCGCAGGCGCTGTGTGCCCTGAGCGGCGGCGTTGATTCGACAGTCGCTGCGGTGCTTGTCTCCCGAGCGCTCGGCAAACGGCTGCACTGCTTCTTCGTCGACAACGGGCTGCTGCGCAAGGGCGAAGCCGAACAGGTCATGAAGAGGCTCAAGGGTCTCGACCTCAACGTCGAGCTGGTGGATGCAGGTGCGCGATTCCTGCGCGAGCTTAAAGGGGTAACCGAGCCAGAGCGGAAGCGCAAAATCATCGGACGGGTCTTCATTGAGGTGTTCGAGGAGCAGGCGAAGCGGCTGCAGGGAGTCACTCACCTTGTTCAGGGCACGCTCTACCCCGACGTTATCGAGAGTGTCTCGGTCCGAGGACCGTCTGCCACGATCAAGACCCACCACAACGTTGGTGGGCTCCCGGAAAGGCTCAACTTCAAGCTGATTGAGCCCTTCCGTGAGCTGTTCAAGGACGAGGTCAGGGCACTCGGCCGGGAGCTTGAGATGCCAACAGAGATTTTGCAGCGTCAGCCATTCCCGGGGCCGGGGCTCGCGGTGCGAGTGCTTGGTGAAGTTACTCCGGAGCGGGTGAAGACCCTGCAAGAGGCCGATAGCATCTTCCTCGAAGAGGTGCGCGCAGAGGGGCTCTACGCGGGCCTGTGGCAGAGCTTTGCAGTGCTCCTGCCAGTTCGCAGCGTCGGTGTTATGGGCGATGGCCGCACGTACGACGAAACCGTGGCGCTGCGGGCAGTGCATTCCGAGGATGGAATGACGGCGGATTGGGCATTCTTGCCCGAGGCGCTGCTGAGGCGAGTGAGCAACCGCATCGTCAATGAAGTGAAGGGCGTCAACCGCGTCGTCCTCGACATTTCAAGCAAGCCACCGGCAACGATCGAGTGGGAATAGGTGGAAGAGAGCTGGACTCGCGAGGTTGAGGTGTGCGGCGAGCGCTTCGAGCTGCGCTTCTACCGGCGTCCATTCCGTGAGGGGCTTGAGGTGCGTGTAATTGTGCATGGCACAGAGATCTCGCTTGCGGAGCTTGGGCTAGGGGAGCTTGCGCTGCTTGAGCGCGCGAAGGCCCGCATCGAAGAAGAGCTTCGGTCTTCCCGGCAGTGACTGCGCCGCGAAGGCCCCGCTACACAACGATATCGAGTGCGTGTTCAGAGGACGGCCTGTGGGCTTCCGCCTCACCGGACGATTCCTCAGTAGCTTGCCGGGTCTCGTCGCGCGCTTCGCGGTTGCGCTTGTCACGCTTCGGGGCATCCCCAGTGTTAGTCACACGCGTGCCGACTTCCTGCGCGTGCAGGACAGCGTACGCGGGCGCGAGAATGTTTAGGTAGCTTCTATCAACGTGCATGGTGCCCTCCTTGGCAGCAGCTGACGTTTACTCATCCTTGATACCTTAAGGTTCGGATTACTCCGGAAAATCCTTGAGGGCATTCGCAAGCCACCTCTATCCGGGCAAAAAATACAGTGGGTTACGGGGCAACACCTCGGGCTTCAAGGGGGAAAAAGAGGCGCCAGTGCTTAAGGTTAGCCATCTTTGTGCCGAGGCAAATTGTAGGCAGCGGAGCAAGTGCCCGCGCCCCGGAGAGCGCATCATAAAACTATGGCGAACGAGAAACGGAACACAGCGATCTTCACCGCGTACGACGACCTTGAGCAGCCAGAGCTTGCGACACCCGAGCGCAACCTGCTTCGCGCGGTTTTGCTCAATGCCATATCTGACATGAACCGAGACGGCGAATTCTCGCGTAAGGCACGCGACTACTTCACGAGCAAGGAAGACGACTACCTATTCTCGTTTCAGTCCGTATGCGGCTTCCTCAATATCAACCCGCACCACATCCTCATTCTGGTCGGGCTTGAGAAGTCAGACCGATTCCCGCTTCCAGCCAAGAGCGCTGAGGAGCTCGTCACGCTTGAGGAGCCCGCAGCGCACACAGAGACGCACTGAGTTGCCGCTCGGCAGGCGCATCGGGTAGTGTCGGCACATGCGAGCCCCATCAACCCCAGAGGCAGAAGAGTACGTAGGATTGAAGTTCGTTGACCGCCCCGGAGCGTCGGCTCGGTCGCCGCTCGTAGTGTTGGTTCACGGTCGGGCGGGGAATCGTGACGTGATGTGGTCATTCGAGCGGGCGATCCCTCCGGGAGCTGCTGTCGTTGCATTCGAGGCGTTTCTGCCTGATCCAGTGGGTGGGTACAGCTGGTGGGATTTTCTCGCGCCGGGCTCGAAGAGAGAGGCAATCGCTTCAGCAGCTAAGCGGCTCTCCTTCGCCGTCGAGCGCTTTATCGACCTAGAAGGGCTGGAGCCCTCGCAGGTTGTGGCGCTCGGATTCTCTCAGGGGGCGGTGCTGCTATCGAGCGCTGTGCTGTCAGGAGACCTGAACCTTGCCGGGATTGCGCTCTTGGCTGGGCTCGTTCCGACCCCGCACGAGCCGCCGCAGGTCCTCGGCTCACCCAAGGTGTTCGTGGCGCACGGAGCGAAGGATGACGTGATTGAAGTTGCCCGCGCCAGGCAGGGTGTTGAGTTGTTGCGCGGGCTAGGACTCGATGTGACCTACGTTGAAGACGAGGTCGGGCACAAGGTCGGGATAGAGGGGACGCGCGCCTTGAAGAGTTGGTTGTACGGGGTGTTAGGAGAGAGAGTTTTGCCGTAGGGGGAGTTGGGGCCGGAGCCCGCACGGAGATGCTCCGTAGAAAACGTGCTCTGTCCTAAGGGAATTACAAGCCGGTCGCATTTTTCCTAATCCTTCTCCTTGTCATTCTCCTGCAATTGCACTGGATTCTTCGTCCTCATCCGGGTATTTCGACACGAATATCGTCGGAAATCCCCCCACATTTTCTGATTATGAGCAGGAGTCGGTGCAGGTGCAGGAAAAAGGGCAGGATTACGATGAAGATTAGGGATGCTTCTCCCCACTGCAATGGGCTTTGTGACTCCAAATGTTTTCTACATAGCAGGGCCGAGACCGTTGCCGTTGCCGGTGGCGCGTAGTTTGGAGGGGCAGGTTAACAGAGGGGCGAAGCACCTAGAAACACTGGTAGATAGCCGAAGGCTGGTTTCACCGGGTCCTCGGCGGGTCAGGCTTCATCCTAACCAGTTGGTATCGTATGGCCGTCACACCGCTCAGCCGCGTCATAACCGAGTCCTTCGTCAAGACCCTTACCAGGGTGGGGTCTAGCTCTGCTCAGAGCACTTCGACGGCGAGCGGAACTTCATTCGGACAGAAGTCGGAAGTGTCTCTCTCTGCCGGCCTGCGCAGCGGCGCCCGTGACTTCTCTGCTAGCGTGCAGCTCCTCAACAACGGAATCTCGGTTATCAATATCGCACGCGCGGCGAACGAGAACCTGCTTGAGCTGGTTGGCAAGCTCGATGATGTCGTAAAGGACGCCGCGCGGGGCAGTATCAGCGCCGGAAAGGCTCGTCGACTGCGGACGTCTTTCGGAGAGATCGCGCGAGAGTTTGAGAAGCTGCTCTCCAAGACAGCCGAGGAGAAGCTCGATGTGCTCAATCCGGACGACCTCGCAGGCGTGCTATCGCGCGCAGGCCTCGACGTGGATACAGTCACCGAGATCTCTGGAGCGTTCCGCAAATTGACCTCCCTCTCGGATGCAAGCGTGGATTCAGCCGGCAACGTAATCTCGTCGGCGAACATGATTCCAGAGGAGGATTTCTACCGCGCTCTCAAGCAGTCGATCGTCGACCTTGACGATCCGATGGCGCAAGAAGCCGGAGGAGGATTCGCCGGCGTTCGAAATAAAGTTGCGAAGCTTCGCTCGCTCCTGGAGGGCAACGTAAAAGCCCTCGATGACACGGCAGAGGTAGTTGGAAAAAATCTTGAGCTCGTGCGAGTGGTGGGGCTTGCCATGCTAGACCTGTCAGGTTCGCTTCCGAATAACGCCACGGCAGCAACTGTTGCAGAGGACCTCCAGACTCGAATTCGTCGGGGCGCTCCACTCCTGCTTGGACAGGCGCACAACCTACAGTCGATTGTGGTCGCTGGACTGACAGCGATTAACGGTAGCTCCGACCAGCAAGAAGACTAGTAAACAACCCCTGGAAGTTAAGGGAAGCAGGGATGCGGCCGACTCCTCTTAGTGAGGGCGGAGCCGGCATCTGCTCCTGCCCCGCTTAGAGGGGGAATTTGCTAGTGTATCTGGTGTGATACGGGAAGAAGGCGGCAAGGGTAGCCGCCCTCGACCGGCTCGGTAAATGACCGCGTACCGGGACGTTCGCTGGCACGGTCTCTCCTCTCTCGGGCACTTTAACGGTGCCTAGGTTCTCTGGTAGAGTTTACCGCTCAACTTGTTAAAACGACTTGGTAACCATGGATCGCGACACCCTTCTCGACTTCGGCCCCAACGCAGGATACCTGACTGAGCTCTACCAGCTCTACCTGGTGGACCCGTCAATGGTTGAGCCCGAGTGGGCGGACTTCTTCAAGGACCTTGAGGGCAGCAACGGAAATGGCCACGCAAACGGACACGCAGCCGTTGCTGCACCGGTTGCTGCAGCGTCGGCAGCTCCGAGCAATGCAAACGCAGTCGCCGAGAAGATTGTTGATGGCTTCCGGCGCTTCGGTCACCTTGCGGCAAAGGTCAGCCCAATAGTTCACGGCGGCCTCGCGCCGCTTTCCCCACCTGAGTTGACTCCAGCTTTTTACGGCTCGGATAGTTCGTCGGCTCGATTGGCAGGTTTCGAGTTTGGCGGCAAAAGCTACGACTCCCTATCGTCTCTCACCTCGGCGCTTCAGCAGGCTTACTGCGGCTCAATTGGCTTTGAGATCGAGCACCTGACCCGTGCCGAAGAGCGCCAGTGGCTGCAACAGCGTATAGAGTCGAGAAGCGCTGCTAACCTAGTGCCGCAACCGGAGCGCAAGAGAGCGATCTTCAGCGACCTGATGAAGGGAGACCTGTTTGAAGCTGAGCTGCACCGCAAGTACGTAGGTGCAAAGCGCTTCTCGTGCGAAGGCACTGAAACGATCCTGCCTGCTGTGGCGACTGCGATCGAGGACGCGGCGGCGGCTGGCATCCAGAGTGTCGTAATCGGCATGGCGCACCGTGGCCGACTGAACGTGCTTGCGAATATCACGCGCAAGCCGCTAGAGCTAATCTTCCGCGAGTTTGACGATCAGACCCTTGCAACCACGTGTGGCGCAGGCGACGTGAAGTACCACATGGGGTACGAGACGACCTACAACTTCGGCGCGAGCAAAGTCGAAGTGAGCCTCGCTCCTAATCCATCGCACCTAGAGTTTGTGAACCCAGTTGTCGAGGGAATCGTCCGAGCGCAGCAAGATTCTCTCTACGGCAGGGATCGCAAGGCCGCTTTGCCGCTCCTGCTTCACGGAGACGCTGCGTTTGCCGGACAGGGAATCGTCTTCGAGACGATTAACTTCTCCGGACTCAGCGGGTACTCAACGGGCGGCACGCTGCACATCATCACCAATAACCAGATCGGCTTCACGACGACTCCAGACGAGTCACGCAGCACCCGTTACTGCACAGACCTTGCGAAGGGCATCGACGCTCCGGTCTTCCACGTCAATTGCGAGGACCCTGAGGCTGCCTGTTGGGTCACCTCGCTCGCGCTTGAGTTCCGCAACACCTTCGGAAAAGACGTCTTCGTTGACCTGATCGGGCACCGCAAGCATGGCCATAACGAGGGCGACGACCCGAGCTTTACGCAGCCACTTACGTATGCCGAGCTCAAAGGAAAGCGCCCGATTTGGGAGCAGTACGGAGCACGACTCGTTTCTGAGGGTGTAGTCGACCAAGGCTGGATCGATTCCGCCGTAGCCGAGTACAAGAGCGTGTTTGGAGAGGCGCAAGAAGCTGTTACTCCAGCCGCAGGCGGCCCAGCTACGCCGCTTCACGGCAGGCTTGGCGCGCAATCGACTGAGACCGCTGTCGACAGCGAGAAGCTAAAAGCCATCGCACGGAGCCTCACGAGCTACCCTGATGGTTTCGTGCCTCACGGCAAGCTCTCCAAGATCCTTGAGAAGCGTGTTGAGGCGGTCGAGAGTGGGCACGGGATTGAGTGGGGTGTTGCTGAAGCGCTTGCATTTGGCTCGCTCCTCTCAGAGGGCCGCTCGATTCGCCTGAGTGGCCAAGACTGTGGCCGTGGCACCTTCAGCCAGCGCCATCTCTCGCTCGACCACGCAGAGGAGCTCCGCAGCTGGAGCCCCCTGGAGACGTTAGCGGAGAATAAGGGTCGCGGCGCCACGTTTGAGGTCTACAACAGCTCCCTCTCTGAGGCGGCGGTCCTGGGCTTTGAGTTCGGGTACGCGTCGGTTGAGCGCTCGGGGCTCACGATGTGGGAAGCGCAGTTCGGAGATTTCGCAAACGGCGCGCAGGTAATCATAGATCAGTTTATCTCCAGCTCAGAGGCCAAGTGGCACCAGCTCTCAGGCGTGACGATGCTTCTGCCGCACGGCTACGAGGGGCAGGGGCCGGAGCACTCAAGTGCGCGTCTAGAGCGTTACCTGCAGATGTGCGCTGAGTCGAATATGCGGGTGTGCTACCCCTCTACAGCGGCTCAGCACTTCCATATGCTGCGTCGGCAGGGAACGAGCGAGATTAAGCGTCCGCTGATCGTCATGACTCCGAAGAGCCTGCTGCGGCTTCCATCTGCAGCGAGCCCATTGTCGGATCTCGCTTCGGGCGGATTTAAGCCGGTTATCGACGACAATCTTGCTGGCGCTGCCAAGTGCAACACCCTTGTCTTTATGGCCGGCAAAGTGTTCCATGACGCCTTCGCGTCTCTCAAGGAAGCCGGAAAGATTTCGGCGCGTCTGGTGCGCATCGAGGAGCTGTACCCGTTCCCGGAGAAGGAGGTCGCGCAAATCGTCAAGGAGAGCGGCGCCAAGAAGGTTGTCTGGCTCCAGGAAGAGCCGCGCAACATGGGCGCTTGGGGCTACATCGAGCCGCTGCTTCGCGCCACATGTGGCGCAGACCCGGTGTACGTCGGGCGTCCGGCGTCGGCTGGCACGTCGACCGGTTCGCCGAAGCACAGTGCGGCAGAGCTCAAGGCCTTCTTGGCCGAGCTTCGTGCGCTCCTGTAGTGAGCGCGAAACGCTGGCTTGTCCGGACCGATTCTTGCTGATCGTAGCCTGAAGAAGGCTCTCCAATCCTGCCGTCTATTGGTGTACAGTTCGGTTGATGTACGCACTGTTCTACGACCTTGAGACAACAGACAGGAACCCGATCGGGCAGATCCTCAACTATTCGTTCATCTTGGTAGATGACCATCTGCAGCCGCTCGACGAGCTTTCTGGGCTGGTGCGTATCTCTCGGCTCCAGCTTCCCGAGCCCGGAGCGATCCTCGCAAATCGGACGGATGTTATTCAGCACCAGCAGGAGGCTAGTGACCACGAGCGCGACGCGATGCGCAAGATCAGCGACTTCATCTGGTCATGCATCCGCAAGGCGAAAGGAGCGGTGTCGTTTATCGGGTACAACTCTTCGCGCTTCGACCTTCAGTACCTGCGTACCAGCCTTATTCGAAACGGCTTCAATCCGTACTTCGACCAGAAGCTCTCCCCACGCGACCTGCTCCACGTGGTGCAGAAGGGCTACCTTACGTCCCCAGAATTGAGGGAGCGGGTGCGCAAGGTTCGGGAAGGCGAGAAGAAGCTCTCGCTTTCGCTAGAGACAGTTAGCCACGCCCTCGGGCTTCTTGAGGGGGTCCAGGCGCACGAGTCGCGGGCTGACGTTCTGCTCACCATCAGGCTCGCCGAGTGGCTCAAGCGAGAGGTCGGGCTCGATGTTGCCACGTACGAGGCATACGAGGGTTTGCGTCTTCACACGACTGCCGGAACCGGAGCGGTGTACTTTGCTCAGGAGCCGCAGTACGAGATGGCCGAGAGGGATTTCGCCGTGCGGACTCCCCACACGCTTCTCTGTGCCGACCACAAGAAAGCGCTATGGATAAACCTAGAGCGTTACGCAGTCCGGCAGGAGCCCAGCTGCATTAGCTGGCGCTCGGCGCAGAAGAGCGCCTTCTTCGTTGAGTCTCAGGCATCGACCGACCGGGAGCTGCAGTCGCTCGCTCGTGCGGCGATCAAACAGTTTCAGGGGGTCAACCTCAACAATTTCTTTCGCAAGAGCAGCTGTGACGTAGAGCAAGATATCTACCGGCTGGATTTTCAGGCGATGGATCTCTACTGCCGGGCTGTACATGAGAACAAGAAGGAGGTGCTAGCACCCCTCAAGGCTCCCGAGGCGAAGATCCTCTTCACCCGCTACCGGCTGGCCGCTCCCGAGCTAAACCTAGAGGACCCTGCCACCCGCGACCTTTTCAAGCGCTACGCCATCTACCGGTACGGCGGGGAGCTGCAGCTTTCGAGGAATATCGATCAGGGCGAGGAGAGAGGGCCGGGCAGCCACCACACCCGCCTTTCGGAGATGGTTACCGCCCTAGAGCAGAATCGTGAAGCTGCCCTTATCCAGAAGGCTGATGAGGACTTAAGGCTCCTGCAGTCGCTAGAGGCCTTTTACCGGCAGTCTGAGGTCGTCAAAGTTGCCGGAAGGGAGCTCCTGCCGAATTGGCGCTAGGATGCCCGGAGCGGGGCGATCTACCCCCTGCATCAGCCTCTCAGGGCGTTCCCGCGCGGGGCTAGAAAACATTAAGGCTGCGCACACTTATGCTTGAGGCTAGGCGCCGCAGAGGCTACTATCCGAGGGTTCTACCGTCGGTCTCTCAGGGCGCATCGCATCGTGTCGCAGTTCGTTCACCTCCACCTACATACTCAGTACAGCCTGCTCGACGGCGCAAACAAGCTCCCGGATGTGCTTGAGCGCGCTGCCAAGCTCGGGCAGCCCGCCATAGCGATGACAGATCACGGCAACATGCACGGTGCGGTTGAGTTCTACCAAGAGGCGAAGAAGCTTGGGATCAAGCCGATCATCGGCTGCGAGCTTTACGTCACCCCCGGTTCGCGTCACGAGAGGAAGATGCGGACACAAGGTGGAGCAGGCACCTGTCACCTCACCGTTCTGGCCGCTAACAAAGTTGGCTACCAGAACCTCTGCAAGCTCTCGAGCCTTGCGTACAGAGAGGGGTTTTACTTCAAGCCGCGTGTTGACCACGAGATCCTTGAGCGTCACTCGGAAGGGCTGATCGTCCTGAGCGGCTGTCTTGCAGGGGAGCTTGCCTCGGCCACTGAGCTTGACGACTACCGGGGAGCCAAGGAAGTCGTGGAGTTCTACCGCCGCGTCTTCAAGGACCGTTTCTACCTTGAGGTCCAGCCGCACCCAATCAAGGAGCAGCAGAAGCACAACGAGGCGGTAGTTGATCTAGCAGCCTCTATGGGCGTGCCGCTCGTTGCAACAACCGACTGTCACTATCTAGAAAAAGATGATCACTTCGCCCAAGAGGTGCTGATGTGCATCTCGACTGGCAAGACCGTGCTCGATCCTGACCGTCTGCGGCACGAAGGCTTCCGGCTTCACCTGAAGACTGAAGCCGAGATGATTGAGGAGCTCGCGCACCTCAAGCAGGGAGCCGAGGCAGTGCGGAACTCCGGCTTGATCGCGTCGCAGTGCGACTTCTCGTTCGACTCGAAGACGTACTTCATGCCCCAGTTCAAGAGCGACGACGATCGTCCGCTCAACGAGATTATGGCAGACATGGCCCGGCAAGGGCTCACGCGCCGTCTCGAGGTTTTGGCAGCTAGCCAGAGCTGGACCTCTGCCCAGACGCAGGGCTATTGGGAGCGTCTTGAGGAGGAGATAACGCTTATCTCCAAAATGGGATTCGCGGGCTACTTCCTTGTGGTTGCCGACTTTATCGTTTGGGCGAAAGAAAACGGCGTGCCCGTAGGGCCAGGACGAGGGTCTGTCGCGGGGTCGCTCGTCGCGTACGCGATGCGAATTACAGAGGTTGATCCGATATCGAACAAGCTCTTCTTCGAGCGCTTCCTCAACCCTGAACGCATCAGCATGCCTGATATCGACGTTGACTTCTGTATCCACGGGCGTGAACACGTCATTAAGTACGTGGTCGAAAAGTACGGCAAAGACCGTGTGGCGCAGATAGCGACGTTTGGAACACTAAAAGCCAAGGCAGCTATCAAGGACGTTGGCCGCGCGCTCGGGTTGAGCTACGCCGAGACTGATCGGATTGCGCAGCTCGTGCCGGCGCCACGCCAGGGATTTGACTACCCGCTCAGTGAAGCGATCAAGATGGAGCCGAAGCTCGCGGAGTACGCCGCGGGGGAGGGGCAGCAGCTGATCGAACTTGCGCTCAAGCTAGAGGGGCTTACGCGTCACTCATCGACGCACGCTGCCGGAGTGGTAATTGGCGACCGTCCGCTCGATGAGCTGCTGCCGATGATGGTCGACAAGGAAGGGAACGACGTCACGCAGTACTCGATGACGTACGTTGAGAAGGTCGGGCTGGTAAAGTTCGACTTCCTTGGGCTCAAGACCCTCACGGTGCTCCACACGGCCATCAAGATTATTGAGGAGAGCCGAGGAGTAAAGCTCGACCTTAACCTATTGCCGCTTGAGGACCAGAAGACGTACACGCTGCTGGCTGGCGGCAACACGACAGGCGTGTTCCAGCTTGAGTCGAGCGGCATCACCGAAATGGTGATGCGTCTCAAGCCGAGCTGCTTCGATGATATCGTTGCTATCTTGGCGCTCTACCGACCGGGACCGCTCGACGCGGGGATGGTGGACCGCTACATAGAGCGCAAGCATGGCAGAGAGCCGATCGTCTACCTTCATCCGGTGATGAAGGAGATCCTTGCGGACACGTACGGGGTCATCCTCTACCAGGAGCAGATCATGCAGCTCGCGCGTGCTCTCTCCGGGTACTCGCTCGGAGAAGCCGACATTCTGCGAAAGGCGATGGGCAAGAAAGACCCAGAGGAGATGGCGCGCCAGAAGACTCGCTTCGTGGGGGGCGCTGTTGAGCGTGGCATTGAGAAGCGGCTAGCTGACGAGATATTCCAGCAGATGGAAACCTTCGCCCGTTACGGCTTCAACCGAAGCCACACTGCGGCGTATGCGCTCGTGTCGTTCCAGACTGCATACCTCAAGGCGCACTACGGAGTGGAGTTCATGGCGGCGCTCATGACTCACGACATGGAGGACAGCGACAAAACCTTCAAGAACTTCAATGAGTGCCGGAAGCAGGGAATTCAGGTCTTGCCGCCTGACGTGAACGAGAGTTCGGCGGGTTTTGCCGTGCGTGGGCCGAAGATCCTGTTCGGGCTTGAAGCTGTGCGTGGCACGGGCCAGAAAGCTGTTGAGGCGATCCTCGCTGCGCGTAAGGACGGGCCGTTTGCGGATCTTGAGGACCTTGTAGCGCGCGTGGATCTTCACAACGTCAATAAGCGCGTGGTGGAGAATTTGGTTCGCAGCGGAGCCTTCGACTTCACTAAGACCTCGCGTCGCGAGATGTTTGAGCGGATTGAGGAGCTGCTTCGGATCTTCGCGTCACAGAAGAACGCTGACCCGAATCAGATGTCGCTGTTCGGAGCTACGAACTCTCGGCCTACTGTCCCGAAGAGGAGCTTTCAGCTTCCAGAGTGGCCGGTGAACCAGCGGCTGGCCTACGAGAGAGAGGCTTTAGGCTTTTACATCTCGGGGCATCCCCTTGAGAAGTTCAGGGCTGACCTCAAGCGGTTGGGAGCTATCTCGACTGCGGACGTGAAGGTCGCCAAGCAGCGGGAAGTTCGGGTGGGCGGAGTAGTTACGGCCCTAAAGCTCAAGAACACAAAGAAGGGAGATCGCTACGCAACCTTCAGCCTCGAAGATTGGCTGGGTACGGTCGATGCCATCGTGTGGCCCGACACGTACCGACAGGTTTCAGCGACGCTCGTGGCAGACGACCCTGTTCTCATCAGTGGACGAGCGGATGTGTCCGCGGAGCGCTGCGCGCTTATCGTTGAGAAGGTTGAGTCGCTGATCGCTCTCCGCGATCGGAGCGCAACGCAGGGCTTCCTGCTGCTTAACGCGAAAGATGACATCGAGACCCGGCTGCCGAGAGTCCAGTCACTCTTTGAGCGCCACACGGGCAACTGCCCGGTTAAAGTAAGGCTCCAGCTCGATGAGGGGGAGGTGTCGATAGTGCTGAGGGATAGCGGCAACTCGCCAGTCTGCGTAGTTCCGTCCGAGACTCTGTGTGAAGAGGTAGAGCAGATATTCGGCCGGCCGGTGCTCAGTTTCGTGTGAGGCGACTATGTCAAAAACTTCCGCCAACGAGTCGTTCCTTCCGCCCCTGTGGGTCCTGGCAGCGGCCTTTCTGGCCGGTGTTGTCTGGCTAACGGTGCAGCTCCGGGAGCTCGTGGTGCTGCTGGTAGTTGGTTACTTCATCGCCTATGCGATCGACCCGCTGCTTGAGCGGCTGCAACGGCGCGGCATTGGCCGCGCTTGGGGCTTCTGGGTCGTTGCGCTGGTGCTTGCCGGCCTTTTGGCGCTTCTTGGGCTGACTGCGATCCCCACACTCGTTGATGAGTTTGCAAAGCTGAGCGACAACCTCAATCACTACCTCGATGTGGGGCGCTCCAAAGTTGGCCCGCTGCTGGAACAGTTCCGGGAGAAGCTCCCCGAGCCGCTGCGTGGCAGCGAGAGTGCTGATGACCTGTTGGGCAAGCTGCCAGCCGCGCTCTCTTCGGTCAGTGGCGACACCCTAAAGGGAGTCGGGAACGCGTTGCTCGGCACACTCCTCAGTGGATACAACCGAGTGCTCACCCTTGTTAACATCGCGCTCTTGCCGTTCATCGTGTACTACCTTGCTGTCGACCTGCCGCGAATTCACCAGTTCTTTATCGAGCTCGTCCCGCTCACTCGGCGCTCGAAGGTTCAGGGCGTGTTCGGGGAGATCGACGGGTACGTGTCGGCGTTCGTTCGCGGGCAGGCTATCGTTTGCTCCATCCTGTTTGTGTTGTACGCGATCGGGCTCGGGTTTGTCGGAGTTGACCTCTGGCTCCTGCTCGCTTTTATTGCGGGCTTCGGCAACATCATCCCTTACGTGGGCTTCGCGTCGGGCATCCTGCTTAGCTCTCTTATGGCGCTAGTCACCTTTGGCGACTTCCAGCACGTGCTTTGGGTATGGGGCGTGTTCGGCACGGTGCAGGCTCTTGAAGGTACCCTTATAACTCCGCGAGTCATGGGCGAATCGGTCGGCCTTCCCCCGCTCGTCGTTATCTTGGCTCTTTTCGCAGGCGGGCAGCTTTTTGGGCTCCTTGGCATCTTCCTCGCTATTCCTGCTGCCGCCGTCGTGCGAGTGCTAGCGCGCCACTCGTACCAGTGGGTCATTGGGCGGTAAAAGGTGATGGAGATCTCCCCGCTGACACGGAAGCTGGTAGCCCTCGCTCTTGATGAGGACGACGTGCATCACGATGTAACGGCAGCTCTCGCAGTGCCTTCAAGCCACCATTCGGTTGCGCGAATCGTGGCGCGTGAGCGGCTAGTTGTTTGCGGGCTGGGCATCGTGGGGTGCATTATTGAGCAGAGCGGCTTCACGCTCAGTGCTGTAGAGCTGGCCACAGATGGGGCGGAGGCGGCAGCCGATACCGTCCTGGCCGAGATATCCGGACCCACCCGCGAGCTTCTCGCTGTCGAGCGGACGATTCTCAATTTTCTGCAGCGTTTGTGCGGAGTGGCAACGCACACTCGGGAGTTCGTGAAGAAGGCGGATGGACTCGTTGTGCTCGACACCCGCAAGACGATGCCGGGATGGCGCGCGCTCGATAAGCACGCCACGGCGGTCGGCGGCGCGCGCAATCACCGCATGTCGCTCGGCGACATGGTTCTGGTCAAGAATAACCACATCGACGCAAATCCCGGCGGGATTCGCGCCGTGCTTGAAGGAGTTGTTGCTGGCAAGCCCGAGAACATGGCCTGGGAAGTGGAGGTCCGCAGCATTGATGAGCTTCGGGTGGCGCTTGAGTTTCGCCCGACCTTTGTGATGCTCGACAACTTTTCTGACGCGGGAATCGGCGAGGCGATGGCTGTAATCACGGCCTGCAAGAGCCGGCCGCTGATTGAGGCATCGGGTGGTGTTCGTGCGGAGAGGCTTTCTGTCCTCAAGGGGCTAGGGGTGGATGCTGTGTCATCGGGCTTTCTCACCACGCACGCCCCGAATGTCGATATCTCGATGCGGCTGAGCGCAGCGTAAGATGGAACCGGCCACGCTTGATTTTCCAGGGTACGTATTCGCCCGTCGCCATGAAGAGGTCTCCTCTACTATGGATGTTGCGCGTGAAAGTGCCACGTTGCTTGCGACGGTAGAGAACGGCGCAGGGCTTGAGTGCACAAGGAGGCAAACTGCGGGGCGCGGGCGGCAGGGACGGAGCTGGAGCGGTGCAGGCGACAGCTTCATGGGGACGTTCCTCTTCGCGGCGCGCAGTGCGGCCCACCAATTCTCCGGATACTCTTTGGCGGTAGGGTGCGCGGTTGCAGGGGCACTAGCCGAACTCGGTGTCGGGGTAGCGCTCAAGTGGCCAAACGACCTCGTTTCGGTCAAGTCTGGGAAGATCTCAAAAGTCGGCGGGATACTGATCGAGGTGCAGGATGTCGGCGACCAGCGCATCGTCTTGGTTGGAATCGGAATCAACGTGCGCGCGGCGCCACAGGATGTTCCTGGAGCAGCCTCACTTCTTGACATATGCGAGCAGAATCTTTCACCGGAAGCGCTTGAGGCGCCGCTCGCTAGTCGCCTCCTGGCGATGCACCGTCGCTTCATCGACCACGGGGGCTTCTCTCAGTTTCGTAGCGACTGGATGAAATTGAGCTGTTTCGTTCCAGACAGCACGCAAGTCTCGATAGACCTTGGATCGCGGACGGCGAGCGGCACTTTCGAGGGGCTTGATCCGAACGGGGCGCTGCTGCTGTCGTCTGGTGGCGGACCGGAGGCTGTCCTTTCGGGGCACATTGTTGCGCTTTCAAGCCTTCGAGACACCCTCTGAGCTTTCGGCTTCGCTACTCGACCTCTTGCAGAATTGCGCGCAGCACCAGCGGGAGCTGCGCCAGGTCGGTCTCGCGGTAGCTCGCCTCCAGCTCAGTAGCAAGCTCGCGCAGGCCCGCGGCCGCCTGCGGAGGCAGCTCATTGCCGGGGCTCACGCGCACCGCCAGCACGTAGAGCGCCCCGCCACTCCGCGTTAGAGTCTGGCTTGCAGATTGCCTGAGGCGCGCAAGGGAAGTGGAAGAAGATGAATCGGGCTGCGTTGCCACCAAAACTGCCGAGCGACGGGCAGTTGCGGTAGGAACAGTATCTAGAACTGCCAAGGCCTCCTGCAAGCCATCGAGGAGAACTGCAGCTCCGGACGCTGGCAGGGACTCAAGGGCAGCCAAGAACCGCGCCGAATTGGGGGAGAGAGGCGCGAGCAGCTCGCTCCGGGTTGAAGTTGCGATGAGCGCAATCTCGTCGCCTCCAGAGACGGCGCGTGGGGCGAAAGCGGCAAGCTCGCGAGCTACACTCTGCCGGAAATCCTGCGGGGATCCGGAGGATGTGTCCACAACGAAGGCTACGGCACTCGGCTTGCGGATTTTGGGCCACAGGGCCAGGATCTCGGCTCCAGTGCCACTAGCCGGGCGAGGCTCGTCACGAAGCTGATCGTCAGCCGTCGTGAACCCGAGGCGCCGCAATGCGGCGCTCATTTCTTGGGTGGCGAGGTGTTTCTGCACAAGCTTCTGGGCCTCTTCCGCATCGGCAGCGAGGCGCAGGTGAAGAATGCGGCAGAGGGGGTAGTCTAACGTTAGGTGTGGTGCGGTAGCCCGGATAAACACGAGCTTTTGGTTCGGAGCCGCTGAGCTTCTAGCTGATACCTGTTGGCGGGAAGAGAGTGCGACGGCTGGCTGTCGGTCGCCTCTTTCGCTGAGCCAGCGCAGCATCTCCTGGTCATCGTGAAAATAGCGCGCGGGACGACGTTGTGAGGCGCGCAGCCTCTCCATCTGAGAAGCCAGGAGCGAGGGAGCTAATGCATCCGGGCGCACGGTAAGCTGAAGAGCAAGCTCCATAGCCAAGATGCTGAGGCCGCTCGACGAGGACAGAGGGTCTCCTTGCACAACAATAAGGCGCCGCGCTGGCTCGAGAGAAGAGTCATCGGCTGCGCTCTGCGCGAGGAGCCCGACGCCTTCATGCTGATCGAGCGAGAACAGATCGCGCTCAAGAACAGAGAATCCAAGGTCCGTTGTTGCCAATGAAACGCACTCCAGCGCCTTCTCCTCTCTGCTATCGAGGGCGCCCAGGGCAAGCGAAGACGAGGCCAGCCAGAGCGCTGGGCGGCCGTCGTTTGGCCCGACTGAAAGGCGCGAGGCTGCGGCGACTCCATCGGATTGAAAGGGCACAACAGAGACAGTTGAGCCTGCAGAGGTCTTGAGCTGCAGCTGATTAAATCGCGCCACTTCTGGAGCAACTGCCGGAGCCGTCTCTGAGGGAAAAAAGAGCCGAACGTCCTGGGACACGGCCGTGGGCTCTTGGCCGGAGTTGCAGCTGCTCGTGAGAGCGAGAGTGGTTAACAGAAGAAGTAGAGTGCACCGCGCGCGCATTGAGGAGCCTACTGCTCCTTGGGTTCGCGGTTTCGGGTGAGACGCATCAGCGCAACCTGTTGCCGCTTGAACTCTTGGGCCTTTACGGCAGGAAAGCCCATGTAATCACCCGGCTCGGATATCGAGCTCGTTACGCCACACCAGCCCCCCAGCCGGACGCCTGGGGCAATTGTGACATGGTCCGCCACGCCGCTGGAGCCACCGCAGACGACTCCGTCACCAATTGTGCAGCTTCCGGCTATCCCGGTTTGTCCGCAGATAAAGCAGTTAGCCCCTACCACGGTGTTGTGCCCGATCTGCACTAGGTTGTCGATCTTCGTGCCCCGGCCAATTCGGGTAGAGCCGATAGTGCCGCGGTCGATGCAGGTGTTGGCGCCGATCTCGACGTCATCGGCGATGACAACATCGCCGACCTGCGGAACTTTCCGTATTCCAGTTTTTGGGTCTGGTATGTATCCAAAGCCGTCGGCACCGATCACCGTGTTGTCGTGAATGATGACACGCGAGCCGATTGTGCATCCCGAGCGGATTGAGACCCCGCTGAAGAGCTCAACGTCGGAGCCAAGTGTCACATGAGAGTAGAGGCGCACATGGGGGTGCAGCACCGCTCTATCCCCCACACTGCTTCCGGCTTCGACCACGCAGTAGGCACCAATAGATACGTCGGCTCCGATCTTGGCATCAGGGGCGATCACTGCCGTGGGGTGAAATCCTCGAGGAGGGCGAACTGGCTCAAAAAAGTGAGGCAGTATGTCAAGGAAGGCAGCATACGGATCCTTCACGGAGATAACTGCGACAGCAAGGGGCGGCAGCTGCTCTGGCATCGCATCACGCGGAACAAGCACCGCCATAGCCGGCAGCTTAGCAAGTTCGCGCGCCACATGTTCGGCAGACTGAGCCCTAATGAACGTGACTTTTCCGGGCTTGGGTGACTCGAGGGTACAGACGCCATTCACTGAGATGGCCGAGGGGCCAACGAGCGAGCCGCCGACCATCGAGGCGAGCGCTGATACGGATAGGGAGCTTTCCTTGCTTCGCATTTGGTTATCTTAGCGAAAAAGAAGGGGGCGGGGAATGAAGGTTCTGCTTGAAGGGGGAAGAAGGGTTCCGGAGGTCTCCCGGGCTTTGTTGTTATCAGGGAACTAGCCGGCTTCCGGGGCTCCGGACAAAGCC
Organism: uncultured Bdellovibrionales bacterium; assembly: GCA_964413875.1. Taxonomy (GTDB): domain Bacteria; phylum Bdellovibrionota_C; class UBA2361; order UBA2361; family OMII01; genus OMII01. The sequence goes on from CAYPUA010000006.1 coordinate 90,897, forward strand.
AAACATCACGTTCAGGTGGTCCATTCGACACGGCCCAGGACAAAAAAAGCACCTACTCGTTTCCGAGTAGGTGCCCCAGTTTCGGTCGACTTCACTTGCCTAGTTCCAGCCATTCGGGAAGCTAAGTACATGGGGAGGGATTCGATGACCAGCTCCAGACATGTGCTGCCGTCTTTCAATGATGGGGCTACACCGATCTCGGTGTCAAACAAAAGCGAGAGGCGACGGGCGAAAAGATCAGCGCGAAGTAATCGTGAGTGTGCGTGCCGAAGACTGCGCGCGCGTGCTCCTGTATTTCGCCACTTCTCGTGCGGAATCCTCGTAGCTCGCCTTGGGAAGATGCCACGTCCAGCGCGACGCCTCGTTGCGAACTTTTGCGACATTTTCAAAAAGCATCGCGAGGTGCTCTGGCGTTGCGTCGCGTCCCAGCTCAGACATGACGGGTAGAACTAATTCGGGGAACGCTTCCTGCGAGGCTTTGTCGGCTGGGTAGCTCTCTCCGTTGCCCAAGGCTCGTACCCACTGGCGGGCAGCCCTCCACGTCTGTGTCTGGGGAGAAGGCTCCAGCAGCCCCGTCTGAAGCTCTCCGACCGAGATGGCGGCAGCGCTGGCAATATCTGCCCCGAATCCGAGCTGCTGCAGCACTAGCGAGCCAGCCTGGTACGCCTCACAGCCGAAAGCCTCAAGCTGTTCCGAGCGCTCCGGCGAGCCGGCATCTATCCAGTCCGAGAAGTCACGGTGATTGCGGCCTAGCAGGATAGCGAGGCCGGCCCACTGCGAGAAACCCACAAGCATCCCCGCCTCTGGCCCGAGTGAATTCGCGCTCATCCCGAAGTGGAAGCCGACTTCGACCTCGTTCATCATGTCTTTCATGACTGGGGTCCAAAGCTTCTCGGGTGGGCAAGATTCGAGCACGCTCTGACAGACGAAGTTGATTGACAGCATAACAGCAGCGGAGCGCACACCGAGCTGGTCGACGGCGGCTTCTAATTCTTCAGTCGTAGGCTGCTCCTTTACAGGCTGCATGTGTGCGGCGCGAACCAGGGCTGCAGAATTGCACCCCGGAAAGCCAAGTAGCCGCATAAAGTCCTTGGGCGCGATGATCCCCGCGTACGAGCCGCGTATCAGCGTTGAAAGCGCCGAGGGCACGCGCAACGTCGATCGCACGGCATCAAGCGCGCGCTCCCATGAGGTATCTCTGTCGTCCATCAGATAACTGGCTACGGATTCCATCCTGGCCTCCCCCTAGGAAAGAGTAAGCGGCGAAAATGCGGCTTCTCTTGACGAGTGGGAGCGCTTTTCGTGCTGTTGTTCACCGTTTAGGGCGTATGAGCAGCACAACAGGAGCCCTAACAGGCTGATTCCTCGAAGCCAGGGGCGAAACTGTCGTCAAAGTAGTCCTTAACTTTCTCCTGTACCCGTTCATGCTCCTTGTCAGGTGATTCCGCCGAAATCGCGCGCGATATTCGGGCCGAGAAACTCGGATGAGAGGAAAGATTTGAGCGCAGGTGCAGGGCATTTAGAAGGAGGGGCAACACGAGGAGGGGCAAGGAGAGGATGATCGGCTGGGATTTCCGACGGGACGGCGCCCGTTTGCCGCACCGTAAGTCGCCCACCGACCTGGATGCTTAAGTCGTGGGTGCCAGGCTAGACTCACGCCGACCGGCAATAAGTGCGACTCCGATGCTAATTACATAGAGGAGCACCAAGGGGCCGGCCATTAAGACCTGAGAGAGCACGTCGGGCGGAGTCAGAACTGCCGCAACAACGAATATCGCAACGATCGCATGTCGGAAGTAGTGCAGAAGTGTGTGGTGGGTAATTGCGCCGGCGCGCGCCAGGAAGAAGGCGAGCAGCGGAAGCTCAAACACCGCGCCGAACCCGACGATCGTGGTCAGGGACATTGAGAGGTGGTCGCTCAGCCGAATAGTTGGAGTCACCCCGATAGAGCGGAACTCCTCGAAGAAGAAGGAGAGCGAAAGGGGAAGAACTGTGGAGTAGCAGAAGTACGCTCCGCAGCCGAAGAGGAGAGTGCTCAAGATGACGAAGGGGACGACCTGCCGGCGCTCGGAGCGGTACAGGCCCGGAGAGACGAAGCGCCAGAGCTGGTAAAAGAGGATCGGTGAAACAACGAAGATTCCGGCGAAGATTGACACCTTCAGCTTGAGGAACCACGCCTCGGCCGGAGCGGTGCCGATTAGTGGGCTATTCGGGAACGCCTGGAAGAATGGCTCACACAGCACTGCGAAGATCGCTCCCGCGTAGTTGTAGCAGGCCACAGCCCCAGCGAAGACCGCCAGCGCGCAGTAGAAGAGCCGCTTGCGAAGCTCTCGGAGGTGGTCCAACAGCCCCATTCGGAACTGCTCTGGGCTTGAGACGGCGGTCATTCTTCCGTGGCTCCTCCAACACGCTGCGACTGGGCGGGCTGGTCGTTGTTCGACGAGGCGGTTGGCGGCTGATTGCCGCCCTGGCTTTGGGCTGGCCGCACGCTCGTTGGAGCTGCTCCCGGAGGAGGGGCGAGAACCTCTGCTTTGAGGGCCCGAAGTGAGCGCGCTTCGGCTGCCACATCGCGCCGAAGTTCATCCGCAGGGGTGTAAACGGAGTTGTAGAATTCGCGGCGAAGGGAGTCCGACGTCCGGCGAAACTCGTGCGCTAGCTTCCCTAAGCCGCGGGCAATGACGGGCAGCTGCTCGGGCCCAAAAAGGAGCAGGGCAACGACGAAGACCACGATGATCTCGGTAAGGCTGATACTCACGGTGCGCTTATTGAAAACGGGTTTAGCCGTGACATAATGGCACCGTTTCAGGGAAGTAGGCAAATTCGGCTAATTCCGTCTGGAGCGCCGTTTCGGAGTGTCGATGGACCTTCCAAAGAGCTTGATAGCGTTAGGGCTTTTGCTGGTCGTGCTCGGCGCGCTGGCCTGGTTTCTGCAGCGCTACTCGTGGCTCTACTCCTGGTTTGGTAACCTGCCCGGCGATATTCGCTACGAGGGCTCAGGCGGTGTGGTGTTCGCTCCGCTCGCCTCCATGCTTCTCATCAGCGCTTTTCTGAGCGGGATCGGGTGGCTTGTTCGGAAGTTCCTTGGCTAGTGCCTCGTTCGAGGCTGCCACGTCGTCAGGTGACGAACTTTTTAGAGCAGGCCCTAGTTACGACGCAGCACTGCTAGGTGTTGGTACGCCATTAGTCCCGGTACGACTCGGGCAAACGCGGCGCGCAGCCGGCTGAGGCCTGCAAAGAGCGGGTTCTTCGACGCCCAGGCTGGTAGCACAAGCTCAACCGGCTCGATGCTCGCCCCCAGCGCTTTTACGGAGCAGGATTTTAAGGAACCGCACATCTCTTTGAAACGGCGCCGCGAGAAGAACTGTAGGTGGGTTCGGTCAAGGATTCCTCGCGAGCGGTATTCGAAACGGCCAAGGAAGAAGAGCGAGAATCGGACGCTCCAGTGCGTCACATTTGGCACCGAGATAACGATCCTCCCTGAGGGCGAGAGGAGCTTCTCGACCTGTTGGAGAAAGCCGAATGGGTCGCTCATGTGCTCTAGCACGTCGAGGAGCAGGACAGTGTCGAACTGCCGCCCGATCAGGGGCTCGATCGAGCTGTACACCTCGCCGTAGAGGTTGCGCAGCAGTGCCTGGGCCCTGGGGTCGATCTCGACGGCAACTAGCTGCGCTGGACCCTCAGGCAGTAGCGCCTGGCCCATACCGCCGCCCCCGGCCCCGATGTCGAGCACGCGGGCGCCATGGGCGGTGCCCCGTAGCTGGGAGAGGGCCCAGTGGTGGCTCGATCCGAAAGAGGGCTTAAAGACGTAGCGCTCCTGGGGCGCGGCGTCGATCGGCAGGTCCATTGCTGAGGCCATAGCTTTCCTCAAGTTAACTGCGCTGGGTGATACCACTAAAGGGGCGAGCTTGACCAGAAGAGCCAATGCCCTTCGGGGCGTATACGCGCGCTTTCTGGAAGCCGCGGAAAAACCCACCCTAGCGTCTATTGGCAGCGCAGAGGCGACCTTGCGCTGCTGTCTATCCCGGAAGCTCTGTTCCATCGGCTCGTGGCATGTGATACCTCTTTAGCTCCCAGATCGGGGGCAGAAATCCGACTCCTCACCGGCACTATGTACAATCCTCGCCTTCACTTCCACTTCATCGGCATAGGCGGGTCCGGAATGTCCGGCCTGGCCGAGATCCTTCTTACTTCCGGCTTCCAAGTCTCGGGCTCGGATGCCAAGAGCTCTGACGTCCTGCGACGCCTTGAGAAGCTGGGCGCCAAGGTCTGTATCGGTCACGCAGCGACGCACGTCCCGCCAAGTGCATCGCTCGTAGTGTACTCGTCAGCAGTCACGAGCTCTAATCCAGAGGTTCGCGAGGCGAAGCGTCGTAAGATTCCTGTGGTTCGCCGCGCGGAAGTTCTGGCGGAGCTGATGCGGCTGAAATTCGGTGTGGGAGTTGCAGGCTCCCATGGAAAAACCACGACGACCAGCATGTGCGGAGCGATCCTCGATGCAGCCGAACTTGACCCAACGGTCGTTATCGGCGGGCAGGTGAAGGCTCTTGGCACAGGAGCTCGGCTAGGACGGGGTGAATACCTCGTTGCTGAAACAGACGAGAGTGACCGCAGCTTCCTCCTGCTCAAGCCCACGGTTGCGGTTGTCACCAATATCGACAACGAGCACATGGGCGCCTACCGCTCACGCCAGGACCTTGAGGCATCGTTTCGGCAGTTTATCGAGTCTGTTCCGTTCTACGGGCTGGCGATTCTGTGTGTGGACGATCCAACAGTTAGGCTTATGGCGTCCGAGTGCAAACGCCGGGTGCTGACGTACGGATTCAGCACGGATGCGGATCTCTACGCAACCAACATCCGTGCCGCCCGTGACGGAATGAGGTTTGAAGTCGTGTACAGAGGGGCGCACCTAGGGGCGTTCCTTCTGCCGATGCTGGGGAGACACCTCGTACAGAATTCTCTGGCGGCGATCGCAGTAGGGCTTGAGTTCGGCATCTCGATAGAGGTGATCCGCCAGGCACTAGCCGGATTCGGCGGCGTCAAGCGACGGCTTGAGATCGTCGGCGAAGTCGGCGGCGTGACTATCATGAGCGACTACGGGCACCATCCGACAGAGATCCGCGCCACGCTCCGAGCAGTTCGGGAGTGTCTCGGCAGCTCGATCTCCCGGCTCGTCGTCCTCTTTCAGCCGCACCGTTACTCGCGCACCAAGGATTGTTGGCAAGAGTACTTAAGCTGCTTCAAGGATGCCGACCACCTCGTGCTCACGGATGTCTACGCTGCGAGCGAGATCCCGGTCGAGGGTGTTTCCGGGGAGGCGCTGAGCAAGGCAGTTGACCACCCTAGTGTCGAGTTCGTTGCGTCGATTGAAGACGCGCCAACGAAGCTTGTGCCCACGCTTGCACCGGGAGAGCTGCTGCTTTGCCTCGGAGCAGGCTCGGTCGGCTTGATGCCCGAGCGTTTTATGGAGATCCTCTCAGGCTCGGCTGCGATAAGGCAGAGTGCCTAAGAAGTTGGCGCGAGGCAAGCATGAACAGCCAAGCAGTTTCAGCCACCGAGAAGTTCGAGCCGAGCCTAGTTCCGCGTGTCTCAGAGCTGGTGTCGGGACGCATAAGGCACGGCGTTTTGGGTGCAACCCTGACAACCTTCGCCATCGGGGGCCCGCTCGCCGCTCTCGTTACTGTCGAGAGTGCGGAGGAGCTTAGCGTCTTACTCAGAGAACTCGCTGCGGAGGGACAGCCGGTCCGCGTTCTGGGTTTCGGTAGCAACTGCCTGATCGACGACCGTGGGCTCAACCAATGGGTGGTTCGGCTTGGGGCGGGATTTAAAGGTCTCTCAATTCGAGATGACGGGGTAGTTTCGGTCGGGGCGGCTGCATCCCTCATGAGTGTTGCCCGCAAGCTGTCAGATGAGGGCTTTTCGGGCTTAGAGTTTGCGGCGGGGATACCGGCTTCGCTTGGTGGAGCGGTGTGCATGAACGCGGGAGCCCACGGCGCAGAGCTTTGTAATCGGGTCGTGTCGGTGCAGGGGGTCTTGGCGACTGGCGCTCCGATCACCTGGTCGCGCTCCGACCTCCCGTGGCGTTACCGCCATTCCGGTCTGCCCTCCGGCGCGGTCGTAACAGGTGTCACCCTCCAACTCGAGCCCGGAGACAAGGCCAAGATCTCCCAGCTATGTTCCGAGAACCTAGCTGAACGCCGCGCGCGGCAGCCTCTGGCTTTGGCGTCGGCTGGCTCGGTTTTTAAGAACCCTAGCCCCGAGGCGCCGGCAGGGCGTCTGCTTGAAGCGGCTGGTCTCAAAGGAAAGAGGTTTGGGGGTGCTATGGTTTCCGAGCTTCACGCCAACTGGATCGTCAATCCAGAGCGGAGGGCAACGGTCACGGATGTTCTTGCTCTTATGGAGTTTTGCCGAGAGAGGGTCCGAGAAATTTGCGGCGTTGAGCTGGAGCCAGAAGTTCGTTTGTGGAGCTCGTAACCCGCGGAGCGGTCGGAATCGCAGCCCTCAAAAAGTCGCCGATTCGCAGCAGATCCCCCCTCGGCGTCTCGCCACGGAGCAGGTATAATGCGTAGTCATGCGACTCCTCTACACCTCCATCATTGCTATCAGTGTGGCTGTGCTACAGTACATTGACAACCCAGCGATCTTTCACCGCGCTTGGGCCGCAGTGACCACAGCGGGAAGCGAGACCGTAAGCCAGAAAGAGGTTCGAATTGAGGGACTCAAGGTGCTGCCTCGCGGGGAGGTAGAACGAGTTCTGCCCTACGACAAATCTGTCCTTTGGTGGCACATAAATGGGACGGATATTCAATCCAAAGTCGCAGAGAGTCCTTGGGTGGATGAGGCTACAATTGAGAGTTGCCCGGGCGGTGCGCTACGCAGCTGGGGTTGCTTCGTTCTCACGGTAAAGGAGCGCACCCCGAAGTTCATCGGACTGGTCGACAACGAGCGCTGGATTATCGATTCGGACGGCGCATTCATAATGCCCTCTGGTGGGCCTCTCTTCGGCCTGAGTTCGGAGGCTGCCAGCCAACTTGTTGTTGTTGAAGGGCTTGCGTCGCGGACCAGTTCTCCAGATATCGTCCGGTCCCAGCTCGCGATTGCGTCGGGCTCAATCGGCACTCTTGAGCAAGAGGTGGGGCGCAGCGCAAGGTCGGTCCGGTTCGAATCGCGGGGCGACTTCTCAGTTGTTTTTCAGGGATTGCCTTTCCCGGTTGTGTTTGCCGGGTCACCAGACGCACCGGTTCCTCTTGCCGAGCAGGGTGAGAGACTGGCGGCGCTGGTTGCAAAGCTTAAAGATCGGCTTAATGATGTCGCAAAGATCGACGTCGCGTTTTCAAGGGTCGGTATAGTTAAATTCCGAGCCGAGGAGCCGCCGGAAAAGGCGGCCTCAACCAGTGATAGGAAAGTGGCTGCCAAGAGCTAGTCGGTAAACTGGCTCGGAGTCCCAGCGCGTTGCAAATCCGATTTACTTTAGGTAACTTAAATTAGTCTTGCAGTGGGCTCAAACTGCGTTTAGTCTTGCGCGGTGCTCGCTTCTGGCCGAGCCAACTCTGATTTTCTAGGTGCTCCTCATGCCAACGCCAACTTCGCTCATCGCCGGGTTAGATATCGGAACCTCAACCATCAAGGTGGTAGTTGGGGAACGGAAGCCGGACGGGCGGGTGGATATCGTTGGAGTGGGCTCTAGCCCCTCGCGCGGCTTGCGCAAGGGCGTCGTCGTCAACATAGAGGGAACAGTCAGCGCGATTGCGAAGGCTATCGCGCAGGCAGAGACGATGGCAGGCTGCGAGATTGGGAACGTTTTCGCGACGATTTCTGGGAGTCATCTCCGCTCACAGAATAGCGATGGTATTGTTGGTATCAAAGGGAAGGAGGTCTCGGCTTTTGACATAGAGCGAGTGATCGAAGCCGCAAAAGCGGTTGCCATTCCTCTCGATCGAGAGATCCTGCATGTCATTCCGCAGGAGTTCGTAATTGATGAGCAAGATGGGGTGAAGGACCCGATCGGAATCTCGGGGGTTCGCCTTGAGGCTAGAGTGCACATCGTTACCGGTGCCATTGCCAGCGCTCAGAACCTTGTAAAGTGCGCAAACCGCTGCGGCTTAACGGTGCAGGATATCGTCGCCGCGCCGCTCGCATCAGGGCGGGGGGTCCTGTCCCAGGAGGAGCAGGAGCTCGGAGTGTGTCTGTTGGATATTGGTGGCGGGACAACCAGCATCGCCGTCTACCAGAACGGCGCCATCAAGTTCACTTCGGTTCTTGCTGTAGGAGGAAACCACATCACCAACGACATAGCGGCCGGTCTCCGCACGCCGCTTGCGGCCGCAGAGCGTATCAAAGTGGAACACGGTACGGCTCTCAGCGCGGGTGTTAGTAAGAGCGAGACTGTCGAGGTTCCGTCCGTTGGCGGTCGGCCCCCAAGAGTCCTCTCGAAGTCGGTGCTCGCAGAGATAATCGAGCCGCGAGTGTCGGAGATCTTCGCATTAATCCAGCGTGAAGTTGTAAAGGCAGGCTGTGATGACTCTCTTACGAGTGGAATCGTAATAACCGGCGGCGCAGCTTCAATGCCGGGTCTACCCCAGGTGGCGGAGCAGGTGTTTAACCTTCCCGTGCGGAAGGGCGAGCCAGTTGGGGTTGGGGGACTCGTTGACCTCGTAAAGGGCCCGGAGCACGCGGCCGCCGTTGGATTAGTTCTCCACGGGGCAGCGCTGGCAGAGGCCGGCCGGACCCATTCCGGTCCAGGTCGAATGGGCCGCGTGGTCGGGCGTGTAGTTGGCTGGTTTACCGAGCATTTTTAACGTCAGGTCGGGTCTAGGCTGGGGTGGTCCTCGGAGCGTCGCAGGTCTAGGATTGACCGTGGCTCGGGAGGGGAGCAGAGGGTGCCTGGGCTGCTCCATAAAACACGGGTGTTGGAAAACTGGTTGTCGTAGGAAAACGCCTTTTGTCTCTCTTTACTTTTGAAACTAAAGGGGAATAATGGGGCGGCTCAGGACAGGCACGCCAGTCAAGGGGCGAAGCAGGGATCTCCCGGGAACGACTTGCAGTGAAGTGCGCTCACTGTGGGCAGACATCACGAGAGAAATTTGTGTCAGACTGGGAACAGATCAATTTTGACTTTCACAAAAGAAGTTCGGAGGGGAACAGCATGGACGAGGTAAGCCAGAAGCTACAGGCGAACAACGCAAACATTAAGGTGTTTGGAATCGGCGGCGGCGGACTAAACGCGGTCAACAACATGATCCGCAGTGGTCTGACGGGCGTTGAGTTTTTCGCGGCGAACACCGACGCGCAAGCGCTCACCTCGGCTCTCCCAATTAACAAGATCCGTCTCGGTGATGACATCACCAAGGGGCTCGGCGCTGGTGCTGACCCAGACGTAGGGCGCGCTGCCGCTCGAGAGAGCATTGAGTCGATCCGTAAGGCGCTCGAAGGCGCAGACATGGTGTTCATCACCGCAGGCATGGGCGGCGGTACCGGCACATTCGGTGCTTCAGTCGTAGCGGAAGTTGCCAAGGGTCTTGGCTGCCTCACGGTGGGTGTTGTGACGAAGCCGTTCCTCTTCGAGGGGAAGCGCCGTATGACCAACGCCGATCGCGGCATTGAAGAGCTGCGCAAGCACGCAGATACCCTGATCACCATCCCGAACCAGCGTCTCCTGTCCATCGCAGGCCGCAACACTTCGCTGCTCGACACCTTCCGCAAGGCTGACGACGTGCTGTACCAGGCCGTTAAGGGCATTAGCGACCTCATTATCTGCGAAGGTCTAGTCAACGTAGACTTCGCCGACGTTCGTGCCGTTATGTCCGAGATGGGCATGGCGATGATGGGCACAGGCGAGGCGAGCGGCGACAACCGTGCGATCGAGGCAGCTGAAAAGGCGATCTCCAGCCCGCTGCTCGAGGACATCTCGATTCACGGCGCTCGCGGAGTGCTCATCAACGTCACGGCTTCACCGGATGTTACGTTGCAGGAAGTTAACGAGGCTGCTGAGCTTATCCACTCAGAGGCTGCGGAGGATGCGAACATCATCTGGGGAATGGTCATCGACCCGAACCTGGAGGACAAGGTCCGCGTTACGGTTATCGCAACGGGCTTCGGCGAAGAGAAGGCTGCGGGAAGAGAGACGATCGTGTCGACACCGGTGGCGGCAGTCAATGCGCCATCGCTTGGTGCTACTGGCCTCGATATCCCCGCATTCGCTCGTAAGCAGCAGCAGAGTTCGGGTGCCTCGGAGGTTATCAAGCTCAAGAAGCTCTCGGTTCTGTCTGGTGGCGAGGACGAGGAGAAGTTTGAGATTCCGACCTTCCTGCGTAAGCAGGCTGACTAACTAACGACGCTGGCGCGTCTTTAGTAGAAAGGAGCCGGACCCCTTGGGTCCGGCTTTTTTTTAGCGTGACGCCAGGGTGGCAGATACCTCGAAGCTGATTGTGGTGATTTGACGGTTCACTGGACCGTTTTTAGGAGGAGAGGCTCGCTCAACTAGAGGCTTCCTTTCTAATTGTCGCCTGGAGTGCGCCAAGCTAGCCTGTTACTTCATGGAAGGTGTCAGCGAAGAATTGAGTTAGAAGCGACTCATGGAATATGGGCGTGGTGTTCCCGCGCCTCGGAATAGAGACACGAGAGTCGTGCTGAGCCCTCACTAGCTGGCTTAAGTAGCACTGCACATCTTCAGTGAGGTGAAGAGGGTCTGCCGGAAGGAACCGGGGTGGTAGGGGCTTTGTGGTTCCAGTGGAGGGTCCGTATCCAGCCCGCGCGAGGCTGTTCTGGTGGAATTCACCCCGACCGAAGCGAATCTCGCGCAGGAATTCACCGGATAGGTGTAGCTCCAGAAACATCGTCCCGTGATGCTCTTCTACAAGGAGAACCACGAGGCCCGGTGCGATCCGAGCGGCTCGAAAGGCTGCCCTGGAGGGACTTTCCAGGTACATCGCCTCTCGAACGATCTTTGTGGCGAGCGCTAGCGCCTCGATTCCTTGAGCGTCAGAGAGGGGCGGAAGGCCAATCAGAGTCTCGTCCCAGACGCCTAGCTCAGACTTCTCCATAAAATCTTCGCCATACATCTGACCCTCAATCTCTCTTTGGAGATCAAGCCAACTGCCGAAGCGCTGCTGAGCAAATGCACGCACAAGCTTCGCTTCTCGTTGGTCGACCTCATCGTGCGTTAGCCCGGTTGTGTTCGGCAGCTGCGCCACGATCCGGCCCCCGAACTGCGTGTCCGCGCAGACGCTCGTGGACCCGTCAGCGCGTCTAGTGATTCGCATGCTTTGCAGCAGCTCTGGGCGCCATTGCACCTGTCGACTTGAGAAGGTGTAGCGCCGAGAAACTCGGCTTTCTAGAGCATCACCAACAGCCGCCCTTGAGTTCGGTTCGTCTCCCTCAAGGATAATCCAAGGGTGGACCAATGTTTCCCTCAGGACGTCTCTGGCAACAGCCGACAGGAAGTTAACGGATCGTTGACTCAGCTTAATGCTGAGGGAGTTTAAGTCTCGCCTGAGTCTCGGATTGATCTGTTCGCCGGGCTTTCCAGGGAGTGTGGGGTCAAGGTTGCCCAGGCGATTGTAGCTGCCAGAAAATATCATATCGAGCCCAAGGGCTCGTTCCGACCAGCGATCCGATGAGAGCCGCTCGAAGCACTTGGTGATGAATTCCAGCTGCACATCCGTGAGCGCTGCTGGGCCAGAATTCGAGTTGTTTGCGAAGAGAATAAGAGGCTCGATGCTATTCCCCTGAAGTTCGTCGTTGGGTGTGATAATTATCCCAGCCTTGTTAAGGCCAAGAAAAAGCTTAGTAGCGGTCCCGGTTCCCTCGTTGAGGCGCCGCTGTGACAGGTTCGGCGGTAGGCAGGACCAAAGAATCTCGCTCTCCGTAACGGTTGCTTCATTCTCATCGGCGGGTAGCTCGTACGCAGGTGGTTTAAGTTCGGCAAGTTGCTGTAGGGTATCTTCGACTCCTCCTCGTTCGAACTCGGCGAGTACAAAGCGTGCTAGCTCCAAGAGGTGCTCGCGCAGGGGGTCCCCGCAGAGATTCCTCGTAGCGGGTGAGATGACCCGGAAGTACCTTGTGAGGGGCTCACCATCCTTCCGCCCCTCAAGCCGGAGCAGGATGATGCCCTCGCCGGGCCGGATCTCACCAAGTAGCGACTCTTGTTCTAGGCGGGCATTAGTTCGGGTGACCTTAAACGAATCTCGTATTGAGCTCGGTTGTGCTACGAAGTTGCTAAGGCTTGGGACTATCATGGAAGCCCCTGGGAGCTCGGGGTGTTTAGGTGGCGGTGTCTTGAGCGGCTGGGCAAAAAGGGATACCCCTGCAGTCGACTCTAAAAAATGAAGGCAGCTTCTGAGCGTTATTTCGGGGGTATGCTTCGCCTCGCAGAGTTGCTGTAAGTGCTGTAGCACGAGGGGGGTCAGTGCGCCGGGCTTGGATGCGTAGCTCGCTATTACAGAACCTGCGCTATCTACAATCGCTAGCCGGACCGCTCCCCCTCCGCGTGCCTTGAGTGGGCCTTCGAGTGTTCCAAATATTTGGCAGTTGAAGTGTTGCCCCTTGAAGGAGACGGCGAGCTCCTCGACCTCAACAGCAGGGGGCGGCGATAGCGCCTGTGGTAGGGAGACAGAAGCCAGGTCGCTAGCCGGTTGTTTTGACTGCGCGCTTCTGCTCTCCGTCGGTCGTTCAAGCATGTTAAATCCTCTCACACCACGGATAGACTATTGCCACACTTCGGGAAAGTGCGTCACGGACGAGAAGCCTGGATAGGAGTCGGTGGAGGATTCAGAGCGAACGCAAACGACTAGCTGCGCTTAAGCGCGCGCAGGCCGATGTCCCGGTCGAGTGATGCGAAGGACTCGTAGGTGCGTTGTGCGGTATCGATCATGTCGTTGATAAGTTCCGAGTATAGCACCCTCGGAGCTGTGCGGGCCCAGAGGTAGAAAGCACAGCTGCCGGGGAAAGCGTTGAGCTCGTTGAAGTATAGCTTCCCAGCACTAAGGTCGTAGATAAAGTCGAGCCGAGCAACGCCAGAGCAGCCTAGCAGCGAGAATGCCTTCTTCGCATACGCGACGACCGCATCACGTATCTCGGGGGCGAGGTCTGGTGGATCGATAATTCGGGAGAGGCTCGCCATCCCCTGGGATGGACCTGATTTTTTTCCGCCCGGTCGGAGGTACTTCTCCTCGTAGGAGAGCACGCCTGATTGAGAGACCGGAATCTCGACTACCGAGGACTGCACGCCGTGCGAGTCCCGAACTGAGACATTAATCTCCATGATGTCTGCCACGCAGGGCTCAACGAGCGCGTGCGTGTCGTAGCGGAATACCTTAGCTAGCGCTGCCGCAAGGTCTTCCTTCGCTGTAACGCGCGAGATGCCGATACTTGACCCCAGGTTGCAAGGCTTGACGAAGAGAGGGAATGAGCTGAAGCCAGGAGCCTGGCATACAGATGCGACCGTACCGTCGATGTCCAGCCGAGCGTCGTCTCGCCCGATAAGGAGCGCAGGAAGGACCGGGATTCCGTGAGCCCCCAGGTACATCTTGCACATGTACTTGTTCATGGTGATGGCGGACGCTGGCACGTTGCTGCCCGTGTAGGGTACCTGCGCCAGCTCGAAGAGGCCCTGGAGACAGCCGTCCTCGCCGTATTGCCCGTGGAATACTGGAATGAACACGTCGATCGGAATAACTTTGCCCGAACCCTGCACGGTGAGTCCATTGACGCCCGGCTTCGGCAGGAGGGTTACCTCTTGAAGTTTCGGAAGAGACCCAGGGACCGATGCGTAAAATTCGCGAGAAAGTAGCTCGTCTCCCGTATACCAGCACCCGTTGGGCGCGATGTAGACAGGTACGGTGTGGTAGCGAGCGGGGTCGACCGCGAGCATTAGCTGCAACGCTGTGATGACACTTATTTCGTGCTCGACTGAGCGCCCACCGAAGAGAACTGCTATGTTTCGTCGCTTCGTCATAGCTGCCACCTAAAAGCGCACTGCCCCCTCAAGAAGATCTCCTAGATCGTTCTCAATGAGCACGAGGTCTCCGGCTGTCTGCCTCTCTGCGAGCGCTGCAAAACCTTCGTCCCGTGTCTCAACCGCGACAATCTGCCCCTTCGGGTACTCGGCATCGGCAAGGCCCGCCAGGATCGCTTCCCGGTTGATGAGCCCTACAACTATTACAAGATCGGCGATGGTGGCACACATCGTTGCAAGACGTCGGTTCTGGGCCTGCTGCTGGTCGCCCAGCTCGACCATTCCGGGAGTCATGACGATACGCCGCTTGGCAGGAAGCGCTTGAAGCACTTCAAGCGCTGCGGCGAACCCAGTGGGATTAGAGTTGTAGGCGTCACGCAAGAACGCAACCGAGCCTGCCTTGGAATCGAGAACGAGCCGATTGTCGACAGGAGCGAGGTTCGCCAAGCACGCCACGGCGTAGGCGGGCTGGGCGCCGAGTGCGCAGGCCATCGTAAAGGCTCCGAGTGCATTGGAGAGAGCTGGACGCCCAAGAAGCGGTGTCCGGCCAGCAAATGAACGTCCGTCCCAGTGAATCACGAAGGAGGTGCCTTGAGCGCTAAACGAGATGTCGCTCGCGTAGCAATCGAGTGGTCCGGCTGACTGGTCGAGTCCGTACAGCAGTGTCTTCCCACTGGCGTGCTCGGCGGCCATGCGCCGAGCGTTAGGGCTATCTCCATTGCACACGAGAATTCCGTCGGCGGGAAGCGCCTGAGCGATCTCTGACTTCGCAAGGTAGACGTTCTCGGGGCTCCCGAAGCGCTCCAGGTGCATGATCCCTACGGCTGTCACCAGAGCAGCCTTCGGCGGCGTGAAGTCGCACAGCCGCTTAATGGAGCCGCGATTGTATGCTCCCATCTCTATTGCCGCGAAGCGGTGCACCGGAGAGAGCGTCTCCCGAATCGTGCGGGTGATCCCCATCACTGTGTTGATGCTCTTCTTCGGCCAGAAAGTCGGCCCCAAGCACTGGGTCAGGAGGTCGCCGAGAGCGGCTTTTGCCCCGGTCTTGCCGTAGCTCCCGGTAATCCCGATAACGAAAGGGTCGACCTCCCTCAAGATGCGCTTCGCGTCCGCGTAGAAGCGGTCCTGCAGCGCCTTCTCGGCCGGCCAGAGCAGCTTGTTCGCCAGGAGCAAGAGCGCCGACGGAGCTTGCGCCAAGAAGATTCCCCAGAGGGCGAAGTACGCTAGGTCTCGCTCTCCTCCGCCGCAGCACTTGAGCATCAGCACGGCCGGGATCGTCGCGAGCAGCGCGAAGAGGCAAAATGACACCAGAGCTATCTTTCGCGCGCGCTGCGTCATGTTGAGCTTAAGCTTCCCGCTGCGACGAGGATCTTCCTCGACGAGGTGTACTACGAACGCGAGCGCGAGCGACGTTACGGTGGCGATGGCCAGCGCGCTCCAGCTTCCAGGGAGAGCCAGTGAGAGCAGGCCCGCTACCGCCAACACAGCAGTGCCGCGAGTGTCGATGGCACGCTTCTCCTTGACCCAGCAAATAAATCGCCTTGAGGAGTACTCTTCCTGCTGGAAGTATCGCAAGAAGGAGAGGGTTCTGCGGTAGCCGAATTCGAGCAGGCCAACGAGCAATATGGCGAGGGAGAGATTATGAAGCATGGATCACCCGTTCCGAGAGGAACCGCTCTATGTAGCCGCACAGGAGGTGCGAGCCGACATCTGCAAAAGGCTCATGCCCTTTGTGCGGAAAGATGAAGAGATCCGAGCCGGCGATGAGCCGGTTGTAATTCCGTGCTAGGCTCGGAGGGGTCTCTCGATCATCCTCGCCCCACAGCAGGAGCGTCGGAGCGGTGATCGTGGCTGCCTGCTGAGCCAGGTCCTCATTGACCGTTTTTACCAGAGTCTTGCGGAGGTCTCCGGCTGCGTTGTAGTCGCGCGAGCCAAATTTAGGAGCAAGGTAGTGCGCAAAGAGGCGTGTGCCAAAAAGGCCATCGATCCGTTTGGCGACGGAGACGGCGATCTTGATTACCCGCGACCGGAGGCGCTGGCTTAAGGAGCGCTCCACTGTAAGGCCGTGGCTGCCTACGAGCACAAGCCCCTGCACCAACCCTGGATAGCGGGCCGCAAGCCGGACGGATATCCGCCCCCCGAAGGAGTGCCCCAGCAAGATGCACTGGGAGATTCCGGCCGTGTCGAGCCAAGCCTTAACTCTTAGGGCGTACTCTTCCGTAGACCAGCCGCCCCCGTCGTTAGAGGCGCCATGCGGTAGAGGGGAGGAGCCGAAGCCTGGCAGGTCAACCAGGACTACCTGACAAGAGCTCGATAGAAGCTCGCCGAGGGGGCGCAAAGCCTCAAGAGAGCGGCCCCAGCCGTGCAGCATCACGACCGTCGGACCCTTTGACCCGAGCCGGACCACGTTCAGCGGAGGAAGTTCAGGCTGATGTTGTACGGCGGGGGATTTCATCCCCCTAATAGTGGACGAAGGAGGGGCATGAAACAAGCCAGGGAACTGGGTCCTGTAAGCGGGACAGCCCGGCTTAGTATGGATGTGTCCTGTCCGGAGGCCGGTAGTGGCCGAGCCCTTTTTTATCCTTTTCCTCGTCTTGCACTTGCACCAAGTTCCTCCTCCCGACTCGGGAATCTTCGACACGCACGTCGCCGGCAATCCCCGGAAATGGCTTGATTATGAGCAGGAGTCGGTGGAGGTGCAGGAGGAGGAAAAGAATTAGGATGAAGACTGACGGGTGTAAGGCCCAAATGCAACCCGTCTCAAGACTCCGCCTGTGTTTATACATAGCAGGACACCCCGTTTTCGTCGCCAAGTGTGGCTCTTCGATCAGCACTTTGCGACTGTTGGAAGAAGCCGCCTTGTCGCATACTGAGACAATGGATTACGCCCCATCAATTCACCCAGCGCGCTCCCACCAACTGCGGGCTCCTTCGGCTGTTGACCTGGTCCTGGTCGCGGCGGTCTTGCTCTTGGTCGGTTTCGGCCTAGTAATGGTCTATTCGACCACCGGGATTATCTCTCAGGAGAAGCTCGGGGACGCGATGTTCTATGCCAAGCGCCAGTCGCTCTCGGCGCTACTTGGGTTGGGCCTGATGCTTGTGTGCATGAGGGTGCCGTTAGGGTTCCTGCGTCGTATCTCGCCTTATCTCTTCGGGCTCTCGATTTTCATGCTGCTCCTTCCGCTACTCCCCGGGATCGCGGATAGGGCGGGCGGGGCGTCTCGATGGGTAAAGCTCGGTCCCGTGCGCTTTCAGCCAGCCGAGTTCGTGAAGGTGTTTATGGTGGTCTTTATGGCCGGCTTCTTCGCCCGCCACGAGACCCGACTCCGCAATTTTGCCGATGGCATCGTGAAGCCCTTCGGGCTCGTCTGTTGTGCGGCAGCGCTGCTCCTGCTTCAGCCTGACTTCGGCTCTTCAGCGGTAATCGTGGTTGTTGTGCTCTGCATGGCTCTTGCCAGCGGAGTGCGGCTGGCCCACATGGGTCTCTGCACGGTCGTCGTCATGATTCTCGCCGGTATCCTGGTAGCCATCTCTCCGTACCGCATGATGCGCGTCGTGAGCTTCCTGTCACCATTCGCGGACGCGTCAGGAAAGGGGTACCAGCTCATTCAGTCTCTGATCGCGGTTGGAACAGGGCAGATCTCAGGTGTCGGGCTAGGTGGCAGCCAGCAGAAGCTTTTCTTCCTGCCGGCTGCACACACCGATTTTATCTTCGCGGTTATATCCGAGGAGCTCGGTTTCGTTGGTGGGGTAGCGATCATCTTCGGCTTCCTAGTCGTAATGTGGAGAGGCTTGCTCTTAGCGAAGAGTGTCAGGCACGACACCTTTCTTTTCGCGCTCGCTACGGGACTAACGATGATGATAGTTGCTCCGGCGCTGCTTAACGTTGGCGTGGTAATCGGGCTGCTGCCGACCAAAGGCATGGTATTGCCTCTCGTTGGGTACGGCGGGTCAAGCCTTATGGCCTGTATGGCGGTAGTTGGGCTTCTGCTCGGTATCAGGCGCGAAGCAGGGGATCCCCCGGTAGGACAGCCGTAGCTTCGGCACGGCGAGAGTAGAGGCAGTCGCATGTTGCATCCGCAGCAAGGTCTAGAACGTCAGGTCGCTCCTAAAGAGTCTGCGGACGGGGTGCGCGTGCTTATCGCCGCTTCGGGCACCGGCGGGCACCTCATTCCAGCCCTGCACATCGCTCGAGCTCTTAAGGCTCAAGCGCCCGCAGCAGTAATTGAATTTATCGGTGCCGGGAAACCTCTTGAGGAGAAACTCATCGATGGGGCCGGGTACAAGCGCCACGTTGTGGCGTCGGCTGGAGTTAAGCGGCGCAGCGTGATCGGAGTGCTCCAGTTCCTTGCGCGGCTTCCAGCGGGGATCCTTCAGACCCTGAGGCTCTTTAGGCAGTTTCGGCCCGACGTTGTAGTGGGCGTTGGGGGCTACGTGTCTGTGCTGCCCGTTGTGCTGGCGCGCTTGAAGGGCATCCCCACCTGGGCGCATGAAGCCGAGCTTCATCCCGGGCTAGCCAACATGACGCTTGGTTATTTTGCCGATCGGATGTCGATTTCATTCGCGAACACGCGGCTCAAGGGTCGAGTCAAAACCGAATTCACAGGGCACCCGGTCCGGCCGGAATTGGCCGGAGTTGAGAGGTTTCAGGTTCGCGCAGGCGCCCCGTCGAGGTTGTTAGTGCTCGGGGGCTCGCAGGGCGCGCGCGGTCTAGACCAGGCAGTTCAAGAGATGGCGCCGCTCCTGGCAGAGCGGAAGGTGCAGGTTGTTCACCAGTGTCGCCCTGAGTCGATTGACCTCGTGGCCAACGGTTACCGCGCTGCCAACGTTTCAGCCTCGGTTGTGCCCTTCATAGACGACATGGCGGGAGCCTACGACTGGAGCGACGTCATCATCTCTCGGGCGGGGGCGAGCTCGGTGGCAGAGATTTCGTGCGTCAATCGCCCGACTATTTTTGTTCCGTATCCGTTTCAGCAGGGCACGCACCAGACCGACAACGCGCGAGAGCTTGAAAAGCAGGGGAAGGCCGTGATTGTAGAGGAAACCCAGCCGGAGTTCGGCAAGCGGCTGCGCGCCGCGCTAGAACGGCTGCTCGACCCAGGGGTCTTTGAAGAGATGAAGCGCGCCCCCTCTGACCCGCGAGGCATAGGAGCCGCAGAGCGTATAGCCCAGGGAATACTCTCGATCTGTCGCTGTTCTTGAGCCCCATAATCCCCTGTGCTAGAAGCCACTCGTGATGGGCAGGGGAATTTTCAAACGGATATCTATCTTCCTGGCTTTCTGCGGCCTGGTGCTGGGCGCATGGGCGAACCGCACCGGAAAGTTCGCGGTTGAGCCGTTCGCTCATGGTGGCGAAACGGTTCTGGTTACCCCGAGTACGCAGTGGCCCAAGGGCGTAGTTGAGGTGAAGCTCGGGTCGTTCGTTGAGAACGTCTACGACTTTAACATGGCCACACAGTCGGTGGCCGCCGAGGCGATCGTCTGGATCACCTGGCCAGAGGCATTCCAGCACATGCTCGATGCTGACGGCCTCACAGTTGACCAAGTTATCAGCCCCACGAACCGGGTCAACTCCTGGGACGCTACCACGAAGCCGCTCTACACCAAGCCGTTGAGGCTCCCCGACGGCTCCCACTACCAGATCTTTCGGATCTCGGGGCGCTTCTACGCTGACGTCATTGACCTGCACCGTTACCCGTTCGAGAAGCTCTCGTTCCCTGTAATTTTAGGCGTTAACCCGATGAGTGACCGCTTTACGGCGGATAAAGTTCGCTTAGTCGCGGACTGGGAACACTCTGGGCTCGGCTCGTACATAGACATCGTTGGCTTTGCGACCGATGGTTACAGCGTGAACGAGCAGATCCAGACCACGCCCACCAACTTCGGGTACGGCAATCGTAATTCCTCAAGCTTCAGTCAGGTCAAAGTTTCTATCCATTACAGAAAGTCCGGGCTTGCATCGATCCAACAGCTTATACTCCCGCTTATAATAGTGATGCTGATAGTGCTCGTTGCACCAAACCTCGCAGCGTCACTGTGGGACGTGCGCATAGCGATCCCTTCCACAGTTCTTCTGACCCTGGTGTTCCTCCAGCAGAGCTATCGACAGAACCTGCCCCTGCTGCCGTACATCACCTTCCTCGACCAGGTGTACGCAGAGTGCTACCTCGTGACTTTCGGGCTCTTCTGCCTCTTCGTATGGACCTCTAACAAGCTTGACCAAACACCCGAGCCCGAGCGCCCGACTGTCATAGCGCGCCTTAACAAGGTGGACGCGTGGGTTCAGCTCGGTTTCGTGCTGTTCCTTGTAGGAAGCACGACGATGAACTGGCTCTTCCCACTAAAGTAAGTCAGTCCAGGGGCTTCTGTGGCTCCTGGGCTGAAAGGTGAGGGCCGTCAGAACCACCCACCTGCCTCCCGGCATCAGAATACTAACGTGGTCCAGGAGTAGTGCCTGTTGACCAGCCCTGCAGGCAGCGTTGAGCGAAAAGCTCTTTTTATAAAGGTTTCGTATGGCTTCGTTTTTAAGCACCGGCCCGGCCCGCGTTGCAGCCAGTGACAAGGCAGCGAGGGGGTTCACGTTCTCTCCGCAGACCCCCTCAGAGTTCGCCAACATCATCCTGGGGCAGGCCAGGATTTCGGACCTCAAGACCCTCCAGCGGGTGCTGTTGGGGGACCCAGGGAAGCCTCTAGAGATGCGGCGAAACAAGAGCGGCAGCAGTTTCGAGGCGATCGACCTGGCGTCTATGCGCGAAGCCGCGGCCCGGAATGGCTGGTACGTCCTAGAGCGAGGTCCTGGATTCCTGGCCGACGAGGCTCCCCGCATGCGGGTATTTAAGACCTTTGAGGGCGCCGCAGCGGAGTTTGTAACCCGAATCAGGACCCACGACGAGGGCAGCCTCACGGTCGGTAAGGTGCCGGCAGGCCCCTTGGCCGAAGCGACGCGCTTCACCTTTGAGGGCAAGGGCCGCTCGATGGTCATGGCTCCCGTCGCCACCCCACTGACGGGTCTACTACTGTAACCCCTTAAGTGCTCGATTCCTTTGAGATGACGGCAGGTTGGTTCTCTGCTATACAGCGGAACTGTCATCATCTGAAGGAGTTACATGACCTCGCCCCTAGCTAGCAGATACCGAACTCACACCTGCGGAGAGCTGCGCTCATCCGATGCTGGCAAGCGGGCGACCCTGTCAGGGTGGGTGCTCCGTAAGCGCGACCACGGCGGCGTTGTGTTCGTCGACCTGCGCGACAACTACGGCCAGACCCAAGTGGTCTTCAACGAGAGCTGTGTTGCTGAGATCCAGGAGCTAAGGGTCGAGTCTGTTATCGAGGTAACAGGCACTGTTAAGCAGCGCGACCAGGCGATGGTGAACCCCAAGATTGAGACCGGCACCGTCGAGCTGCACGTTGAGAGCCTCGTTCTGCATTCCGCCTCTGAGGTGCTGCCGTTCCAGGTAGCTGAAGACGACAAAGCTCCTGAGCCCACAAGGCTCACGTACCGCTTCCTCGACCTGCGACGTGACAAGGTGCATGAGAACATCCTGCTTCGCTCAAAGGTCATTCAGCGCATCCGAGAGCTCATGTGGGGAATGGGATTCAACGAGTTTCAGACTCCGATCCTCACCAGCAGCTCCCCCGAGGGTGCGCGAGACTTCCTCGTGCCGTCGCGCTTTCACCCTGGAAAGTTCTTTGCGCTGCCGCAGGCGCCGCAGCAGTTCAAGCAGCTCCTAATGGTGTCGGGCTTCGACCGATACTTCCAGATCGCGCCGTGCTTCCGCGACGAGGATCCGCGCGCTGACCGATCGCCGGGAGAGTTCTACCAGCTCGACATTGAAATGAGCTTCGTGGAGCAAGAAGACGTATTCTCAATCGGCGAGAAGCTGCTGCACGATGTTTTCAAGAGCTTCGCGAAAGACACGGTCACTCCCGTGCCGTTCCCGCGCATTACGTACCACGAGGCGATGGCGACGTTCGGCTCGGACAAGCCCGACTATCGCAATCCGCTCCGCATTAAGAACGTCTCAAGCGTTTTCGAGAACTCAGGCTTCCAGGTGTTCCAGCGCGCGATAGCTGAGGGTGGTGGCGTGTTCGCCATGCCGATGCCGAAGATGACTACGCCCCCGCGCAAGTTTTTTGACGACACGATTGAGCTCTTCAAGAAGTGGAGCGGGCAGGGGTTAGCCTACATCATCGTGGAGGAGGGCGGCTGGAAGGGCACCATCGCAAAGTTCTTCGGCGCGGAGGAGCAGTCGGCACTCACGCAGCAGCTCAACCTTGAGCCAGGCCAGTTCGTCTTCTTCGGGGCCGGGAAGGGGAAGAGTGTGCTTCCGCACCTCGGGCGGCTGCGCAACAAGCTCGGCGAAGATTTCGCTCTCTTGAGCGGCGGCTATCACTTCTGCTGGGTCACAGACTTCCCGATGTACGAGTACGACGAAGATCTCAAGCAGATCGTTTTCTCGCACAACCCGTTCTCGATGCCTCAGGGCGGCATGGAGGCTCTGAACACTCAGGACCCGCTCGACATACGCGCCTACCAGTACGATATCGTCTGCAATGGGTACGAGCTCTCTAGCGGCGCTATTCGAAACCACAAGCCAGAGATCATGTACCGCGCCTTTGAGGTGGCGGGGTACTCCCGCGATCAGATTGACGAGAAGTTCGGCGGCATGATCAAGGCGTTTAAGTTCGGCGCTCCACCGCACGGCGGTTTCGCGCCAGGGATCGATCGAATTGTGATGCTGCTCGCGCAGGAGAACGCGATCCGTGACGTAATCGCATTCCCGATGGCGCAGTCTGTCGAAGACCTGCTGATGGGCGCACCGAGCGTTCCCAGCGAGAAGGCGCTTAAAGAGGTCCACATCCGGGTGGTTATGCCCGAGGATCCGCTGAAGAAGCAGCAGCAATCTTAATTGCTCAGTCCGCTAGAAGGGTTGGCGTTCTACCGAATAAAAGTCCTTTCCCGCTACCTCCTCTCTTTGGTCTAATGGTTGGGGGCGTCAGCCAAGAACCAAGGAGCAGCGCATGGAAGGAGACAAAGGGCACGCGATTCTCGAAGCGCAGACAGTCGAGGAGTGTGTTATCGAGCAGCGCTGGGGCGACTACACGGCGCAGGACCACGGCACATGGAAGACTCTCTACAACCGGCAGCTTGAGAGGCTCAAAGGGTACGTGTGCGAGGAGTACCTCCAGGGGCTAAAGACCCTGCACCTAACGGCAGATTTTGTCCCAGATTACGAGAAGCTGAACCGACACCTGCGCGCTGCTACCGGTTGGGAGGTGCTCGCAGTGCCAGGTCTGATCGCATCCAAGCCTTTCTTTACGATGCTTGCCAACAGGCAGTTCCCTGCGGGCACATTTATTCGGAAGCCAGAGCAGCTCGACTACCTCGAAGAGCCGGATATCTTCCACGACGTTTTCGGCCACATACCGCTCCTGTCGCATCCAGCGTATGCAAACCACATGCAAGAATATGGGAAAGCAGGCCTCAGGGCGCTTGAGCACAAGGGGATTAAGTTTCTGGCGCGGCTCAACTGGTACACGATTGAATTTGGGCTAGTCAAAAACAACGGAGAGATCCGGGCCTACGGCGCAGGAATAATGTCGTCGTACGGTGAGACGAAGTACCTGATTAACGATCCATCGTCGAATTGGCTTCAGTTCGACCTCGACCGGGTCTTGAGAACTGGCTACTACATCGATGACCTGCAGGCGACGTACTTCACGATCGACAGCTTCGAGGCGCTCTTCAGCGAGTGCATCGATCGGCCGTTTGTGCCCCTGTACGAGAAGTTCCGGACGATGCCGAGCCTGAGCCCGTTTGAGGTGTACCCCGAGGACAAGGTTCTCCGGCGGGGTACAGGGGAGTACTGGAAGGAGTTCCCGAAGACCAAGACGAAGCTTAAGTAGCCTGCTGCTTCCGGGTGCTATGCCGATTTGGTCGTATTTGGTAGGGTTTGCTTGGCTGTTGCCCGAGTGACCCGCCTGCGCTTCGCTGCGGCGAGGTTTTTGCCGAGGCGAGGTACATAAGCCCGAGTGATGAAATGGTAGACATACGGGACTTAAAAGAAAGTGACTGAACGTATGCCCGAGTGATGAAATGGTAGACATACAGGACTTAAAAGAAAGTGACTGAACGTATGCCCGAGTGATGAAATGGTAGACATAC
>CAYPUA010000007.1:0-21166 GCA_964413875.1 uncultured Bdellovibrionales bacterium
ACATTGGGCAGGGTATTGAGATTCCACATTATTTCCCGGGTCGCTTCCATACGGCGTAAAGTAGACGCATCGCTTTCTTAGCACCAGCGGTCTTAATAATTGGGGCATTTAGACCCATGAGCGCTGTTAGATCGCGGGTGCTTCCAAACGGACTCCCGGGGATGACCCTTTTGGCACGCTTAACATGCTGAGATCTCATGACATTTAAGCTTAATCCCGAAGTTGACAGTGACTTGACCGCCCGGGGACAATGGAAGGAAGTCCTTATGGGCATTTCGCCTAACCCAGAAACTCCAGCGCTACGGCAATCCTCGTTCGGTTGCCTCAGTGAGCGTTTACCCGCACGGCGCTAAGGTTCTCCCCTATGTCTGTCCAGCTTACACACATCTCGCTGCTCGTTACTGCCGTATTGCCGCTCGGTGTTGCCGCGGCAGCGTACCTCTTCTTCATCGCTGCTTCGCTCGGCATCGCTCGAAGCAGCATGACACGGCTTGAGGAGATGCTTGAGGAGGAGCGTCCAGGCGCCGGTCGAGCAATTAAGATTTTGCAGCAGCCAGGGCAGTACCTGCTCTGCACCCAGTTCGGTCGCCTGCTCTCATCGATTACGGCAGGATTCTGCTTGGCGCTCTGTGTGCGAGCGATTTCAAAGCTTCTCAGCGATGAGCAGAGTGTTGCGCATCCGCTTTCATTTGTTATCTCGGGCATGGTTGTTTTCTCAGTTCTGGCAGGGCTGCTGGTGCTCGTCCAGGTAGCGAAGGCGGTGTCTCTTCAGCGACCAGAGCAGACCCTGTGCCGACTCTCTGGGGTGCTGTGTGCAGTGTTCTCTGTCTTCGGCCCTCTGCTGATGTTCGCCCACAAGGCAGTTTCCGGCGTGCTGAACCGGTTCAACATCGAAGCCTCGAATGAGCGCGAGATAGCAATTTCAGCGGATGACCTCGGTGAAATCGTTAAAACGAGCATGGAAAAGGGCACGATTGAGAAGGACGAGCAGGCTTTGATTGAAGGTGTCGTTGAGCTCTCAGACCGAGTTGCGAGAGAAGTCATGACTCCCAGGAGCGATGTAGTCTGGGCGCGCGAGAGTGCATCGGCCGCGGAGCTGGTGGATCTCTTCACTAAAGAAGGCGTGTCGCGAGTTGTCGTATGCGGCAAGGAGCTCGACGAAGTTCGCGGCATGCTCCTGGCTAAAGACCTCTTTCCTTTTGTCGGCAAGTCGTTTACGGGTGTTGAGTGGCGCACGTTCATCCGGCCAGCCTACTTTGTGCCCGACACGAAGCCCGTCAACGATCTTCTGAAAGAACTGCGGCAAGGCGGCATCCACTTAGCGGTCATCCTGAACGAGCATGGCAGCGTTGAGGGCATCGTTACGCTCGAGGACTTAGTGGAAGAGATCGTTGGCGACATCTTCGATGAATTCGACTCTCCTGCGGAGCGTGGAGCGCTCTGCGCCCAGCGAGACGGCTCTCTTCTGTTCGAAGGCACGGCTTCTACCTCTCAGGTGTCAGAGGAGTGCGGAGTGCAATTTCCGGATGGGGAGTACGACACGGTGGCTGGATTCATTATGGCCCACCTAGGACGACTGCCCTCCGAGGGGGAGTCGTTCGATTTCGCGGGTTGGTCGTTCACTGTGTCCGAGGTGCATAAGCACCGCATCGCGCGAGTAATGCTTCGTCCAGAGGCGCAAGCCGGGGAAGAATCGCCCCAGGAAAGCGAGTCGTTAAAAGTGGTTAACTCCGCGCCCGTGCGCCGCCACTAGCATTTTACATCGAATCGTTCCCGCTACCCCGCTCATCTTTACTTCTACGGGCATCAGCAGACCGAGTGTACGTGGTCCGCCCGACGCTACTCGCAGTTTTTCCGTCGGGATTCGTCAGTTCTCGACGAGGCATGCAACCGGATTTTGAGGGAAAGCAGAGAGTTTCTCATGGAGCAGGACCCATTCGCGCAGTTGCCACAGACCGAAGTGCCTGGCGTTGAGCCAGAGGCTACGGAGCAAGTCGTGTCGGCGGTTCCGGCGCGACCGGAGGGTGACTCCCCGCAACCAACAGTAATGTCCGCGTCACCGAAACAAGCGCCAGCTCCTGCTCCATCGGTAGCGGCCGAGAGTCCGCGAGTGGAAGTGAGCGCTGCGACCGTGACTCGCATGATGGGGATCGCATCGACTGCAGACCTACGCCTCTTGGAGGGCAGGGTAGATCTTCTCACTTCGAAAGTTACGGGCCTTCTGACGAAAGTGGATCGAGTGCTTTCCATGTTCGGAAGCATCCCGACGTCGAGTGATATCGGAAGGCTTGAGATTCAGCTGGGCGCGGTCAAGTCGATGCTGCGTGAGCTGATAGAGGATCAAGAGGCCCTCGGCGCAGCGAAGCGACAGCCCGACACGAAGGATGCTGCCGAGGAGCAGAGCAGGAAATTGAAGGAAGGAATCAGGTCAAGCTCGGAGTAGTGCGAACAGCAGTACCGACGAGAGGAACAACGTATGGCACGCAAGAAAGAGTCATCAGGAATCGCCGCAGGACCTCAGCAGGGGCTGACAGGCCAGATTGAGAAGACTCGCACGCGCAGCAAGAGCTACGTGCTCGATCTGCGCGTGAAGAGCCCAGCTTCTCGCGGCTACCTCGGTGTCGAGGGCCTGGACTCAGCACCAGCTATCGTGCGGCTCGCAAAGGTGAAGGGGCTCGATGTAATCGCAATTACCGATCTCTTCAGTGCCGATTTCGTCGATCGCATGGTGTCAGCAGCTAAAGACTCTCCGCTCACCGTTATTCCGGGAGTTTCAATTCGTTGCCGTGTCGGCAGCTGTGACGATGTTGTGTTTGCGTGCCTGTTCGGCGAGTCTGTGACAGGTGAGCGCATCAACGAGTTTCTGCGGGCCTTAGAGGTGCCAACAGATGCCGCCGCGAGAGCCATGCACCTCGTCAAGAAGCCCCTTCCCGAAGTGCTCTCTGTGATTGACTCATTCGGGGGTGTTGCGATTCCGAGCCGGCTCGACAAGACGCCAACCCAGAAGAGTATCATCAAGGATCTCGTTGAGACGTACGGCTTCCGAGCCTTTGACCTCGCGTATGCGGACTCGTGCGAGTACTTCAAGAAAACGTGGCCCAAAGTGGCGTTCCAGCTCTTTACCTTCTCGGACGCAAACGCCTTGGCTCAGATCGGCAGCCGGACTGCCAAGGTCAAGATGGCCGTTGCTGGATTTGAGGGTATTCGAGAGCTCGTAGCCCGCCAGTCCTAGGCTTAGTTTGGTCGACTTTTCAGGCTTGAGCCGGGGTGCCCCTGACCCTTTCAGCCTTCAATCCCTTGCAAGTTGCTGCCTGTCGCCCGACAATGCTCGGCATGGCTCATTGGCTCGTAAAGACCGAACCGGACGTGTACTCGATCGACGATCTGTCTCGTGACAGCGATACAGATTGGACCGGCGTCAGAAACTACCAGGCTCGCAACTTCCTCAAGGAGATGGCGGTGTCGGACAAAGTGCTGATCTACCATTCGAACGCGGAGCCTTCCGGTGTTGTCGGGGTCGGCTCAATCTGTGCGAAGGCCGCGCCAGACAAGACGCAGTTTGACCGCTCTAGCGAGTACTTCGACGCAAAGGCAACGAAGGAGTCTCCGAGGTGGTTCTGTCCCAAGGTGCGGTTCGTCAAGAAGTTCCGTCGGCTCGTCCCGCTTGAGGAGCTCCGGCGCACAAAAGAGCTAGCGGGGCTGCTTCTGCTGCAGCCAGGAACGCGGCTGAGCGTTATACCGGTTTCGGAGAAGCACTTTAAGGCTATCGTAGCCCTAGGATCGTAGAAGAGAAGTCCGTGGTTGATCGAATAACAATAAAGACGGCACAAGAGATCGAGCTGATGCGTGAGGCCTGTCGCGTGACGGCGACTATCCTCGATGAGGTAGGGGAGATTGTTAAGCCAGGCATCAGCACCGAGGAGATCAACACCTTCGTGCATCGCCGCACCACCGAGCTTGGCGCGATTCCTTCGCCTCTCAACTACAAAGGTTTCCCGAAGTCGGTTTGCGTCTCTCCAAACGACGTCATCTGCCACGGCATCCCGGCCCCCTTCGTAATCTTGAAAGAGGGGGATATCGTTAATGTTGATGTGACCTCCTTTAAGAACGGGTTCCACGGCGACTCAAGCCGGATGTTCTTCGTTGGTGGGGAGGCCTCGTGCTCCGCCGAGGCACGCGAGCTCGTGACGACCACTCGCGAGGCGCTCATGGCCGGCATCCGCGAGGTAAAGCCGGGTAAGAGAATCGGAGACATTGGCGCCGCAATTCAAGAGTTCATCAAAGGCACTAAGCGGGGCTACGGGATTGTGCGCGAGTACACGGGCCACGGCTTGGGGCGCGAGTTTCATGAGGCTCCCCAAGTAATTCACGTTGGTCGGCGTGGCACTGGCGAGCTGATGCGGCCCGGCATGACCTTCACCATTGAGCCGATGATAAACGCCGGAAGCGCAAAGACCTCGCTTTCAAAGGTCGATGGCTGGACGGTTCGAACGGTTGACGGAGCTCTCTCGGCGCAGTGGGAGCATACCGTACTCGTCACAGACAGTGGGCACGAGATAATGACAGCCAGCCCTAAGGGACTTTTCTAAGAGCCCCCCTCACAGTAGGTGAGGGAGGTCTCCGAGTTTTCCATTGTTCCCGGTCACAGCGAGTGAGCGATTGCCAGGACTTTAGTTGAGTGGCTTGGTCGGTCCGGCCAAGCACCAACGAATAAGCGGGTCCTGATTTGAGTCAGGGATGTCCGAGAGCTTCGCTGTGATGCGAGTAACCTTCGAGAAGAGTGAGGAGTACCCACTGGCACCGAGGCAGTGAACCTCAGCATTACCCTCAGAGTCAGAGACGTTGATGATCTTCTGCACCTTGAACACGCTGCACTTGTTAAGGCCGAGGGTGTCACGCTCGTAGGGAGTGCAGTTGTTAACTCCCTCAGTAGGCCAGCGATCGCGGTTTAGCCAATCGCGAACCACAACGCTGAATACGTTGAGGTACTTCCCCGAAAGGATAATTGCGGCCCTGTTGCGGCATTCTTTTACCGATGGGCGATACTGAACGAAATTTGAGACATCCTTGGCGCAGATGCACGGCTTGAAGAACTGGCCGTTGCAGTACCGCGTCCTGTTTCGCGCTGGATCCTCGCGCTCTGCGATGATCTCCTCGATCGTCCAGACGCGGTTTGTCTCCTGAGCTTCGGCTGCTTTCGACGAGGCTGATAAGCAGACTCCGGCCAGGGCAGCGAGAGTGAGTGAGCGGGCGATTGCAGGGACGAGCCGAGTGGTAAGCATCATGCCTCCTAGGGATCAGACTTCTTCCAACGCGCTCAAGGTAGCACACCCCCTCGGTCGGGTAAAAGGCAGGGGTGGCAGGAAGCCGTCGCCTTGCAGATCGCCGCAGGCGCTACTCCTCGCTCGGCTCCTCCGACTCGGAATCCGATGAGTCTTTTAGCAGCGCAAACCGCTCCATTTCGCGCGATTCGACCACCAGGAGCACACCCTTCTTGGGGTCTGCCTTCTCAACCGCGTCCTTGAATTCATCGAGGGTTAGGACCTCAACATCATTGACGCTTATCAATATATCGCCAGGCTGTAGGTCTGCCTTCGCTCCGAGACCCTGGGGGTCTACCTCAGTGATGACCAGGCCCTTTGAGCGGGATGTCTTAAGCTTACGGGCAGCGCTTTCATCAAACTCCTCGATCGTAAGCCCTAACTCCTCATTCTGGCCAGATGGGGTGCTAACGGGCTCATCAACTTGAGCCGGCAGCTCGCCGATCTCTACATCGATTATCATCTTCTTTCCCTGCCGAATGACAGTGAGGGGGATGGAGGTTCCCGGCTTGATAGCTGCTACTGAGTTGCGGAGCTGGTTAACGTTCTTAATCTTCTCCTTGCCGAGCTGGATAATGATGTCGCCCTGCCGGAAGCCGGCCGTCTTTGCCGGACCCTTCGGATCTACATGACCCACGAGAGCCCCCTCGGTGCCCTCAAACTTGAAGGTGTCAGCGAGATCCTCCGAGAGGTTCTGGATGCCAACACCCAGCCAACCGCGGGTCACTTTGCCCTTCGTTATGAGGCTCTCCATGACCTGCTTCGCCATGTTGATCGGTATTGCGAATCCGATTCCCATGTAGCCGCCTGACTTGGAGACAATCGCGGTGTTGATTCCGATAACCTCCCCCCGCAGGTTGACCAGCGGTCCACCACTATTTCCGGGGTTAATCGCTGCGTCCGTTTGAATGAAATCCTCGTACTGGCCGTTGCCCGAGATCGCGCGGCCCTTCGCAGACACGATTCCCGCGGTGATGGTGTTGTCGAGTCCGAACGAGGCCCCGGCTGCCACTACCCACTCGCCGATCTTGAGCCTGTCCGAGTCTCCGAGCTTCGCTACCTTCGGCAGAGTCTCCTTCACTTTAATTTTGATCACGGCCAGGTCAGTGCGCGGGTCTACGCCAACGACCTTCGCCTTGACGGTCTTCTCGCTGTTGAGCCGAACGGTCACTTCATCAGCTTCGCCGATGACGTGATTGTTGGTAAGAATATGTCCCTGCTCGTCCACGATTACTCCGGTGCCGAGGCCCCGCTGGGGTGTTGGCACCATCTTGTCCATGAAATCTTCACCGAAGAAGTCTCGGAGGGCATCTGCGCTCTTCTGGTTCTTTGCTTTCTTTGACTTCGTTTCGGTCGAGATCGTAACAACGGAAGGGGTGATGTTCTCAGCAACTTTTTCGAATGTCTCCGACAGCTCCTGGGCGAGCTGGGAACCGGGGAGGATAGGAACCTCCTCGGCCTTGGAGTCTGCTGGGAAGTGAAGCAGAGCGGAGAGTGCTGCTGAAAAGAGGAGCGCTTTCGGGGTCTTCACGGCGTCGCGGTGGGTCATTTGCATACGAACAATCTTCTTAAAATGATCTTTTCGTGCCAGGTTGGTGTAGCACGAAAGACGGGGGGTCGAAAGAATTATTCAGGAAAACATGATGCTTAAGCCTTCCCGTATACTCTACCTGCACGGGCTCGGTGGCTCGCCGCGGTCATCGAAGGCGCGCTTGGTGGCAAATCACTTCGCCGCACGAGGGATTCCCGCTGAGATTCCCGACCTGGGTATCCCATCCTTAGCCGAGCTGTCGCCGAACCGCATCGTCGAATTCGTCGCTGATGAGATCGCTGGATTTGCGCCTGAACCTCTCGCAGTCATAGGCAGCAGCTTTGGCGCTTTCGTCGCTGCGCACAGTCTTCTTCGCCTGCCGAAACAGAGTCGTGATCACGTCCAGTCGCTGGTGTTGCTCGCCCCGGTGATTGACCCGTGGGACGCTGGCAGCAAGCTCCTCTCGCCGGAAGTCGAAGAGCGTTGGAAACGCGAGGGGATCATGCTCATTGAAGACCTTGAGCGCGGCGAGCAAGTGCCAGTGCACTTCCGTTTTGTGGAAGAGCTTAGGCAGCTAGCCAGCAAGGATGTTGTGCCCGTGGTGCCAACTATGGTGATTCACGGAACCAGAGACGAAACCGTGAGCGTTTCCCAAAGTGAGGGGTTCGCCCGGCGCAACCCGGGGGTTGAGCTTAAGCTCCTCGACGACGACCACCAGCTGCTTGGGCAGCCGACGCTGCTGATGTCCTTGGTCGAGGGATTTATCCTGCGCCAGCAGTGACAAACTTCAGTTCAGCCATACAAATCCTCTTCCGCGCCGCCATTTGCGTGAGATAATCAGGGGTATGCCGATTATCCCGCAAAGGCGCCTCTTGCTGTACATCGTCCTGATCGCCGGGCTGGGATACTCGCTGGCATCAGCGCTGAAGAGGCACAACGTGCCGCATCTGCCGCAAGCGCAGCAAACATCGGCTTCTCCCCAGCTGGGTCAAGAGCCAGCCCCTGCACCGTTATCAGTTGAACTGCCTGCCGCACGTAAAACGGTTCCGCCTGGAGCGATAGACGAAGACGATGCGCTGCTCGCGCTTAACTCTTTGAGCCAAGATGATGCTCCGGGGGATGCGCTCGACGCGCAGCGATCGAATGTGGCGGCTCCCGTAACACCTGCTCCGAGTGTGGCGGCGCCAAGTTCCGGCGACGGGCAAAACTCTGCAGGTGTTGCCGATGACGACGACGCGCGGTCTGTGTTTTCTGACGCGCAGCCGAGCGAGCCTTTCGGCACGGGCGACCAGTTCATCGGTGGAGGACGATCTTCGGGACCTCCGAGCCTGCTCGGAGGCGGGGCATCCGCGCAAGAGCCGCCGGCGAATGCGGGTTCATGGGTGTCAGGACAGGCGCGCGGCTACGCGATGTTGTATGCGATGCAGCCAGGAGCGCGCGCTGTTGTCGAGAGCAACGTGGCGACTCTTCTCGCCGCGCAGATTCGCGAGCCCTACATCGGGGTCTTGGTGGATGGCACGTTCAGCCTAGACACCGAGTACCTCAAGACCGTTATCTCGCGGCTTTCGGTTGATAGGAACCTCACCCTTGAGCTCTACCTCACTAACGGTGCAACCCAGAGGGCCTACGATAAAACTCCGATCCGCGCTCCGTTTGTGACGCTCGCTCCGCTGGTCTTTCGCAGCCGAATCCAGTTCGATGAGGGATTGAAGCGTGAATTCTCATCGATTGCGGCGCGGGCTCGAGACCTCTTCGAGTACAGCAAGCAGCAGAACCCTGCAAATCAGCATATTGCGAGCGTGATGCTTGAGGATAACCTCGACGTGGGCGCTTACCGCACCATGCGCGAGCTCGCTGCGCAGCAGCTCGATGGCACGGCTGGCTTTATTCGCAGCACCTGCTTGCGCTGTGTGAGCCCGGATGATCGCGGCAGCGACGCGGACACAGCCGGCGATCCGCGCGAGGAGCACAAGCCAGACAAGATGCGTGAGCTGCGGCGTGGAGACGGCTTCACGCTCGATGGAACGGGATTCCGCTACCCGGGTGAGTCTGCCACGTTGGGCATTTCGCCTGACGAATTAAAGAGCCTCGTTCAAGAGGGGTACGCAAAAGGATTGCGATTCTTCGGCTTATGGCGACACAATTGGCAGGGAGCCAAGGAGTTCTCGAGAGATAATCCGCATCCAGACGAACGCAACTACGTTGCATCGACGCCGGAGCAGGAGGCTTTTGAGCTTGAAGTGCTCCGTCTGGGGCTCATCGCCGAGCCCTCGGACGATAACGAGGAAGCTGATAGCGGCGTTCTCGGCATGAGTCCCTAACGGGCGCTGTTATTTCCGGTAAAGAGGTACAGAAGATGGATTTTGCGAGTTTCAATCAGAGTCGAGAGCAGCTTCACACGGCAGTCGCTGCGAGCGCTGCTTCGATTTTTCCGTTGGAGCACGCGCTTAGCCAGGCGAAGGCAACTCACGGTGAGCGTGTCGCCCTCGTTGCCGCGGCGGGTGTTGCGCCCGGTAAAGTTGAAACGGCGGCGGAGCTTCTTGCAGTGCTGCACAGCACCTCGGTTAGTGCGGCGCTAGCAGTGAAGCGCGTCTCGGAGCGAAAGGTCGAGGTTGCGGGGATCTCGACCACGCTGGTTGACCTGTGGGGCATGGCCGAAGCGGGCAGCACGCTCTGGTACGACACCTTTGTGCGGTTTGCTGGGGATACAGAGGCTGGTCGCGAGTCCGCACTGCGTGAAACTGTCAGATTGCTCGGTCCTGAGGCTGTCTCGATAGCCAGCCAGTTGCACGAGCCGGTCGTGCAATATATTGAATTTGTTTCAAAAGTAGCGTCCTAGGCCGCTTGTGGCGGCAGTAATCCCTTGAGATCCCGCGAGCTTGACCGAGTTGGCGGTTGTGGTACCCTCTGCCACTCTCTGGGTTGAGGTGGGCGTTCCCGTCGCGCGCCCCGTTTTTACCACTCTGCTGTCGTCGTCTGCCGTACTGGTGATGAGGCGTAAGGCTGATTGTTGATGCTACCCCGGGGGAACAGTGTGTAGAGCTCGTTTAACGCGCGTTAAGCGTGAGGGCGGAAGAGTTTAGAGAAGTAGTTATGAGTACTGTATTTGTTTCGGCTGAGGCAGCTCGCGAGAGCTCGAAGTGGTGGGTAATCGACGCTTCGGGCGTGCCGGTTGGTCGTCTGGCGACAGAGGCTGCGCACCTGATCCGCGGAAAGCACAAGGCGACGTTCACCCCGAACGTTGACGGGGGAGACTTCGTTGTTGTGTTGAACGCAGACAAGGTTGTGCTCACGGGCAACAAGGGCGAGACGAAGATATACCGCCACTACACGGGGTACCCGGGTGGACTGAAGGAAGTTCCGGGAGCGAGGATGCTCCAGGATCGTCCAGAGATGGCGATCGAGCGCGCGGTGCGTGGCATGCTCCCAGAGGGAATCCTCGGACACCGATTGCTCGGCAAGCTTAAGATCTACACTGGCAGCGAGCATCCGCATGCAGCGCAGTCGCCAGAGGCATTCACAGTTAGTTTTCAGCGCAACAAGAAGTAAGGAGCTACGATGATCAAGGGTGGTGGATTTCACGCTATTGGGCGCCGCAAGACAGCGGTAGCGCGCGTTTACCTCAGGCCGGGAACTGGCAAGTTCCTCGTGAACGGCCACGAGACGAAGGAGTACTTCGGTCGCGCAGTTCTCGACATCCTGCTCCGTGAGCCGATCGTGAAGACGGCTACGAGCGAGAAGTTCGATATTCTTGCTAACGTCATGGGCGGTGGAAAGACCGGCCAGGCTGGTGCTCTGCGCATGGCCCTCGGCCGCGCTCTGGTTCAGGCTGACGCTGGCCTCCGTCCGCCGCTCAAGTCGGCAGGGGTGCTGACCCGCGATGCCCGCGAGGTAGAGCGCAAGAAGTACGGCCGTCATAAGGCTCGTAAGCGTCCGCAGTTCTCGAAGCGTTAATCGCTTCGACACATCGGGGTACTGTTTTCGTAGCCTGGTGGAGAAAGGCCCGGCAGCAGAGATGCTGCCGGGCCTTTCTCTTTTGCCCGCTAGTGCTCCTTCCAAAAAAGTTTTTTCACCGTAATTCCGTTTAAGGCAGCGATAGGGCTGTTCGGTTTCGGCGCCGTCCGCACCGAAAACACCATCGACATGGCTAGTGCCTCGTTCGAGGCTGCAGCGTCGTTAGGTAAAAGAATTGTTTAGAAGAGGGGCGCGGCAGCCTCGTACAGCCCCAGCACTCTAGAGGACGAAGCGAGGCGTTCGACTGCCCGAGCCACGGCTGAGATTTCGCTTGCGGCTTGTACGTCGATGTAGAATCCGTATTCGAAGGGTTTGCCGGTTATCGGCCGCGATTCGATCTTTGTCACGTTGCCGTTCGCATCGGCGATCGCGGTGAGGATACGGGCTAAGCTGCCTGGCTGATGAGGGAGCGTGAAGAGCAGGGAGCATTTGTTGGTAGCGCCCGTTGTGTTGGGCGTTGCTCGGACAGCAACGAAGCGCGTGGCGTTCATCCCATGGTTCTGAATGGAACGAGCGAGAATCTGAAGGCCTTGTTCGCGAGCAGCTTCGTCGCTGGCAATCGCTGCCATCGAGGTATCATCGCGCCGGGCAACTTCCTGGGCAGCTCCAGCTGTATCAGAGCTGCTTACCTTTGCAATCTGGGGACGCTCTTCAAGAAACTTTGAGCACTGCTCAAGCGCCTTCGGATGCGACGACACCTGACGCACACCGGCTAGCTCTGCGCCGACCGGAGCCACAAGATGCAGCTCGACCGGAAGGTAGTGCTCGGCGACGATTGAGAGCTGGAACTCCCCGAGCAGGTCGTAGTTCTCATGCACGGAGCCGGCAAGTGCGTTCTCAATCGGCACGATTCCAAGGTCAGCTCGTCCCGCGGCGACATGCTCAAATATCTCGCGAAAACGCGAGGTTTCGACCGGCTCAAAAGGCTCCTGCGCCATGGCGCGGGCAGCCATGCTGCTGAAAGAGCCGCGAATTCCTTGGTAGGCTACCTTCTTGGTCATACCGTAAAACTTCAAGGGAACACCCATTCCTAGGCGCTTCCCAGTTCGCTCTAAGCTAACGTTTCTGCGGGCACTTGCATCCCCGCGGTCGCCATCGAGGCGACCGAGATCCTGCCGCCTCAACCGCTTTACAGAGGTTTCCCGCCAGTCTCACTTGGGGGATACTACACGACGCTCAGTATGGAAACCATTGTGGTGATACCGGCCCGTTACGGGTCGTCGCGCTTCCCCGGCAAGCCGCTCGCCCCCGTTGCGGGCCGCAGCTTGCTTGAGAGGGTTTGGCGGATTGCGCAAGCAGTCCCTTCAATTACTAGGGTGATCGTCGCCACCGATGACGAGCGAATCGCGGCGCACGTGCGTTCTTTCGGCGGGGTCGCCGTGATGACGTCGCCGACATGCACAAACGGGTCAGAGCGGGTTCAGGAGGCGCTGACGCAGATAACCGAGAAGCCATCGATCGTCGTCAACCTGCAGGGTGACGCCGTGCTGATGCCCCCTTGGGTAATCGGAGCCCTAGTCGAAGAGATGCGACGCGACCCTTCAGTGCAGATCGCAACCCCTGCGGTGAACCTCTCTACGGCGCAGTACGAAAGCATGCTCAAGTCGAAGGGGCAGGGGATTGTGTCTGGGACCACCGTTACGTTTGGGGCGAGCGGAGATGCCCTCTACTTCTCAAAAGGAATTATTCCTTTTATCCGCTCGGCGCCGGGTGGTGATAAGAGCCCTGTGTTCCAGCACATCGGCGTGTACGCCTACAGGCCAGAGGCGCTCGCGCGGTACATCACCCTTCCAGTGGGCAAGTTCGAAGCCGTTGAACAGCTTGAGCAGCTGCGCGCACTTGAGCACGGGATCCCGATCCGTGTTGTGCAAGTTTCGATGCAGGGGCGCACGATGTGGTCGGTCGATAACCCGCAGGACGTTGCCCGTTGCGAAGAGATTATTGCGCGTGAAGGGGAGCTGGCATGAACCCGGTCGCGATCTTCTGCCGACACGGGAACACCTTCAACAAGGGAGAGAAAGTCTTCTGGGTAGGCAGAGGCGAGGATATGCCCCTCACCGAAGAAGGTCGTCGCCAGGCGGATGCTGTCGCAGAAGCGATTGCAGCAGCCGCAATTCCGGTAGCTCAGGTCATTTCAGGACCGCTGCAGCGAACGAGAGTTTTTGCGGCTTCGATAGCGGAGAAGACCAAGGTTAATCAAGCCGCTCGAATCGATAATCGGCTCGACGAACTCGACTACGGTTCATGGAGCGGGCTCTCGGACGCAGAGATTGAGGAGCGCTTCGGCCCGGAAGAGCTTTCTGCGTGGCGTGATCGTGGAGAGCGCCCAGCCAAGGCGCAGTTCCGGCCCTCTGAGCAGGCTGTCCGCCAAGAGCTAGAGAGCCTGCTAGAGGAGCTTGAGCAGCTTGGTGGTCTCACCGTCGCCGTCACGAGCAACGGACGGCTGCGGGAGATCGGCCGGATGCTGAAAGACCTCGCTGGCAAGCCGCTCAAAGCGCCAGGGGTGAGCACGGGCGCCGCCTGCGTGCTCGTCTTCCGAGATTCGCGTTGGCACATCGTTGCCTGGAACATCAAGCCGCCAGAGCTGGCGGCGGCGCTCGCTCGGGTGAGCTGATCAGGCGAAGCCCACACGATTTCGTCACTCCCTACTTCTGCAGCCGAGCCGCTGTATCGCGAATGGTCATGTACCGGCGCGAGCCATCAGCCAGCTTGATGAGGACAATGCTGCCATCTGGAAACTCGCCGCCTGGCTTCGAGAAGCGGAAGTGCTCTCGGTCGCCGTTTCCGTTCCCGGCATACTTTCCTGTTTGAAGAGTCCGCGAACCATCAGGAGAGAGAATAGCAACGCTTTTAACCCGTCCGGTCAGTCGAGGCGGAAGAAGAACTGCCAGCTTTCCATCTTTGTCAGAGACCGGCTTCCATAGAAAGCCAGATGAGAGTTCAAGCGGCCGTCCTCGGTCGACGGTCTGCGATGTCAGCTCCGACGATGCGGTCGTCTCTTCAGGGGTCTCGGGCAGCATTTCATCTAAGGGGGTTGTTGGCTCGGGTGAATCAATAGTTGGCAGCTCCTCCAAGTCCTCTGGGATCTTGGCCGGCGGCTCTTGGACAGGCGGCAAGGGGGATGGCTGCGGCGTTGTCGCCGTTGGAGGATTAGCCTTGCGGTAGGCCTGCGCCAGAGCAGCAAATGCCTCAACGAGCTTCGTCAAGGTTCGAATCATCTTCTCGATATTTTCTGCCGAGAATTTTGCCGAAGCGGAGTCCCGCTTTCCTCGGCGCTTGGTGGCGCTGCTGCCCTCGAGGGCGGAGGTTATCGAAGACTCGATAGTCGAAGGCGCAGTCGATGAAGAAGTCGAGGCAGTCGGAGCGACTACATCGCTAGAATTATCAGTTGTCAGTGCGGTCGTTGTGGCAGTTGTCTGCTCAAGATTAGGTATCATGGATTAGAAGCTCCGTGTGTAAAGTGAAGAGAAGAAGCCGCGGCACCAGGAACCCCAAGCGCTGCGCAGCTCTGCGTTTACAGAAGAGCGTTCGCTACTGGGGGAAAGAAGTTGCGCTCATGGTCTAGGAAAGGGGGCAGAGCGGGAGTATCGACCCGTTCCCGTCCACAAATCGCACCGGTTTGCGGGAACGGCACCGGCACCGGCTCCAGCACCGAGAAAGCCAGCGAGCCTCTGATCTAAGGTAACCCTCTCTGCGGGTACGTTCACGTTCACGTAGTTCGATAGAGATGGAGAATAAGCAGGGCGACATAGGAGGAATGTCGGGTCCTTAGGGGCGGCCGCCCCTAAGCCGTCATCGAGCTCCCGCGTAGCGGGGCGAGATAGGAGGCAGCAGGGCGAGATAGGAGGAATGTCGGGTCCTTAGGGGCCGCAGCCCCTAAGCCGTCATCGAGATCCTGCGCAGCAGGTCGAGATAGGAATAAATCTGCCCGAGGCCGGAATCGAACCAGCGACACGCGGATTTTCAATCCGCTGCTCTACCAACTGAGCTACCCGGGCGTATTGGGTAGGTGGGAGTGTTTACCAGGGTAAATGGGTAATGACAAGAGTTTGAGGGGATTCAGGGGTATAAGGCCTTATTTTGGGGGTCTAGCGACCCTCGGCGGCGCTCTCCGGGGAGCTTGCCGGCTCCTGGATCAGGGTGCCAAAGATGCTAGCGGCGCTGCCTGCGGGAGCTGGTTCTGAGCTAACGGCACCCTCCTGCGGAGCCTCGACAGCCACTAGATCCTCTTTCTGAGCTTCCAAGAAGGTCGGCGCTAGCTCGGAACCCGAAGCCTCGATCAACGGACCAACGGAGTCTTTGACGATCTTGAGCAGTTCGGCCGCCAGTGAACTAGTGAAATCGAACTGAGCCGCCTCTGGACCGGGAACGTGAGCGGAAACAACTCCGAAGAAGCGGTCTCCGATAAAGAAGGCGAATGTTGCTGTGCGGTTCACTACTCGTGAGGAGATCACCTGCCCACCAGGCCCGTACGTCTCGTGGCGGTGGTCTCCTGTGCCTGTCTTTCCTCCGATTGTGTAGAACTTTCCGTCGGATCGAACGTAGGAGTGGTACACGCGGCGGGCAGTTCCAGACTCTACCACGTTCCTCATCGCGCCACGCAGCGCCTGGGCTACCTCAGGCTTTAGTACCCGCTCACCCTGATTGCGGTCGCTGCGGCGCAGGACGGTTTCGTACGGCGTGTCGGAGGCGAGCCGCACCTCCTCAAGCCGCACCAGGGGGTACTTCACGCCGTCATTGAGAATGATTCCAACCAGATCTGCCAGCGCCATCGGGCGATCGCCTGAGCTGCCAAGCGCAGAGGCAAGAGAGGGCACCATCGAATTAAACGGGTAGCCCATTTTGCGCCACTGCTTGTGAATTTCCAGGAAGGACTCCGTCTCCATCAGAGTCCTAATGCGGCTGTCTTGCGCCTTTGTCTGGGGAGTTTTGAAGAGCCATTCGTAGACCTGTTGCCGCTCCTCGTAGCTCGCAGCGAGGGCCGATTGGATCGTGGCTCCCGGATTGTCCTGCAGGAACCGAACGAGCCAGAGCTCCAGAGGGTGAATGCGGGCAAGGTAGCCCTGGTCGTTCAGGTTGTACTTGCCTGGGGGAAATTCGCGGTACCACTTCGAGAAGAGGTTCGGTGGGATGTTGGAGTTCGTTACGTTCTCCTTGATGAACTCAACCATCTCCGTCTCGGAGCCTTCGGGCCGCACGTAGCGATACATGACAGCAGCGTGTCGGGCTGATGCACGGGTGCTCTTTATGAGGCCTTCGAGCAGCTCCTTCGATGGCTTGCCACGGTACTTCTCGTAGAAGCGGCGCATGAAGTAGCTGCCCTCCTGGTCGGCGAATTTGCGAAGGAAGTGCATCCGCACAGGATTTGACCGGTCGGTTTTTGGGCCGCCAAGCTTGAGACCCATCTGAGCTATGTAGTAGCGCGATACGTCGCGCATCAGGCGCACGAAGGGGAGGTTAATCGATGCAGTCAACGCCTCTTGAACGGTTGGGTTACGTCCGTTGTCCTCCTTCTTAAAGTTCTCGAAGGTGTGCATGCCGCCACCGGTGAAGAAGCTCTCGTGCGGGCTCGCAGAGTACCGGCGCTGAAGGGCGCGTGTCAGAAGCGAGGGAAGAGATATTGATGGGTTTCGGGTGAATTCGTTCACGACAAAGATCGAGATTGGGTCGAGGCCCCGGCGGTCAACCTTCCGCAGTTCCTGGGGGGACATGAACGAGTAGCGTTCGTGGAGCTCACCGACTATGTCGAGGTACGTGGTGACCGTGCGCAGCTTCGCCGTTGAGCCGAGGTCGAGCCGGGCTCCTTCGTTGACGCTGAAGGGGTTGTCGAAGTTGTCTGTCTGAATTCGGAGGATATTAGCGTTCCCGCGACGCTCGTAGAGCGTGACGCTGAAGATAACTTTTGACGGGTCTCCACGACCGAGGCTGCGAGACTGGTTTAAGCCAAACCTTCGCACACTTTCTGCATCCTTGATCTGTTTCAGGATATTTGTGACGCCCTCGTTGGCGTCGTTGTCCATGGTGCTCTTGACCGTTATGTCTACCTGGTCGAGATCGTAGAGCTGCGGGTAGTTGGTCAGCTCAAGCAGCCGGGTGCGGATAGCGTTTGCCGCTTTTCTCTGCACAAACGAGACAGAGCGAGTCTTCGGTGCAGCGCGCCGGAGAGTAAGCGGAATTCTCTTTGCAGCGTCCCGCAGCTTGGGCGAGATAACGCCATCTTTCGCCAGCAGGTCAAGGTGAGCATTTGTTAGCGTATTTAGCTCGCCCAGTCCGGACAGCAGGTAGAAGCTGGGCCGGCGGTGTGCGATGAAGAGGCTCAAGGTTTGTTTGTACGTTTCAGCGAACGGGGTTGGGTCCTCGCTTGGCTTCAGGGAGCTGAGCTTGAGCAGCCGCTGGTTAACGGAGTTGAAGTCTAGGCCGTACCACGCCCACAACCCATCTCCGATGCCGTTCACCTCCCCGTACCCTCGCAGAGCTGCCAACGGTATCGAGTTGATGTACGACAGGACGATGCTTTTGCGAGTCTTGAATGTCTGCCGGCCATTCATGTACGCGCGCAGGCTGGCAGAGAACATCTGCTCAAGCTTGTCGTGGATTCCCGAGGTGCGCCCCTCTCTCGAGTGCCGGTACTTTTCTAGCTGCGTTGCAATTGTGCTTCCGCCCGGAGCGTTGAGGTCGGGCTGAAAGACCTGTCGAGCCTTTTCGAGCACGGCAAGACCGAAGCGGTCCCACTCCACAGCCGGATTCTTGTACGGATACTCGGTGCTCAGGATCTCTCGGTTTTCGATGTAGAGGAGAGACTCGACGAGGATCGGCGGAAGGTCGTCGAAGCTCTCGTAGGTGCGCTCAGGGCGGTAGGCTGCGTAGATCGTAGTGTTGTTCTTGTCGAGAATTGTGATGCCAGCGCGGGTCTTCTCGCGGTACGGAGGATAGACGCCAGAGGCAGCCAGGCTTCGGAAGCGATCAGATTGCCGCGCCTGGGAGGTTATATCGAAACCGTTTCGGGTCAGGTTATCGATGATGCGCGGTATGCGGGTGTAGCCGAGCCGCTCATCGTAGGGGCCGAAAGATGGGAATGAGATGGCATCGCTGGGCCCGGGCTCGACTTTGTACCGCGCTTCGGAGGCGAGGTCGGTAAAGTAGATCGACTGCCAGAAGGAGGTCCGCATCTCGTACACGACAGCCGTTCCAACAGAGATCCAGAGGGGAGAGGTGAGCAGGGTAAACTTGAGGAACTTTCGGAACAGCTTCCGGAAGAAGCCCAGGAACCGACTGCCGCGAGCGGGGGACGCCTGCCCTGAGGCCCGATTTAAGACCGGGTTCGATCCCTCCGGAGAGTCTTGCAACGACATCGCCGGGGCGATTCCTAGCTCCAGGGGGTTAGCGGTTTTCGAGTCGTTCGACACGGGACTTTCGGTAGAAGTAGACATTCGATAGATGCGCGCAATTTCTCTTTAGGTCCAGATACGTTAAAAGAGTTTCGGGGCGTTCCCCGGAGAAACGATGTCTTCCTCTTTCGAACAGAGTCACGTTGAGTTTCGGCACAGGCCGACCTACGCCGAAGTGTGCCTCAATTCGCTGCGCTCAAACCTGAGGGCGATCCAGGCCTTTGTTGGGGACGCCAAGGTGATGGCGGTCATCAAGGCGAACGGCTACGGGCATGGCTTTGAGCAAGTCGCTAAGACCCTCGAGGCCGCTGGTGTGCACTCTTTCGGGGTGGCGTACATAGAGGAAGCGATTGAGTTGCGTAAGCTCGGAATTACTCATCCGATCCTCGTCTTCGGCGGCCTGCTTAAGGAGCAGCTCGATCTCTACATCGAGAATGACGTACAGGTCACAGCATCTTCAGTCACAAAGATGGAGCAGATCGAAGAGGCTGCCGCACGGCTCGGCCGGCGGGCGAAAGTTCAGCTCAAGATCGACACCGGGCTAGAGCGCATCGGGGTTCACTACTACACCGCTCCGACCCTCTTCGATGCGGCGCTCAAGAGCCAGCACTGTGACGTCGTTGGCGTCTACTCGCACTTTGCCGACGTCAGGCGAGACGATCTCAGTACAACGAGGCTCCAGCTCGAGAGGTTTCTTGAGAGCCTGCGATATTACGAAGAACGCGCCACGGCACCGTTCCTGCGCCACATAGCGGCCTCAGGCGGCCTGATGGCGTTGCCGGAGAGCCAGCTCGACATGGTGCGCCCGGGGCTCTCGCTCTACGGTGTGTACCCAAGCGCAGGGCTTGATTCCTTGCTCAAGCTAGAGCCGGTGCTGAGCCTCAAGAGCCAGGTGGTGTACTTCAAGGTAGTGCGCAAGGGTGCGGGTGTTAGCTACGGGCACACCTGGGTTGCGCCTGAAGACACAAGGGTGGTTACCATTCCTCTTGGGTACGGAGATGGGTACCTTCGTCGGCTGTCAGGAAATAGCGAGGTGCTTATACGTGGGCAGCGCTACCCGATAGTTGGGGCGATCTGCATGGATCAGCTCATGGTAAATGTTGGGCAGGGCGTGGCGTACAACGGTGATGAAGTTGTCTTGTTCGGCCGGCAGGGTTCAGAGCGGATAACGGTTGAAGAGGTAGCTCGCGCGAGCGGCCTAAGCCCGTACGAAATCCTGGTGACCC
Organism: uncultured Bdellovibrionales bacterium; assembly: GCA_964413875.1. Classification (GTDB taxonomy): domain Bacteria; phylum Bdellovibrionota_C; class UBA2361; order UBA2361; family OMII01; genus OMII01. The sequence continues at coordinate 19,481 of CAYPUA010000007.1, forward strand.
TCAATCAACGAATCCCGCGTGTTTTCGTCGGGCAGTAACGAGCGTGTGTAGAATGCAGCAGGAGACAAACGCAGCCTGGAGGTTAGAGCGATGAAGCGCAGGGGATTGTTGGTTTCGGCGGCTCTTGTTGTTATTCTCGGGTTGCTAACCGTACCGTTGTTGGTGAAGCCGACCCGCGGCCCGAAGACAGTTGTAGTAGTTGTACTCGACACAGTCGGCTTCTCTGGAGTCTTCTCAAAACCTGAGCAAGCCCCATTTCTTGCGCAGCTCGCCGGAGACTCAGCCCAATTCACGAATGCATACTCGACAGCCCCGTGGACCAAGCCCTCGATCGCCTCGGTCTTGACGGCCTCACTGCCGGCCTCGCACGGAGTCCAGCATCCCCGCTCAAGACTGTCGGGCGAAGCCGAGACGATGGCTGAGTACTTCTCAAAACACGACTTCGCTACCGCAGGATTCGTCAGCCACACCTTCATCGGACCGAAGACCGATTACCGGCGCGGCTTTCAGGTGTACGAGCAGGCTCGCTTCGGCGGGCATGTGCACGATGCGATCACCTCTGCCGAAGTTACGACGCGAGGATTGGAGTGGCTCAAGAAGCTACGTGGGCAGGAGGGAGCCGCGAATCGAGACGCATTCCTTTTTCTTCACTACTTCGATCCGCACTACAACTACAAGCACCATCCCGCGTTCAGCCAGACGGATTGGTACAAAGGCCCCCTCTCTGACAGCATGCAGTACCGCGAGTTTCGCGAGCGCTCGTCGACACTCTCTGATGACGACCTGCGATACATTCGAGGGCTTTACGGAGAGGAGATCCGTTTCACAGACCGCGAGCTTGAGAGGCTCTACCGTGGTTTAGCGGAAGCAGGAGCGACGAAAGACCTAGTGCTCGTTGTGACAGGCGACCACGGCGAGGCCTTCCGCGAGCACAACCACATGGGACATGGCTACCTGCTCTACAACGAGCTGGTGCACGTGCCGCTGCTGCTGCACGCGCCAGGGCGAATCGCGCCGCAAGCGGTCTCGCATCCGGTTTCGACCCTAGAGATCTTTCCATCAATAGTGGATCTCTTGGAAATGCCGAAGCTAGGCTCTAGGATCGATGGCACGTCGTTCCTGCCCCTGGTTGAGGGGGAAGAAGCAGGATGGAGTGACCGGATGCCCCTCTTTGAAGTGGAGTACCACACCAGGAAAGTGGGAGTCGTGCACTGGCCATGGAAGGTTATCTTCGACCGAGACTCGTCGGCGTGGGAGGTCTACAACATAGAGACAGACCAAGCCGAAGCTACCGAGCGTGAGGCTTCGACTCGGGATGTGCCCGCTGTTGTAGAAGCAAAGGAAAGAATAACTCGGTACATCTCGCAAGAGAGCGTAGTTGCTCCTAAGGCGACGCTCCCGCCAATCGAGTACTCCGACAAAGAGATCGAGAAGCTCAAGACGCTTGGCTACATGATGTAGCCGGAAGCGCTAAACAGCGCCGACTTTTCGGGCATAACTCTGGTGCAGCAAGCCGCTCGTGATAAAGAAATCCGCAGAGGCCCGGTTGCAAGCAATCGGGATCTCGTAGAGCGCAGCGATCCTAAGCAGCGCCTTAACATCAGGGTCGTGAGGCTGGGCGGTGAGCGGATCCCAGAAAAAAATGAGCATGTCGATCTTCTCGTCGACTATCAGCGCACCGATCTG
>CAYPUA010000007.1:21266-24858 GCA_964413875.1 uncultured Bdellovibrionales bacterium
GGTCCAAGCGAGGCTTGGACGAAGCCGGCGCTAGAGAGCATCGACTCCTCTTGTCCAGAGAGATCTCCCTCAGGGCCAACAACGACCACCGTAGCGGAGAGGTCTGCGCTGAGCAACTGAGGTAATGGGGTAGCCCCGGCAGCGAGGGAGCAGGTGATCCGTAGGGCCGGACCGAGAGCTGTAGCAATCTGCAGAGCCTCTTCGAGGCTTGCCGAGACATGCACGGCTGGAGGTCGCGGCTGCCTGCTCTGCTGCGCTGCCGCTTGGGCAATCTTGGCGAGCCGGGCGCATTTCGCTTGGGCCTCCTCGGCGCCTCGCAGCCGCACAACGCTGCGCTCCGCTTGCCAGAAGATAATCGTGGTGCAGCCAAGCTCGGTTGCCCAGTCGCAAACGAGGTCGTTCTTCGATCCTTTGCAGAGCGCGAAGATCAGGCAGAGTTCGTGACGGGGGGATGCTTGGTCATCAGCCACTGCAAGCAGCTTCACGGCCACGTGATCGCCAACGGATTCGACTACCGCCTCGAATACCGTTGCTGAAGACTTGTCACCGAGTTCGAGCGGATCTCCAGGCGCGAGACGCAGGACATCACGCAGGTAGTGACTGTCTTCTCTTCCCAGGCTGAAAGTTTCGCCCACAGACGCAGAGAGCCCCTCAACGAACAGGCGGGGACCTCTTCGCTGAGGGGCTCTCGTGTTAGGCATGGGAGCCGCTCTACTTCTTGCGGAGTCCCATCTTGTCGAGACGCTGCGCCAGGTACGAGATCTTGTCGTAACCAACGATGCGCTCGCCGCTCTCGAACACGAAGGTCGGGGTATCGAACACGCCCAGCTTACGGCCGCGCTTGTAGATGCCCTTAACGCGCTCGCGGGTATCCGAGGAGGAAACCTTGCTGAGGAAGTCGCCCAAGTCGATATCGAGGTCGTCGCAGAGCTCGTTCATGAAGGCGTCCTCGTTCGGGTTCTCGCCGAGGCCCCACCACTTGTTGAACACCTTCACGTTGTACTCAAGGAGCACGCCCATGTCGTTTGCGATCAGGGCGCCGCGGGTGAGGCGACCTGGATCCGGCTCAACCTCAGGCCAGTTCTCTGGGTAGGTGAGGGCGAGGCTGCGCTCTGCAGCGAGGCGCTTGGTGTCCTCGAAGAGGTACGAAAGCTTGTCCGGCATGACGCCCATCGGAGGAACCGGCTGACCGGATGCCTTGGCCGAGAATGGCTGCCACAGGAGCTCAACGTCGTACTTGTCGGCGATGTCGTAAATCGGGTCCATCGCGAGGTATGAGTACGGGCTCTGGAACGAATAGAAGACCTCAACATTCACTGTCATACGCTTACTTCTCTTTCTCTAAAATGAGTTAACGGGTCCGCCTCTCCCTCGGATGAGCAGCCCTCTTTTGGGAGGGAGCCAAGCAGACCCGACATCGAAAGCACTGTGAGCCGGCTTAGACCGCCAGGCTACAATCAACGCTGTGACAGAGGCTTTGGGATTGGTTGCTGTTTGGGGACGCCAAGCAACCTCTCCTTGAGGCGCTTCGGCACGGCTGGCAGCCCTAGGTGGTGGTCTAGACCATCAAAACTTGGGAGAAGGTACTGGTATTCCTAATAGTTTGCAAGGTTAAGTTGCTAATAATCCGGGCCAGAAGGGGAGCCCTCGGACATTTTATCCGTTAGCCCGTAGCTCCTAAGCGCTTTCTGTTGTAATTACCTTAAGTGGCTGAGGTTTTTGGTTTGTCGCCGCTGGTCTAAATCCGTTCCTGGCGTCATCTTACCCTGCATGGCTAGCGGCTTTTGCCTCAGCTTAACAGCCTAGAAAGCTTACTAACTTCTTCGCTCAATGACCGCAGGAATCGACACTCTACTTGGCTCGAAAGGGGACCGCTCCCGTCCACTTATTTGCATCGAGATTAACCCGCCGCGCGGCACAGATGTCGAATCGGTGCTGGAGCGGTACGCGGGCATTGAGGGCATCGACTTCGTAAACGTGACGGACTCAGCCCTGGCGAAGATGAGGCTTTCTGGCCTCGCCTTTGGCGCGCTCTTCAAGCAGCGCTTCGGCGTTGAGCCGCTCGTAAACCTCTCCTGCCGAGACCGGAACATCATCGGGTTGCAGTCAGACCTGCTTGGAGCCTGGTCGCTCGGCGTGCGCTCTGTCGTGGCCCTCACGGGTGACGCTGTAACGGTTGGTGACCTGCCCGATGCGAAGGGCGTCTTTGAGGTTAACTCGATAGGGCTCCTCCATATCCTGAGCACCCTTGGGGCTGGAAAGGACTTGGCGGGCGTAGAGCTTAAGGGGAAGCCGGGCTACGTTCCGGGAGTCGTAGTGAACCCGAACGTGCGGAACCGCGACGCGGAGCTTAAGAGGCTGCTGCGCAAGAAAGAGGCGGGGGCAGTGTACGCCCTTAGCCAGCCGGTTTTTGACGCCGAGGCAGCTAAAGCGTTCTTTGAGGCGGCGCAACCGATCGGGATAGACATGTTCGTCGGGCTGCTGCCGTTTAAGTCGGCAAAGGCCTTCGAGGGCATATCAAAGGTTCCCGGCATCAAGATCGCCGATGGCATAGTCGAGCGCGTCAGGTCGATCCCAGAGGCTGAGGTGGCCGAATTCTCGATACAGGCCGCCATGGATATTGCGGCCCAGGTGAAGCACTGTGTGCGTGGTTTCCACGTGGTGAGCGGCGGGTCGCCGTTACTTGCCATCCAGTTGCTTCAGCGGTTAGTCTCATGGAGCCGCGGAGAACGGTAGAGACCAAAGCCGATTCCGCTGACGCCGCGCGCGTAGCTCGGCGAAACTAAGCATTTTCACGTGAGGAGTTAGGATGAAGCGTCGTGAGGAGATGAGCTTCCTTGAGCGGATCTACGTTGTGGAGATCGCGAAGGGCCTCAAGCTTACCTTCGGCAAGCTGCTGGGCAATCTGTGGCTCCACATCCTGCACGCGATCGGGATTAAGACCGACGTCGAGGCCGGAGTCGCCATCCAGTACCCGAACGTGCGACGCCCGTATCCAGCCCGCTACCGTGGCCGCCACCGCCTCACGCTCAAGGAGAACGGCGACATTAAGTGCACCTCGTGCTTCCTGTGCGCCACTGCCTGCCCGGCGCGCTGCATCTACATTGAGGCGTGCGAGCACGACGACTCATCGATTGAGAAATTCCCAAAGCGCTACGAGATCGACACGCTGCTCTGCATTTACTGCGGGTACTGTGTTGAGGCCTGCCCAGTGGACGCGATCCGCATGGACACGGGAATCCACCCAGAGGTCTACCCGCCCGACCCACGTCTCTTCATCGAAGACAAAGAGACCCTGATGCAGCGCTCAAGGATCCTTGAGGATGAAGGTCCGCAGCGGCTCTACGACATGCACATGAAGCGCATGCAGGAGCTGGAGCGGGTCGTTCTGTAAGACCAGCCGGCACACGGCTTTCGGCGAGACCGCATGAGAGATGCCGACAGCAAGACAAACTCTCCCGTACCTGCGCTGTCTGGAGCGCTAGCGAGGCTCGTCTCTGTTGGCCTCATCCTCGTTTCTGTCAGAGCTGCAGCCGCAGAGCCAGTCACCCTGCCAGCAGGGAGCGGCCCTGCGCCGCGCCTCTCAGCCACA
>CAYPUA010000007.1:24958-31011 GCA_964413875.1 uncultured Bdellovibrionales bacterium
GTGGAGAGAGAGCTCTTTCTCGGAGAGCCTATCGGTGTCGGTGTTCACTGCGAGAAACTCTCTCGGTGAGCGAGTGCAAGTTAATTTGGCACGTGTGTATCCGCCTGCTACGGGACAGGAGAGTGGCACCGCAAAGACTCTCTTTCGAGAGCGAATAACCTTTACAAGCCCGTCATCTCTTGACGGTCTCGGGTGGCTCTCCATCCGGCTACGAGGAGCCTCAGACGACTATGTTTGGGCTGCATCCCCCTTGGTAAAGAGCGTGCGGCAGCTCTCAGGAAGTGTTCGTTCAGAGGAGATCTTTCCCTCGGGCTTCGCGCCAAACGACCTCAAGGTCTGGTCGGGAAAAATTGAGTCACTTGAGCCAAAAAAAGTAGAGAGGCTCGCGATGCTCATTCCGGCCGTCCAAGAGGTGCAGCAGCTATCGAAGCTGCCAGGCGCTGGCTGCTTTGGGTTCCCGCGTGGGCGTCCGAGAGTGCAGCTCAACGCAGAGTCTCGCAGATTCCCGCAGCTGCCAGGCTGGATCCCAACCAACGTGAGGTTCGTCCCGCGTTGGGTCTGGCGCATCGATCTCGCAGCAAAGGATCCCTTCGATGCGGATGTCGTCCAGTCTCTCTTCATCGACGAGGAGAGCTTCTTGCCGGTATACCGTGTCTCGTGGGGAGAGCGGGGAGCCGTGCGCAAAGTTGCTCTCGGAGTTCTTGGCTTCCTCGGGTACGAGACCACCGTCCGGCCGTGGCTGCTTGGAGAGCTTGTTCGCAACGTGCCAGGGCTCTCTTTCGTTGCTGTCGGCACCGAGGCCCTACAGCTCTGCACCAGCCCGGCACCCGGAATGGCTCTTGTCGACTTTGATCCAGTGGCGCTCCAGGCGCGGCTTGATGCCCTCAAGCGGCAGGAGGCGAAGGTCACCGAAGCCGGGCGCGAGGGGCTTGGGCCGGAGTCTGAGTGACACGATTCGCGCATTGACCTAATCATCACGCGGACGATATGGTTTTTCGGCAGCCAAGAAACGGAGGCGTATGAGCAACCTGCTTGAGGAACTCGGCGAGAAGTACAAGCCTACAAAACGGCACCACGACTACCTTAAGCACTACTGGCGCCATCTCGGCGATCGCCGGCTTGAGGTGAAAAAATTCATCGAGATTGGCATACAGAGCGATCGTTCGATCAACATGTGGGAGGAATTCTTTCCGAACGCAAGGCTCTACGGAATCGATATCGATCCGAAATGCCGGGAGTACGCAGGGGGCCGCAAAGAGATCTTCATCGGGAGCCAAGCGGATAAGGCGTTCCTGGCGGAAGTGGTCGAGCGCGTCGGGGCCGGAATCGACGTCATCATTGATGATGGCAGCCACCTTGCAGAGCATCAGCTCTTCACCTTCGACCACTTATTCCCGCTTTTGGCGGAAAACGGGATCTACGTCATTGAAGATACCGGCGGGGTTGTGGGAGACACACGGCTTAAGACAGTTAATGTGATGAAGTCTCTGGTCGACCATATCTACTACTGGCCGGATGGCTTCCACGGCGGCAATTGGCCGTTTCTCGCGCGTTTTCCGGAGAGCGCGTCGTGGCTTGCGCGCAATGTCGTCGGTGCCGCGTTTTATCGCTGGATAGTATTTGTGATGCGAGGCAAAAACCCCCAGGACAACCAGTTCCTGAGGGTGCCAGGCCCGGGTGATACGCTCCTGCCGAATGCTGACGGCTCAATGCCGCAGTGGCTCATTAGCAGCAGTGGAAAGTAAGGGCTCTGCGAGTTAAGACTACGGCGTAGGTGCAAGGGGGCTCACAAGCAAGCTGTACAGAAGCTTGCACCGGCACTTCGCCCTTGTCTCTGCCGGTCCAGTCGACCATAGTAACGGGGGCTTTCCTATCTCCCGGAGACACCATGACATCCTGTGACCTTCAGCTCTTCAACCTGAGTGAGACTCGGGGATTTCTCCCGCACTCGGATCCGCTCCTCTCTCTGCCAAACACCTTCGGCGCATGGGAGCGGGTAGGGCAGCACCTTCCCAAGTACCTCGCGGGGCTTAGCCTGCGAAAGACCGTCGATGCGCTGCCGACCTTCAATGTCGACGCGCTCAAGACAGATGCAGAGCTTCATCGCGCAATGGTGATCCTCTCCTTCATTGGGCACGCCTACGTGTTCGGAGAGAAGCCTGTTGTGGATCGCATTCCGGCCGTACTCGCGCGCCCCTGGCATGAGGTTGCCACCAAGCTCGGGCGACCTCCGGTGCTCTCGTACGAGTCTTACGCGCTCGACAACTGGCAGCGCATCGACCCCAATGGACCGATAGCCATGGGCAATATCGCACTGGCCCAAAACTTCTTGGCCGGGATCGACGAAGAGTGGTTCGTAATCGTGCATGTCGACATTGAGGCGCGAGCGGCACAGGCCCTCAAGGCGATTGCGGCAGGCCGCCGAGCAGTTGAATCACAGGACGAAGTCGCTCTCGTAACCGCTCTGAAAGAGATGTCCTGTTCGCTCGACGGGATGTACGGGGCGCTCTGTCGCATGGTGGAGCACTGTGACCCCTTCGTGTACTTCCACCGTGTTCGTCCCTACATCCACGGCTGGAAGAACAACCCCGCTTTGCCGAGCGGACTGGTGTACGAGGGTGTCAAAGAGTACGGAGGCGTAGGGCAGTTCTTCCGGGGAGAGACGGGCGCGCAGAGCGGAATTATCCCGAGCCTCGACGGCTTTCTCGGGGTAGGGCACCTAGACGATCCTCTCAAGGCCTACCTCATGGAGATGCGTCTCTACATGCCCCCGCAGCACCGAAAGTTCCTTGAGGCGACCGAGGGTGGCCCGAGCACGCGAGATTTCGTCACAGCGCGCATCGCCAACACCACGCTTGAGAAGGTCTACAACGAGTGTGTCGAGTGGGTTGAGAAGTTCAGGACGAAGCACCTTGAGTACGCAGTGTCGTACATCGCAAACCAGGCGCAGCGCGATGCTTCAAACCCGTCCCAGATCGGGACAGGCGGCACCCCGTTCGTGAAGTACCTGACGAAGCACCGCGACGAGACCGGGCAGCACAGGGTCCCCTAAAACTCAAGCGCGCCGCGCTTCGATTCGTTGAAGTAGGCCTCGGCTTGCTTCCTGTACACCCGCGCGTACTCTCCCCCCGAGGCTAGGAGCGCGTCGTGGCTTCCGAACTCACGCACAGTGCCTCCGCCGAGCACGAGGATCAGGTCGCAGTTCCGTAGCTGGTCGAGCTTGTGGGTCACCAGCACGAAGGTGCGGTCACCTGGGAAATCAAAGAGCGCGCGATTGATCTCTATCTGCATGTCTGGGTCGAGCTTGGCGGTGTGCTCGTCGAGTGAGCAAAACTTGGCCCCAGTGGCGATGGTGCGAGCGATGCAGATGAGCTGCTGCTGCCCACCTGAGAAGCTCTTGCCGTTCTCAAACTGAGAGCCGTTGATAGTCTTAAGGCCAAGCGGCTTGTCGTGGAAGAGGACCTGATGAATTCCTAGCGTGTCGACAACCTTCTCTGCCGGCATCCCGCCGACTTCCGACCGAACACCGAGCTCAATAATCTCTTCAACCGAGAGGCCTGGGAAAGCCTCGTAGTCCTGCGTGAGGTGCGCCCCGAAGACTCGATTGCTGCGCAGATCAAAGCCGCCGATAGAGACCTTGCCGGAGGAGGGCTCAAGCCTTCCAGAGAGAAGCTTGATGAGGGTCGACTTCCCGGTGCCATTAGGGCCGATGATGCCGACTTTGGAGCCTGCGGGGATTACGATACGCCCAGGGATGTTGAGCGTGTCCCGTCTCGAGCCCGGGTAGCGAAGCCGCACATCTTCGAGCACGATATCCGGCGCCTCGCTCAGGGTCTGAAAGCGCTTGCCGTCGTTGAGCTTCTCCGAGAGGTCCAAGAGCTGGTAGCGCAACGACGCAAACTCTACCTTCGTCACCTGCCGACTGAAGAGGTCCGACATGAAGTTGATCTCGCCCTTGATGGAGTATAGCGAGTACACAAGCCACAGGCAGGTTGCGGGAGAGATGTCGCCAACTACTGCACTCATCACCACTCCGGCGTACGACATCGATACGAGCGCCTCACAACCGTAGTCAGAAATGAGGTCGTCAGCGAGGTTCTTGATAGTCGCTGCTCGCCGCAGCGCGTAGCTGTTTCTTGCCCACTCCATCACCTTGCCGACCATGCGCTTCGATGCAGCCAGGAGGCTTAGATCGGTCAATCCGCTGTTGTTGAGGAGCGAGGTGCGGCCGTAGTTGACGCGCTGGTCAAACGCAGACGCGGTATCCTCCGCCTCGATCAGGCGCGCCGAGCAGCGCACAGCGCATCGGTAGGCGATCCAGCCTCCAGCGAAAACAGGTAGGGTCCACAGTCCGTAGCCACTGAGAACTATGGCGCCGGTCGTGACCGCTAGCTCGATCGCCTGCTTGCTGCCATCGAACGTGCCCTCGACCAGCGCGCGAATCGAGTACTCATTGCGGCGGATCTTCGTGAGAATTTTCTGCACATCCCGGCGCTCGACTACTTCGGGAGGAAGGTTAGTCGTCGCCTCAAAGATAGACTCAGAGAGGTACGGCTCGATCTTCTCGGTGTGGCGTTCAGAAGCGATGTCCTCCTTGAATTGGAAGAAGCGGTACGCAATCGCGGTTGCGATGCTGATTCCGAGCCACGCAAAGATTGAGTCGTAGGCTGTTGGGTCTTGCGCCGTTTCGCCAACGAGCCCAAGCGTTTTGGAGGTAGCGTACGAGCTTGCTACGATCGCGACCGCTCCAAGCGTCGTGTACGCTAAGCGGCGAGACCAGGTATCCTTCGTCTGGTCCCATGCCTCCTTAATGCTGCGCAGGTAATCCTTGAAGAGAGAGCGATTTCCGGTAGAGGCGATAAGCTCCGTTATGACCTTTTCAGGGCGCGTTTCAGTCGGCGTTGCGCTTTCAGGCTCAAGGTCGTTTCCGGAGTTCCTCCTCGGATGTTCAAGATCATTGAGAGCAGTAGCAGGGGCAGCAGCCGACACTCCCCGCGTGTCTGTGGTCGGGGAGGGGGCTGTAGTGTTGCGAGGCTCTTCGCCTGGTACCGCTTTGTCGGGGCGATCGATAAATCCCATGTACACCAACGAATTTGGGCTCTGAACAGCCGGTCGGAGTAACACAACGCCAACAGAATAGCGACGAGCGAGCTTTCTAGGGGTGTAGCAGGAGGCAGAAGTGGTTTGATTGAGTTCGTTTTGGCTGATTTTTTCCGCGGGCTGAGGAGATTTCTAGAAGGCGACTTTTGCCCGGTTTTTGCGAGTTTCGAGTAACCCCCTTGTGTCGTAAAAAGCCCCCAGAAGATTCCCTTAAGCCCAATCCCTAAAGTCACTCTTCGGCCTAACCGATGGTCTTGGTGTATAAAGTAATTTGAGGACAACACCGGCGTGAGGGGAGGAGTTATGCACAGCCCACAGACAGGAGGCGCACAGCACGGGACTGAAGCCACGGCGAAGCTAAGCCCGCCGCGTAGCCCGGGACAAGCCCCAGAAGTGGCTCGTGCGAGAGAGCTGCTAAACGACGCACAGGTTAGGGGGCTCGATGCAGTCGTCCCCGAGCTGCTTGAAGCCAACACGGTCCGACCGGGCATTTTGACGCTCGCCATCTGTCACGACTCGCTTCTGACCCGAAACCTGGGGAAGGATTTTGGATGTTTTTTGCCGTGGACCTCTGTTGTGGCTCCCCAGGATTGCGTCGGTCTCTCTTCGTACCAGTACCGTGAATTATCGGGCTCGTGGCGCGATTCGCTGGCTGCTGAGCGACGTAATGCGGTCGATGGAGTTGTCTCCTCCTTTGTTGAAGGGGTGAGGACGAGTGGGAAGATGTTCACGGACAATCCTAAGATCCACCTTTCGGGAGTTGAGTGCACGAATGGAGAGCTTGCGTTCGTCACACGCCCGGCTAGGTACTCTGAGAATGCGGCGATCTCGCTCTCGATGGGCAACGCGCTCTACGACCTGTCGAAGATTACGGCGGAGCCTCGCGCGCTAGATAGAGACGAGAGGAACATTCGTGCCGTTCTCTCGCTGCTCGATAGACTGAATATAGGGGT
>CAYPUA010000007.1:31111-110547 GCA_964413875.1 uncultured Bdellovibrionales bacterium
ACGAGAGGAACATTCGTGCCGTTCTCTCGCTGCTCGATAGACTGAATATAGGGGTGGGAGAACAGGGAGTTGATTTCTCTCTCGGAGCGGCGAAGTTTCCTCACACCCTGGGTGTCTCTGGGGTCTTGCTGACCAAAGACGGCTACCTGATCCAAGCCCTGCAGGGAAACAGGAACATGACCTCGGGGGGCGACTTCGTTCCCGCAATAAGTGGAAGTGCTGATCCGATCCCGGGAACGTTGAGTGGCTTTGACCCTGCGACTGATTTTTTCCGTGAGAAGGGCGAGGAGCAGAGCCGAAGCCCGCTATCATTCTGGGGCATATCGGGCGTGTATCAGAGCCTGCACCGGCTCGGAAAGCCAGAGGTGATGGTTGTCGGAGTGCTTAAGGATTCGCTGCTAGAGTTCCTGCAGAGGCAGGGCGCGGAGAAGGGCTCTGCGAGTAGCTGGGAGCTCAAAGTTAGGATGGCTAATGCAACCAAACTAGGAGAGCTGCACGATGGCCTCAAGGCGCACAGTGGATTCAATCCGAGTCTAGGCGACGACATCCGTCTCTCAGACCGGATTGCAAGCCTCGAAACGAATCCCGACAGGGCTCTATCCGGTGCGATGCGGCGTGGAAGCCTCACATGCCAGCTTGAGCCGCCCGGAAAAGCGGCGATCCTCGCCCATATCCGCTCAGGTGGCCTAGAGAACCACGTGAATCAGGTGGCTTTGGCGTCGGCTCTTGGGTACCTGGAGCTGGCACGGTAGGTGTGAAAGCTTCACCCTATCGTCTTGTCCCCTGTACCTACCGGCTTTCCAAACCGGACCTTTTAGGGGCACCCCAGGCGTAACGCTCGCCCCGCTTCGTCACCTGCCGAGTTGTTTTCCGCTGTAGTGCAGCGTCGCCCGCAACTTTCTCCTACGAACGCCGATTTGCGTGTGCGATAGCCCGGGTACAGAGATGGTGAAGCGGGCTCTAGAGCTGCTCCGCGCTGGGAGGATGCTTGTTGGGGCCGCTCTGTCAGAAGGCGGATTTCACCGTCGCCGGTCATATCGTGCGTCCTTGAAAGAGATATCTTTCGCTGGTCTTTTCCCCGTCGTCTTAGTCTGGCGGTAGGTCCGTAGGACAGCGATTTTTTGGCGATGTTTAAGTCGCACACGAGTCGCGCACATTCGCGTGGTGAATTCAAGAAGGATCATCAATGAGCAATGAACCAAATCTACAGGCATCCTGTGCGTCAAACTACATCTCTACGGGTGTCCCAGGATTTGACGCTATTCTTAAGGGGGGATTTGTCCGAGGCGGTACCTATCTCCTACAGGGGAATGCGGGGACAGGAAAAACCACCCTCGGGCTGCAGTATCTTCGTGAGCAAGCCAGGCAAGGCGAGCGAGTTCTATTAATCGCCCTAACAGAAACGCGCCGGGATATCGAGTCGATATGCAAATCCCACGGCTGGTCCTCGAAAGATATCGTTCTGTTCGAACCGTGGCGGGCTTCTTCGGACCCGGTTGAGGTGGCAAAAACGTCTATTTTCGACCCGGCCGACAGTGAGTTTGGGGACATAATACAAGCTATAATCTCCGAGATTGAGCGAGTTGAGCCTTCACATCTCGTCCTCGACGGGCTCGCGGAGCTGCGCTTGTCAGCGGGATCGCAGATCCACTTTCGTCGACAGCTAGTCTGTCTTAAGAATTTCCTGGAGCAGCGAAGCATCACAACGCTGATGTTCGACGATAACAGCTGCGAGGGCAATTATGGTGTTCATCACGCCGTAGTGAGCGCGAGTATCAGTCTTGAATTCCTACTCCCTCAGTACGGGCGGGCACGCCGACGGCTTCATGTTGGGAAGGTTCGTTCATCGGCTTTTTTAGAGGGCTTCCATGATTACGAAATAGGTCAGTCAGGAATCTTCGCCTATCCCAGACTCCAGGTGCCCGAGCGTTCCGAAGATAATTTCCCAGCGGAAATGATAACAAGTGGAATCGAAACTCTCGACCGGATGCTGATGGGGGGGCTTCCTTCAGGAAGTAGTGCAATTTTCATCGGCCCTTCAGGCGTAGGGAAGTCATCTCTGGCTATGCAGTTCGTGGCTAACGCTCTCAAGCACGGAAAAAAAGCTGCGGTGTTTAGCTTTGATGAGATCCTTGCCACCTTCCTGCAGCGTGCGGAAAGACTGTCTTTTGTCGGCGAAGCTAACGGGCTGAAACCCTACCTTGAAGATGGCCGTTTACTTGCGCGCCAGGTTGACCCGGCGGAGCTCACGCCCGGCTCATTCGCGCAGGTTGTAATCGATGCGGTGGACGCGGGTGCTTCCATAGTGGTGATTGACAGCCTAAATGGATACGCAAACGCTATGCCCGAAGAGCGACTCCTCTCGGCACATCTGCATCAACTTGTGTCCTGCCTCAATCTGCGAAATGTTCTCACCATCATGGTAGTAGCCCAACACGGCATAATGAAGGAGTCGACTGACGAGTTTAATGTCAGTTATCTCTCCGACCACGTGCTCTCGTTGCGGTACGTTGAGTCAGGTGGAACGATCTTGCGAGGAGTTGTGGCGTTAAAAAAGCGGACAGGAGGCCATGAATTCAGAGTAAGGGAACTATCTATTACCGATACAGGAATTGTTGTTGGCAAACCGATGAGCCAAATCAAGAAGACGGCAAGTGTCTCGCTCGATGATGATACGGCTTTTGTCGAATCTTACGTCTACAACAACAAGGCTCAAGACAAGCTAGAAAGAAATAGAGATGCAAAAAGCTAGCCTTGAGGAGCGTGTTCTCATCTGGGTAGAGTCGGCACAAGACACTGCGCGAGTCGTGGGGCTCTTGAGCGACCTCAATATCGAGGGCTTCCCCTGCAGGGATTACGCGGAGCTCTGTGACCAGATTGGACGGGGAGCGGTGGCTGTAATCCTATCCGAGCCGCCGGATATCGGCGATCCCCGCTCCTCACGTCTGCTTTCGATTCTGGGCCACCAACCTACCTGGTCGGCTTTGCCAACTATCATCATTTCTAGAGAATTGAGCAGCACCGACAGGGTGGGCATTGAGTTCCCCTTGGGCGTCACTTTCATCGAACGGCCAGTTCGCCTCAGAAGCTTAGCAAGCATCATCCGGACTGCTAGGCATGCGCGGCGCAGTCAGTATACGGTTCGAGAGCTGATTAGTGAGCGGGAAATTCTCGTTGAACAGCTGCGTGGCGAAGTTAGGATAAAAAATGAATTTATAGCGACACTCGCGCACGAGCTTCGCAACCCACTCGCCCCGATTCGTACAGGGCTGCAGATTTTGCGCATGTCACAAACTCAAAGGCCCTCGATTCAGACCTTGGACATGATGGAGCGCCAGGTGCGCCATTTAGTTCGACTGATAGACGACCTCCTGGATATTTCTCGGATTACTCTCGGAAAGCTCGAGCTCCAGAAGCAGAAAGTTGCCCTCGATGTGTTGCTATCGAGTGCAGTCGAAGCGAGCAAGCCGATGATTGATGCAGGAAAGCACACATTCACAACATCGTTGCCTAACGAGCCTATAACGCTAGAGGTCGACCCTGTCCGAATCGCTCAAGTAATCACCAATCTTCTTAACAACGCAGCGAGGTACACGCCGAATGGTGGAGTAATCGAGCTCATTGTTCGCTGCGAGGACGGCACTATCAGAATAGAGGTAAAAGATAACGGCGTAGGACTTACACCCGAGATGCTCAGCAAGGTTTTTGACATGTTTTCTCAGGCTAAGTCCTCTATGGGTCAATCCCACGGTGGGCTTGGTATCGGGCTGACGTTAGCGCGACGATTGACTGAGATGCATGGCGGAACTCTTCAAGCTTCAAGTCCTGGCCCGGGAAAGGGATGCACATTTCGCGTGACCCTCCCTTTGGAGGGCCGGACTCAACTGGTCACTGAAGGGATTCCCGCTGAGAGAAACGGAAGTCATTCCGTCGTACAGTGCCAACGGCCCCTACTGCAAGGGTAGTCCGGTTCGTAAGCGACGATGGTGTCCTTTTGCCAGAGGAACTAGCCGCCCCTCACACAGGCCACAGACATTACTCAGCCAAGGCTTGAAGAACGGCGGAAAGGTGTTGCGCCTGAAACGACACCGTCATTCGCTTTGCTCGGCCCGTCTGGAGATCGTTCAGCCAAAATGTTCGGTGGTCGATCATTGGGACACCGATCTTTTCAAGCAGCGCTTCGACATCGAATCCATCCGGGGATTTTATCACGGTGAGGCAACCGTCAGGGTCGGGGATGTAACGACCGTCTTGAAGGATCGGTTTGATGATACTCGTTGAGTCACGCCCACGGTCCTCACCGAGTGCGATCCGGACTCCTGCCGCGGTGTCGCCTCTATCCGCGAGGAGCTTCTTCACCTCTTCGAGTAGGTCATCCGAGGACTCTCCGAATGTGAGGCGCTGAGAAAACGAGTCTGCTTCCTCGGGCGTGAGAGCGTTTGCGGCGCTATCGTCCGCTCGCTCGATAACGTATCGAGCTTGTGGGTCAGTTTGGTACAGCTTTCGAAGGCAGGTTTGCACGAGGGTATCCCGCTCATGAGAGGGAGTGCTTTCAAGCTGGAAGATCCCCGGTGAGACCTCACGAGCATCGGACCAGATAGACTCTGCAACGAGCAGCGCATCGACGTATTCCGAGCCAAAGGTTGAGAAGATCGTCGGATGCTTGCTACCCGACGCAAGGTCAACGATCAGGCCGTGGAGCACCTCGTTGGCATCTACCGAGCGGTATGGCTCCCTAATAGCCAAGAGCCCGGTGCGCGTCTGCAGAGTAGCGAGCGATTGGGACAGCTTGGTACGAAACGAGGGGTCAAGGTTAGAGGGGCAATCGGCGTACGCAAGGAGCTCTTGGAGGATGTCGTCTCCGGGCGTTGTGATGAGTGGCTCAATTAGCGAGAAGAGGGGAGGCTGGAGATCCTGCCGCTTCCCCAACGGGAGTGAATCCGGGACGAGGTGCGGCCTCCCGATAAGCACGGCGTCACTCATTTGGTACGTTCCGGCGAGCTGCGCGAACTCGCGGCGGTACATGGAGATTGAAGTGACAAAGAGCGTCGTACCTCCGGCATGAAGCTGGTTGAACAGATCGAGAGTTCCGAAGCCTCTGGCCCAGTTCGATACTTGAACCTCCCCGAGAACCTGAAGCTCAGGCTCCCCACGGCGCGCAAGGGAGATCGCTCGGTAGAGGGCAGCAACAGCGAAAAGGTTTGAGATTTTGTCAGCGTAGTGACCGCGATCAAGAACGAAGAGGAGCGACGTAACGTTCCTTAGATCCGCTTTAAGGGAGGGAAGTGACGGGTTCTCCCCCTCTGAGGGGCCGTTGGGGCGAGGAGCTGAAGGGGTAAGGTCCATAGCGGCACCTTACCAGATCGGGGATAGGGACCAAGGGGATAGAGGCTGTGGGTGGTGTCGGTGGGGGCGGAAAGGTTATGCGAGTGAGTGGGGAGTTATGCGGTGAAAAGTAGTTCTTGGAGCAGGGGGCATCCTGGGTTATGAAGATGCCGTCTCGAATCCGCCCGGCACATGCAAGGGGCGATCAGATGAGGGCTGCCTCTTGCTCGCGTACGCCCCCAAGAAGGTGCGCTGGCTTTGATTGATGTGAAATGAATAACGGTCCGCACAAGAGCGTAATTAACCGTGCCCAGGGTCCAGGTGGATTTCCGGTCGTGGTGCTTGAGCATGCTAGCGGCTACCGATTGACGATCAGCGAGTATGGGGGGCAGGTGCTCTCGTGGATTCACCCCTCTGAGCGAGAGCTGCTCTTCGTGAGCCCGACGGCGTTCTTTGAATCAGGGAAGGCTATCCGTGGCGGCATCCCGATCGTGTTTCCGCAGTTTGGCAAGGGAAGCCTCCCGTCACACGGATTCGCTCGGACAAAGAAGTGGAAGGTCGTGCGCGAGCAGGTGCGGCAGGATGGTCCTGTTGCTGTGGGCCTGCGCCTGCAGTCTGACCACTCGACTGAGGCCCTGTGGCCGTATCAGTTCGCGCTTGAGCTAGACGTCGAGCTATCTGAGACGCTGCTGATTGTTCTGCGAATCATGAACACGGGGAGTGAGCCCTTCACCTGCAACTCAGCGCTGCACACCTACTTTGCGGTCGGAGATGTCGCCCAGTGCCATGTCGTTGGCCTCAAGGGGCTCTCCTACGTCGATTTTCTCAACGGACGGGCGCGCTGTATCGAGGAGGGCAGCGAACTCTCTGTGCCTGGTGCCATGGACCGCGCCTACGAGCGCTCTCCAGAGGCGCTGGCGATTCACGACAGGGATCGGCTCTGCACATTCAAGATTACCAAGGATGGATTCGCTGACACGGTCGTGTGGAATCCAGGCGAAGAGGGAGCCGCAGCACTCTCTGACATGCCAGCGGCCGCGTGGAGGTCGATGCTGTGCGTTGAGTCCGGGAACGTTGAGAGCGCTATCACGGTTCTGCCTGGCGAGGCGCACGTGAGCGCACAGATCCTGCGGGCAGAGATCCAGCAGTGAACGCACTGCTCAGCGTGGCAGTCTAGCTAATTGCTTTGCGAAACAAAGGCTACTTTACCCGGCGCAGGTGCCCCGGATTAGGGCGTGAGATCCTGCCGGTAGCGTACTGGCGGTCGGCTCCTTCGCGCGAGCAGGCACGGCGCTCTTCCTTGTGAGCGAGCACCATGTCGAGGATCTCATCCGGTGCTGATTCCGCCCAGATGAACTCCTCGCCGCGGATTGACGAGGCGCCCCAGATGCTGTTCCAGGGAATCTGGCACGAGAAGTAGTCTTGTCCGAACAGGAGCTCGGCACAGATCTTCTCTTCATCTGTTGAGAGCGCGCCCTTAAAGAAGCGGCTTAGCCGCAGCGTGACTGTGCGGTTGTCGAACAGGTGATTCGGAATTCGCACCCCTTGGCACTGGGGGTTGATGTGCACGAGCACCTGCTCGTCGTTGAGCAGCTTCTCAATCGTTCTCTTCTGGTCCGCGCGCGGCTCACTGCCAGTAGTCATCATTAGTCGCTCCTTTCTGAGAGTAGCTTCCGGTCTCCGCCTCGTTAAAAGCTTGAGCAGGTTGGTCGCCGTGCTCTGGCGGGGGCTTGCGCTCGTTCGCGTTGCATTCAAGCGGCGAAACTCCGGAGCGCATCCGGTTAATGTTTATAGATGCAGCCTTTTTCTTGAGGGCTTCGGGCAGTTTTCCGGGCTGTGTGAAAGGAGTTGTGCTGGGCGCTGACTCAAGAAAGAGCCTGGGCCACAGCTCCGAAAAGGCTTCGCTATTTCGAGGAGTTATCCTGCCGAGAGGGCACTCGCCTGGGGTTGAACGCCGTTATGAAGAAGGGCAAAAAAGGGAGCTGCCGCTTTTGCCTGGTTGCACGTCGCGCGGTAAGGTACCGGGCTTCTGCGTCTGGCTTCAAGAAGCGAAAGGGTAGCGTAGCGTGCAAGAGCAACAGTCGAATCAGAGGGCGTTGTGGCTGGTCTGTCTCTTAGCGTTTCTGCTCAGTGTGCCGTCGCTTAACCGGGCTTTCTACACCCGCGGTGAGCCACGCGAAGCGCTCGTTTCTCAGTCGATGCTGGCCACGGGAAACTGGATCTCCCCGCCGGCGTACAACGGCGCCGTTCCGTCGAAGCCTCCATTCTCGCACTGGCTTACGGCGCTGGTCTCTCTCCCGGGAGGAGAAGTTACGGAGAGTACTGCTCGGTTGCCGTCAGCTATCGCCTACCTCGCTTTTTCGCTCGGTCTCTTTGTCTTTCTTAGGCGTCGCGCAGGAGAGGGAGTCGCGCTCGTAGCGTCGATTATCCTTCTTTCTAGCTTTGAGTGGCTGCGCAGCGGCTCGACCTGTCGGGTAGACACGATTCTGGCCACCAGCATGGCAGGCGCGATGTTGGCGCTTTTTGCCTGGAATGAGCGCAACCGGACGGGGATTCCGTGGCTAGCGCTGATGCTGCTCTGCGCGGCTGCCCTCACGAAGGGCCCCGTCGGCGTAGTGCTTCCGCTCGGCCTCTTCTGCGCCTACAGGCTGCTTAGCGAGGGGATATCAGCGCGCTCAGTTTTTCGTATCGGTCTCATGGCGCTCTGCATCGCTGTGCCGGTGTTGGGGGTAGTTTCTGGTTGGTACCTCGCTGGTTACCTGACACGCGGAGACGAATTCCTGCAGAAGATCTGGTACGAGAACGTAGAGCGGTTCGCTAGCACGATGGCGGATGAGCCGCACAAGCACTCTGTGTTCTACCTGCTTGGCATGCTGCTAGTGATGCTCCTGCCTTGGTCTGGGGCATGGCTACTCTCGGTAGGCAAAACCCGAGGCGTTGTTGCGCTGCTGCGTTCCCCCCATGAGTGGTGGCGACGTGCTTCAGAGCTGGAGAGATTCTCGATGTTGTCGGCCCTAGGCATCGTGCTTTTCTTCTGCGTGCCATCCAGCAAGCGCAGCGTTTACCTTCTTCCGGCCTATCCGTTCATCGCGATTCTTGCTGGGTTGTGGCTTGAGCGTTGGGAGTCCAGGGCGCGAGTTCTGCTGCGCAGTGTAGAGTTACTCACAAAAGGGTTAGCGCTCCTGTTGCCGATTGTCTCGCTGACGCTTCTGTTGCTTCCTGAGTCGTTCGGAGTTCCTTGGTTTCCGGAGGCGCAGCGCGCGGCAGTTGGCCCGATTAAGCTGCTGTGTGTTGTTTCGGCCCTGGCGCTCGTTTGGCGGCTACGAGGCTTTGGTCTCGCTGAAAGCGCAGCAGTGTGGGTAATCGCCTGCACTGCAGTTGCAGGAGTGTCGGTTGTGGATGCTGGAATGTTGCGCATATCGCCGAAGCAGTGGCTTGCGTCTGAAGAGTTTCAAAGCGCGGTGAAGCCAGCGGAGCGGGAGCGGTTCTATTCGTTTGGGTCGGAGGCGTACGCGGCGAGCTTCTACCTGAAGAAGCCCTTCTTCGGGGCTACGCGCGGAATCCCGGCAGGATCGATTGTGTTTGTGGAGCCGAAGAATCTTGAGAAGCTTAAGAGCGAGCTTGGGTCAGAGGTGAGGGAGCTTGCGCGCTACTCCTCGGGGCTCGAGGGTAAGAGGGCTACGCTCGTTGTCGAAACGGCGCGGTAGAAACGAACGATTTTGCTGGGGAAAAAAATCGAAGCCCCCGCTCTCCAGTCTTGCGGTGAGGCAGCTGGAGGCGGGGGCTTTTTAAAGCTCTGTAGCTTTAGGCTACCAGCTCGACTTCGTAACGCCCGGAAGAAGGCCCTTGTGAGCCATTTCACGGAACACGATGCGCGAGATCATGAACTTCTTGTAAACGCCACGCGAACGTCCAGAGAGCTGGCAACGGTTGCGGATACGCTCCTTCGCGCCGTTACGCGGCAACGACTGAAGCTTCATGCGAGCCTTCTCGCGATCTTCGTCAGAGATCTTCATGTCGATAGCCTTAGCGCGAAGCTCTTTGCGGAGAGCGAACTGCTTCGCCGCCATCTTCTTGCGCTTTTCGTTGCGGAGAACCGTGCTTTTCTTTGCCATACGTATCCAACTACACCGGGCTTGCTGCTTCGCAGGCCCTTCGTGACTGCAAACTTACTAAACTGTACGAAGCTTCGACCCCCGCGCCTATCGAATGGCGCGCCGCTCTCGCCCGTACCCTTAAGGACGGCGAATAATATCACAACTTTAGCTAGAGTCCAGACTGCCTCCCGAAAGAGACGCTCTACTAACCTGCTGAAACAACTATACAACTGAGCGGCGTGAGCGGTCGCGGATGAAGAATAACTGCACAGTCGCAAGAAACATCAGTCCAGCGCTAATCCACATCAGCGTTGTAAGAGGGAGGATGTCGAGCAGGGCGAATGCCACGATGGGGGCTGCGAGCCCTCGCAATCCGGTGAAAAAAGTATGCACCGCCATGTAGTCCGGCACGAGGCCCGGAGGCGCAAACTTCGTGACCCACAGGTTCCACGCGACGTCTCCGCCGGAATTGCTCAGTCCGAAGATGAGCGCTGCGATACTAAGCATCACCACGTTGTCGGTCGAAAAGAAGGAGAACACGCTTAGTAGGAAGCAGCAGTTAATTGCGATCCGTAACGAGAAGAAATTGAGCTTGTCGAAGAGCTGGCCCCAGACTGGGCTCGCGGCGAGGCGCGCGAAGTGCGGCAGCGTCGAGACAAGCAGCGCCACTTGAATCTCGCTTAAGTCGAGTCCGTGCTTCTTGTTTGCCAGGTACTCAATTCGAAGTGGCACCATCATCAGGTTTCCAAATCCAAGAAACATCCAGGCTATGAGGGTGTCTCGGAGGATGCGATCGGCTCCAATGTGCTTGAAGCAGCCGAGCAGTGGCCGGGGCTCGAGGGCTCCGCCACAGCGTGGGATCCGCCACATGCAGAGCGCGGAGAACCCAAGCGCTGCGGAGTAAATCGCGATCAGCACCTGGTAGCCTTCGATTCGCCCGGAGAGGGCCCAGCCAGCAGCGGTGCCAAAGAGGATGCTCGTGCCGATCTTGATGCTGTTGTTCTGCGAGTAGATTAGCCCCCGGCGCTCGGTGGGGTAGTTGCTGTTCATCATGGTGGTGAGGAGCGGGGATGTTGTTGCCACGAGGAGAGAGCCGAAGCTTGTCAGGGCAACGAAGGCGTCTGAATCCGGGATGAGCGCTGCCAGGAGGTACAGCACAGAGGCGAGCGAGAAGATGGCAGCCATCGATTGCGATGGGGCCCAAGCTAGTCGTCGAGTAAGGAAGAGGCTCAAGGGGGTGAAGATCAGGCCGGTTTGGTAGGCGGCTGCCATGACGGATTTCTCGGCGTTTGAGCCATCGAATGCCCGGACGAGAATCAAGAGAAGAAAAGTTGAGGGAGCGCTCTCGAACACTCCGGTGGCGATGGCGCGCAGCCGCTCCAGGTGGACGGTCTTGGTTACTTCCTCTTGAGAAGGCGTGTGAGGGGAGAAGCTCTGACTTGCCACAAGGTATAGTTGCTTGCTTCCTCCTGAGGTGCAACGGGCAAGCTGCCGTTGCATGTTGAAAGCTCTTTTTGGTACTCAAGGGTGCCTATGGAATCATGCTCGTCACCGCGCTTGTTGGAAGGATCCCGGATCAAGCTGCTCGAACTGCTTGGGCGCTACCGAGGGATCGATGCTGTAGATCAGGAGTGCGCTGAGCGCGTTAAAGCTCTTGTGGAATCCGAGGTGGGCTGTGCGTTGCGAAGCTGCATGCCGGGTCACCTCACAGGTTCAGCATGGGTTGTAAATGGTGGTGGAGACAAAGCGCTACTGCTCCACCATGCAAAGCTGCGTAGGTGGATTCAGCCAGGCGGACATGCGGACGGAGATTTTGATCTGATGCGCGTCGCTCAGCGCGAGGCTTCAGAGGAGTCTGGCTTGGCGTCGATACGAGCGATCAGCACCGAGATCTTTGACCTCGACATTCACCAGATTCCAGCGCGGGGCGAGGTGCCTGAGCATCTTCATTTTGATCTCCGGTTCCTCTTCCGTGCCGACGAGAGCGAGCCGCTTCGCGCGAACGAAGAGTCTTTTGGGCTGCGTTGGGTTCCGCTGCAGGAGCTTGCGCAGTTGTCAGACGAGCTGTCCGTCCACCGCATGCGCGACAAGTGGTTGGCGCGGGCGGAGGCTACGATTGCTTCTTGAGAAAACCGCGCAGCTTGTTGAGCTCGCTCTGAGCGCCTTCGATGCTCTCGAGTGCCGGGGTCTCTAGGATAAACGGAATGCCGGCTAGTTTCGGGTGCAGGAAGGCGCGCTTCAGGGTTTCTTCGCCGATCAAGCCGTCGCCGATATTCTCGTGGCGATCTTTTTTGCTGGCTAGCTCGGTCTTGCTGTCGTTAAGGTGGATCGACCAGACATTCTCGAGCGTGAGCTCCTTCTCGACAGTTTTGATAACGCCCTCCAGGTCTCCGACGAGGTCGTATCCTGAGGCCCACATGTGCTGCGTGTCTAATCCGAATCCGACCTGCTTCTTGTTTTCGAGCTGCGAGTGAATCAGGGCGAGCTCCTCGACCCGGTCCCCAATCACGCTGCCGGAGCCAGCGGCAACTTCAAGGATGAGGCGCGCGTTTTTCGGAGCGCGCTCCATCACCCAGTTAAGTCCCGACACCACCCGGTCGTACCCTTCGGCCTCATCGGGCTGATCCTTCATGCTTCCAACGTGCACGATGACGCCTGAGCCGCCGATTCGTGCGCTCAGGTCTAGGTAGTTCACGAGCGATTGCTTGGCGAAGTGAAACTTCTGTGGGTCTGGGGTCGCCATGTTGATCAGGTAGATGGCGTGGAAGAAAACCTTCTCAAGGCACGAGCCTTCCTTAAGCGCTAGGAACTCATCCTCTATCCCGTCTGGGAAGGGGGTCGTATTCCAGCGCTGCGGGGCAGATGGGTGAACCTGAATCGTGTTGATGTTTAGCTCGATAGCGGCTGCTGCGGCGTTCTTGAGCCCTCCAGCGGATGAGACGTGTGCGCCAAAGTACCTTTTCATGCTCATGCTCCAGTTCCGTCGGGTCCGCTCGCCTGCTTGGCGCACGGGCGCTTACCGCGCTGGGGTATAGTTACCAGAAAGGGTGGGAGGTTTCAAAACGTTGCTCATGCTCAACGGGGGCAATTCCGCAGGTGCACAATGCTGGGAACTTAGTTAGCCTAAGAGATAGTGGTTCTTTAGGCCGCTGTGGCGCGTATGGTAAAGCGAATCGTCTTTTTTCTCTCTGGTTCAGTGATGGGCGCGGGGCTCGTCTGGGCGCTGTGTGTGGTGCCCGGGGCCGGGTCTGTTTCTGCTCCGTCCGGAGCGGCTGCCCCAGCGGTGGCTCCTGCGGTTTCGCTATCGTGTGATTCTGAAACGAGTCCGCTGCGCCAGAAGGTTCGTGAGCTTGAGGGGAAAGTCGCAGCGCTCTCGAGCAGTGCCTCGGCTACAGCCGAAAAGCCTGAGGCTACTCGGCTTGAGGAGCCTGTTGAGGTTGATCAGGAGGCCGAGCAGCAGCGGCAGCAAGAGGCCGCCCGGTGGAGGGTTTCCGCTATCGAGAAGTTTGTGCCGCTCACGGCGGGCCAGCGTGACAGGCTCTCAGAGAAGTTTCGTCGTGAGGCTGAGTCAGGGGATGAAGCCGGAGCGGAGAGCCTAGAAGAGATCCTCGGCCAGGAGAATGCGGACTACTACCGACAGCAGGTGAAGGCTGCTTTCCAGCGCGTTCAGGATCAGGAGACTGAGAAAGAGATCGTGTGGATGTCGCGGCAGCTATCACTCTCTGCTGACCAGGAGCGTGCAGTTAAGGGGGTCTATGCGGGCGTCGAGCAACAGGTGCGCCAAGAGTTCGGCTCTCAGCAGCACGGCGGCACGCCGCGCTCTGCCCAGGAGCGAGTTAAGTTGATGATACTTGAGAGCCGTCGTCGCACGGAGCTTCGAAACACGCAGATGAAGGCGGTTCTTAGCCCAGAGCAGTACGAGGCGTTCCTGAAGAACGAGGCCGAGTCCGCCTCTGCGGATGTCGAGGTGTTTCACGATCCTGGCGAGTAGCGCGCCGGCTACTTGCTGATTAGCTGGCGATAGTCAGCGATGCTCTGCCGTATCACTTTGTGCGCGGCTGCGCGGCCGTAGATCGCTGCTACCTCCACGGGCGGAGACTTTTTCTGCCCAGGAATCTCTTTGTAGGTCAGGAAATAGTGCTTGAGCCGGTCGATGATCCCTTTCGGGATATCACGTACGTCACGAACGGCGGCGTACACGTCATCGCCTTCAAGCACGGCGATGATCTTGTCGTCTGCCTCCGAGCGGTCTATCAGCTTGAAGCCGCCGACTGGCCGCGCTCGGACCAAGATGTCGCCGTGAAGGATCGGGCGCTCGGTGAGGATGCAGATATCCATCGGGTCGCCATCGCCACGGATTTTCCTCTTTGAGCGGATCGACTGCGCGCAGAGCGCTCCTACGCCGTCTCCGCAGTACGTTTGTGGAATGAATCCGTACAGTGCGGGCACGTGGTTTGAGAATTTTTGCGGGCGGTCCACTTTTAGGATCCCGGTGGCTTTGTCGATCTCAAATTTGACGGTGTCAGTCGGGACGATCTCGACGTAGCACGTGAGTGTTTCAGGGGCATCGTCTCCGATCGGGACTCCGTGCCAGGGATGGGCTCTGTACAGGGGGGGATTCTTCATGGCGGCAGTATAGCCGCATGAAGGGCGGAAATGGAATCTGGCAATAGGGCTGCCGGGAGCGCACCCATCTCAGCTTTTAAGCCACGCCACTACGGTCAGCTCATTTTTGTTGTTCGTGAGCTGCTTGCCAGCAAAGCGGTGACACGATGTCGAGAGTAGCGCTTTGACTCTTTGAAGCACGACGAACTCTGGCTCGCCCTTAAACTTGATGGTGACGCAGAGGGTGCGGCAGAGCCGTTCTTTAATCCAGCGCTCGATCAGGGAGAGTGTTTTCTCTGGGGCAGAGATCACGTCGCACACCATCAGGTCGAGTGTCTTCTCCGGCGTCCAGGCGAAGGCGTCGCCCTTAACGAAAGTGACGAACCTGTTTTTCATGAGAGGGGGATCGAGTGGGCTGCGGTCGATAGCCCAGACGCGGCAGCCTGCTTTCGCTAGGACGTGCGTCCAGCCCCCTGGAGACGCTCCGAGATCGGCGCACTGCATTCCTCCCCGGAGAGAGATCCCGAAGACATCTTGGGCCTCGATGAGCTTCTTGAACGCTCTTGATGGGGGAGCCCGGTCGTCGGGTACTGCGACGTAGCCTGCGAGGTGCGAAGAGATCGCTGGTCCGGCCAGCTTTCGGTCGCGCGGTGTGGCAAGGCTTATGAAGCCGCGCTCTGGGGTAATAAGGAGTATCTGAACGAGCGTGGTCTCTGCGGTGGGTGTTGTCAGGAGGCTTTTAAGAAGTGACCGCCGCTTCTCTTTGAGCAGCGCTAGGGTTTCCTTCTCAATCAGCTTCGCTCGCGAATACTGCTTTCCGCTATCCGCGGAAGCTGGCTCGAAGATGTGCAGGCTCCAGGGCTCATTTCCCTCCCCGAGGAGGTGTGTGAGCTGCTCTAGCAGCAGCCTGGCCCATTGTTTGACGGATGGTGCACTGAGCTCTTCGGGGCGAGGGAGGAGCTGTGTAGCAAAGAAAAGGGGAGAAGTGTCGAGGTGACGCGGATCGAAACCAGAAAGCTCTACCACCCCGGTGTCAAGCTCGGTACACTGCGGGCGAGGCTCCAGGGCTTCGCACTCGCGGTCGATACAGCTCTCCTGTCCGGCTCGAGTGATACAGATGTAGTTTGTAAGGTTCCCGTTCATGCCTAAGCGCCCGTTCCAGTCGAGTACCATGAAGCGCCCCCGCGGGCGAGGGGGGTCGCGGCCGCCTCCGAAACCGGTGCATCGTGAGGATCTCACGAAGTTCGTCGGCGTGCAGTGCTGTCGGGCGATCTTTGATGGTCGCCGCAGCGATATTCGCCGCGTGTTCGTGCAGGAGGGCTTCGAGGAGGCTTTCTTCGGGGTCTTGAGGTGGGCCGAGCGGCGTGGCTTGCCGGCCAGAGTGGTTAACAGTGAGGAGCTGTCCCGTGTTGCGGGGACGGATCACCACGAGGGGGTTTGCTTCGAGGCGAAGCCTCTCGCTGGGCTGCAGCCCGGGGAGCTGAAGCGTCGTATCGCGGATCTGCAGCGAGGCGTTATTGTTGTCCTTGAGTCGGTTGAGAATCCGCACAACGTGGGCGCGATTCTTAGAACCGCGTGTTTTTTCGGGGTGTCGGCGGTGATTGTGTGCTCGCCGAACATCTCCTCGCTCTCGGGTGCTGCGTGCCGAATCGCGGAGGGTGCTGCCGAGCACGTGCCCCTCTGTATTGTGCCTGAGTACAGCAACCTGTTCGGGGTGCTAAAGGCAAAGGGTTTTTCGATCGTTGCCACGACGCCGCACTCGGCGCGCCCGCTCTACAGCGTGAAGTGGCCAGAGAAGGCGGCGATATTCTTTGGCGCAGAGGGCAGTGGTCTGTCGGAGTCCGTTCTCAAGGCGGCTGACATGCGCGTTTCGATTCCGCGGCTCGGTCCTGTTGAGAGCCTCAACGTGGCTGCCTCTGTGGCGAGCGTGCTGACAGAGGCGCGGCGCGAGGTGGTTACGAAGGGGCTCGTGCGACGGGTGGACCCGTCAGGCGACGTTGGCGGAGAGGATTCGCAAAGCTAGCCGTTCGGGCGAGAGTATCTTTGCCACGTCGGAGAGCTCGCCGAGCGGCTCGTTGGAGATGAGTCGAGCTACGATTTCGCCGCTCATCGGGCAGGAATTTAATCCCCGGCTGCCGTGTCCTAGGCTCACGTACATTCCCGGTAGTGGTCTCGTCTGCACTCTTGCGAGCAGGTCAGTGCCTGACTGGTAGCTCTGTGCTTCGCTGCGCATCGACGAGAAGTCAGGGAGGGCTCCCACGTAGGGCAACCGATCAAAAGTTGATGTGCGGAAGCAGGCGCGAGCTGCCTGCGGCGCGGTGCTGGCGGGGAAAAGGCTTGGCGCCCAGCGCCGAAGCCGCTCGAGGATCTCTGTGCTGTCCTCGCTGAGCGCTTCTGTGCGGTGATCCTGGTGGCGATACAGGGCGCCTGCTAGGTGTAGGCCGCCTGACTCTGGGGTTATGTAGCCGTCGAAGCACAGTAGGGTCTTAAGTTTCTGAGAGTGCGTGGTCGGCGAGAGGAGGAGTGTCTGCCCTCGCACTGCTTCAACCGGGAGAAGTTGTGCGCAGGTCAGGCTCGTGCTCTCGTGTGCGGCGCACAGCACAACGGATTTGCTCTCGACGACTTCGCCGGTTGAGATTTCGGTGCGCCAGAGGCCAGCGCTGCGTTGCAGTGCAACGGCGCTGCTCGATGTTTTAACTTTGACTGAGTGCTTCACCATTGCTTGCACGAGGTCTCTCGGGCTTACAAACCCCGCTTCGGAGGCGTAGAAGGCTTCAGAAGAAACTTCAATTTCGGAGAGCTGGCTTGCTTCTTGTGCCGAGACGCGGCGCACCGTGCACGGAGAGAGCAGGGGAGTTTGAGTGGCGACGAGTCGCTCTAAGCGTTGAGTCGACGGAAGCTGAATGCCTCCTGAGGGGCGGAATAACCTGCTCTCTCCTAGTTCGCCTGTCAGCAGCTGACGAGTGAAGGTGAATCCTGCGGAGTATGCTCGCTCGAAGTTGGATGGCCGGTCTGTGATGTAGGGCATGATGAGCCCATACGCGTTGCCGGAGGCTTTCTGCGCGAGTTCGGGATACGCCTCGCACAGCATAACGTCGGCGCCTCGTTTGGCTAGCGCCGATGCTGCTGCGGCTCCCGCAAGGCCTCCTCCGAGCACTAATGAGTCGCAGCAGATTGATGGCATCTTCGTTTTAGCTCACTCCAAGGGATAGCTCGTACCGAGCGGGATCATATACTCTCCCCTGGGTTCGGCGGAAGAAGCTAGGTCTCCTCTTCGATGCGAAGCTAGTGGTATTGTGCGCTGAGTCGAGTCTCTGTTGCGCGCTTGAGTGAGTGCCAGTAGCGTAAAGGATATTCTTTTGGAGTTTGCGCGTGTCTGATTGGTTAATCGCGATCATTCTTGGCTTGGTTGAGGGGGTGACGGAGTTTCTCCCGGTTTCAAGCACTGGTCACTTGATCTTGTTTGGCGATCTGCTGGGCTTCACGGGAGAGAAAGAAGAGAAGTTCAAGGTCATCATCCAGCTTGGGGCCATCCTGAGTGTCGTGCTGCTGTATCGTGCAAGGTTCTTCGCGCTGCTGTCGGGATTGGGTGCAGATATCTCTCGTCCATCGGCGTGGTTTGAGCCGGGTTTGCGGGGAGCACGGGGGTTGCTCAAGCTCGGCCTCGCTTCGGCGCCGGCATTGGTTGTTGGGTTCCTCTTCCGGCATCAGATCAAGCAGTACTTGTTTTCGCCGACACCGGTGCTTGTGGCTTTTGCGGTTGGTGCGGTTGCGATGTTGGTTGTCGACCGGGGATCACGCGGCTCTTCAGGTGTTGAAGTAGACTCTCTCTCTTGGAGACAGAGCTTTCTCATCGGTTGTGTGCAGTGCTTCGCACTCTGGCCAGGAATGTCGCGCTCGGCTTCTACTATTGTTGGTGGAATGTTGGCGGGGCTGTCCCGTCGTGCGGCTGCAGAGTTTTCGTTTCTGGTTGCGGTTCCGGTGCTGAGTGCGGCTGCACTCTTCGAGCTTATTGACGCAGTGCAGATATTCCTTCTCGAAGAGCTGGCTGTTGTCGCGGTTGGATTCGTTGTTTCTTTTTTGTCGGCTGTTGTTGCGATCAAAGCTTTTATCGGTGTCGTGAGCCGGTGGAGCTTGCGGCCGTTTGCGTGGTACCGGCTGGCGGTAGTGCTGGTTGTTGCAGTGACTTTTCTCTTTTCCTAAGGCCAACGTGTCGTTCTGTGCGAGTGGCGAGCAGCGAAGCGCTGTTGGTAGCTACACGTGTATCGTAGGAGCTTCTTCGTTTTGATTTAATTGTGGGGGAGTTGAGATAAAGGGATGAAGTGGAAGCTCAGCAAAGAAACCTTAGGAAAAAAACGTGTAAAAACACGTTGAACCTAAAGTTGCTTTGAGCGATCACCACCGAACCCTTCCGGGAGAAACGCTCGGTGGTGAGCTCAAATCAACAAAACCGTGAATCCTTACGGACGCACAAACCTTTCAAGAAACCTTCCGCACCTTTACTTGCGGAGCTTCTCACTTCGTACGATGCCCCGTGGAGGCAGCCTGCGAAGCGCGTTTGTTAGTTCTCTATTAGCCAGTATATCGGCAAGGATAGGCCAACTCAAAGTTGTTTTTGGGGGGTCCTTTTCGGGCAAAAGAGCTGTAGGCGGTACGAAGTGGTGAGAAATCAGCCGGTTAGCCTTTTTGTCGATTATTTGCGGTGACTTGAGAAATCCGACGAGTTTTCCGACTGGTGGCAATAGGAGCAATCTATAAACTACCCGTTCGATGCGAGTGGTTTCGAATAGAGAGAGGTGATGCGCAGGGTACTGCAGGTTCTCATGCCACTGGAGTGGCTGGTCTTACTCTTTGGTTTTTTCGCCGTTGCGGTGTACTCGCTGCTCGGGCGACCGCTTCCGGATCTCTATGCGGCTCTCAATCTGCCGCTGCCTCATCTCTCTGGTGTGAGCGATGCAGCTGCTGCGGTGGCGACTGGTGGTGCTGCAGTTAAATTCGGACTGCCTTTCCTTCTGCTTTTTACTCTCAGCATTGAGAATTACGCATTTATCCTGCTCATTTTCATTCTGTTCAGTGCTTTGAAGGTCGTGCACGAGAATCGTTGGCGGCTGAGGAATGTTTCTTGGTCCGCCTTTGGGATTTCGGTGCTCCAACGCATCTCCTTGGTGCAACTGCTGCAAGACTTTCGCTTCTTGAGCGCGACAGTAATCATGTTCGCTGAGTTTGCGATTCTCAAGAATCTTATTCCGCACGTTAGTGGTGGCTCATGGGACCAGTGGCTGATTGCGTCGGATCGGTTGCTGTGCAGTGGAAAGATGTGTTCAGAGGTGCTGCTGTCCTGGTTTGGGGCTGGCGCTCTCGAATCGGTTTCTGGGCACTACCTCTTCTTCTTCCGGTACCTGTCACTTGTTGCCACTTTCTTCGTAGTTGCGGTTCCCCGGAAGATTACGCAGGAGTGTCTCTGCGCGCTGATTGCGGCATACCTCTTCGGGGTTCTGTGGGTCTACGGGATGCCGTCTACTGGCCCGGTATTCGTTCATGGTGAGCTCTACACATTCATGGCAGATGGCCAGATTGCGGGATTGCAGCGAGGTCTTCTTGAGTCTCAAGGGCAGGTGTACTTGATCTCTGGTTTGCCGAGCTTGCATGTAGCGGTGGTAGTCATTGGTAGTATCTTTCTGTGGAAGGTAAGCCGATTGCTGGCGGGTGCGAGTTGGGCATTTACGCTGCTTACGATCAACAGCACGGTGTATCTCGGCTGGCACTACGTTCTCGATGATGTTGCGGCGGTGATGCTCGCTTTTGGAGTGGTGTGGCTTGCACGGGCCTGCTCGTGGAAGTGGGCGGGGTATCGTGATGGTGGGCTGTTTCTTCGAACTCTCCCGTGATTCGAGCGCACTAGTGCGCTGAGCTTCTCAAAAGCACTCTCACCGCACGGGGACAGCGTCCGAGGGCGGCGGGGTTTTAGCTGTCGGGCAGCCAGCAATTATCCTCTGAACTACCGTAGCAATCTCACTAACGAGCGGTGCTGTCGGTTCGTTGGGGTTAGTCTTAGCCAGTTTTTCAAGATTTCCACAGAGCTCGCTCAATTCGGGATAACCGTATAATCCAGCGCTTCCACGAAGTCGGTGGGCGAGAGACGCTAGCTTCGCGGAATCTCGGCTGTTAGCTGTAGCCTCGAGCTCCGAGAGTTTCTCTGGCAGTTTGCCGACAAACTCAATCACCAGAGGAAGAGTGTCGTCGTCCAGAAGATCTTTAGTTGTGAGGATAGGTGTGGCTGGAGAGCTGTCTTGAGGTGCTGGGAGCGTGGCAATGGGCAGAAACCGTTCGAGCATCCCTGAGAAGCCTTCCTTGCTAAATGGCTTGCTGAGGTGCATCGAGCAGCCGGCGTCGATCGCTTTTAGGATATCGCTCGTCATGGCGCCGGCAGAGAGGGCTACGATTGGGGTCTTGATTCCGGCTTGGCGAATTGCTCGGGCTGCAGACAGTCCATCGACGTGAGGCATCTGCACATCAAGGAGTATAAGATCGAACGTATCTTTCAATGCAGCGTCGACTGCTTGCTGGCCATCCTCGACAAGGGTGGGCGAAACCCCGGCTTTCTCGAGGAGATGGTTGACCAGTCGTCGATTGTCGAGGGCATCGTCAGCAAATAAAACTTTTCCTGAAAATGTTTTCGGGGGACTTGCGAGGGGGGAAGCTACCTGCTCAGAGGGGACCTCGTTGATAAGGCTGTCATCGGCTTCGATGCTTGGAGAGAGCCAGAACTTGAAGGATGAGCCCTTTCCTGGGGTGCTGACCACCGAGATGTCTCCTCCTAGCGCATTCGCGAGGCGGCGGGAGATGCTCAGGCCTAGGCCGCTTCCCCCGTACTGGCGCGTAATCGACTCGTTTGCCTGGAAGAAGGGACGGAACAAGAGTCGTGACTGGTCTTCTGAGATCCCGATCCCAGAGTCGGTTACGGTGAAGAAGATCTGGCCGGCGGATTTGTCGTACTCGACTTTCAGCTCTATCCATCCGCGAGAGGTGAACTTAATCGCATTGCTGAGGAGATTGATGAGGACCTGCTTGACGCGAAGGGGATCGGTGGTGATGTGCCCGGGGAGCGGCCACTTGTACTGTACCGAGAAAGATAGGGCCTTCTCGGCGATGCGCGGCGCAAACATGGTGCGAACTTCTTCCACGAGCTGTACCAGGCCGAAACTTCTCTTCTCGATTGTCAGGGCGCCTGCGTCAATCTTCGAGAGATCGAGTATTTCGTTGATAATGTCGAGAAGGTGTTGGCCATTGTTGAGGATAATCTCAAGTGTGTGGAGTCGGTCGGGTTCGGCCGATAGGTCCTCGCGCAGCGATTCGGCGAAACCGATGATAGCTGTCAGGGGTGTTCGGATTTCATGGCTCATGTTCGCGAGGAACTGGCTCTTGGCGTGCATCGCGGTCTCTGCTGCCTGCTTCGCAGCTAGAATTTCCGCGTTTGCTATTTTGAGTTGAGTGATGTCCTCAACGGTTCCTACCCAGCCGCTCACAGTGTCTGTTGAATTTATGGTTGCAGCTTTCACGGAGCACCAGGAAATAGATCCATCCGGCCGCTTGTAGCGGTGTGTTTCCTCGAAGGGCACTGTCGATCGCATCGCCGACTGCCAATTTTGGCTGACTCGTTCGCGGTCCTCCTCGGCTACTGCTCGAAGCCATCCTGAACCGAGGCTCTCACCAACCATTTGCCCTGAGATGCGCTGAAACTGGTGGTTTGTGTAAATGAAATTGCCGCTTGAGTCTGTGACGAAAATCCCGAGGGGAGCCGCTTCGCTTATGGCACGGAAGCGTGCTTCGTTGCTGTGAGTTGAAAGCTCTTCTTCGATTCTGCTGCTTAGGTCGACGCACGAAGAGACGTATGCCTCTAGTCGCCCCGAAGACGAGAAGAGGGGCATAGACTGTTCGAGCACCCAACGGTAGGTGCCGCTCGCATGGCGAAGGCGGAACTCTCGCTGAAATCGCCCGGATTTCGCAGAGGCGTTTTTCCATTCTTTGTCGTAGCTCTCTCGATCGTCAGGGTGCAGGGTGTCCTTCCAACTTTCACCGAGGCTGTCTTCCTGGCTTAGGCCGGTAAATTCACACCATGCGGAATTGAAGAAGGTGCGATTCCCTGCCTGGTCTGATATCCACATGAGAATTGGTGATGCATCAGCTATGAGCCGAAATCGCCGCTCGGTTTCGCCGAGAACATCTATCGTTGTCTTTACTTTGAGGAGCTGCTGTCGGAGCTCCATTTGCAAAACAGCCTGTCGTGCGAGGGATCGCAATGCAGCTTGCTGCGCTCCCGAGAGGGTACGCGGCTTATAATCCATGATACACAGCGACCCGATTGCAAAGCCGTCATTCGTAATGAGAGGAGCGCCGGCGTAAAAAACAATTGATGGGTCAGCCGCTACGAACTCGTTGGCCGCAAATCGGGAATCTTTCCGAGCATCCTCTACGATCAGCATCTGCTCTGAGAGAATTGTCTCGGAGCAGAAAGCAGACGAGCGATCCGTAAATGGGCGCTCGAAACCGATTCGGGCCTTGAACCATTGTCGGTGCTCATCGAGCAGGGAAATCAAGGCTATCGGGACCTGACAGATATCCGCGGCAATAGACACGATCTCATCGAACGCGGCCTCCGGCTGCGAGTCGAGGATCTCTAGCCCCTTAAGCCGCGTAACTCTCTGACGCTCATTTCCCGGAAGCCTCATCCCCTCATCCCCCTACCATCCCTATCGGCGCCCGCACCCACCCCCTTAAGCAAGTTCTCAGAGAGTTCGCGATCGCACTAAGATGTAATGGATACACCATGTTAGTCTGCCTAGCGGATAGTGTGTGCTGGGGGTACCCAACAGCAGCGCGAGTTCTCAGAGAGTTCGTGGTGGGGTTCGTGGTGGGGCTCGTAATCGAAACGAGAGGAGTTACCTATCGAGGGCTAGCTGACGCCTCGCCTCATACAGGGCTATGGCGACGGCGTTGCTGAGATTGAGACTGCGCACGTAGTCCGTAATGATGGGTATTCGCAGGATTTGGGACTCAGGGAATTGACCGAGGAAAGCCTGTCCTAGCCCCTTGGTTTCACTTCCGAACACTAGGGCATCGGTGGGACCGAAAGCCGCATCGGTATAAAGCCGCTCTCCAAACTTCGAGAAAAGCCATATCTTCCCTGGTCTCGACTGAGAGATGTAATCCTCCCAAGACTTGTGCTGTGCCAGTTTCACGAAGGGCCAGTAGTCGAGGCCGGCACGGCGCACTGCTTTCTCCGTGATCTTAAAACCCATGGGTTCAATGAGGTGGAGAGGGGTGTCCGTAGCTGCGCACGTTCGGGCAATCGACCCGGTGTTTTGAGGTATTTGAGGCTCTACTAAAACTATCTCCACACGACACCACGAATTCTCTGAGAGAACGCGCTTTTACATAAAAGAAAGAATTGTGGCGATAGGGTTCATTTTTATGAATCAGGACGGTATATTGGGAGCATGTTGAACTCAACTGTAGTAGGCAGAATAGATGTGACTCCGGAGCTTATGATCCTCCGAGTTCGTCCGGATGATGGTGTTCCCAATTTTGTTCCGGGTCAGTATGTGGCGCTGGGCATGCTAGGGGGGACGCCCCGATATCCGGGTGCGGCTCCAGAAGCAGAGGCTCCAGCCCCAGATAAATTAATTAAGCGGGCGTATTCCATCGGCTCGTCCCCGGAGCAGAGAGATTATCTAGAGTTCTACATAGCGGTTGTTCCGACGGGCATTCTCACTTCACGACTTGCAACGGCTAAGGAGGGAGATCGCGTATTTTGTCAGCCTAAGGTGACCGGAACTTTTACCCTTGATGGTGTTCCACCTGATAAAAATCTCGTGCTTGTCTCAACTGGCACTGGACTTGCGCCCTTTATGTCGATGGTTCGGACGTCAAGCACATGGTGCTCAAGTCGTCGAATAACTGTGATTCATGGAGTAAGATATCCGGAGGACTTCGCTTACTCTGATGAGCTGCGCCTACTCGAGACTTCCACGCAGAGCCTAGAATATCTTCCGATTGCCAGCCGGGCAGCGGAAACCTGGATAGGGCGAAAAGGGCGGGTCCAGAAGCTCTTCGACGATGGAACAGTGAAATTAAATCCCCAAATGGACCACGTTTTCCTCTGTGGAAACCCGGCCATGATAGAGGAGCTTGAGGTTAACCTCACGGAACAGGGCTTCCAAGTTCACTCCAAGAAGTCTCCGGGAAATCTCCACATAGAAAAGTATTGGTAAGCGGTACTCGGTTTACGGGCCGTTTTGAAAGCTGTTGGCAGGGTGTCCCTTATTCGCCGAGGCGGGAGGATCGGAACCGCCGAACAGCAGGGGCAGGAAAGTCCCAGCAGGGAAACGAACCTTGCGATCTCCCTGCCGGTATCGGCGTGACGCGTCGATGTACTCCTGTAGGATCGAGAAGTACCAAGCTCGGTATTCGGCCCGTCTTTTGTGATCCACTGAGAGAATGCGGGGACGGTGCGAATATCGACTGCTGGTTTTCGTAGAGACCGGGAGCGAGCCGGGCTGGATAGTCAGAAGCCGGTCGCGCCCCATGAATGATAAACCCGCATTCAAACGGTCTGCGACGATTTTTTGTCGCCTCACTTCAAGCTTTTGCATCATCATCTTGGCGTAAGCAGCTTGCGACAGCTTCTCATAGCCCGGCAATCGCTCATACTTCAGGGTGATGTAGTGCACGTAATCGTCGAAGCGAATAGACTTGTTGTATCGTTTTGCGGAATTGTACCCCGCCCAATCTACTACGGTAAATCTTCGTTTCATTCCCCAGATCGCATCTCGAAAGCAGTTGTACCCCGGGTAGTCGGAGAGCTGTTGGACTAGTCCATCCTTTACTGGCTGAAGAACTGTGTAGAAAAAGTACTCCTCAACATCCTCGGGCGCGGGCATCAGCTCAACAGAATAGCGACGTCCCCACAGAGGACCACCAGGGAAGTTCGGAACGAGGCGGCGGACGCTGCGGGCGATGCACGAATTTAGGTCACGCATGAAAGCCGCTCGGTTGAGGCCGGGGAAGTCCGCCACGCAATGCGTGTGATTGCCTTCGATGGCGAAGGCATAGAGCTTTATGTCGTAGCGGGCAGCAAACTTTCCCACGTAACCCAAAATCGCATTCTCGAGAGGTCGGTTATTTACGAACCAGAGCTCCGAATTGCGGCAGCGAGTCGTGATGAATGATGTCAGATCTGCAGTTTCTATTCTTGGATGATAACTCATACCCTCTAATTCGAGGGTCCCGCTCAGGAGTTGCGGGAGGCACCAGAAAGATAGCCCCAAAGTATCTTCGCAAAAATCTCCGCGAATTCTCAGAGAACTCGCGGCGCCCCAGAGCTCTCTGAGAGGGCGCTAGTAGAGGACGGAAATTAGACCGAGATGGCGGGCGGTGATTTGGCGGCGGCGCATTTTTAGGGTTGGGGTGAGAAGCCCATTCTCGACTGTGAAGTCCTCGTCCGCGATGCAAAAAGCTTTGATGCTCTCGTATGTTGCGAGGTTTTCGTTAACTTTGTTCACGGCATCCTGCAGCATCCCTCGGACTGCCGACATCTCAGAGAGTTTGTGGTCTGGGGGGACGGGGATGCCGGAGGAGGTTAGGAGGCTGCGCAGCTCGGGTTCGTTCAGTGTGAAGAGCATTACGCAGTACGGGCGACCCTCGCCGTACAGCAGTGCATGAGAGATGAACGAGAATCGCTTGAACTGCCCCTCTACGGCGGTTGGTGGAATCTTTTTTCCTCCGGCCGTGATTACCAGCTCTTTCTTCCGGTCGGTGATAAAGAGAAAGCCATCTTGATCGACCGCTCCTACGTCGCCCGTGTGGAACCAACCGTCGGCGTCCCATGAATCCGCCGTGGCTTTGGGGCGGTTGAGGTATCCGCGGGTTACGTTGGGGCCTCGAAGCAGTATCTCGCCGTCCTCCGAAGAGATCTTTGTCTCAACACCCTCGAATGCTGGCCCCACGCTCCCAATCCTTCGCCGAGTTGGGCGATTTACATGGGTTGCCACACAGGTTTCCGTTAAGCCGTATCCCTCGCAGATCGTAATTTCAAGCGAATCGAAGAACTTATTGACTCCAGAATCAAGCTTCGCGCCGCCCGATATCGCATGGGTGAAGTTAACTCCGAACAGCTCTCTTCTTATCTTCCGGCGAATAGGCTGGAGCCCCTCGAATAGAAGGTGTTCTAACAGACTCAGGGGCTTACCGGTGCTCCGGCGCTCGTACGTGGACTGAGCGTTAGAAAGACAGAGACCTAGAATTCGTTGCTGCAGGCTCTTGCCCGCAGCTCGGGCTTGGAGCGCCGCGGACATCTTCTCGAACAGGCGCGGCACTGAAGGGACTACCGTCGCCCCACATTCTCTGAGGTCTCGCGCTACGGAGGAGAGGTCGATGCGGGAGGTGCGGTGGTCGGCTACGGAGGGGAGGATGAGGTGGGCCGAGGTGAGGCAACCGACGTAGTGTATGAGTCTGGCGAAGGAGTGGGCGAGGGGGAGATATAGGAAGAGGGTGCCGTCGCCTGGGAACACCCCGCTCTTGGCGGCCTGGTCGACATTTGCGAGATGATTGCCGTGCGTTTGCACCACACCTTTGGGTGGGCCCGTAGTGCCTGAGGTGTAAACGTACGACGCAACGGAATCGCGGCCTATCGACGTTGGGATCGGTGGCGCATCCGCGGAAAGCGACGAATCGTTCCACACATCGGCTAGGCACTGCACAGAGGGCGAACCGTGTATTCGCTCGAAAGAGATCACAGCATCAATCGGCACCCGCACGGTGGACTCTGGATGGTTCTCGGTCGCTGGGAGGGGGCAATCATGGCCGCGAAGCCACTCTATCTTAGCGAGCTGCTCTTCGTTCTCGACGAAAACAATTCGCGCACCTGAGTCAGAGAGAACAAAGCCAGCATCAGCAGCGAGCTGGCTTTGGTACACACTCACCGTGATACCGCCCACCGTCTGGATCGCGAGATCCGCGAGGATCCACTCGCACCGAGTTTGGCTAATAATTGCGACCGGTGTCCCGACCTCAACACCGAGTGAGCGAAGAAGGTTGGCGAGTCGAGCTACCTTCGGAGCCGCCGATCTGTAGGACTCCTGCTTCCAAAGACGGGTGCCTTCAGCAGCGGGACTGTTGGCGTACCTAAAAAGTATCTCTTCCGGAAATGCCTGCGCGCGCCGCCAGAACGCCTCACCAAGCGAAGCGCAGGCAGCGACCGATTGCTGGATGTTGGAAGCAGGTGCAGTCATTAGTACACGAACGTGCCGTATGGCGATTCAAGAACAACCTCGTTCGCCCCTGATGAGGAGGTTACCTGCCCTACGACCCGTGCATCAATCCCAAAATCCTCCGCCACAGCGATGATTTCGCTCGTAGCCGCGGCTGGCACGCAGGCCTCAAGGCGGTGCCCCATATTGAATACCGCGAACATCTCGCTCCAGGGGATATTTCCACACCGCTGAATCTGTTCGAAGAGGGGAGGAGTTGGAAATAAGTTGTTCTTGACAAAACGCACGCCGCGGCCGAATCGCTTGATCTTGGCCTGTCCTCCACCCGTGCAGTGAACGAGCGAGTGCACGTGACTTCGGAAAAGGCGCAGGAGCTTCGAAATGAGAGGGGCGTATGAACGGGTGGGAGAAAGAAGAGCCTCTCCAACCGACATCGAGGTAGCAGGCAGCGCATCTGTCACCTGGAATGGTCCGCGGTACCCAACAGAAACCGGGATAGCCGGGTCCCGAACCTCCGGATATTTTTCGGCATGCGACCTTGAGAGAAGAACGTTTCGCGCCAGAGTGAGACCGTTGCTTCCGATCCCCGAATTAGGATTTTTCTCGTAGCGGCAAGTGCCCGTTGAGCTAAAAGCTACAATGGCGTCTCCCGGCACTACACGAAATGCGTCTACGAGTTCCTCTCGCTTAATGCGGGCGCACAAAGTCGAGTCAACGACAAGAGTCCGGACGAGATCGCCCATGTCGGCAGTCTCTCCGCCGCTCAACGTAATCGACACTCCCTCTGCCGCCAAAGTCGCCGCACACTCTCGGTATCCTGAGATAATCGCGGCGATTGCTTCATCCGGGATTAAGCCGCGATTTCTGCCGATCGTGTTGCTGAGAGCCAGACCAGAGAGACCGCCGGAGCAAGCCACGTCGTCGAGGTTCATTACAAGGCTGTCGAATGCCAAGGACTTGAACCACGCGACATCTCCCGATTCGCGGAACATCAAGTAGGCAACGATGCTCTTCGTGCCAGCCCCGTCTGCGTGCAGGAAGAAAGCCCTCCCTGGGTCGCCAAAAGGGTCGTCGATTGGGGATGCAAAGTACCTGCTCTCAGTCGCTTCGCCCGCTGCGGCTAGAATACCAGCCTTCGCTGATGAAGCTCCGAGCTGAGCATACGACTGGCTCTCGGCAGAATGCTTCCCCACCCGACTCTACTTCTTGAGAGAATTGACGAAAGCAATCAGGTCTGCGACCTGGTTCGGCTTGAGATCCGGCTGCGGAGGCATGAGCACGCTGAGACCGACACCCGCACCACCTTTCTGCAGCAGCTCCGCCAGCTTGGCGTCGTCCGTAGCAAACTTGTTCCCTCCGGCCGCCAGGTTTCGTGGCTTCTGGTCCGGCGGCATCGTCGCTGCTAGTGGACCATCTCCCGCTCCCAGCTCGCCGTGACACATCGCGCAGCGTTGGGCGAAGAGGGTTTTCCCGTTCTGGAGGTCTGCGGCCGATGCCGAAAGTACAGGAGTAATCAGAGAAACTACAACAAGCGGCAGGACAGATTTCATGTTGACCTCTACATAAGTGAC
Organism: uncultured Bdellovibrionales bacterium; assembly: GCA_964413875.1. GTDB lineage: Bacteria > Bdellovibrionota_C > UBA2361 > UBA2361 > OMII01 > OMII01. Next base: position 59,978 of record CAYPUA010000007.1, read on the forward strand.
TGACAGCAGACTGAGAGCCTGTTAAGCAACTCTTGTCATATCGGCGAACCTGGGAAACTATACCCCCGCGACATCCAAAAAGAAAAGGAACATCTTTGAAGCTCGCTGACGTTACTCGCTTTGGAAAAGGGCTGATGCAACGAGCTCGTGCGTTCGTTTACTCCCGGAGCAGTGACGAGTGGAAGGGGTATTTCTCGGGCAAGCTTGCACGAGTACGAGAATTCGCTCAAGCAAACGGCGAGAAGGCTGCGGCAGTCGGGTTCCTGCTCGGCGTAGCGATGGTGTTCTTCTTCAAACTCTTCGTGGTTAGCGCAGTCGTTGCCGGGCTCGTCGTCCTTACTATCATCATCGCTAGCGACTCCCGCCCGAATGACTGGCAGGCCTAGAGCGACCCTACGCAAACCCCCTACCTTTCGGGACGCCGTTTCAGGGGTTTGTAAACCAAGAGCCCAAAAGCCACCCCCAAGCATCAGAACCTAAAGAGGCAAAAAGCCTTGAAGCCTAAAGCTCTTGGGGGCGGCTGACGACCCCCAGATGAGAGAAGGAAGAGAAGTCGCTTATGACTAAGCAACCCTCCCGTCCAAACACATTTATTCACGTGGCTCAGGACCTAGAGGTCGCAGGACTGCTGTGGCACCCGGAGGTAGGAGACGAAGTTGCAGACCGAGAGGGTCGCAGCCCAATCGCAATCTTAGTGGACCCGCAGGGCATGACCCCTGATGAGCTGCGTTCCACATACCTGTGGCTGCCAACAGTGGAGCAGATCATCCTGCAGTTTGAGGCCCGACAGGCAGTGCTCTTTCATGCTGGCCTTGAGCTAAGTGACAGGCGCGTCTGCTACAAGACTGTGCTTCATGTCCAGAACGGCCACATCGAGTCGATGGCAGACTCCTTTAGAGTCTCGCTCGGTCTCGCCTTAAGAGACCTGCTAATCTCAGATGCTCCCACGATTGTGAATTAGCGAGCCGCAGACGCGGGCTTGAGCTGCAATCATCTCCATTCATCGCTTTTGCTGTTGAGGAGCGCTGCACTCAATTATCAAAAAAATTCCGTTGTGGGCCAGCTTTCCGCGCAGCGCGTCTCACTCCAGTTCCGCACTACGCAACGAGTAGTGGCCGCAGCGGCCAATATCCGTACATGCAACGGCTCTCGCAACAGAGTCGATGCTCCCGCTGTCTCGGGGGAGGGTGTCAAAAATTTTTGTCCCAAATCCTCTAAGAGGCTGAAATGACGGCTAATGAAAGCCCAAAAAGAGATGAGCCCCTTTTTAAAAGTCAAGAATCTAACATGGAAAGCCGGAGATGGTACGGACATTGCCAATTCCGTGACAGCGCTTCGTTGAGCTCAACCTCACGAGCGTGTGACTAAGGAAGGTTTCCGTCGGCCAGCGATCGGTCCCGCAGGGAAGTTTGACGTACGGGCGTCGCGTGTGGCTCAGGACTAAGGAAGGTTCATATGGTTTATTCAGCAGCATTCTCGGCCGTCGGTGACTCGTTGTCTTCGCTCTCGGCTCCCTCTCTCTCTCGTAGCTCCTCTCCAGCTCAGTTCCTCAACATTCTTAGTGCTTGTCCCGAGATGCAGAAAATCTTCGGGGTAGTCGAGAAAGTCGCAAAGACTCGCTCAACAGTGCTGATTCTCGGCGAGAGCGGCACGGGGAAAGAGTTGGTAGCGCGCGCGCTGCATTCCCTCAGCGCACGCTCCGGTCGGCTCGTTCCGGTCAACTGCGGAGCAATCCCAGAGGATATCCTTGAGAGCGAACTGTTTGGCCACGAGAAGGGCGCCTTCACTGGCGCAGTTGCAAGCCGAGTTGGCCGTTTTCAGCTCGCCGATGGAGGAACAATCTTCCTCGATGAGATCGGAGAGATGAGCCCGAAGCTCCAAGTCAAGCTACTTCGAGTGCTGCAAGAGCGCAAAGTTGACCCAGTCGGGTCAACAAAATCGATTGACGTAGACGTGCGAGTAATAGCAGCAACTAACAAAGACCTAGCTGAGGAAGTAAAAGCCGGCAGGTTCCGTGAAGATCTCTTCTACAGGCTTCAGGTCGTGCCGGTCAGCTTGCCGCCCCTCAGAGAGCGTTTCGGAGACATTCAGCTCCTTGCGGAGCACTTCCTCCGCCGGCAAGCCGATGAGCTTGCGAAGCCGACTCTTTTCTTCTCTGACTCAACTCTCAGCGTGCTTAACCAGTACTCCTGGCCTGGCAACATTCGAGAGCTTGAGAATCTGGTTGAGCGAGTCGCAATCTTGAGCGAGGACGGCCCAATTGAGCCCTCTCAGCTTCCGCCGCACCTGAACGAAACCAGGACGGTTGCCCCAACACACATGGATGACATGACCCTTCCGCCAATGGGTGTGGATTTCAACGCGCTAATCGAGGAGTACGAGAATCGATTGATCTCAACGGCGCTCAATCAGACGGGCGGCAACAAGAAAGCAGCCGCGAAGCTGCTCGGACTAAACCGAACCACACTTGTTGAGAAGATCAAGAAGAAGGGGCTCGAGGCGAAAATTGAAGTGTGCATCATCTCGGATGAGTCAAACGCGTAAGGGACAACGATGTGCACTAAAGGCAAAATTCTGTTCACCGCGCTCGCACGATTTGTGGCTGTGGCAGCCAGCGTTTCGCTCGGCAGCATAGCTGCTCCGCGATCCGCTGTGGCTCAGCATCCAGTGGACGTACAGCGGCTCAACGCAGATGGGGAGCACCTCAAGGCCCTTGCGATGTACGAGCTGCTGCCAACTCGGGCTGTGACCGTTGAAGCGCGTATCGCCGCCGCCAAGAGCTCCTGGGCGCTCGGCCTCAACAGAAGAGCCGCAGATGCATTTGACGCTCTTTTGCGCGACCGCTCGCTGTCAGGGGATACGCGGGCCCGGCTCACGCTGTCACGGGGTGTGATAGAGTTTCAGGAGGAGCGATACCCAGAGGCGTCGTTGTTTGCGGAGAAGGCAGTGTCGCTTCTCCCTGAGCCCTCACCACTCCGGAGCCGAGCGTACCTGCTGTGGGGCCAGAGTCTCTCCCGCTCAAACGCGTACAGCTCGGGAGTTGAGAAGCTAGAGGCAGCACTCCAGGAGGCTTCAGCGGGCGACAAGCCAGAGATACACTTCGCGATCGGCGCAGCAGAGATTCGGCTCGGCAGGTTTTCTGACGCAGAGCGGCACCTCAAAGCTATCCCCACCGATCACGAACGGGCCCCCGCAACAGTTCGGCTGCTTGCGACTATCGCCCTGGAAACACACCAGGAGGACCGAGCACGTTTCTGGATAGAGAAGGGGCGGAAAGACTACCCAGAGGCATTCATCGACAGCTGGGGCAATTACGGGCTACTTCAAGCTGCGCTCTCCAAGGGCGAGATGCCAGCAGCTCGGGACGTCCTCTCGGAAGCACAGAAGCAGTATCCACCCTCTGATCCGTGGCTCATCCTGATGCAGGCGGCACTGGAGCAAGCTGAGTGGAAACGCGAGCTGGAGGCGCAGCGACCATGAGATCTACCCAGCTCTCTCAGCTCAAGGCCCCAACTCCTCCCCAGTCTGCGACCGCTCTGGCTCAGATGATTGAGCGTTTCAATGAGAGCAGCTCGCGACTCGAAGTTCAGCACGCAGCAATCTTGCAAGAGGTTGAAGACTTAAAAGCTAAACTCCAGCGCAAGGAAGAGGAAGTGAAGCGAGCCGAGCGCCTGTCAATGTTAGGAGAGACCGCCGCAGCGCTGGCGCACGAGGTGCGTAACCCGCTCGGAGCTATCACGCTCTTCCTCTCGATGCTGAAGAGCGATATCTCCGACCGGCCTGGCGCCCTCGCGTTAGCAGAGGAGATTGAGAAGAGCGTTTCAAGCCTTAATCACGTTGTCTCCAACGTCTTGCACTTTGCAAAGCACAACAAGCTCTCCCTGGGCCCGGTCAACCTGCACTCCGTACTGCAGGAGGTTCGGCACCATTTCACAAGTCTCTACGGCACCAAAGCAACAGTAGAGCTAAGCCTGAGCGGAGCGCCATTTATCATCGCTGATGATAACGCCCTCCGTCAGTGCCTCTACAACCTTATCACGAACTCACTGCAGATCACCTCGTTCGCTGGCACCATCAAGATCGACGCGTCTGACGATAGCGCATCGGATGGAGTCCGAATGGTGGTGTCAGACAACGGGCCAGGCATTGCCGAAGATGTCCTGCCCCGGATCTTTGAGCCATTCGCATCGGGGCGCCGTGAGGGCACTGGGCTGGGGCTGTCGATTGTAAGGAGAATTATCGAAGGACACGGCGGAGAGATCACGGCCCGAAATGCGGCTGGAGCTGAATTCGTCATCGTCTTGCCGAGAAGAGGAAAAAAGTAAGGACAGGAGAATGAGTATGGACCTTAACAACACGTCAAATGAGCGTCTGGCACAGCCATCCCCGGCGCGAATCCTCATCGCTGACGATGACCCACACATGCAGCTCGCGATCAGCACCTGCTTGTCTCGCAAAGAGTACGAGCTCGTGATCGCCCCTAATGGCGTTGTAGCCCTTGAGCACCTCGAAAAAGGGGGGTTCGACCTCGTGCTCACCGACCAGCAGATGCCGGAGATGTCAGGTCTTGAGCTTTTGGCAGCGATGCAGAAGCGAAACATGGAAACGCCAGTCATTATGATCACCGCCTACGGCACCATCAACCAGGCCGTAGAGGCGATGCAGAAGGGCGCATCCGACTTCATCACGAAGCCGTTCTCGGCCCAGGACTTGGAGCGCACGGTAGAGAGATGCTTAACGCCAGAGGCGCGCGAGTCTCGAAAGAGCATGGCTCACCAGCGCGGCGGCCGTCCGATCGTCACCAACGATCCGCTGATGATCCGAGTCCTGGAAGTCGCAGAGGCAGTTGCCCGAAGCGAAGCAACGGTTCTGATCCAGGGAGAGTCAGGCACTGGCAAGGAGCTGATTGCGCGATTTGTCCATGCCAGCAGCCCGCGGGCCCAGCAGGCGTTTGTTGCAGTTAACTGTGCGGCCCTGCCGGCAAGCCTGCTCGAAAGCGAGCTCTTCGGACATGAGAAGGGCGCCTTCACAGGGGCGCAAGCCCGCAAGATCGGAAAATTCGAGCTCGCCCACGGCGGCACGATTCTCCTCGACGAAATTTCTGAGATGGATCTAGCGCTTCAGGCAAAGCTGCTGCGAGTTCTTCAAGAGCGAGAAGTTGACCGAGTAGGAGGCAAGGATCCGGTCTCGATCGACGTCCGAGTTCTTGCGACCACGAACCGAGACCTTGAGGATAGCGTCCGGGAAGGGAAGTTTCGTTCAGACCTGTACTATCGCCTCAACGTGATCCCGCTAACGCTCCCACCGCTGCGTGAGCGCGCAGCAGACATTAAGCTTCTGACCGAGCACTTCATGCGCCAGTATCTCGGCGACAATGCCGGCTCGCTCCCCTCGGAGGTTCTCGACTCCCTGCTGCAGCACTCGTGGCCGGGCAACGTTCGAGAGCTGCAGAATGCCGTGCAGCGAGCTGCGATTCTGTGTCGTGGCGGAACCCCTCGCCAATCGGACTTCCTGCTCTCCATGAGCCCATCAGAGCAGCTAAGCACGATGCGCTCGGAGGCTCCGAAGGCACGAAGCATCCATGACATGGTCGAAAAAGTGGTTGAGCAGCCGGGAGCGATCAATGCTTCGGGCCTCATGATCCGCTCTGGCGTGACTGTTCACGACATGGAGAAGGCGCTGATCCTTGAGACGTTGCGCACCACAAACAACAACCGCACAGAGGCAGCTAAGTTGCTCGGGATTAGTATCCGAACCCTCCGCAACAAGCTGCACGAGTACCGGGGAACAAGCCCAGGAGCAGAGGAGTAAGAGCCTCTGGCTTCATGCGATATGCGGGCTGGCACAGCTCGCATAGCAGTGCGAACATCGGGGAGGGCAAGCGTGGTAGCCAGCCTCTTTGGGAAATCGTTGTGAAGCGACAAGCGCGCGGCAAGCTGTTACAGTTTAGCATAGGCCTAGTCCTATCCTTAGGGCTTGCAGAAGTCTTGCTCCGGGCTCTCAGTGTCGTTACGGCAGATGGCGCGGTGTTTCTGTTTCGGGCGCCGTGTCTCCCGCTACAAATCCCAGTGGCGCAAGTGGAAGAGGCGTTGCGCCGGTACGAGAGCGACCCTGGGCTTGTCATTCAGTACGATGCGCAACTTGGATGGTCGCCGCGACCAGGTAGCGTGTCAGCGGATGGCATGTACCGGTACGCGAAGGACGGCTCCCGCGTTGGGCCTGACAGCGAGCCCTCGGGCAAGACGGGAAAAGCAGTCGCCCTGTTTGGTGACTCCACTATGCACGGCACTGGAGTGCCGTGGCAGGACTCGATTGGCGCGCGCCTGTCTGCGACAAGCCCTTACAACGTGAAAAACTTCGCCCTCGGAGCCTACGGGATGGACCAGGCGCTACTTCGGTGGCGCGCGGTCAAAGATGAAGCGAAGCCAGACGTAGTCGTATTCGGATTTCAGGCCGAGAACGTCAAGCGCAATGGGTCCATCTTTCGAGCCTTTTACACCTACGAGACTGTAGACATCCCGTTCTCTAAACCTCGCTTCGAGCTCAACGGAGAAAAGCTAATACCTGTTAATCTCCCGACACTGCCGGCCACAGAGATCGTTCCCGTGCTGCGTAACTTTCAGAGAAGTCCGCTACGTAACTATGACTATTTCTACCAGCCGGGGCTCTACAGAGATTCCCTCCTATTCCGCTCAAGGCTGCTCGCGTTTGCCTTTGGAGCAGTGTTGATGAACAACCAGTATGTTGTAGCGGCCAAAGAGGAGGCTGTGTACTCCCCTCAGGGTGAGCTCGGCATCCTTGCTTTAGCGATTATGCGAAGCTTCAAGCGCGAGGTGGAAGAGACAGGCGCGCGTTTTGTGGTGCTGCATCTACCCCGTCGGATAGCAGTTGAGGCTGCTATGAAAGGAGCGCCCCTGACCTACGAACAGCTTCTGTCGACCGTTCGAAATGAATTTGGCCTAATCGATCCGCTCCCAAGAATGACGCAGCTCGCAAAAGATGAAGGTGTAACCAAGCTCTACGTCGATCCGTGGCACTACTCGGAGGCCGGAGCTTCGGTGGTGGCCCGGGCACTTTCCCAGGAGTTGCAGTAGGATGCAACGCGACGCTGGAGCATACGCACGGGATTCGACCGACCAACAGAGTGCACATCGCGGGGCTCTTCAGTTGAAAGGAGGTCGGAACTGCGCTACTGAAGAGCAGAAGCGAAGCCGTATGATGTTCAAAGATCACGAAAATTCCCCGTGGCGAGCGCGCATTCATAAGGTAATCAGAGTGCTATCGTGGGCTGCAGGAGTGTGGGCCGCCTGCGTGCTGCTGCTCAGGTTTATAAATCCGCCAATCACTCCTCTGATTGCAATTCGGGCGATGGAGTATCAGTGGCGTGGACAGAACGTAATAACACAGTGGGAGTGGGTGCCTCTCGACCAGATTCCGTTGACGGTGCAGCAGGCTGTCGTTGCCGCTGAGGATGCTCGGTACATGGAGCATTGGGGTATCGACTTGGCAGCCATGGGGGATGCAATCGAAGATTCGAGCGGTCGTAAGCGCCCGCGCGGTGCCAGCACCATAACTATGCAGACGGTAAAGAATGTATTTCTTTGGCCTGGACGGAGTTACCTAAGAAAGGGACTCGAGGCGCTAATGGCACCTGTCGTCGGCGTGTTATGGGGGAAACGGCGTACCTTAGAAATCTACCTTAATGTGATTGAATGGGGAGAGGGGGTATACGGTATTCAGGCGGCATCAAGACGATACTTCGGCCGACCTGTGAGCCAACTCACCCTCGCTCAAGGCGCCGCACTCGCGGCGGTCCTTCCATCTCCCAGGCGACTCTCTCCAAATAATTTATCCCCGGTCTCTAGACAGCGCTACGACCGCATCGTCAAAGAGGCCTACGCCGTGCCCCTCCCGACACACTTCTACGCGCGGCAGGCTGGAAGGCGTAGGGCCCGCTCATAAGGCCGGACCCGGGGCTGTCAAAGCTGCTGCTCTGGTCTGGTAGAGGGCCAAAAAATTGACACCCATAAAAGGTGCAACCTATTGAAATAAATACCCTTCGGGCTAGTACGCTCCTTGCAAAACCGTCCCCCAGAGGTGGAACCTATGAAGCTCTTAGACTCAATGTTTGACCGGACGGTGGGTGGCTTAACCCGCGCCATGGACCTTACCTGGAAGCGTAACCAGGCGCTCACGTCGAACATCGCGAACGCCGAGACCCCGCAGTACCGCGCAGTCGATGTGAACTTCGGCAAGGAGCTCGACCGGGCTTTTGGAACCACCGCAGACACTGACTCTCTAACGAAGACTAACGCGGACCATCTCGATGTGTCGTCTAACGAGGGTGGCAAGTACTTCGCAGACGAGAGTGGCACCGAGAAGTCAGACGGAAACAACGTGGACCTTGATCTGCAGATGGGCCGACTGACTGAGAATAGCGCGGACTACATAAGTGCAGCACGGCTAATCCGACGACAGATTGGGCTAGTGCGCACAGCGATACGTGAAGGGAGATAGCATATGTCAGACTTGGTAGAGGTAGTTGCATCAGCACTCAACGCAGCTCGCACGCGGGTTAATACTCTTTCAGCGAATCTTGCGAATGCCGAAACAACTCGCACTCCGGAAGGGGGACCGTACCGAGCACGTCATGTGGTGCAAGAGGCGGCAGATATGCCGGGCTCATTTTCAGAGGCTCTTGATGGCATGACTCTCAAGCGCCCGATGGTCTCGCAGATCATCGAAGATACTTCGGAGCCACGTAAGGTGTACCAGCCTGGGCACCCCGACGCGGACCAGCAGGGGTTCGTAGCGTATCCAAATATCAACGTCGTGAGCACCATGACCGACCTGATGTCAGCCACTCGCCAGTACCAGTCGGCAGTTGCCGCGCTCGATTCGCACCGCGACCTGCGTGACGCTGCTTCGAAAATTCTCACGCAAGCCTAGGAGCAGGTATGTCGATTCAGGGCATTCAATCGCTTATTCAGCAGGTCCAGCAGGCACAGACGACCGGCGTTCAGAAGACGGACGGCGTGCAGGGCTCCTCTGCCGACAGCTTCGGCCAGATGCTGCAGAATGCGCTCCAGGAGGTGAATGACCTCCAGGGGCAAGCTGAGGACCAAATTGAGGGACTCACAACGAATCGGCCGGGGGTGACGCCACACAGTACGATGGTTGCCCTTGAGAAAGCTGATGTGGCGTTTCAGCTCATGTCTGCAATTCGCGGAAAGATCATTCGTGCATACGAAGAAGTAATCAGGACTCAGGTTTAATTCACTTTAGAGAGGTTTTGTGGCCCCATCCGTTGATCCGAAAGCGGTACTGTCGAGCCTTGTGGCCGGGTACCTAAAGCTCCCCCTCGCGCAGAAGGTTCTGTTTCCCTTCCTCGTCATCTTCTCAGTTGGCTCGATTGTGTACGTGTCGAAGCTGGCGACTCAGCCAGACTACACAGTCCTCTACAGCGATCTGAGCTCAGGAGACGCCGCCGCAGTTGTTGAGCGGCTGAAAGAGGCACGGGCATCGTACCGCGTCGAAGGTGGAACGATCTCGGTGTCGCCCCCAGAGGCGGTGCACGAGCTTCGCCTGAGTCTCGCCTCAGAGGGCATTCCCAAAACGGGTAGCGTTGGTTTTGAGCTGTTTGACGGGACAAACTTTGCAACGACGACCCTCGGCGAAATGGTCAAGAAACAGCGCGCTATCCAAGGCGAGCTGGAGCGCACTATCATGTCGCTCGATACGGTAGTTTCTGCGCGGGTCCATATTTCGCAGCCGGAGAAGACAGTTTTTGCGAAGAGCGCCCAGGAGCCGTCGGCCTCAGTTCTTCTCAAGCTGCGCCCTGGCGCAGAGCTCGACAAGAAGCAGATTAGCGGCATATCCAACTTCGTTGCGAGCAGCGTTGAGGGCCTCAAGCCCCAGCACGTGACGATTATCGATATGTACGGCAACCTTCTCACGTCGGCAGAGCCAGAAGGGGGAGAGGGGCATCTCGGAGCGGACGCCGGCCGGCTCCTCTACATTCGCGAAGTTGAAAAGGGGTACGCGCAGCGTATCGAAGTTCTTCTCGCAAAAGTGCTCGGACCCGGCAGAGTTGTAGCGCGGGTAAACGCAGATATCGATTTCTCCTCAAGCGAGCGCGAGGAAGAGAGCTACGATCCTTCGGGGCAGGTAATTCGATCCGAAAGAACGGTGGAAGAGGGAGCAGCAGCCCAAGCTCGCGGAGGAATACCGGGCACGGTGTCCAACATCTCGAACGGTCCGCCCATCGTAAACCCTCCAGCCGGTGCACAGCAGCAGAATAATCGCTCAGAAAAGGTGAAGAACTTCGAAGTTTCGCGGGCAATCACGCGAAGCGCCCAAGCGCGCGGAAAGGTGGTTCGCCTCTCGGCAGGAGTTCTCGTTGACGGAAAGTACACCGAGATTTCACAGGTAGGCAGCGACGGCAAGCCAACAGGAAAGATGCTTAAGGAGTACACCCCGCTCACGCCAGAGATGATGTCGCAAGTCGAGGGCATCGTGAAGTCGGCCATCGGCTATGACACGAGCCGCGGAGACCTGGTAACTGTGGAAAATGTTCCATTCTTCACGCCGGACGAGAGCCTTGCTGCTGAACTCGCCAAGGCCGATGACTCAGCCAAGTGGTATCGAATCGGCTCCATGGCAGTGCCAGTGTTGGCGCTGCTGCTCTTCGTGTTCGTGGTCTTACGGCCGATGGTTAAGTTCCTGACGAGCAGTTCGGACCCAGACGTTGACCTTGCACGACTCCTCCCGTCGGAAGTCACCGATCTGGAGTCTCGTGCACAGGCGCCCGGGGGCCAACATGCGGCGGACAGCTCCGGGGCTGTTGGGGCCATCGAAGGGGGACGACGAGGCGGCGCTCTTGATCTGGAATCGTCGGTGGATCTTGAGCAGCTCGGAGAGATCATGGCCGAGAATTCCCGGCTTGTGAAGGAGAATCCGCAGCAGGCAGCGCTCTTGATTCGCTACTGGCTCAATGACGGGAGGCTCTAACCGTGGAGCAGACAACTGACGCGCCGGAGGCTTTGGCTGCCGAAACAAAGTCGGAGACCCCGCGGCTTTCGGCCTATGCGCCAACTCCGTACGTCGATGAGCACTGGACTGTTCTTAATGCTGGAGAGGAGAGGCATGGATTCATGCCCCTTGAACTTTCAGCAGTGTCTGCATCTCTCCCGCAAGCTGATCCGATGTTTGAGGACTACACCAGTCAGGTAGCCGGGCGCTACGTAGTCGGCGAGCAGCTCGTGCGCGGCGGAAGAGGCGACAACGCGGGGCAGCGTGACGAGGGTGCAGCTTCCCGACATGGAGATTCGTTGCCAGAGCAAAGCTCAGCAGAGAGCCAAAATGATGCTGATGTGATCGTTGTTGAAGCTTCTGGAATAGGAGCCGTTGAGCACGAGCGAGCGATAGCGGAGGCTCGAGCTGCGGCGCTGGCAGAAGGCAGGGAGGCTGCGCAGACAGATGCCAAGGCTCGTCTGGAGGCCCTTGAGGCCCGCTTCGCAGCTATGCTTGATGACCTCAAGACCCAGGTTGCAGAGAGCCTAGCAGCAGCAGAGGAGCGGGCCGCAGAGCTTGCTCTCTCTGTCGCGCGCAAGCTAATGGGAGCTGCCGCAGAATCGTCGCCTGAATACCTCAAGCCGCTGCTGAAGGAAGCGATCGCTGCGGCAGGAAACGCAGAGATCCGGCGAATCAAGGTTAGCCCAAAAGACTACGAGGCTCTCAAGGCTCTCCCAAGAGAGTCGCTCGGCGCCGGCAGCGCAGCGGGGTGGACCTTCGAGCCGGATGAGTCCATCCACATCGGGTGTGTCCTCGTCACAGCCGCTGGAGAGGTCGATTTCAATCTCGATAAGGCTTGGGAGCGAATTCGCAAGCAGGCCCTGCATCCGGTGGGAGCCACCGATGAGTAGCGTATTTGAGCGGGCTCAAGAAGCCGTTAGCCGCGCCAGCCGGTGCGAGTTGCGGGGCTGCGTCACAGAGGTGCGCGGACTGCTAATCGAGGGAACTGGACCGCAAGTTCCACTCGGGTCGCACGTCACGATTCGTAATGGCACCCAGGCTGTTCCCGCTCAGGTGATCGGCTTCCGCCAAGACAAGGTTCTCTTTATGCCCTTTGGGGAGATGCAAGGCATAGCCCCAGGCTTCGCCATCACTGCCAGCGAGTCAAGCTGCCATGTGCGCGTCTCGCACGAGCTAAAGGGGAGGGTAATCGACGCCCTCGGAAACCCGCTCGATGGTCGGGCTCTGCCAGTGATGGAGCACTCAGTGCCGCTGTACCGCGAGCCCCCGAATCCTGTGACACGCCAGCGCATTGCCGCGCCGCTCGATATCGGCGTTAAGGCAATCAATGGGCTCCTGACGATCGGGCAGGGGCAGCGAGTCGGAATAATGGCAGGCTCTGGAGTAGGCAAGTCGACCCTGCTCGGCATGATCGCGCAAAAAGCTACCAGTGACGTGAACGTCATCGCTCTGGTAGGGGAGCGTGGGCGAGAGGTCCGTGAATTTATCGAGCGCGACCTCGGTCCAGAGGGCCTGGCTCGCTCGGTTTTGGTAGTTGCAACTGGCGACCAGTCAGCTCTGCTTCGAATTCGCGCTGCATTCCTTGCGACTGCGATCGCTGAGTTCTTCCGAGATGAGGGACTGAGCGTCACGCTCATGCTCGATTCCGTGACCCGTCTCGCTATGGCGCAGCGTGAAGTAGGCCTCGCCGCAGGCGAGCCACCTAGCACCCGTGGCTATACACCGTCAGTATTTGCGATGCTCCCGAAGCTGCTGGAACGCGCTGGAACGTGTGCCGGCAAGGGGAGCATCACGGGCCTCTACACAGTGCTCGTTGAAGGTGACGACATGAACGAGCCCGTTGCGGATGCCGTTCGCGGAATCCTCGATGGCCACATCGTACTGAGCCGTAAATTAGCCGGTCGCGGCCATTACCCCGCAATCGACCCGCTCCAGAGCATCTCTCGAGTAATGTCAGATATTGTCCACCCGGAAGTAACCAGGATGGCGAACGAGGTGCGCGAAATCTTGGCTTCCTACCAGGACGCTGAAGACCTCATCACCATCGGCGCCTACAAGCCTGGCCAGAACTCTCGTGTCGATCGCGCTGTGCAGAAGATCGAGAAGGTACAGGAGTTTCTCCGTCAGCGTACCGACGAGCGAGAGCCAATCGAGAAGTGCTGGCTTTCGATGGGGCAAATCCTTCAGGGGTAATGCATGAAGCGTTTCCGCTTTCGGCTTCAGCGAATTCTCGATATCCGGGAACAGATTCGTGACGAGCTGCGTCAAGAACTTGTCCGAAAGAACCTCGCGAGGGACCACGAGCTGCGTGTTTTGGCAGAGTTAGAGGAGGAGTCGTTGCGTGTCATGATCCAGGAGGGTGGCACGTATTCTGCATCGGAGCTGGTGATGTTTGGCGACTACCGCCTACGGCTCAAGGTTCGTATCGAAGAGCAGCAAGTAAGGGTGTCTGTCGCCGTGCAGGAGGCTGACGAGGCGAAGGCTCGGTACGTAGAGGCGAGCAAAGAAGCCAAAGCTCTTGAGATGTTGCGGCAGAAGAGGAAAGCCGAGCACGATGAGCAGGCTCTCAAAGAAGAGGGAGCCCAGCTTGATGAGTTAGCGGTGCAGCGCGCACCGCGCCCGAGTTGAGGATTACAAGGTATGGCTGAGAAGCGATTGAGCAAGCAAGAGGCCCAGGATCTGTACGATAACTTGCAGCGTGCCGTCGGCACCATGATGGCTAAAGGCAAGGCTGCAGAGGCGAAAGCTGCGGCAGCGAAGACAGCAGCCCCGAAGGCGGCTCCGCGCCCAAAAGCCACTTCTTCGCCAGCCGCGTCGCCAGCGTTGCCAAGAGTTCGGCGCAGTCGTGGGCTCTCGGGAGAGGCTCTTGCGATTATGACAATCGCCGTCTTCTGTTGTGCCAAGGTAACGCTCTCTGCACTTGAGGCGAGTGGTATCGCGTCAGCTCCGCCAGCAGAAGCTGCTGTTGTTGCACAGCCGCGTGGGCCGCAGTGGAGCAAGGAGGAGGTAAAAGTCTTAACCGCGCTCGACTCACGCCGCGTGCAGCTCGAGGAGCGAGCCTCTCGGCTCGAGCAGCGTGAAACCGAGGCTGCCAGCCGAGACCGAGACCTTGCGGTCAAACTCACTGAGCTCAAGGACTTAACTGAGCGTCTTAAAGCTGAGCGTGAGAAGGGTGAGAAACAGCGCGACACGCAGCTCGATCAGCTTGCAAACGTATACGGCTCCATGAATCCGCCCGAGGCTGCTCACCTGCTTGAGCAGCTCGACATCCAGGTCGCCCTCTCGCTCGTAGAGAGGATGCCTGAGAAGCGTATGGGGCAGATCCTCTCCCTCATGAATGCCCAGCGGGCCCTGGAGCTGACTAACCTGCTCTCGAAGCGTCGCTCATAGTTCTCGGGAACAGGGCCCAGGCTCAGCCTACATACTCGAACGGAACGCCCGCTCACGCTCAAGATGTCCCCCGCGGTCTTTCATCGCGCGAGACTAGCTAGCGGAAAGTGGTGTAGAAGGATTCTGGCAGCAGCATCGTTAATGGGGTGGGGCTGCGCTATCCACGTATGACCGAATTTGACCCACAACGGATTCAAGAGAGCTTCTTCAGCCGCTACTGGCGTTGGGAGCTGTGTGCCGAAGACGGCTGTGCGGAGACGTGCAGCGAAGAGCTTGCGAAACGGCTGCCGCACATCGATCGCGCTTCCTGGCCCCAACGCTTTGCGCTGGGAGGGGTGTACGTGGGTGGTCGGCCGGTTTTGTCTGACTCTCCCGTAAATCCGCCGTGCAGGCTGGAGTACTACGAGCCAAAGTTTGACCCGCAGCGGGCAGCACAGTTTTATCCCCAATTCTCTCCCTCATGGATTCTGCTCGACCATTCGGACATCGGTGTTGCCTTCAAGCCAGCTGGGCTCCCGACAACCGCACCGCGCGACCAGCAGCAGTTCTACCTGCAGCGCTACCTTGAGCAGCACTACGCAGCGCCTGTCCACACGCCGTCGCGCCTCGACACCGCCGTTGCAGGATTGCTGCTCTTCTCGCGCTCAGCGCGCGGAAATCGGTGGTGCCAGAAGGCACAGGAGCGCCGCTTAGTTCGTAAGCTGTACCTGTGTGAGGTCTCGGGCGAGCCGCGAGCTGGGCAGACCAACGTCACGAGCCCCTTGGCCCGCGATGAGAGGCACCCTGTCCTGCGCCGAGTGGTTGAGACAGGGGGAGAAGATGCGTGGACACGAATCACGCACCTCGGAGCGCTTAAGGTCTCAGGCCGGACGCTGCTTCAGGCTGAGCCTCTCACTGGCCGGACCCACCAGATACGGGTTCACTGCGCCTCTGAAGGGTGGCCTGTCGTGGGCGATCCGTTGTACGGCGGTCAGGAGGCTCCTGAGCTTCGTCTCGTTTCGTACGCCCTTGAGTTCTTTCATCCATTCCTGCAGCGGCAGATCTGGATACAACTACCGCTTGCCCTGCGGCCATCATGGATTCAAGATGCGGAGAAATACACCGCGCCGATTAGGCTTTCCGTAGACGGCTTGCATGAAAGCGATCCTCGTTGACGAACACTCTCCCAACAAAGCGCTGGTAGTACGCGAGGTGCCCGATCCAGTCGTCGGTCCAGGCGAGATTGTAGTCGATGTACTTGCTGCCGGAGTAAATCGTGCAGACCTTCTGCAACGAGCGGGGAAGTATCCGCCTCCGCCGGGGGCATCAACGGTGCTCGGGCTAGAGGTTTCAGGCACAGTCGCGGCTCTGGGGCCCGGCGCAGAGGGGTTCGCCTTAGGCGACCGTGTTTGTGCGCTCCTCAGTGGAGGCGGATACGCCGAGCGGGTCGCCGTGCCTGCGGCTCACGCCATGAAGATCCCAGAGAAGATCTCGTTTGAGGCAGCGGCCGGAATTCCAGAGGCCTTTATCACCGCATTTCTTAATCTGTGCATCGAAGGTGAGATGAAGAGCGGAGAGCGGGTTCTCGTCCACGGCGGCTCGAGCGGGGTTGGAACTGCGGCGATACAGATTGCGAGAGCTTGGGGGGCGCGAGTGGCCTGCACTGTGGGCAACGACGAGAAGGCACGCCGCTGCCGTGAACTTGGAGCAGAGCTGACAGTTAATTACCGTTCGGAAGATTTCGTTGCGGCGTGTCGAACATGGAGCAACGCAGGAGTCGAACTCATTCTTGATTGTGTCGGCGGCGGGTATGTATCTCGTGATCTTGAGCTCCTTGCGCCACTCGGACGGCTCGTATTGATAGCCTCCGTAGGGGGAGCCGAGGGAAGCATTCACATCCCAACGCTCATGAGGAAGCGGGCGAAAATTATCGGCTCAGTGCTGCGAAGCCGCAGCAGCGGAGAGAAACGCGAAATTGTGGAGCGATTCTCGCGCGAGGTTATGCCGATGCTCGCGAGCGGAGCGATGCAGGTTGTGATCGACTCTCGCTATGCGCTAGCAGAAGCGGAGAAAGCGCACGAGCGCCTCGAGAGCAGCAATCACGTCGGGAAAGTAATCTTGCAGGTTCGAGGATAGCCGGTGGAGAAGCGGCTACTTCTTGCCGAGCACCATCGAGAAGAACTCAGCGATCGAGCTTGAGAGTGACTGGTGTGAAGACTTCACCAGGCGCTCAAGCTCACGTGCGTCGAGCCAGATGCCGTGAGAGGTCGGACAGCGGTCTACCGTGATTCCAAGAACCTTCTCCTGGTGCATCGGCTCACCCGAAACGGGGCTCTTGAGCCCCTCCGTGACCGCACTTGAGCCTGGCTTAAGGGTAGGGAGGGTGCCCACGAAGTCTCCAAGTGAAGCCTTGCTGTCTTTCGCTGCCGCGATGATCTGCTCCAGCTCGCCGTTGTCGAGCCAGATGCCGCCAGAGTCAACGCAGCGGTCAACTACCGTGCCCATGATCGTTATCTGCTCCATGGGCTTGCCGGTGTTCGGGCTGAGCCGCGCAGGCTGCGTGCGCTTAAGGGCGAGGCGGGCCATAGCCTGCTTATTTAGGCTCTCAAAGTACCCCTCTTCCTGGGCTCGACGCCGCTCATCCCATGAATCGCTCATATTAACCTCTCTTCGGTTGCCGTGGATAAATGTCCGGGGATTCTAACTAAAACGATACGGTCTCTACAACACTGATGAAGCTCCTGCCACAAATACCCCTCGCCCAGATATTTGACTTTTTATCCGGTCTGAAGTACTTCCCCTGGTCCTGCTTGCGGGTGTAGCTCAGTTGGCTAGAGCGCTTCCTTGCCAAGGAAGAGGTCGAGAGTTCGAATCTCTTCACCCGCTCCATATTTTTTCCTATCCGAACTTGGCTTCGCCAAGATTCGGATGCTCGCCTCGCCGGAGCTGGTGTCAAGGCAGTTGCTGTCAGGAGCCGGAAGCGGAGGCGGGACGGGCAGGGGCTTTGCCCCTGCACCCCGGAGCAGTTCCTACCGGAACTTGGCTTCGCCAAGATTCGGATGCTTGGCTCGGCCGCGGATGCGTAGGCTGAGCAGCAGCATGGGCGCCATGGGTCAGAGATCGTAGTAGTTGCATCAGCGGGTGTAACTCAGTTGGTAGAGTACTTGCTTCCCAAGCAAGATGCCGCGGGTTCGAGCCCCGTCGCCCGCTCCATTTTTCTCCCAATAGCCATACCAGTTCGCTGTTTTCTTTCTAAGGAGCGCTGCTTGCGTCAGCGACCTGCTTTCCGGTGGCCGACGATGAAACGGTGCCGCTGGGGCGGAGGATATTTATTCGGCTCGTGTGTAGAGACGCTCTTCTTCGAGGCAGGACCCCGCGAAAGAAACATTGTAAGTTTGCTTCCGGAGAGTCAGGTCGCCACGCTTTCTCGGCCTTTTAGTCAGCTTTCCTGTCTACTCCCGTGCTGATGCCAAGCACTATGATACAGGATATCCACCCGAGGCTGACCATCTGACGCTGGAAAAGAGTTTGTTGGTTTTCAATATCTCCGGTTATCGGAAGGATAATCCAGAGAAACGCGAGCGCAGCCGCATGTAGGATTAGCAATCCTACGATTGGCCAGAACACACGCCGAATCAGGCTCTTTAGCCTGTTCTCGAACCGTTTCAAGCTCTGTTTCAACATACTCATGGCTGCCGATCCTCCAAAAAAAAGACACTTTAGAACCTTCAACGCAAAGGTCCTTCCTCGGAGAAGAGCAACGGGTACCCACACGTGATTACCCATCATTAAACAGTGTACGCTCCTGGCCAGCGCTACTCAAAGTAACGGCCAGGTAGCTAAAAACCGTGGTTATTTGGCTGTTTTAGCGGGCTGCGAGTCGACTGAAGAGGCTATTGATTAGGCTGCCGAGAGGGCTCGCTTGGCTCACACAGGGCCGTGATCTTGTGCGCAACATCCCGCCACTGAAAGCGTTGCTTGGACCACGAAGCGGCTGCCTCTGACATAAGGGCTAGGCGCTGTGGGTCAGAGAGCAGCCCATCGAGCGTTGCTCTTAGCGCCTCCTGAGACACTTCATCGACGACACAGCCGGTGCTGTTGTGCGCAATACCCTCAGGGAGCCCGCCGACGCGGAATGCGACGACAGGGGTGCCGCACGCCTGCGCTTCGAGAGACGTCAGCGGATACGGATCAAACCAGATAGAGGGCACAACACAGATCCCAGCTTCGCCGAGGGTGCCGGCGATCTGCTGTTGGCTGGCTTTGCCATGGAACGTGATTCCCGGAACTGCGCGCTTAATCTGATCTACATTCAGGTACTCCTCACGCGACCAGAGGGAGGAGCTGCCAAAGATGTCTAGCTGCAATTCAGGGAATTTCTGCTTCAGCTCAATAAAGGCTCCGAGCAGCAAGTGGAGCCCCTTGTCTGGCACCAGAGCCCCTGAAAAGACCAATTTCCGCGGGTTGTGGCGATCGGGTGGACGAGGCTCGAAGATCCCGAAGTCGACCCCGTTGTGAATAACGTGCATGCGGTGGAGTGGCGCGCCCTCTGCAGCGAGCTTCTCGCGCTGAGCATGTGATACGCACAGGATGTGGTCACACACATGCTCCAGAAGCTCAGGGCGCAGGCCACAGTCTCCTGCACTTCGGTCGTGGGTAATCAGCACCCGCTTTACGCACTGCGGGCTGCGGCGTGAGAGAAGCAGTGCAAAAGCCTTTCCGGCTGCTAGCAGAACGTAGGGACCCTGCGCCTCGGCCCACTCAATAGCGCGCTCAATCTCGTAGGCGGGCCCAAGGTCAATGAAGTGCACCCCGCCATCGTCCTGGATGGGCTGTTTCAGTCGTGCAGCCACACAGACTCGCCTGCCAGACTGCGCAATCGCGCGCGCCTGGTTAAGGGTCGCCATCTCCGCGCCGCTGTTCGGTCCGAGCGGGTCGAGTGGGTGGTCGCTGTGGACCAGTAGGTACAGGGGGCTGTGCTTTGCGCGGCTTGCACTCATGGTTAACGTGTTAGGATGACTCGACTTGCCCCAAAGTTTCCGGGTCTAGCAACCTATGCGGAACGCTAAGGTGATGAGATCCTGAGAGATTTCCCGAAGCCCTCAACGAGAGGCCACCATCTAAAGGGCAACAAGAGAACCGCTATGACCAATACCCTCGCACAGGAGCTCGGATCGGCAACGCCCAAAGTGAGCGTGATTATGCCGCTCTACAACAAGGCATCTTTCGTGCGCGAGGGGATTGAGAGCGTTTTGAAGCAGGGGTATGCGAACCTGGAGATCCTCATTCGCGATGACGGCAGCACAGACGCGTCGAGAGAAGTGGTGCAAGCCATCATCGACGAGAATCCGGAGGCAGAGATTCATTTCTTCAGCGGCGAAAACCGCGGAGTCTCCTTCGGAAGAAACTTCTTGATAGAGAAGGCGACGAGCCCTGTGCTCGTCTTGCAAGATCCAGATGACATCATGCTGCCGGGTTTTGTTGCTGAGGCGATCAAGGCGATGCGAGCGACTGGCGCCCGAATCGTTTACAGCGATGTGGATGTCTTCGGGGTTCAGGAGACGCACTGGCAGCCTCCACCCTTCGATCCGTTCGGCATCCGCTACGGCAACTGCCTAGCCTCGTTCTCCATGCTCGACCGAGAGCTGTGGCGCGCGGCAGGCGGGTTCAACGAGGCTCTGCCCTTTAACGAAGACTGGAGCTTCTTCATGCGCGCGAGCCTTGAAGGGCCGGTCGTTCATCGTCTTGATAAGCCTTACTTCCGCTACAGGCAAACTGAGAGTGGGCTGTACCACTCCTTCGTATACGGCAACTGGTCGCACAACCTCCACCTGGTGATGGTTGCCAACCCGGACCTCTACGCTGTCGAAGAGGTGCTTGAGGCTGCCCGTCGTTTGCGTGAGATGCCAGCCCAGTGGCCGGCGAAATTTGCGGCGCTCTCCGAGCGAAATCCCGCCAACCCGCTGCCGCGTTTGGTACGCGCCATCGCCGCGCTGCACGACAATGACCCTGCGACTGCGCGCGCGCTTCTTGAGCAGGCGATCCCGATGGGAGGCAAGCGCGAGTGGTTGTCGATAGTGCTACTGGCAGAGATCGTTGAGAGCGCAGAACCGCAGCTAGCTTTGAGCCTCTACCACCACGCGCGCATCCGTCGGCCTGATCTTACCAGGGTGGTAAACTCCAGGATCGACCATTTGCTTGGCCAGATTCGTTCCTCCGACTCGGATTCAAGGCGGTGATCTAGGTCGGTCTGGCGCCTAGCGCCGCACGTGCTACACTCCCTCCTCATTCGTTTCAGCTCTCACGTTAGGAGCCCTACATGCTACCGCGCCTCGCTGCCCCGCTTCTTGCCATCGCTACCCTAGCCACCGTGCTGCCTCTCTCAACTCAGCAAGCTGAGGCGCAGATGAGCGTGTTCACCTGTCCGGGCGGTCGCATGCTCTCGGTGGCTGAGGGCAAGGAGCTGCTGCAGAAGGTTCAGGTTCGGTACGCGGGGCTTGATTCGATGTCGGGCACCTTCCGCCAAGAGTCGTACGTGGCAGCGCTCGATGAGGGTGAGGCCAGCTCGGGCGAGATGGTGTTCGCGAAGCCGGGCCGGATGCGCTGGACGTATAGGGTGCCGCGGGAGCAGGAGGTTGTCATTCGCGAGCGCGAGCTGTGGCTCTACCAGGTCGACAAACGCCAAGTGATGATCGACGACATCGGGAACGTCTTGCTCTCTAATTTGCCGGTGTCCTTCATGATGGGTATCGGTGACCTAGCCCGGGATTTCGAGCTGAGGGGCGCCTGCCGCACCCCGGAGGGGGTCGTTTTGAATCTGGTGCCCCAAAAGGCTCGGGCCTCTACCGACAAAACTCAGGAGCTAGAGGGCTTCCAGCTGCTGGTGGACGAGGGACAAAAGCTCCCAAAAGGGGCTAAAATCACCTCCTTAGGTGGTAATGTGACGGCGATTGTCTTTGAAAATCTGAAGGTTGGCTCCACGCAGGTTGAGGAGCGCCGATTTGTTTTAGACCTCCCAAAAGGTGTAGATGTAATGGATCGGCGCCTGCAGTAGGCCCGTCTCGTCTCACCTGAAGTATGAAGTCAGCCCTTTCCATCCTGCCTATTGAGGGCAGCCAGAGCCCGAGCTGTTCCTCGGTGGCCGTAAACATCAACGAGCCTCGCCCTCTTGACGGCAAGGTCTCGTTCGCCGGTCGTGCTGCAGTAGTGACGCTCGGCTGCGCCAAGAACCAAGTCGACTCCGAGGTGATGATTGGAGTCCTGAGGAACTCAGGATTCGAGATCGTCAACGAGCTTAACCGCGCCGATGTTGCGGTGGTTAACACGTGCGGATTTCTTGAGAGCGCCGTGAAGGAGAGTGTCGACTGTGTGCTCGAGCTCTCAGAGCTTAAAAAATCTGGCAGCCTTCGCAGGCTGCTCGTCGCTGGCTGCATGGTCGAGCGCTACAAAGGCGACATTCGCAAGGCACTGCCCGAGGTAGATTCTTTCATTGCCCTAGATGGGCTCTTGAGTGTGGGGCAGGCAGCTCTCGGAGCCGATGAGTCTCTCCGCGACATTCTTCACGAAGGTTCGCGGCCGTACTTTTTGTACGACGACACGATGCCGCGCCACCTCGCATCTCGGCGTCACATGGCCTACGTCAAGGTGTCAGAGGGATGCAACCGGCCGTGCGCTTTCTGCATCATCCCCCAGATTCGCGGCGCAATGCGCAGCCGCTCAATTGAGTCGATTGTGCGTGAAGTGCAGGCTCTCGGAGCACAGGGAGTGCGCGAGATAAACCTGGTCGCCCAGGACCTCACTGCATTCGGAACGGACCGCTCGGAGAAGCTCGTCGATCTCCTGAAGAGCCTCGACCAGGCGAAAGCTGCTGCCTGGATCCGGCTGCTGTACGCATACCCGGTTGGAGTGGACGACGATCTGCTCTCAGCGATTGTCGACCTGCCCAGTGTCTGTGACTATCTCGACGTGCCGCTCCAGCACTCAAGTGAAGAGGTGCTGCGTGCCATGAAGCGCCCTATCGGTCGTTTCGGCTCGCGTCGTTTCGTGGAGTACGTGCGCAGCAAGGCGCCCCAGATAAAGCTTCGCACAACTTTCATCGTCGGGTTTCCGGGCGAGACCGAGCAGGATATCAAGGACCTCGAGAGCTTCGTTGCTGATGGACACTTCGAGAGTGTAGGCGTGTTCACCTACTCGCCTGAGCCCGGGACAGCGGCTTGTGACCTAGAAGGGCAGGTGCCCGACAAGGAGAAGCGCGCTCGTCGCGATCGCGTGATGCTCGCGCAACAGAAAGTGCGCGTCGCTCGCAACCAGGAGTACGTCGGCAAGCGGCTTGAGGTGCTCGTCGAGGGGCCACACGAGGAGACAGACATGCTCCTGTCAGGCCGGGCTCGGTTCCAGGCTCCAGAGGTTGATGGGGTTGTGCTCATCAACGACGTTGCTGAGCAACTTGGCACAGTTGAGGCGGGGCACATCGGCCAGGTGGAGATCACCGAGATTTCAGGGTACGATCTAGTAGGAACGTTAGTCTCATGAGCGAGCCTAGAATCGGCATATTCATCATCGCCTACAACGCGGTGAACCACCTCAACAAGACCATCAGCCGCATTCCGCCTGAAGTCTACGAGAGGGTAGAAGAGATCTTCGTAATCGACGACTGCAGCCAGGACAACTCGTACTACGCTGCGCTGGGCTACAAGTCTGAGTTCAACATCCAGAAGCTCACCGTTCACCGCAACCACAAGAACCAGGGCTACGGCGGAAACCAGAAGGTCGGTTACCAGTACGCAATCGACCGAGGGTTAGACATCGTGGCGCTCATTCACGGTGACGGCCAGTATGCTCCGGAGGCTCTGCCTTCCCTGCTCGAACCTCTGGTGAACGGCGAAGCTGAGATGGTCTTCGGGTCTCGCATGGCAACCCCAGGTGCGGCTCGCAGGGGTGGAATGCCGATGTACAAGTACCTCGGTAACCGAATTCTAACGACCGTGCAGAACCGCCTCTCAGGGCTAAAGCTGTCGGAGTATCACTCTGGCTATCGGCTCTACTCGGTTGAGGCTTTGAAGCGCATCCCGTTTGAGTCGTTCACGAACACCTGGCACTTCGACACGCAGATTATCTTGGCGATGGCAGAACGGAATTTTAGGATCGTGGAGCGTCCCATCCCGACTTACTACGGTGATGAAATCTGCCACGTTAACGGCATTCCCTACGCGTTTCACTGCCTCACAACGAGCTACCAGTTCTACCGCAATCGAAAGAGGAATGTGCTGAGCTACCCGGGCGCGATGGACATTCCCCGTATCGTTCGCTCCTAGCGGTCGGCATCCGGTATCCCACGACCATTTCTGGGCTCGTTTCTTAGAGGCGCAGGTCATAGATCTTCTGCTGTAAATGCGGCGAGTTGGGCGAGCGCGGAAGCCTTTCTTTTCATTTCGCAAAGTTGGAAAATCAAGTATATCCTCAGCGCTACAAAGGTAATCGGAGATCCCAGCATGGCAGCCAGCAAGAACCCACAAATTTTGGCCCTCAACGAACTCGGGCAGTCGGTTTGGTACGACAACCTCTCCCGAGATGTCTTGAGGTCAGGTGAGCTTGAGTCGCTGATAGCTCAGGGAGTCTCGGGGCTCACAAGCAACCCGACCATCTTTAAGCAGGCGATCGCCGACACCAACAACTACGACGAGGACATGAAGCAGCCAGAGCTCAAGAGCCTTTCTACTGAGGCTCTCTCGGAGGAGCTGATGGTTCGGGATGTGGCCGCTGCTGCCGATCTGCTTCGGCCGATCTACGACGCGACTGGGGCAGGTGACGGCTATGCCAGCATTGAGGTCTCGCCGTACCTGGCGGCTGACGGAAAAGGCACGGTCGATGCAGCCGTGCGGCTCTGGAAGAAGCTCAGTCGGCCCAACATCATGATCAAGATCCCAGCAACGCCGGAGTGCATTCCAGCTATTCAGGCTGTGCTCGAACAGGGCATCAACGTGAACGTGACCCTGATCTTTTCGACCCAGGTCTACGAGCAGGTTGCACACGCCTATATCGCAGCGCTTGAGACTCGGGCAGCGCGAGGCGAGAGCCTCAAAAACATCTCCTCGGTGGCGAGCTTCTTCGTATCGCGAGTTGATTCGAGTGTTGAAAAGGCTCTCGATGGGCTGCTGAAAGAGGGGAAGGCGACCGCAGCTGACAAGGAATCGCTGTTTGGGAGAGTTGGAGTAGCGAATTCAAAGCTGGCCTATGCAAGCTTCGAGAAGCTCTTCGGTTCCGAGCGCTTCAAGACGCTGCGAGAGAAGGGCGCTCGCGTCCAGCGCCCACTTTGGGCAAGCACTGGCACCAAGAACCCGGCGTTCAAGGCTGTGATGTACGTGGAGGAGCTCGCTGGCCGTGACACGGTCAACACGATGCCGCCAGCCACTGTGAAGGCGCTGCTTGCGGGTGGAACGATCGAGCCGCGGCTGCACGCCGGACTCGAGCAGGCCGAGGCGCTCGTCGCGCGCTTGGGCGCTCTCGGGCTCAGCTTCGACTCGATGCTCCGCGACCTTCAAGTCGCTGGAGTGAAGAGCTTCGCTGATTCATACAAGGAGCTTTTGGCTTCAATCGACGCAAAGAGGAAAGCGATCTAGTCGCACTTTATTTAAGGAAGCACTGTGGCACATCCTGCAGATCTCGACCAAGAGTCCCGAATAGTCCGGCCTCCGGCAACGCTGCTTGTGATCTTCGGCGCGAGCGGCGACCTCACATCGCGCAAGCTCATCCCTGCCCTCTGCAATCTCGCAGAGGATCAGTATCTGCCGGAGAATTTCATCGTGATCGGCTCCTCGCGCTCGAAGCTGAGCGACGATGAGTTCCGGGCGAAGGTGCACGAAGGAGTGATGAAGTATTCACGGCGCCCGATCAGCCCTGCTGTTTGGGAGAAGTTTGCGAAGAACCTTCACTACCAGCCGTGCAATGGCGAAGTCCTCGGAGACTTTGAGGCGCTCAAGGGGCGCATGGAGAGCCTGTGCGCAGCGAGCAACCAGCAGTTCAACTACGTGTACTACCTGGCGATGGCGCCACAGTTCTTCGGGCCGATTGCCTCTAACCTGAAAGAGGTTGGGCTGATCGAAGATTACGGCAAGTCGAGCCGCCGCACGTCTGTGGTGGTTGAGAAGCCGTTCGGGCACGACCTTGCGTCAGCGCGTGAGCTCAATACAGTTCTGCGCAAGAGCCTGGCAGAGGAGCAGATCTACCGTATCGACCACTACCTCGGCAAAGAGACTGTGCAGAACATCCTCGTGTTCCGATTCGCCAACGGTATCTTCGAGCCGCTGTGGAACCGCAAGTACGTCGATCACATCCAGATCTCGGTGTGTGAGGATATCGGTATCGGGAGCCGCGCTGCGTACTTTGACCAGAACGGCATCCTGCGCGATATCGTGCAGAACCACGTGCTCCAGATGTTGGCGCTGCTTTGTATCGAGCCGCCGATCTCGCTCAGTGACGCTGACAGTATCCGCGACGAGAAAGCGAAGGTGTTGCGATCTATTAAGCGCATGACGCTTGAAGAGGTGAAGCGCAACACGGTGCGTGCCCAGTACAGCAGGGGCAGGGTTGGTTCCGACGATGTGCCAGGGTATCGTGAGGAGAAAGGGGTCGCTGCAGACTCAAGCACCGATACCTTCGTCGCGCTCAAGCTTGAGATCGACAACTGGCGATGGAGCGGAGTTCCGATCTACATCCGGGCAGGCAAGCGGCTTCCGAAGCGCATCACTGAGATCACCATATTTTTCAACAAGGCGCCGGACTCCCTGTTCAAGGGCCGAAATGTCGGGGAGCTTGAGCACAACGTGCTTTCAATCCAAGTTCAGCCGCGAGAGGGCATGTCGCTGCGCGTGAGCTCAAAGCCGCCGGGGCCGCGACTGCGAGTGCGGCCAGTCGAGATGGACTTCACCTACGACAGCTCCTTCGGAGTTGCTTCGCCCGAGGCGTACGAGCGGTTGCTCCTTGACGTGATGAAGGGCGATCCGACGCTCTTCACTCGTAATGACGAGATCGAGGAGTCGTGGGATCTCTTGGCGCCGATATTTGATGCATGGCGTTCGCCTGAGGCGCCAGCGCTGAGGCATTACGATGCTGGCACATGGGGGCCGCCAGAAGCTGATGAGCTGCTGACGAGGCTTGGCCACTCCTGGCGCAAGCTGTAAATGCGCGTGTCTTCTGGAACGCCCCCACAGTGCTGAA
The DNA here is from genome assembly GCA_964413875.1 of uncultured Bdellovibrionales bacterium. GTDB lineage: Bacteria > Bdellovibrionota_C > UBA2361 > UBA2361 > OMII01 > OMII01. The sequence continues at coordinate 86,597 of CAYPUA010000007.1, forward strand.
GCTAGACCTATCAGAGACAAGTGAATCGTTCAGGGCCTCGCTGCGCGATTGGCTGGCCAAGAATCCGCCGCCGCCGGAACCCGTTGAGACTTCGCTTGAAGAGTTTCAGAGGGTAGGGCGAGCGTGGCAGGCGCAGCTTGCCTCGGGGCGCTGGATCGGGACGCACTGGCCTGAAGCCTTTGGCGGACGGGGCCTGACCCTGGTCGAAGAGGCTATTGTGCAAGAGGAGCTTGTTCGTGTCGCTGCGCCGCAGGTTCTGGGACTCTTTGGCCTCACGATGGTAGGACCGGTCCTGATCTCGCATGGCTCGGATGAGCAGCGGAAACGGTTTTTGCCGCGGATACTGACGGGTGAAGAAATCTGGTGCCAAGGGTTCTCCGAGCCCGGGGCTGGAAGCGATTTGGCGGCGGTGCGCGCGCGAGCTGTTCCCGTTGAAGGCGGATACCGCCTCTCTGGCCAGAAGATCTGGACGAGCTTCGCGCACATCGCCGACTGGTGTTTTGTGTTGTGCCGCACGGCAGACTCGCCAAAGAAGCACGAGGGGCTCTCGTACCTCCTGGTGGACATGAAGTCGCAGGGCATCACCACTCGGCCTTTGCGCCAGGCAAGCGGCGACCGCGAGTTCAATGAAGTTTTCTTCGATGACGTGTTTGTCGCTTCAGAGAATCTCGTTGGGCAGCCCGGAGATGGCTGGAAGATAGCGATCTCGACCCTCATGTTCGAGCGAGTGGTTCTTACGTTCTCCCGGCAGCTACAGTCGGAAGTGGCGCTGAATGGGCTGCTGCGCGAGCACGGTGGCACTGCCTCAGGTAGCGATGCAGTGGAATTGGCTCAAGCGATCACATCAGCCTGTGCGACGAGGGCACTGGCGTACTCACATTTGCTGTCCTACGCCAAAGGTAAGGCTCCGGGCCCGGAGGGGTCGATGGACAAGCTGCTCTGGAGTGAGTCGTTCCAGCGGCTTTGCAAGCTTGCGGTCTCGTTGCGTGGGGTTTCGGCGGCGCTCGGCGAGGAGCACGGTGAAGGAGCTCACGACGTGCACCGTTACCTCTACTCGCGCGGCAGAACGATTGCGGCGGGCACCTCCGAGATTCAGCGTTCGATCATAGCAGAGCGGGTGCTCGGATTGCCGCGGCTGCGGCATGAGAAGGGCTGATTGCTGCGCGGACTCCATGAGCGTTCACGACACCGTGCCCCGTAGATCCGACAAACCGGCGAGAGTTCGCCGACTCATCTTTCTTGCGGTGTGGATCGTTGTCCTGAGCGGCGTAATCGGCGCTTGCTCCAGCTCCATGCGAGGCTGTTCGCGCCCAACGACGCTGGAGCCAGAGGAGCTGCGGCTCGACCTGCACCTGGCCTAGCCGCTACGGCCCTCTCACGGGGGGCACCGTGAGGCGAGCTTCGATCTCACGAGCTTGCTCGTGCCAGAGGTCTTTTGAAATCTCCTGTGACAGCGCGCGTTGAAGCTGCACCGGCAAGAGCTCCCGAATGATGCCGAGCAGCCGAGGTTCGGCAGCGATCACGAGCCGGTCGGCTCGTTCCTTCACAAAGTCTCGCTCCACGGATGCAAGCGTGTCTCTATAAAAGTTTTTAAGAAGTCGATCTCGGGCTTCTTCCTCAGTGCTGTAGCTCTGCTGGGCGCGCATCCGGTTGTCGGTGCTGGCGCCGTGACGGTCGCTCTCAATACCCTGGTTTTTCAGGCGGCCGGCGGAATTGCCGACGTCCCAGCGCAGCGAGAGCTTTCCCAATCCCTCACGCACGAAGATGCGTGCTTGGTCGCGGCTGGCGACTAGAATCCATGTTCTTGGCATACGACTCCCGATAAAGCAGACAGCATGCCGTGGAACGCTTGCGGTGGTCGCTGATCTTGGTCAGTGGGTGTGTGAAGCCGCTGGACTGGGAGCTGGCGCCGAGCGGCAAGGACTAAGTGAGGGTGACGTAATGACCATTCCGCGAGGAATGGATTGCGCCACGCCCTCACGGTTAACATGATTGCCGCAGGATTGTCTCAAGCTCCGCGAGTTCCCTCTCAGAGTCGACAACCTTCGGTTTTAGAACCTTCCAACGTTTCTCCAGCGGACGGAGAAGCTTTCCAAGGCGCTTTAGCCGCTTTTCGGCACGCAGCGCCAAGTTTCCAATCAGGTTAGCTTTGGCGAATGCCCCCTCGTAGACGGCTCGCCACCATCCGCTATCAAGCCGAGCGAAAAGACGCTCGTGCTTCTCTAAATTCAGCTGAACTCGCCCGAGGTTCTCCTCGAGCTCGTATAAATCAGCGCGCAGGTCCGTGGTCTTTACACGAATCCAGCCGATGCTGCTCCTTGCGTCGTCGAGTCGCTCTGAGCAGTCAGGCGAGCAACACTCATCCTGCAAACTCACCGCATCCCGGCAAACCGGACAACAACGGACGCTCGCTAAGCGAAAGCGTGAAGCGCTTCGCATGGCAGACCTCCTTTCGACCTAAAAAGAAAACCTTCTGGTCAAAACGTCTTTCCCCGCGTCACTCGCCCAGGGGCGGAGTGAAGCCAGGACAGAATCAGGGCAAAAACACCGTTCGGAAACTACCAGAGGGATCCGGGTTTTAACAGGGTGCAAATACTGGAAGATGCCTTTACCAAGTCCGCTGCGGACACCATCGAGCGTCAATCCGCAGAAAAAAACTCACGAGGAATGGCAGTTATCCCTGCCTCGAATGATTCCCCCTTTGTTGGGAGCTAACCAATAGCTAACCTGAGGGTCCTGTTGGACTTGGTTGGAGGTTGGTTTTTGCATGACCCAGCTAGAGATCGCTCGAAGGTTATCCGCAGCCGTTTCCGATTCGCAGTGGCACTGCGACCTGGCCAAGGGGTTGCTCAAGCCCCAAAACGCAGACGTTGTCCAGCCGCTGCGCATCTTCTCTCCGCAAGCATTCAAGCCATTCCAGGAGTGCGGGCTGCCGGCCCTCAAGTCTGTGCCGATCAGTGAGCAGCTCGCCGCTGGTCATCCCTTCGAGCGATTTATCCGCAAGAGCAAGCCGCTCAACATCAGCGACCTCCACCAGATTCTGGGCCACCCGATGCTCGATCTCTCGCTGATTGGATTCAAGACAGGAGCGATCAGTGCGGCGGTGCAAAATCATCTTCTGGATTACGAAGGCTCAGGCCACGCTGAGGACTACTCACGAAACATGTGGGCGCGCGACAGCATCATCACCGCAGCAGCGCTAAACCGAGCGGGGTTCTCGGACAAAGCCGAGCAGATAGTAAAGAACCTCTGGAACTTTGCGGGCAGTGAGCACCATCGCGGAAAAATTCTGCAGTTTCACTGGGGGCCGATGGAGGAGCGCCGCAGGCGCTTCATCGAGGGGAATGACGGGCCGCACATCAAGTTTTCAATCGGTGCTGGCGGTGAGATCGGGTTCTGTAACCATGACTGGGGGCATCAGCAGCTCGATGCGCTCGGCGCGATGGTCTGGGCGCCGTACCGCTTCGCCAACAACGCGGCGAAAAACGGCGAGCAGTCCGAGGGCGGACACTTCGATCTCCGGCTCCTCGATCCAGACCGCTCCGCCACAGACTCCATCCTTCCGGCCGCGCTCAAAATGTTCTACGGAGCCGGCGTGCACGACACGCTCGACTACGGCCCGTGGGAGGATATCCGCGAATGGAGAAGGGCGACCTCGGTTGGAATCGTCGTCGCGGCGCTGCGAGAGGCGTCTGAATTTCACGAGAGGGAAGGATGGGGTGTTTTGCCGGTGGAGTATAACGGCCGCCAGGACCCACGCACATTCCGCTCACAAGTCCAGGAGACGCTGGGGCGCTGCCTCGAGACGGTGCACAACCGAATCCCCACTGAGGGGCTCGCCGCTGAGTGCGACCGGCGGCCAGTCGACTCGGCGATGATGCTCTTGCTCTATCCGTTTGATTGCGGACTCTCGGTAGAGCGGCAGAACACCATCCTGCGCACGGTGTATCGCAACATGGGCGAGGTCGGCTTCCGCCGCTGGGAGCGTGATGCGTTTGAGGGACCTGACCGGTACGTTGGGCAGGATTACCATCACAACCGCAATCCCGAAGATAAGGGGGAATTTGCGGCGCGCTCGAATGCTATGCGCCCCGCGGAGTGGAGCCTCTTTGATCCGCTCTTGGCGGCGTATTTCTACCGTCGCTTCGTCGAGTCAGGCGCCCGTGAGATAGAGTCTTACGTGTACGCTGATCGGCACCTGAAGCGTTCGCTCTCGTTTATCACGCCTGGAGTGTCGGTGCTGAACGTTGCTGGGAAGGGGCGTAGCTTCACGATTCCGCGCGGAATTCTCCCGGAGGCTTTCGCCTGGGATTCGCGCAGAGAGTCCTGGTTAGCGAACCACAACTCTCCGTTGCTCATGGCTCAGGCCGCTCTCGGCTTGGCTTTTGAGCGTGCTCAAGACGCAATTCTCCTAGTTGATGCTTACCTGCGCGAAGCGCGCATCCTTGAAGAGGTCGTGCGGCCGAGCTCGCGGGGTTCGGCGTGACGGCGACGATCTTTGAGTCCACTGCCGGCATCTCTCTGGAACAGCTCCAGCGTCTGCCACTTCAGACGTTCGCCACTAGCTGGAGTGGGCAGGTGCTTTCGGTCCCGCTGCAGTGGGCGATTGCACGAGACCAAAAGCGGCTCTGGTTTGTGGCCTCCTTGCCGGGTGGCACGGACTACAACAGGCAGCATTCGAGTGGCGAATTCGTGGAGGGGCTGTGGGAACAGGACGTCGCGGAGCTGTTCATCAAGGAGAGTTCCGGGCGCTACCAGGAGTTTAACGTCAGTCCAGGTGGAGCGTGGTGGTCTGTTGCTCTCAGTTCGTACAGGACCCGCGAGCCCGCTCTCCCGGAACTGCGAGAGCCCATCATACGAGTCGAGTTGCAGGAGGGGAGATGGAGAGTGGTCTTTGGTGTGGACCGCTCCTGCCTAGCAGTTGAGCTCACGGATAATTCGAGACTGCATGTCTCGGGCATCTCGCATAAGCCACAACGAGCTTTTCTCTCGTCTTGCCCGGTTCCTGGTGTTGACCCCGACTTCCACCACCCCGACGCTTTCATGCCGGTGCGCTTTCAGGCGATAGGCTAAAGGGCGCTTCAATCCAGTCGTTTAGGCTGCTTAGGCTGCCCCCAGTAGGCAGGGGGCGGAGTTGAAGCTGCGCTTTCATTATGGTACCCTCCGACGACTCCAGTGGGATCCCCCGCTGGGCAGCCGCAGTTCCTGTGGCTGCAACGTTATCCTGATAACGAGTGGTTTCTCAGGGTCACGCTATCGGTGGCAACGCATGGGTTTCGTCCAGAGTCCGGCGTTGAGACAGGTAAGTTGCTGGGGGGTAGTCCTAAAAGCTTGAGGCGCGAGTGTCTCGGCGTGTTCTGGAGGTGCAGGAGCAGTGAAAGATTCCGTATGGCAGTTGGCGCCCTAAATCCGGTTTCCGGTTCCCTTTGGGAGGCTATCAGCGAGATAGCCGCTGAGGAGGGCGTCACGCTTTTCGACATGGACCTTCCAGGTGGTGGCGAGAGCGGGCACGGCGGAATCTTGCGGGTGTACATCTACCGCCCGAAGGGAGCTGAGCCGGCGCCAGTTGAAGAGCCGCAAGCAGAAGGCGATGAAGAGCATCCTCGCAGGACGGGGGTGTCGTTTGAGGATTGCACTCGCGTAGCGAAGCGCATTCTCGACGTCGACGAGCAGGAAGGGCTAATCCCTGAAGGTTGTCTGCTTGAGGTGTCGAGTCCTGGCATCAACCGCAGGCTCCGCAGGGCGGAGCACTTCTGCGAAGCGGTCGGAGAGCGTGTTCGGCTCAAGTTCCGCGAGCAGAGCGGCTCGTATCGAGTGGCGACAGGGATGCTCGCCGCTGCAGACAGCGAGTCCTTGCGCCTCGAGATCGAGGAGCGGGACGAAGTGGTACATGTAAGCCTGAGGGACGTCAAAGACGCCCGAGTGGACTTTAAGTTTTAGAGAAGCTTCGGGGCGCGAGGAGAAAGAAGCCCCGTGGCGAGAGAAAAAGATGAGGTAATGCTATGTCAGCAAACTTTGACCTGAACGCGATTCTTAGCCAGATGGGCCGCGACAAAGGCATCGATAAGCAGGTGCTTATTGAAGCCGTTGAGTCTGCGATGCTCTCTGCAGCGCGCAAGCACTTCGGCCACAGCCTCAACCTCGAGACCAAGCTCAACGAGGAGACAGGCGAGATCGAAGTGGTGCAGTTCAAGGTTGTCGTCGACAACGTCGAAGATCCTGACACCCAGATCTCGGTGGCCGAGGCTCGCGAGACAGTTGACCCCGACGCCATGGTCGGCGACGAGCTCGGAAAGAAGCTGGACACAGAGGTGCTCGGCCGTATCGCCGCCCAGACCGCCAAGCAGGTTATCATGCAGAAGGTGCGTGATGCGGAGCGTGGGGTTATCTACGAGGAGTACAAAGACTCTAAGGGCGACCTAATCAACGGCATCGTGCTCCGACTTGAGCGCGGAAACATTATCGTCAACCTTGGCCGCACAGAGGCTATCCTGCCGAAGCGTGAGCAGATCTCTCGTGAGCGTTACCGCCCTGGAGACCGCCTGCGTGGAATGATCCTCGATGTTGATCGCTCAGCTCGTGGCCCCCAGATCGTTCTCACGCGCAGCCATCCGGACCTGCTCAAGAAGCTTTTCGAGCTTGAGGTGCCAGAGATCGCTGATCGCGTCATCGAGCTCAAGGCTGTCGCCCGTGAGCCGGGTGAGCGCGCTAAGATCGCGGTCAGTTCGAGCGACCCGAGCGTTGATCCAGTTGGAGCCTGCGTCGGCATCAAGGGTTCCCGCGTGCAAGCAGTTGTTCAGGAGCTGCGTGGCGAGCGCATCGACATCATCACCTGGACCCCAGATGAGCCATCATTCGTTGCGCGTGCTCTGTCGCCGGCAGAGGTTAGCCGAGTCGTTGTCGACGAGGACCAGCACTCGATGGAGGTTATCGTTCCAGACGACCAGCTCTCGCTTGCGATCGGCCGCCGTGGCCAGAATGTTAAGCTCGCTAGCAAGCTTACAGGCTGGCGCCTTGACGTGCGAAGCGTTTCTGTTGCTGAGGAAGAGGCTCGCCGCGCGCGTGCTGCCCTCAGCTCCATCCCGAACATCGACTTCATGCATGCAGAGCTTCTCTTCCAGCACGGCTACCGCAGTGTTCGTGAAGTCGCTGATGCGGCACTTGAGGAGCTGTTCGAGGTAGAGGGGCTGAGCCAGGACCAGGCTTCGGAGATCCACCGTTCAGCGAAGGACTACGCTGAGAAGATGGGCGACCTGCTCGACCAGGTGGCAGAAGTGGGCGGCGATGCGGTTTCGGACCTTGAGCGCCTGCCAATACCAGCGGATATCCGAGAGATGTTAGTTGGAGCAGGATTCAAGACGATTCAGGCAGTCGTTGAGGCTGAAGATGAGGCTTTGAAGCAGGTGAGCGGCATCGAGGAGGGCGATATCGCGCAGATCCGTGCGGCGGTGGAGAACTTCTTGCGAACGGGAAGCGTTCGCCCAGCTCCGAGTCTCTAGGTTTTAGCAGCCTTGAAACGGGGGTAGAGCTTGGCCGGCCAGGAGCGCACGTGTGTTGTATGCCGCGCGAAAGGCACCAAGGGAGCCCTTGTGCGGGTGGTTTTGCGTGATGGCGCAATTGTTTTGGATCCTAACCAGGATCTCCCAGGCAGAGGCGGCTACGTGCATCGTTCAATCGGTTGCGCGAGCAAGATGGCGCAGCCGGGGAGGTGGGAGAGGGCCCTGCGGGCGGAGCCGGGGGCAGTGCGCGCTGAAGATTTGCGGCGCGCTGCACACGGCTTGATGGGCGAGCTACAAAGTGAGCTGCGAGTCGAGCCGACCGCCGCCGAGACGAAGCCGTTAGGGCGGTTTGGTCTAGGCAAAAAGCGCTGAGTGGCGCTTGAGAGGTTGCGAGGAAGTAGTTTTAGGCGAACCGCCTAGTGGTACAGAGAGCCGGCAACGGCGAAAGGTAAGCTCAGATAGAGCAAGAAACACATGTCAAAGATACGAATTCACGAATTAGCAAAAGAGCTGGCCGTCGATAACAAAGTTATCCTCTCGAAGGCTCAGGAGCTTGGCTTCAAGGGAAAGAGCTCCCACTCACACTCGCTGGATGCTGACGAGGCCGATGCGATTCGTCGCGCGCTCATTAGGCAGGCGATGGGCACGCCAAAGAGCCACAACTCTGAAACGGTCACTCGCCGAGTTGACCGGGTGACGGGCGCCACGGAGGCCGTGGTTGAGCGCCGTTCTGGAGACGTTATCCGGCGTCGACGCTCGGTGGATGCAGAGCAGCCGCGAGGAGCGGCCCAGGAAGCTGCATCTTCGGCGGCCCATGGTGGTGCAGCCAGGGACTTAAGCCAGGGTCCAGAGGAGGAGGCGGCAGAGGTCGAGGCGATCGAGCCCCAAGCTGCTAATGATGTCGACGGTGGTGAGGCGGTCGAGGAGACCGTGGTAATCGAGGAGACGGCGCCTGAGGCTGTCGAAGGTGCTGTCGCCGAGGTGAGTGATAAAGCCGCCGTGGGCCCGAAGATTCTCGGCAAGATCGAGCTGCCGCAGCGTCGCACAATCGTTAAGCCAGTCGATGCAAAACGCCCGGTCAAGGGGCCGACACCCGCTCCGGGGCGTCCAGTCATTATCGACGAGGAAGAGGGGCAGCCGAAGAAAGGATTCAAGAAAGGGCGGAAGCGGGAAATCAGCAGCAGCGACCTTCTCGACTACGGTGGGCGAGAAGTTCGCCGTTCGAAGCCGAAGAATCGCAGAGGGCAGGAGGATGAGTCGCGCGGCGGCGAGGCTGATAAGCCCAAGGTAGCCAAGCGCGTAATTGAGCTCGGCGACTCGATAACGGTTGGCGAGCTCGCAAAGCAGATGAGCCTCAAGTCAGGCGAGGTCATCGCCAAGCTCTTGAGCCTCGGTGTTTTGGCGACGATCAACCACGCCATCGACAAGGATACGGCCCAGATCGTCGCTGACGAGCTCGGGTACGAAGTAAAGCACGTCGAATTCAACGAGCAGGATATCATCCAGGATGTGGCGGAAGAGGCGGAGGGAGACCTGAAGCCGAGAGCGCCAGTTGTCACCGTTATGGGCCACGTCGACCACGGCAAAACGTCGCTGCTCGACAAGATCCGCAGCTCGTCGGTTGCGGCTAAGGAAGCTGGAGGAATCACCCAGCACATAGGCGCCTACAGCGTCACAACTGAGGGCGGCAAAGAGATTACTTTTATCGACACTCCAGGCCACGCAGCGTTCACCGCGATGCGTGCCCGCGGAGCCCAGGTTACTGACATCGTCGTGCTCGTTGTGGCAGCCGACGACGGCGTGATGCCGCAAACGCGCGAGGCGATTAACCACGCGCAGGCTGCGAAGGTTCCGATCGTTGTTGCGGTCAACAAGATGGACAAGCAAGACGCCAACCCAGACAAGGTGCGCACGCAGCTCGCTGAGCACGGCTTGCAGCCGGAGGATTGGGGTGGTGACACGATGTTCTTCCCTGTCTCGGCGCTCAAGGGAGATGGAATTAAGGAGCTGCTCGAGGGCTTGCTGCTCTTGGCAGAAGTTAAGGAGCTCAAGGCGAACCCAGACCGCCGCGCTAAGGGAACGGTTATTGAAAGCCGCCAGGATCGCGGACGAGGTGTCGTTGCGACAGTGCTGGTTCAGGCCGGAACGCTCCGCGTCGGCGACGTATTCGTGAGCGGCTCGGAATTCGGGCGTGTCCGAACGATGTCTGACTACAAGGGCCAGAAGCTTGAGTCTGCCGGGCCGTCGGTCCCGGTGGAGATCACCGGCCTGAACGGAATGCCGGAGTCGGGCGATGACTTCATCGTGATGGAGAGCGAGGCTGATGCCCGCGAGGTTTCCTCCAATCGTGCCCAGCGCAAGGAGCAGCAGCAGCGGTCGCTTGCGGCTGGCCCGATAAGCCTCGAAGAGTTTGCGAAGCGGGCGAGCAGCCAGGCGGCGCAGGAGCTCAACGTCATCCTCAAGGCTGACGTGCAGGGCTCAGTTGAGGCCGTTCGTGAGTCAATCGAGAAGCTGTCCGGCGAGAAGGTGAAGGTGCGGGTGCTCCACTCCGCTGTGGGAGGCATCAACGAGAGCGATATCCAGCTAGCGATCGCCTCTCGCGCCATTATCGTCGGCTTCGGAGTGCGGGCAGAGCCGCGCGCCATGGCAGACGCAGAGCAGTCTGGCGTCGAGATTCGCTTCTACCGCGTTATCTACGAGCTCCTTGAGGATATCAAGAAGGCGATGGTCGGCTTGCTTGAGCCGATTCGGCAGGAGTCGAGCCTTGGGCGCGTTGAGGTCCGAGAGACCTTCAGCATTCCCAAGATTGGCGTTATTGCCGGCTGCTACGTCACCGGTGGTCTTGTGCGCAGAAACGCAAACGCGCGCCTGCTCCGCGACAATCGAGTCATTCACGAAGGGAAGATGTCGAGCCTCAAGCGCTTCAAGGACGACGTCCGTGAAGTGCAGGCTGGCTTTGAGTGCGGTATCGGGCTTGAGGGCTTCAACGACGTCAAGATTGGCGACGTTGTCGAGATCTTTGAGTACAAGGAGATAGCTCCAACGCTCGAGTAGCGGCTGGGGAGATTTGCTTCATGGCACGCAACAGGCGAGTGTACCAGATTGGGGAGCGGATCAAGGAGCTGGTGGCGGAACACCTGATCCACTCGGCCGACCCTCGTTTTACGCTCGTCACGATTACCTCGGTCATGGTCTCGCCAGATCTTGGCCTTGCAAAGGTGTACTGGGTGGTCTCCTTCACCTCGGACATGGACCGTGAGCAGCGTATCAGCGAGGTCGAGGAGGCATTCGAAGCGGGGCAGGGCCATCTTCGCCACATCATCTCCAAGCAGCTTGGCATCCGTTTCGTGCCGCATCTCCGTTTCTACTACGACGATACTCTCGACACTGTTGAGCAGGTCGAACGGCTGATGAACAGGATAAAAGGGCCGGAGACGCCATGACGACGGCTGAGAATGTTGTTGGCGGCGTGCTCGATGCCATCCTCGCCTCAAAGAGGGCGGTCGTGCTGGCTCACACAAATCCCGACGCAGATGCGTACGGCTCTTCGTGCGGACTCGCTGCAGGCCTCCGGCAGCTCGGGCTCTCGGTTTCGGTGCACAACGAGAGCGGTTTCATCCCTCGGTATTCAGTCATACCGGGCGCAAGCGAAGTAACGAAGGGAGCGCCTCCTGAACTCGGAGGGGACGACCTTCTGATAGTGTGCGACTGTGGCGCTCTTGAGCGAGTCGGAGACACGCTCGTTCCGTACGTCCAGTCGGCCAAGCGGGTCATCAACATCGACCACCACAACTCAAACACAAACTTCGGGCACCTCAATTTCGTTGTCGACGGTGCGAGCTCGACTTCAGAGCTCGTGTTCGATGTTCTCAAAGCTGCCGAGAAGCAGCTTGGCCAGTCGGGAGTCATTAGCGCACAAGCCGCTGCCTGCCTGCTCGCAGGAATCATCGGCGACACTGGCTCCTTCCGCTATCCGAGCACAACCCCGAAGACATTCCGCACTGCTGCTGAGCTTATGGAGCGCGGCGCTCGCCCAGACTTGCTCACGCAGGAGCTCTTCGCAAATCACTCGCTGGCAGCGGTGAGGCTCCAAGCTGAGGCTCTCACAAACATCTCGATTCTAAACGGCGGCGCATTCGCCGAAGTGGTTGTGACTCAGGAGATGCTCAAGCGCCTCGGGGCAGACCTGCTCGACGCCGATTCTCTTGCCGAGCGCGCCCGCGATATCGAGGGTGTGCGTGTGGCGGCACTCTTCAAGCAGGATGTTGATATGTGGCGCGTTAGCCTGCGTTCCCGTCTCGGGGCAGTTGATGTTGCTGCAGTTGCTCAAGCCTTCGGTGGTGGCGGGCACAAGCCTGCGGCTGCCTTCCGTTGGCGGAAAGATTTTGAGTCTCTCAAGCAGCAGCTCCGGGAGAAGGTAGCCGAGGCACTCGCCGCCCGGCATGCGTAACGGAATTATTCTCATAGACAAGCCGGCAGGAGTCACTTCGGCCGGAGTGGTGGCTCGCGTTAAGCGGATACTTGGGGCGTCACGTGTTGGACATGCGGGCACGCTCGACCCTGACGCCACCGGCCTCCTTGTAATCCTCGTCAACGGCGCGACCCGTGTGGCTTCATACGCCGCCGACGGGAGCAAGGTGTACAGCGGGACGTTTACGTTCGGTATTCGTACCTCGACGGATGATGTGTTCGGCGAGGTTCTTGCCACGAGCGCTGAGATTCCGGCGTTCGCAGAGATAGAGCGGCAATCGAGGGGCTTTGTGGGCGAATTCGACCAGGTGCCGCCAAAAGTCAGTGCGGTCAAAGTTGGCGGAAAGCGGGCGCACAAGCTACAGCGTGGCGGACTGGAGTTTGAGCTTGAGCCGAGAAGAGTCACGGCACATTCCTTTGAAGTTAAGCCAGGCCCGTCTGCCAATACAGTGCAGTACCGAGTCTCCTGCTCGCCGGGTTTCTATGTCCGAGCACTAGCCCGTGACCTCGGAGAGGCTCTGGGCTGTGGTGGGGCGGCGTCGGCTATCCGGCGCGAAAGGTCCGGGCACCTCAGTGTTGAAGGTGCGGCCACACTCGAAGCTGTTGGGTGGGAGTCACTGCAAGATTGGTCGGTGCTCCTTCCTGAAGTCCCCCGTATCGAGCTGCCGGTGGCGCTGGCGGCGTCGATTCACAACGGGCAGCGTTCCTCGCTCAGGGAAGCGGCACGCCATCCGGCTATTGTTCCGCTGCTTGGGACTCCGGGGATTTTTCTCTACGGCGCTCAAGGCAATCCAGAGACGATGGGCATTCTGGCAATTTCCCCCGACGGTCAGCTCCAGTTCGAGCTGAATCTTGGGCTAAAGGAAGCCTGACGCATCGCCCCTTTTTCGGTATAGTGTCGGGGGTCTCTTCTAGCAGAAGGAGCGTGTATGTCGGCGATCGTTGTCGTTGGCGCCCAGTGGGGCGACGAGGGTAAGGGGAAGATAGTCGACGTTCTCACTGAGCGTGCTGACTGGGTCGTGCGCTTTCAGGGCGGCAACAACGCGGGCCACACAATCGTAGTTGATGGCGTCAAGACAGCCCTAAGCCTCCTGCCGAGCGGCATCCTCCGTCCGGGCGTCAAGTGCTTGCTCGGGGCAGGTGTCGTGCTCAATCCATCGGTGTTGATCGCAGAGATGGAGCGGGTACGAAAAGCCGGAGCGGATGTTTCGCCTGAACGGCTCTTTATCGATCGCGACGCGCACCTCGTGCTGGACTACCACATAGCTACCGACAAGGCGCGCGAGCATGCGCGTGGCGTGCACCGCATCGGCACCACGGGGCGCGGTATTGGGCCTGCCTACGAAGACCGGAGCCAGCGCTCTGGCATCCGGTGCGCCGATCTCCTCGCGCCCGAGCTGATGAGAGAGCGAATCCAGGCGCACGTCGAAGAGAAGAACCAGATCCTGAAGCATGTGCTGGGGAGCGACATGCAGGTTGATTTCGAGTCGGTGTGGGAAACGCTGAGGCACGAAGCTGGAATTCTTGCGCCGTACGTCGCCAACGGCAGCAAGCTCGTGTTCGAGGCGTCACGGCGAGGCGAGCTCGTTGTCTTTGAGGGCGCGCAGGGAGTTCTGCTTGACCAGATTCACGGGACGTATCCATTTGTGACATCGTCGTCGACGATCGCCGGAGCTGCGCTGGTAGGAGTAGGGGTCGGCCCGCAGCTCATTAGCTCTGTGCTTGGGGTTGCGAAGGCCTACACCACTCGAGTAGGTGAGGGACCGTTTCCAACAGAGATGGAGCCAGCAGTTGGAGACGAGATTCGTGCCCGTGGCCACGAGTTCGGCACGGTTACCGGCCGTCCGCGGCGCTGCGGGTGGCTCGATGCAGTAGCGCTGCGCCGTGCCGTCAGAGTTGGCGGTATAGACAACCTCGTTGTCACCAAGCTCGACGTGCTGACCGGCCTTCGAACGATCAAGGTGTGCACCGGGTACAGCATGGGCGGAGTTGATCTGGATGATCTTCCGGCTTTGGCGCACGAATACAAGCAGCTAGAGCCCCGCTACGAAGAGTTTTCCGGGTGGACGGAGGATATCTCGGGGGCTCGTTCGCTATCTGAACTGCCCACGGCCGTGCGGGATCTCCTCCAGGGGATTTCCAAGTTGATTGACTGCCCGGTCAGCTTTGCGAGCGTCGGTCCTGGCCGAGAGGCAACTATCCCGGTCGACCCTCCGGCGGTTGTTAGGCGCTACTTTGGCTCCGCACGCTGAGCAAGAACGCTTTCTGAGCTATTTCCGGCCAAAAGTGTAGTGCCTTTTGGCGCCCTTCGTGTTAAGTCACTCCTCGTGTATTAACAGGTAGTTACCTATGAAACTTAAGTTCCTGTCCTCACTCTGCGCAGCTTTTCTTGTGAACACAGCCGAGGCTTTTGCCGACAACATCGTTCCGCAGGGGGCTGACGCGCCAGCACAGAAGTCGTTCATGCAGGTGCTCTCTGAGACCGCGCCATTAATCGTTATCTGCTACGCCGTTTTTTACTTCATGGTCATCAGACCGCAGGACCGCAAGACGAAGGCCCAGAAAGCGTTGCTTGAGACGCTCAAGAAGGGGGAGTCCGTTGTTACCTCCTCAGGGATCGTTGGTCGGGTGGCCGGGACAGACGCAGGGTTCGTTACCCTTGAGATCGCGCCGAACGTGCGCATCAAGATCGAGACCGCTCACGTTGTGCGGCGCGAGAAGGAAGAGACGAAGGCAGCAGCGTAGTAATTGGTCGAGGGGCTATGGGCAGAGATATCGTTCAGCGAGCACTGATCGTTGGCTTGATAACGGCGGCGGCGGTGCTGTCGCTCTTGCCGACAGTGGTACGGGACAGCTTCACCGAGAAGTGGTTCACGAAGCCGATGGCGCTTGGCCTAGACATTAGCGGAGGTGTTCACCTGGTGTATCAGGTCAAGGCTGCGGAGGCTGTTAAGAGCCGGCTCCAGTCAACCCTGAGCGGCATCCGTGCTGAGCTTCGCGCACGCAAGATTGCGGTTACAAAGTCGTCAGTGCAGCCGGACAACACGCTGCAGGTCACCCTGCTCTCAGAGTCATCAGTGGAGCCGAGCCGAGCCATCGTCAGCGAGAAGTTCAGCGAGCTTTCGTTCCTAAGGGCCGAGGTCGACGGAGGGCAACAACGGCTCGTTTTCGGCTACTCGCCGCAGATGGTCACACTGATCGAGAAAGACGCCGTGGAGCAGGCGATCGAGACACTCCGTAGCCGCGTAGACACGTTCGGCGTTGCGGAGCCCCTCATTCAGCGTTCCGGGGAAGACCGTATTATCTTGCAGATGCCCGGTGTTTCGGACGTAGAGGCGGTGAAGCGCATCGTTGGCAACGTCGCGAAGCTGGAGTTCCGCCTAGTTCCCACCGGAGCCTCCTCCTCGGTCGGAACGGTTTCTCTCCGTGGCAAGACAGGTGAAACCGTGCTCGTAGAGGACCAGGCTCTCATGACGGGTGACGCTGTGTCGGATGCCCGCGTCAACATCGACCAGAAGGGTGAGGTACAGGTATCGCTTAAGCTAACGCCGTCGGGTGGCCAGACCTTTGCCCGCATCACCTCTGAAAATGTGGGGCGCCAGCTCGCGATTGTCCTCAATGGTGTTGTCACATCGTCTCCGGTGATTCGAGAGCCTATTACTGACGGAAACGCCTCGATCTCAGGCGGCTTCACGATGGATGAAGCGAAGGAGCTAAAGGTCGTTCTCAAGTCCGGCGCTCTTCCGGCTCCGCTCGAGATTCTAGAAGAGAGAACCGTTGGCCCAACGCTCGGGCTTGAGTCGGTCAAGAAGGGGCTTCTCGCCATGGCGATCGGTTTCGGAACGATATCGCTCTTTATGGTGGTGTACTACCTAAAGTCAGGGCTGGTTGCGGTAGGGACTCTGGTGCTGAACGCAGTCTTGATGATGGGATGCCTCTCGCTCTTCGGTGCAACGCTCACGCTGCCTGGCCTGGCGGGCTTAGCCCTCACAATCGGTATGGCGGTCGACTCAAACGTTATCATTTTCGAGCGTATCCGAGACGAGATTCGAAACGGGGCGAGCCGAGATCTTGCGGTCCATACGGGCTTCGACAAGGCCTTCGGAGCCATCTTCGACTCGAATATCACTACCCTGTTGGCGGGTGGGATCCTGTACTACTTCGGCACAGGAGCGATTCGGGGCTTTGCGGTAACTCTCTCAGTGGGAATCGCCACAACGCTCTTCTGTGCAGTGTACGTTGCTCGCCTCTGCTTCGATTACTTCGAGCTGAAGGGCAAGCAAGGACTTTCGATTTAAGGGCGGGGGCATTCATGAGAGAGCTCATCTCTAGTTCGGTAAAGATCAACTTCATGGGGAAGCGCTACATCTGCGCTCTCATCTCGCTTGCCGCAGTCGCATGGGCGGTGTGGGTCTTCGTCTCCTCGGGCAACCAGAAGTTCGGCACGGACTTCCTGGGGGGCAGTGAGTTCCTAGTCTCCTTCCAGGGCGATTTCGACAGCGAAAAGATCCGTGCAGGCCTAGCGGCTAAGGGCTTGCCAGATGCGCGGGTGCAGGCATTCCAGGGGACCTCTAACGAGTACTCAATACGGCTTGGAGAGGGGGCGAATCCGACTGAGGTGCGTGCGAAAGTTGAAAGCGCGCTCGGCACTGCGTTCGGGACAGCGGCCCAGATTCAGAAGACTGACTTCGTTGGGCCGACGATTGGAGCGGAGCTTCAGCGCAGCGCGCTAATTGCAGTTGGGCTCGGTCTTCTCGGCATCCTGCTGTACATCGCTTTCCGCTTCGAGTTCGCGGTCGGGCTTGGCTCGATTATTGCGCTTTTTCATGACGTAACGATCGCGACCGGAATATACATCGCTTCGGGGCACCTGATCGGCATGGCAACCCTGGCTGGTGCACTTACGATTGTGGGCTACTCGGTGAACGATACCGTGGTGGTGTTCGATCGCGTGCGCGAAGAGCGCCAGAAGCGCAAGAACGCAGATATCGCTTCCGTCGTAAACGAAGCCATCAATTTTACCCTCTCTCGCACCGTGATCACGCACGTGCTGACGCTTTTCTCGGCGCTCGCACTGTACATCGTCGGGACGGGGGACATTAAGGACCTCAGCCTGTACCTCTGTGCGGGCATCGCGCTCGGCTGCTACTCGACGATCTTTATCGTTGCGCCGGTCGTTATCGCCTGGGAGAAGTTCCGTGGGCGGGAGCGCGTAGTGACGGTCTCTCAGGCGCAGGCGAAGCGCGCGTAGCGCTGGGGTGTCAGCATCGGCATTTTTCTGTCATTGACGGTTTCGTTTGCAGGACAGTTGCTGTGTTTCCCGTTTTTTCTGGGGCGAAACGATCCTCTATTTTGGCGTGGTTGAATACACTCCGGTGAATGACCCCTGCCGCCCAGAGCACCCATCAAAAAAACTCTCCAAGGACCCAGTCTGAAACGCCTGAGGGGCAGCTTTCGCCGGTGCCGGTAGGGCAGCTCTTCGCGGAGCAGCTGTATCCGAGGCTCGCTGTGTGCAAGCACTTCTCCCTTGATGACCCCGAGGGAGCGCCAGCCCCGCTCGCTAAGGCGCTCGAGAGCGCGGAGGGTCGAGCCATCGCATGGGGGCACCTAGCAAACAACGGCCTGCAGGCAATTGGGACCCAGCCGCAGCGGCACGCCCTTCTCGCGGGGCTCTTGCCGTACCTCGCGCAGGACGCAGAGGCGTGCTGGCCGGCCTTCGTTGCCACTGCCGCTGGAGCGGCCCGAAGCCAAGACATGGAGCTTTACAGGCGACTAGGCGTGAGCGTCCTACGGGAGGAGCTTCCGCGTTCAGTAGTCGCTGGCCTAGCTGGCCCATTTGCATCCCTATCGACGCACAACGCGGGAGGAGACCGCTGGCTAAAGCCTTGGGTCGAGCTCTTCTCAACCCGTGGGGACAGCGAGCTGTTTAACGGACTTGTCGACGAGGTGCTAACCCGCCTTGAACGGGGGGATCGCTCCTCGTACGACCACCTTCTTGCGGTGCTGTGCAGCGCTCCTTCGGTGGAGGCCGTCCATGCTCTAGCTCGCGGGCTCTCGTCGGTTCAGGTTAGGCCAAACAGTCCGTCGCCCGACCGCTCGGTTGGGCACATCGTGGCCGTATACCTCAAGCAAACGCTTCTGATGACTCCGATGTCTCTTGCCATGCAGCTTCTTCACCGTGATTCCGTGGCGGTGATGCTGCTTTCCGGGGCCTTCACCGCTGCGATGGCGGGGATTATCGGGACGGTCTTTGAGCTGAAGAGCTCCGCTGTGAAAGCCCTCAGGCGCTCCCAGCAGGAGGCATCTTCTGAGCAGGATGCCCCCTTCCTGTACTTTGCGGAGCGGGTCTACGAGAAGCTCTCAAAGATTCAGGGCTCCATCCCTGAATCGCAGCAGCTACGCAAAGAGATGGAGACCCACCCATCCTTTGCATGCCATATCGAGAAGTGGCGCGGAAGCTTTCAGTCTGCCTGAGCCCGCCTTGGCGGATGAGAAGCAGCGCCCGTGTTCATGCGGTAGATAAAGAGCGATGAGTCTCGAGCGTCTCGCAGGGCGAGCGTTTCGCTTGCTTCAGCCGGAGCGGGAAATGAGTTGCTGATGAGTGTGCTTCCGGCTTTCATCTCAGCACGAGCTTTCTTCCACAGCCGCTCCATAGGGGCCGGCGAGAGGAATGTATACACGATATCGAAATGGCTTAGGTTGCAGCTCCACATGCTCTGAAAACGCACGGATATCGAGCGGTGTGCGAGCGACCGAACCTTGGCTACCAGAAAAGGAAGCGGCCCTATCTCTATTCCAACGAAGGTGCCGTTTGGACGACGAGCTTGCAGGAAGCGGAGCAGCTCTCCGAACCCGCACCCGAGGTCGATGAACGTGAACGGGCGGTCGACAGGAAGCTCAGCGAGGATCAGGGCGTACGCCGCACGTTGGGTCGGGTAGTAGGGGACTCTGGTCCAGAAAGCAGGGACGTAGGTGGCTGCTAGCGCTACGAATACTGCGAGGAAGATTCCTGGCGGAATCTCCGTGGCCAGGGCAGATGCTGCTCCGAATGGCAGGAGAGCGTTGAGGATGAGCCACGGCGTCGGGAGCCGCAGGAAGCGAGCGGCAGCCCAGGCGGTTGCTGCGGCCATGAGTAGGGTGACGGTGACGGAGAATGAGATCTTCCAGGCAAGGATCGCACAGCCGGCAGCGATAGCTTGGCAGGCGAGGGTCGAGAGGAAGAAGATTACCGGCCCCAACGGGCGCTTGTCGACTCTGGTCATGCTAGTGCTGCTTTCAAAAAGTTTCTTTACCATGATTCATTTTAAGGCAGCGCTCGGGGCTGTTCGTTTTCGGCGCCTTTGGAGTCGAAAACACTATAGATGTGGCCAGTGCCTCGTGGAAGGCTGCAACGTCGTTAGGCGAAGAAACTTTCAAACCGAGGCGCTAGTCATCGAGGATGCTCCGCGGCAAGCCTTGGCGCACGTTGCTCGTATAGTAGCTTGCGAGCTCTGCGCATTTCTCCTTGAGCCCCGATGCGCCCGGATTCTCCGGGAGCTTCACCATAAAACGGATGAAGAGATCGCCGCGGGAGCCGTCCGCTAGCCGCACGCCCTGGCCCTTGAGCCGCACCTCGTTGCCGCTCTGGGCTCCAGCCTCAACCGTAACGAGCAGCGGGTCGCCAAGCGACGGGACCTGAATCTTGCCGCCCTGGATAGCCTCACTGACCGAGAGCGGAATCTCCATGGTGAGCCCCTTCGAAGTCATCGAGAGCCACGGATGATGTGCCACACGGATAATGAGAATAACCTCCTCGGTCGGGTCCTCCTTGCGGCGAAACCGGACGATACTTCCCGTTCGCACCCCTGGAGGGATGTGTGCCGAGATCTTTTTCGTTTCCCCATTCGGGTCTGTAAGTTCCACGGTGCGGCGGACCCCTCGAATAGCGTCGAAGATCGACACAGACACCTCCATCAGGGAGATGTGGGATACCTGAGTCCCAGCCTGTTTGGCTTTGCCTCCCCGCCTCAGGAGCCGATTCTTTAGCGATGAAAGCTTGCTGCGCGAAGAAGCTGTTATCTCTGAGAAGCCGAAGCCCCGGCTCTCTTTTGGTTTTGTGCTGCTCTCGTTTTTAGCTGAACTGCTGCGAGCCTTCTCCTGCTCCTGAGCCGGATCCTTCTTTGGCGGCGCCTTCGGTCTTGGGCTCTCCGACTCTCGCGGTGTGCCTTGCGACTTCTGTTGCCTACGGTACTCACGGTGAGCGCGGTCGAAGGCTGAGGAGAAAGACTCTCGGCTCTTCTCAAGTTCAGCGTCGTACTGCTGCCGCTGGGCTGGGTCCGACAGCACTGCGTATGCCTGCGCTATCCGCTTGAAGGTCTCTGCGTTCGACTCGCCTGGGTTGAGGTCTGGGTGGTAGCGGCGCGCCAGGATTCGGTACGCCCGGCGTATCTCCTGAGCCGTGGCCGCACTGTTGACCCCCAACGTTTTGTAGTGGTTGCTCATCCTGCTCTCGGGCTTCCCGGACCCGTACAATCCGCCTAACGCCGCTTGGCAGCTTTACATTTCCGCTGCGCAATCGTTTAATGATGCTACTACGAAGAATACCCGAGTCCCAAGCCAGTTTCCGGCGGGAGTTCGTGATTCTAAAGGGTCATTCTCAAGGATAGTAACCGCCATGAGTGCTGCCGCAACCGCCTCCAAAAAGCGCAAGGTCTTGGTGACAGCGGCTCTGCCGTACTCAAACAACCGTCCTCATGTCGGGCATCTGGGAGGGGCTTACATCCCAGCCGACATATACGTGCGTTACCTGCGGCTTGCCGGTGCCGATGTGCGATTCGTCTGTGGCTCTGATGACCACGGCGTCGCGATTATGATCACCGCAGAGAAGGAGGGGAAGACTCCTGCGGAGGTGGCGAACTACTACCGCGCCAAGCAGGCTGAAGACTTCGCCGGAATGGGAATCAGCTTCGATATCTACAGCGGCACAAGCGTGTGCCCGCTCCACGCCGCCCAAAGCCAGCAGTTCTTCAAGCACATTCATGACAAGGGCTACTTTGAGAAGCAGAGCTCGCGCCAGTTCTACGACGAGGCACGAGCAGCATTTCTGCCGGACCGCTACGTAAAGGGAGAGTGCGGCTTCTGTGGCACGCAGGACCAGAACGGCGACCAGTGCGAGAACTGCGGAAAGATGCTCGATGTTGATTCGCTCAAGAATGCGCGTAGCGTGCTCTCCGGGGAGCCTGCGGTGGTTAAGGAAACCGTGCACTGGTTCTTCGATCTCTCAAAGTTTGGGGGAGAGGTCGAGCGCTGGCTTGAGACTGCCAAGGTGCGGGAGCAGACCAAAGCATACGTTTCTGGCTTGCTAAGCACTGGGCTCGTAAAGCGAGCAATGACCCGGGATCTCTCGTGGGGCATACCGGTGCCTCTCGATGATCCGGAAGCAAAAGGAAAAGTTCTCTACGTATGGTTTGACGCCCCGATCGGTTACCTCTCATTCTCCCAGGAGCTTTGCCAGCGTGAAGGCCTGCCCGCGGCCGCGGCGGACGAATGGTGGCGCTCAAAGGACGCCGAGATCTACCACTTCATCGGCGAGGACAACACAGTATTCCACTGCATCATCTGGATTGCGATGCTCGCGGTCGATGGGAATATTCGCTGGCCCAACGGCGTGGTAGTGAACCACTTCTTCAATATGCAGCTGCCTGGCGGTGCTGTGGAGAAGATCTCCAAGTCGCGCGGCACGGCCGTGTGGATCGGCGACTACCTTGAAGCTGGCGGCGATCCTGACTCTCTCCGCTATTACCTCACCTCGATAGCTTCCGAGAAGTCGCGCTCAGTGTTCAAGCCCGATGACCTCGAGCTCCGCCATAACGGCGAGCTGGCGGACACTCTCGGCAATCTCGTGAATCGAATCACCTCGTTTACTATTAAGCACTGTGGACCGAATGTCCCGGAGATCGATGCAGCGAAGATTACTGACCTTGATCGAGCGCTGGAGGCTGGACTGCGCAGCACCTTCGATGATGTGACGCGCGAACTAGAGGGGCACTCGTTCAAGGCAGCGCTTGAGCGCGTGATGCAGTTTGCGCGTGAGTGCAACAAGTACGTCGACGAGAAGGCGCCATGGTCTTCGCGCAAGACCGACATGGAGGCCACGAAGGTAACGCTCAACTACGTGTTGCATGCCATCCACGGTCTAGGGGTTATGCTTTTGCCCTTTATCCCCGGGGCTGCTGCCAAGATTGTTGGAGCCTTCGGGCGAGACTCGACCAGCGTTCAGTGGCTGGATGCTGTTGAGGCCAAGCTCGTCGGGGCACCGCTATCGCAGCCGCCTATTCTGTTCCAGAAGTTAGGCGCCCAGCCGGCCCAGAAGTAGGGCGGATTCTCTCTTTCCAAGACACTGTCTTCGTGGTGTCCTAGAGGCACCCTCAAGGTCATCAAAAGAGGGCCTTTCCCCGGTTCCGCCCTATGCAAGCAGCTAAATCTCTCACAGGCGACCCGCGCTGGGTCCGTCGTGTTCAGCGCCTCGTTGAGGAAGCAGCTATCCTAAACGAGGACGTCGAGCGAGCTGTGTTTACAGCCTTCGCAGCGATCCCTCGCATAGGTTTCGCCGAGGGATCCACCGAGCAGCAGGCTCTCGATGACATCGACCTTCCGCTCTCGCACGGCGAGTGGCTCACCAGGCCTTCTATTCAGATTCGGATGATGGCGCTCGCGGGGCTGCGCCGCCGGATGCGGGTGCTTGAGCTCGGTTTCGGCAGCGGTTACCTCTGTGCCGTGATGGCAGCGGCGGGAGCGCAGGTGTTCGGGCTTGAGCACAACACATCAGTCGCGCAGGCCTCTCGCAAACAGCTCGACACCTTGGGGCTGCATGGAATCGTCGTGCGCCGCGGAGAGGGGCGGAAGGGGTGGGAAGATATCGCTCCATTCGACGCAATAATTGTCTCATACGCGGTAGCGAGCGAAGCTGACTTGCCGCTCAGCCAGCTATCAGAGGGCGGGACGCTCGTCGCGCCAATTGAATGGGATGGAGTGGTTCGCTTGGCGACCTGGACTCGAAGTGCGGACGCCATGAAGCGCGTTGTTTTTGAGCCGGTGGAATTTCGCTGAGGAGGCTCGTGAACCGATTCATCGGACGGCTGGTGCTCTGTGCGGTGGTAGCGACTCTCGCTACTGCGTGTAGCATCTCTTCAAAACCGAAAGCAGGCGGAGAGACATCTCATATCGTGGTAGCCGGCGATACTCTACACGAGATCGGCGAGCGGTTTGGGGTGCCAGCTACAGAAATCCAACGACACAATGAGATAGTTGATCCACGTCAGCTGCAAGTAGGACAGGTGCTTCGAATCCCCTCGGTTGGACCGCTCGATCTGTCGACCAGTGCGCGGATCTTTTCAGAACCCCCTCTTACAGAAGAGCCAAAAGGATCTCCCCGCATGGTGAACATCACCCCGGTCAAAGCGTTCATCGGCGCGCTCGGCACTCCAGTCAAAGGGGCAAAGCAGACATCGCACTTCGGGTGGCGGTGGAGCCGATTTCACGAGGGGGCGGACCTGGCGGCACGACAAGGTACTCCGGTGCTTGCCGCTCATGATGGAACAGCCGTGCTCGTTTCCGATTCATGGGGTCGGTACGGGAAGGTAGTGGTGCTTCGTGGAGACGGGATTCTAACCGTCTATGGGCACAACCATCGCAATCATATTGAGAAGGGTGCCCAGGTCTTTAAGGGGGACCATATTGCTGATGTTGGTGCGACAGGGGTCGCTACAGGGCCACACCTTCACTTTGAGACTCGTGTAAGAGACGAGAATGGAAGGTGGGCCGCAATCAACCCCTTAACCTTCTACCCGAAAAGTCAATAAATACAGAGCTGTGTCGGTGTAACTGTCGGGCTCGTAGCTGGCAGTTCACCCGCGGTCGTCCTGCGCTTTTGTTGGCGCGAAAGTCGTATTTTGGTAGGGTGCTCCCCAGCGCGCTCGTAGCTCAGTTGGATAGAGCACAAGT
>CAYPUA010000008.1:0-108262 GCA_964413875.1 uncultured Bdellovibrionales bacterium
CTGTCGCCCAGAGCGAGCCGCCGCGAATGAAGAGCTTTCCGCTCACGAGCGGAAGCTCATCGTCTTGCAGGTAGAGCACCGTCAGCCCGTTTGAAAGCGTCCAGCGCTCTGGCTGCACCGGCTTAAACGATGCTACCTCCGCTGCGCGCTCAGGGTCAGAGAGGCTTGCGCCGCCGAGCGAGGCGCATCCGGCAACATGCGCGAGCGCGGCGCAGACAACGAGTGAGAAGATCGTGCGTTTCATCGTGCTCCCTCCTGCTTCTCGGGCTCAATCACCGCGATCGTGCGCGAGTCGGAGCTCAGGTATTTTTCAGCAACTCGCTTAATGTCTGGCACCGTTACCTTGCTCATCGCCTCGTACCAATCCACCGAAGCCTTCCACGTTCCGTACTCAAGCTCAGAGGATGCGAAGTCGAGGGCCAGCGACTGGTTCGACTGCAGATGCCCGAGGTACGCAACGCCGATGGCGCGCTTGGCGACTTCGAGCTGAGCCGCAGTTGCGCCGCTGCGCTTGAAGCGCGTGATGACCGAGTCGAAGGCGTGGAGCACGTCGTCGGGAGAATGCGGAGCCTTCACCGATGCGCTGAACATCAGCAGGTTCGGATAGGCCGTGCCAGGTCCCTCATCGTTGCCGATCGCTGTTGCAACTTGGCGGCGCTTCACCAGCTCACTGTAGAGCGGCGAAATCTTGCTGCCCGCGAGGATCTCGGCCATGACCGAGATCGGCGCGTCGTCTGGGTCTGGGTAGTTCGGCTTGCGGTACGCAACGATTAGCTCCGGGGATGCCGCCATTCGCAACGTCACACGGCGCTCACCCTGCTGCGGGCCCTCGCTGTCGATGTTGCGCACAACTGCCGGGCCGGCCGGGATGCGGCCGAAGTACTTCTCGATCACCGGCATGTCGAGCTCAGGGTTAATCTTGCCGACGATGCTCACCACCATGTTTGAAGGCACGTAGTAGCGCTTTCGGAAGGCCTCAAGCCTCGTGGCAGTGAGCGAACGGATGTCACGCTCGTACCCGATGACCGGCGCACGGTACGGGTGGCGCTGGTACGCGACTCCGAGCAGCAGCTCGTAGAGCCTCCCGCCTGGATCATCCTCGAAACGCATGCGGCGCTCCTCAAGCACCACGTCACGCTCCTGGTAGAACTGGCGCATGACCGGGTCGATCAGCCGCTCAGACTCCATCGCGCACCAGAACTCAAAGGCCGAGCGCGGAAGGTTGACGAAGTACTTCGTGAACTCCTTGTCAGTCGTGGCGTTCTGCCCTGTGGCGCCCTGCTTGTCGTAGCGGCGCGTGAAGTCATCCGAGATCCAGAGCTCCCGCAGCTCTTCGTGAATCTCGTCCCACTCCTTCTTCTGCTCGGGGCTCAGTTCCTGTGCGGCATTAGACTCTGCCGCCAGCTCCTCCAGGCGCGCAAGAAGGCGACGCTCGCGCGAGTAGTTGTTCGTGCCAACATCTGAGCTGCCCTTGAAGGCCATGTGCTCAAAGAGGTGCGAGATGCCGGTCTCTCCCACAACTTCATCGCTGCCGCCGACCCGCACCACCACGGCACCGGCGAACACTGGCGCCTCCCCGCGGTCGTACAGAATGACCCGCAGCCCGTTGTCGAGGGTAAACATCCGGACCTTCGCTGCCATTTCGGCGAGCGCGCCGGTTGAGGCGCTCGACTGCGCCGAAACGGGGGCGGGCAGCAAGGAGACAGAGATAGCTAGAGCAGCGAGGATAGAGACTGTGAGTCGACGCAGCATAGGCAGCCTTTGTGGCGTTGAAAGAGACCCAGGAAGGTTAGCGCAAAACGTGGGGCTCCGACACCTCAAACGGAGGGAAGGTCGTAGGCTTTCAAATCGGTGCTGTTTCGACTTTTCTGCCGAAGGAGGTCTCTCTGGATGATTAACGCGCGCCGATCAGAGCGCTACCGGCAGCACCAGGCTCACGATCGATCCCCCACCATCGCGGTGCTGGAAGCCTAGCCTGCCGCCGTTGATGGAGGCGAAGTGGTTCGCTATCGGAAGCCCAAGCCCAGAGCCCTGCTGCTCAAGCGTCTCGCGCCCGATCTGCCCAAAGATTCCGATCGCCTCCTGAAGAGAATCAAGGTCGAGCCCGATCCCTCTGTCCTTCACGTTGAGCCAGATATTTCCGCCATCACACTCAGCCACAATCTCAGCGCCGCGCGCCGAGGGAGAGAACTTCACGGCGTTCGAGACGAGACGGTCGAGGCAATCTATCACCTGCGACTCGACGATTCGAACCTGCGCGCCGCCTGACTGGTCATCCACCAAAATCTTTGCTCCGTCGCGCTGGTAGTCACACCCCTTGCTCTCCATGAAGCTGTAGAGCAGATCCGAGATGCTCACCTCGCGCGCTGAGTTGTTGAACGCCTGCTGTGCCAGGCCAACCTCAATCTGCTGGAGCGTCATAAAGTCGTTGACGAGCTTCTGCAGCCGCGCCCCGCCGTGCTTAATCGTTTGCAGCAGGAGCTGGACCTTCTGTTCTCCCAGGGCCTGCCAGTTGTCAATTAACAGCTCGACCCCGGTATTAATCGCCAAGAGCGGCGTACGGAACTCGTGGCTCAGGGTGTGAATGATGCGAGAGCGCAGGGACTCATTCGACTGCTCAACCGGGTGAGCAGGAAGGAGCGAGAAGGATATCGAGCGACGAATCGCGTCAACTAACGCGCGGGTTCCCGCCCGCTTCGGCACGGCCGCGAAGGGCTCAAGGCTGTTGTGGTAGCGGATGCGCGAGAGGGTCTCTCCCTCCGAGAGCACGAGCAGCGGAACCTGCGAAGTCGGCGCGCTGCGCCGCGCGTACTCCACCAGGTGCTCACCGCCAAACGAAGGCAGCAGCTCATCGACCAACACGAGGTCGACCTGCGAAGCATTGATCTCTTGGTCAAACTCAGCCTTGCTGCAGGCGACGGCGGGCGTAAACCCGGCTTCGCTCAGCACGTCCGCCAGCCGCTGCGCCTCCTCGCCATCGGCGTGCACCACCAGCACACGCGGAATCGCGAGCAACCCGCTGACACAGTATGGGTATCCCTCGTCTCTTGACATCAGGTCTCCTCCCTAGAATTATCGGCAGCTCGGAAGCCCCCCTTAATGGGCTTACGGAGACTCTCAAGCGAGGTGCTATATGTCTAAGATCTTTGCGCTTTTTCCTGGTCAGGGCTCACAGAAGGTTGGCATGGGGAAGGATCTCTTCGATGCCTACGAGGTAGCGCGAGAGCTCTTTTTGCAAGCCGACAAGGCGCTTGGCTTTGAGCTGTCGAGGATCTGCTTCGAGGGTCCAGCCGACAAGCTGACGCTGACCGAGATCGCTCAGCCAGCGATCCTGACCGTCAGCACGATCTGTTTCCGTCTCGCGCAGCAGCAGCCGGGCGCTGCCGCTCACCAGATCGTCGCTGCGGCCGGACACTCTCTCGGAGAGTATTCAGCTCTCGTAGCTGCAGAGGCGATCTCGTTTGAGGACGCTGTGCGTCTCGTAAACAAGCGCGGCAAGTACATGCAAGAGGCCGTCCCAGTCGGCACAGGCAAGATGGTTGCCGTGCTTGGCAAAGAGGTCGCAGAGATCGAGGCAGCGATCAATCCGGGTGCGGAAGTTGCGCAGGTCGCGAACATCAATGCTCCAGGCCAGATCGTGGTCGCGGGCTCAGTGGCTGGCGTGCAGCAGTTCGTTGAGCGGCTCGGCGCGGCGAAGGTGATCGAGCTTCCAGTGAGCGCTCCGTTCCATTGCAGCCTGATGAAGCCAGCCGAGGAGAAGCTGCGCGTTGATTTGGCGAAGATCGAGATCAAGAAACCGAAGTTCCCCGTCTTCCAAAACTTCACCGCATCCGCAACCGACGACGTCGAGACGATCCGCGAAAACCTCGCCCTGCAGGTGTGCGGACGGGTGCGCTGGGTCGAGTGCGTCGAAAACGTGCTGAGCAGCAAGGCTCCAGAAGCAGTCTGGGAGTACGGCGCAGGAAACGTCCTGACCGGCCTCGTAAAGCGCATCAACAGCTCAGTGGCGCGGGTGAATATCGACTCGCCGAATGCTGTGGTCGGACTGGCTGCGTAGGTGGCCCAAGGGCGCGGCTCACCCGAGGCGAAAAAATAATTCCTGTGCACTACAACCGGAATATCCGAGTCGGCACTGAGTATCGTGCCTGCTACACCGCCGCGCTCTTGCGCCGCACGTGGTACGCGCAATTCTTCGAGCAAGTATTCTTGTCGGCCTGCGGGATACAGTGCTTACAGATGACTGAAGTCTTGTTGCAGTTGGCGCATGAGATAGCCTCCTGCGCTGGGTTGCCGCAGTGTGGGCAGAGCTTGTAGAGCTTCGATGGCTGAAGATTCTTGTCGACTGCCACTCGGTGGTCGAACACGAAGCACTCGCCCTTAAAGAACCCTTCGGGGTACTCCTCTAGGTAGCGCAGGATGCCGCCCTGGAGCTGGTACACCTGCTCGTAGCCGAGGCGCTTCACCTCCGGCACGGCCTTTTCGCACCGGATGCCGCCGGTGCAGAACATGAAAAGCTTCTTGTCGCGCGGCAGTTTTGAGTCTTCTACCCACTTCTGGAAGTCGCTGAACTTCTTTATCCGTGGATCGAGAGCACCTTCGAAGGTGCCGACCTCGACCTCGTAATCGTTGCGGGTGTCGACTAAGATCACATCGGGGTCGCCGGCGATCATCTCGTGCCATTGCTGCGGCGTGAGGTGCGTGCCGGCTGATTCGTTGTGGTCGATCGTCACGTCCTTGGTGGTGATGATCTCTTGCCGAACGTCGACTTTGAAGCGAGCGAACGGGATCTTCTCGCAGGTAGAATCCTTGAACTCCATCTCCGGGTCGGCGACGAGCTCGCGCACGAGGCTCTTCACCCCTGCAATTGCTGCGGGCGAGCCGGCTACTGTCGCGTTGAGCCCTTCATTGCCGAGCACCACGAGCCCCTTGAGGCCGCTCTGCTGCGAGTACGCCTCAAGCCGCGCCTTGACGCTCTTGACCGCGTCCTCAGAGAACGAGGCGAACTTGTAGAATGCCGCTACTGATACTTCCTGAGCGCTCACTCTCTGCTCCCCTTGCCCTAGTACGCCTTGGCGAAGATGGCGTCCTTTGTCGTCGGCCGCCCGGTGATAACGCAGGTGCCCTCGGTGCCGCTCTGCTCGAACGGCATGCAGCGCACCGTCACCTTTAGTTCAGCCAGCTTTTCGAGGGCATCAGCTCCTCCGGCCCACTTCGCGAGCACAAAGCCGCCGTGAATCTCTGGCTTGTCAGCGTTCTTCGGCGTGAAGAAGTGCTTGAACTGCTCAAAGGTGGAGATGTCACGACGGATGTTCGCGTCAAGGAACGCCTTCGCCTGGTCGAAGTAGCTGCGCTGGATGCTGTCGAGCGTTGCCGAAACGCCCTCGACCGCCTCGTTGACCGGCACGAACGCCTTGTCTCTCGGCCCTTTGTCGCGGCGGTACAGGACACACTGCTTTGACTCGATGTCGCGCGGCCCAACCTCAATCCGCAGTGGGATGCCCTTCTTGATCCACTCCCAGCTCTTGTCTCCGCCGCGGATGTCGCGCTTATCAACGATTACCTCAACAGGGCGGCCATCGTACTGCTGTGCGCGCAGCGCTTTCGCTATCGACTCAGCGTACTCGAACACAGCCGCTTCAGTTTCTGGCTTCGGCGTGACTGGAATGATGACAACATGCTTCGGCGCAATGCGCGGCGGAAGCCTAAGCCCGTCGTCGTCGGCGTGCGTCATGACGACGCCGCCAATCAGCCGCGTCGAGACACCCCAAGATGTTGTGTACGCGTGCTCAATCTGCCCCTCCTTGTTGAGGAACTTGATCTCTGAGGCTTTGGCGAAGTTCTGTCCGAGGAAGTGCGACGTGCCTGCCTGGAGGGCCTTCTTGTCCTGCATCATCGCTTCGATGCAGTACGTGTCGACTGCGCCTGGGAATCGCTCTTCAGCAATCTTCTCGCCCGTGATTACCGGCATCGCGAGCACCTCTTCGGCGAGCACCCGGTACACCTCAAGCATCTTAAAGGTCTCTTCAACCGCCTCTTGAGCGGTTGCATGCGCGGTGTGCCCCTCTTGCCAGAGGAACTCAGCGGTGCGCAGGAAGAGCCGTGTGCGCATCTCCCAACGCACCACGTTCGCCCACTGGTTGATGAGCAGCGGGAGGTCGCGGTACGACTGTACCCAGCGCGAGAATGACTCCCCGATAATTGTCTCGGAAGTCGGTCGCACAACGAGCGGCTCATCCAGCTCGCCAACAGGCACGAGTTTGCCGTCTTTCGCCTCAAGCCGGTGGTGCGTGACAACCGCACACTCCTTCGCGAAGCCCTCCACGTGCGAAGCCTCCTTCTCGAGGAAGCTTAGCGGAATGAAGAGCGGAAAGTAGGCGTTGCTGTGGCCGGTGGCCTTAATCATGCCATCGAGGTGACGCTGCAGGTTCTCCCACACGCCGTAGCCCCACGGCTTGATCACCATGCAGCCGCGAACAGCGGAAGTTTCTGCGAGGTCAGCGGCCTTTACGACCTGCTGGTACCACTCTGGATAGTCCTGCTCTCGGCGGGGCGAAATCGCTGTTGTCTCTTTGCTGTTCATCACTATTTCCTTAAACCTCGCGCGCGCCGCGCGGACGCCGGAATCTACCACCCACGCTAAGTGCAAGTAAACGCTAGGGGAAGTCTAGTCTGAAGGAAGGCCGCGAGAAAAAACGTTCAATATACTCAAGCTTCTACACCCTCTCTTTGTGGCTCAAACCCTCAAGATTTCGCGAAAAAGTGTCGCTTCTGTAGGTAGCCGGAACGAGCGTAAGGCAGCGCCCCAGAGCTCCGGCACACGTGGAGCAGTATGAGCGAGAATGGAAACAACCAGCAGAAGCCGCCTCGAAAGAAGGGGCTCACTTCGCTGACGCTTGAGTGGCTTGCGGAGAAGTTTCGCAGGACTGAGCGCATCAAAGATGCGCTTAGCCGCGGGACGTACCGCGTCGACTCAAACGAGGTGGCGAAGGCGATGATCAACTCAGAGCAGCAGCAGAAGTAGCTGCTCGGGCGAGGGACTGCAGCCAACCCTCGTTTTGATTTTGCGCCCCTTCGATTGCTCCTGCCTGTTGAATTAAACCTTCTGCGCTGCGCCCCTTTCCCCATCCAACCCACCAATAATGCAACTGAATCAACCACGCCAAACTCACTAAAACGCCAGTTGTCTACAGCTCGCGCCGCATGCCCGGAGTCGGTTCCTGGTAACGCGAAAGCAAAAAGGAGTGCCACGCGCTTGCCGCGGGAGCTTTTGTGAAGTGATAACTGCCGGGATTTTCATCTTAACTTGAGAGACTCACCGCCCAGCCGAGCCCACTGTCGGGCACGGCCGTGTCTCGCTGCCGAAAACGCCCAATGCTGGGCGCACAGCGCGTGGCTTCGATTCATCGCATGCAGGAGTCTAGCTTCTCCCACAAATTCTCCGCCGGCGGCCTTCTTGTGGCCCTCGGTATCATCTACGGAGACATCGGGACCTCGCCCCTGTACGTGCTCAAGGCTGTCGTCGGAGATCAGCCGATCACCGAAGAGATCGTGCTCGGCGCCCTCTCCTGCATCGTCTGGACCCTGACGCTCCTGACCACGGTGAAGTACGTGATGCTGACCCTGCGTGCCGACAACCGCGGTGAGGGCGGCATCTTTGCGCTCTACGCGTTGGTGAGAAAGAACGCCCGCTGGCTGCTCGTCCCGGCGATCATCGGCGGCAGTGCGCTGCTCGCAGACGGAATCATCACGCCTCCTATTTCGGTCTCCTCTGCGATTGAAGGACTCCGCAAGATCTACCCTAACATCGAGACCGTCCCGATCGTGCTCCTGATCCTGACAGGACTCTTCTCCATTCAGCACTTCGGCACAAAGATTGTCGGCAACTCTTTCGGGCCGGTGATGCTCGGCTGGTTCCTGATGCTGGCGGTGCTCGGCTTAATCTGGATAATCCCGAATCCCGGAGTGCTGCGCGCCATCAACCCGATGTACGCCTTCAACATGCTCTTCATGCTCAACAACGGGTTCTGGATCCTGGGCGCGGTGTTCCTCTGCACCACCGGCGCTGAAGCCCTCTACTCTGACCTCGGGCACTGCGGCCGGAAGAACATTCAGGTGTCATGGGTATTTGTGAAGCTCGCGCTCATCCTCAACTACATGGGCCAGGGGGCGTGGCTGCTCAGTCGCGGAGGAACACCTCTCACCACGGAGAACCCGTTCTTCGAGCTGATGCCCTCGTGGTTTCTCATCCCCGGCATCGTAATCGCAACGCTTGCAACGATCATCGCCAGCCAAGCCCTCATCAGCGGCTCCTTCACCCTGGCAGTTGAGGCAATGCGGCTCTCGGTGCTGCCCAAGGCGAAGATCGTCTATCCAACCGTGCTCAAGGGCCAGACGTACGTGCCGGCGGTAAACTTCCTGCTCTTCGTCGGCTGCGTGGTGGTCGTTCTGCACTTCCGAGACTCGTCGCACATGGAAGCTGCCTACGGGCTTGCGATCACTCTCACGATGCTCATGACTACGCTGCTCTTTTCGAACTACCTCTCGCGCCGCCGCATCCCGAAGGCGCTCGTGGCGCTGTACCTCGGCGTGTATCTCTCGATTGAGCTGGCGTTCCTCGGGGCAAACCTGCTCAAGATCCACCACGGCGGATGGTTCACGCTCCTGGTGGGAAGCGGACTCGCAACAATTATGTACCTCTGGAACGCAGGCTCCAGGCTCAAGGTTGCCTACACGGACTACGAGTCTCTTCCGCAACATCTGCCAGCCCTCGAAGCCCTGAGCCGCGACCAGAGCGTGCCGAAGTACTCAACGCACCTGGTCTACATGACCGGCGCGCCGTTCCCGAAGCTGATTGAGTCAAAGATCATCTACTCGCTCTTTCACATTCACCCGAAGCGCGCAGACGTCTACTGGTTCATCCACGTGAACGTGCTCGACGTGCCGTACACGACTGAGTACGAGGTCACCACTCTTATCCCAAAGAAGGTCTTCCGCGTCGATTTCAACCTGGGATTCCGCATAGAGCCCCGCATCAACTTCTTCTTCAAGAAGGTGATTGAGGAGATGGCTGAGCGCGGCGAGGTCGACCTCGTCAGCCGCTACGAGTCGCTGCGCAGCAGCAAGATCGCGGGCGACCTGCGCTTCGTCGTGCTGCACAAGGAGCTCTCGTACGAGAGCGACCTGCCGTGGCTCGACCGTCTCACCATCGAAGGGCACTTCCTGCTCAAGAAGGTGAGCTTGTCGGAAGAAGCGAGCTTCGGCCTCGATACCTCATCGGTCACCAAAGAGCTCGTGCCTCTGGTGCTCTCGCCAGCCCGAGACGTTGAGCTGCGCCGCATCGACCACGAGCAGCAGCTTGTTCCGCGGCGGTAGCGGGACCCGGCACCAGGCGAAACGTGGCGTTTGATGTCGTTCCGCTCCTCAGCAAAAGTCGGTCGGCCGCCTCCGCTGTCTGGTTAATTAACGCGGAGGGCGCAGCCGTGGGGCGTTACCGGAGGCTTGCCTCCCCTCGTCGCCCTCGCCGTTCTCTTTGTTTAATTCCCCTCCGTCCTCGGAGCCGCGACCGGAGCCGGTACGGGTGCCGTTGCCGGTGAGGCGGTTACCCAACTTGGGAGTAATCCTCAGGCACCTGAACTTCGAAGATCTCATCAGCAATGAGCGGATTGAGGGTGATCTTCTTGAAGAGGAACACGCCGGTAGCCTCGTGCGGCTCGTGCACCATCAGGCTCATCGAAGCCGGGCTGTCAGAGCGGGTGTAGTAGAGAGACCCCTCCGCTACAACGGAGTTGTCCTCAGCCGAAAGGATCGCAAACTTCTTCACCTGCGGAGTACCTGAGGAAACGGTGTAGGCAACTCGGGCGGAATTGTCCAGGAAGGTGACATCTCCTCGCCCCTCCTCGTACGCTCTCGTGTCGTTGCAGGCGAGCACCGGCGGAATGCCTGTCACAAGCGCCTGGACGAGCTCCGGGGTGATACCAGGCAGCCCAAGGAACCTCTCAGTGGCTGCGGCTGCGTTAGGAGAACGCTCGACCGTCTTCTCCTGCACGTTAATCGCCTGAACCTCACCTCCGTGCACCACGAGCATTCCGAGCGTAAAGGCTCCCTCATTCGGCAGCAGGTCGATCCGCAGGCTATCTGGCTGGCGGCCCGCTATTGCGTACCGAAACGAGAGCGACTCACCGCGTGCACTCACGGTCGACTCTGATAGCGACCTAAAAGACGACACGTTCGGCCGCGCTGCATTCATCTCCTCGCACAGGGTTGTGGAGTCAGCACGGGAGAGCGGCGGACTTACGGGCTCAAAAACGTGCGCGGCAGAACAGCCGGATCCAGCAACGGCAAGAATTGAAACAAGGGCTCGGCGCAGCAGCTGGCGTGTCATCTCTACCTCTCAAACTCTTCTAAAATCATAAAATCGATCTGCGAGTACTGAGGCGGGACACTCGCCGCTCGCTTGAGCGGGCTCTTCTCAACGCTTTGAAGCTCTGGGTGCTGCTGGAGAAGCTGCTTCAGCCGCTCTTCGATCCGCTTGAAAGCGGCTGCCCGCTCAGCGTCATCGAGCTGCCCACTCTGTGGCGCCTGCTCAACGACGGCCTTCATGACGGCAACAGCCTTGTTTGACTTCCCTTGAGCGATGAGGATCTCGATGTAATGCTCGACAATCACCAGGTCATCGCCTGAAGCGCTAATTGCCCGTGCGAGGCTCTGCTCGGCGTCAGCGATCTTCCCCTGCTTGTACTGAATCCAGCCGAGCGTATCGAGGTAGAAGCCGTCGTTAGGGCGGAGCTGAATCGCACGCCGCACCAGCTCCTCGGCGCGCGGCAGGTCGCGGTTCTGCTCTGCTAGCTCGTACGCGACGTAGTTTAGAGCATCTGCGTTCGCCGGGTTTTTCTTGAGCACAGACTCCATCACGCCAGCCGCCTCGGCGCGCTGACCACGGTCGTGCAAGACGAGCGCCAAGTTAAAGAGGTATCGCTCATCCTCAGGGTCGCTCTTGAGCGCTGTTCGCACCTGCTCTTCCGCTTCTTCGTACTCTTCTTGGTCGCGCAGCAGCAGGATGCGGTACAAGATAAGGTTCTTGTTCTCTGGCTCCACCGTCAGGGCCTCTTCAACCGCGTCACGCGCCTTGTCGAGCTCCTCGTCCTGGCGCAGGATCAGCGCTGCGAAGGTTCGGCCCTTCACGTACATCGGGCTGTCCTTGTCGATCTGGTCGAGCTCTTCGAGGGCCTCTTTGTGCTTCCCCGTGCCAGCGTAGATTGAAGCCAGGTAGTAGCGTGCTTCAGCGTGGTGAGGATCCTTCGCGATGACGAGGTTGAGCTCGCGCACCGCTTCCTTGAAGTTCTCCTTCTCGATCTGGATAAGGGCGACCTTAAAGCGAGTGTCTGTCGAGTCCGCTTCGAGGTCCTTGAGCACTTCAAGGTGCTTGAGCGCTGCGTCGAGCTTGCTCTCACCCAGCATCAGATGCCCGATTACCTTGCGGGCGAGCTGGTTGTTCGGATCCTTCTTCAGTATCCGGTCGCAGATCGCCTTTGCTTTCTCTGTCTTCTTCTGGCGCAGCAGCACTCGCAGCAGCTCAACTGCCCCATTTGAGAGCTCAGGGTCGGACTCAAACACCTTGGTGTACTCAACTTCCGCCTGCGGGAAGTCGCCGGCTTGCTCGTATGCTCGCCCAAGGTAGTAGTGGCCAAGAGCCTCCTTCGGGTGGCGCGCAACGAGCGTCTTGAGAATTTCGAGGGCCTGCGGGAGCTTCCCCTGCTTCACGTACAGGTTGGAGAGAAGAACGTACGAATCGAACTTTCCCGGGTACTCTTGGATTAGGCCCTTGTATATCGGCTCCGCCTCGTCATCTTTGCCGACGCTTTCGAGCACTCCAGCGTACAGGAGGCGCGTGTGCGGATCCGTGGGATCTTCGCTCATCGCCTTCTTGGCTGCCATGAGCGCCTTGTCGAGCTCACCGAATCGCAAGTAGAGCTCAGCGAGCTTTGTGTGGATTGCAGGCGCCGGTCCGTCGGTCAGCTCGTCTGCCTTTGCAAAGCTTTCCGCGGCGCCCTTGAAGTCTTCGTCGTTGAGCGAGAGCTCACCGACGAGGAAGGCGTGCATCGCTCCAGATTCGCGCTGCACATCGGGGGTAATCTTGCCTTGCTCGGCGTTGGCCACGTCCGTCTCGATCGTGCTCGGAAGCTCGCTCGGCGTCGGGGCAAGCCGAGCGGTGCAGCCCGAGGCCACAAAAGCAATTGAAGAGACGACCGGAAGTAAGGAGGCTTTCCAACGCATGACTAATGACTCGCCCGGGCAGTGTCTCCTGTATGACGCAGCTTGCTGTCCGAGCCGCGCAACGGCTCAAAGCCGCGCCACGTTCGGAAACCACGTTAGGGTACACCAGGCTAACTGCTTCGGCACCGGAGGAAACGGAGGTTCCTGCCGAGAATTACTGCGTCCCCAATTAGAGTAAAGTGGTTCGCCCGCAAGGACTCGAACCTCGATTTTCAGGGTCAGAACCTGACGTGCTGCCATTGCACCACGGGCGAACAGGGACATCGTGCGTTCGAAGCGCCAGACCTTATCATGCAGGCACAAGCGCATCAACTTTCAGCATCATGTTCGCCACGCGGTACGCACCCTGTCGAAAACAGCGCCTACGGACCACGC
Source organism: uncultured Bdellovibrionales bacterium (assembly GCA_964413875.1). GTDB lineage: Bacteria > Bdellovibrionota_C > UBA2361 > UBA2361 > OMII01 > OMII01. Next base: position 12,649 of record CAYPUA010000008.1, read on the forward strand.
GAGCCTTCCAACCCTTTGGTATCCCTAGACAGAGTAGCCTGAAACAACGGCTGGCGACCAGCCGTGACTTGCGTGCGCCGGTTGCCTAAAGCCACCCAATTTGCGCCGATTTCCTCGTAAAGTTGAATCAGATCCCCCAGCGTGCTAGGGTCGCCGAATTGTTCGTTGTGGCCCCATCGTCTAGCGGTCTAGGACGCTGGCCTCTCACGCCGGAAACATGGGTTCGAGTCCCATTGGGGTCACCACTTCTCGCTCTTCTTTTTTTTCGCCTGTTTGAAAAAAGCCGTGAGCACACACTCAAGCACACCAAGCAACTCCTCTGACCCTATCTCCAACGGCTCGAACTCCTTCGACATAAAGGTCGGACTGGCTCGAATGCTGTGCAACGGCGTGATCATGGACGTGATCGACGTTGAGCAGGCTCGCATCGCCGAGGACTGCGGCGCTATCGCAGTCATGGCGCTCGAGCGCGTCCCTTCCGACATCCGCCGTGATGGCGGCGTGGCTCGGATGAGCGACCCGAAGATGATCGAGGAGATCAAGGCCGCTGTCAGCATCCCGGTTATGGCGAAGATCCGGATCGGGCACCTGGCTGAAGCTCAGATCCTTGAGGCAATCGGAATCGACTTCATCGACGAGTCTGAGGTTCTCACCCCGGCCGACCCACAGTTCCACGTCGACAAGCATCCGTACCGCACACCGTTTGTTTGTGGAGCGACCAACCTCGGGGAGGCGCTGCGTCGAGTGCACGAGGGCGCAGCCATGATTCGCACCAAGGGCGAGGCGGGCACCGGCAATATCATCGAGGCCGTGCGTCACCTGCGCGAAGTGCGCCGTGGCATCGACCAGCTCCAAGCTCTCTCAGATGAGCAGATGATCGAGCGTGCCGCTGAGTACCGTATCCCGGTTGAGCTGTTGCGGCAGGTTCGCTCGCTGGGTCGCCTGCCAGTTCCAAACTTCGCCGCTGGCGGAGTCGCGACTCCAGCCGACGCGGCGCTCTGTAGGCAGCTCGGCGCCGAGTCGGTCTTCGTAGGCTCAGGGATCTTTAAGTCTGAGAGCCCGCTAAAGCTCGGCAAGGCCGTCGTTGAGGCGACCTGCTTCTACAATGACCCGAAGAAGCTGCTTGAGGTTTCTCGCGGCCTCGGCAAAGCGATGACCGGCCTTGAGATTAGCCGTATCGAGCCGCAGGCCTTGCTCGCTAACCGCGGCTGGTAACCCTTCTCCATGACACAGACGGTCGGCATCCTCGGATACCAGGGCTGCATCGAGCCGCACGAAGAGAAGCTGCTGCGCCTCGGCGCCAAGTCTCTTCGGGTCCGGACTCCAGACGAGCTCACGGCTGTCGACCGCCTCATCCTGCCAGGCGGCGAGAGCACAACCATGCTGCGCTTCATCAAGCGCTACGGAATGCTTGAACCGCTCAGGGTCTTCGCTGCGAGCAAGCCAGTCTGGGGAATCTGCGCCGGGGCGATTCTGTCCGCTCGCGAGGTGCACAACCCAGAGCAGGCCTCGCTCGGCATCATGGATATCGCTGCGCACCGAAACTTCTACGGCAGCCAGCTCGACTCGTTCACCACCACGCTCGACGTGCAAGGCTTGCAAGAACCGATTGAGGCCCAGTTCATCCGAGCGCCGCTGCTCTCGCCGCTTGAGCCGACGCAGGGCCGGCTAGCGCCGAGAGTCGAAAGCGCACTGCCTGGGCAGCCAGTCTTCATCTCTCAGGGGCACCTGTGGGCCTGCTCGTTTCACGTTGAGCTCGGGGAGAGCCTCGCGCTGCATGAGCGCTTCATGGGGCTTACGGGAACAGCTCAGCCTCAGCAAACGGCTTCCCTGTAGCGTCCTTGGCCGAGACGATCGGCTCCCCGCAGAGCTGCCAGTCGATGGCGAGCTTCGGGTCGTTCCAAACGATGCAGCGCTCGTGCTCTGGGGCGTAGTACTCAGTCGTTTTGTAGAGGAAATCAGCGCTCTCAGAGAGCACGTAGAAGCCGTGCGCGAACCCCTCAGGGATCCAGAGCTGGTGCTTGTTCTCCGCCGAAAGAAGGTGCGCAACCCAGCAGCCAAACGTGGAGGAAGACTTGCGAATATCGACAGCAACATCGAGCACTTCGCCTGAGACGACGCGCACGAGCTTGCCTTGCGGCTGGTTCACCTGGTAGTGCAGGCCCCGCAGGACCCCCTTCGCGGAGCGAGAATGGTTGTCCTGCACGAAGGGCACGGCGCGCCCAATCGCGTCTTCAAAGCGCCGATGGTTGAAGCTCTCAAAGAAGAAGCCTCGGTCGTCGCCGAACACCCGCGGCTCTATCAGCACAACATCCGGAATGGCGAGTCTGGTAGCTTGCATGGTCAACGGCTCCCGTAATTCGTGTCGAGCCACTTGCGGTACTCCCCGCTCGTAACGGTGGCAACCCAGCCCGAGTTCTCTAAGTACCAGGAGACGGTCTTGCGAATCCCTGTCTCGAAGGTCTCTGCTGGCTTCCAACCTAGCTCCCGCTCAAGCTTCGATGCATCGATTGCGTAGCGGCGGTCGTGCCCGGGGCGGTCGGTAACGAAGGTGATCTGCTCGGAGTACGGCTTCCCATCTCCACGCGGGCGAAGCTCATCGAGAATGGCACAGATCTCGTGCACCACGTCGAGGTTCGCCTTCTCGTTCCAGCCCCCGACGTTGTAGGTCTGGCCAACTTCGCCGGCCTCAAGCACTCGGCGAATCGCGGCGCAGTGGTCCTTGACGTACAGCCAATCACGAACCTGCTGCCCGTCGCCGTAGATCGGGAGCGGCTTTCCGGCGATTGCATTGAGGATACATAGGGGAATGAGCTTCTCCGGGAAGTGGTACGGGCCGTAATTGTTCGAGCAGTTAGTGGTTAGAACTGGGAGCCCGTAGGTGTGGTGCCAAGCACGAACGAGGTGATCCGAAGCCGCCTTCGAAGCCGAGTACGGGCTGTTTGGCTCGTACGGGTTGCTCTCCTTGAACGCTGGGTCGAGCGGCTTGAGCGAGCCGTACACCTCATCCGTCGAAACATGCAAAAAGCGGAAGTCGCGCTTCTTCTCCTCCGAGAGCTCATTCCAGTAGGCGCGCGCCTCATCGAGCAGGCGGAAGGTACCAACCACATTTGTCTGTATGAACTCGGCTGGGCCGTGGATCGACCGGTCGACGTGACTCTCCGCCGCAAAGTTCACTACGGCGCGCACGTTGTACTTTCGAAGGAGCTTCGCAACAGCCTCAGTGTCGCCGATATCAGCGCGAACGAAGATGTGCAGCGGGTTGCCCTCAAGCGACGAGAGGTTGGCGACATTCCCAGCGTAGGTAAGCTTGTCGAGATTGACGACCGCTTCGCCGGTTTCGGCGACCCAGTCGAGCACAAAATTTGAGCCGATGAACCCGGCTCCCCCAGTGACAAGTATCGTCACGCAATTCTCCTGAAACCTCTACGAGTGCTGGGGATTGTAGTGCAAGGCGCGCGGCGTTGTCGATACTCGCGAAACCCCCGAAAAACGGCGAAATTCCGCCCCTGCCTGCTCTGTAGAAAACGTCTCTAGTGTCAACTCAAGTCGTTGCTGGTTCATTTCATTCCTCGTCCTGATCCTAATCCTCCTCTTCCTCTTACACCTGCCCGGGCTCCTGGTCTTAATCAAGAAATGCCGGACGGTTGCCCAGAATATGTCCGGAAAAAAGGGCGGAGGAAGACGAGCGCTCGGGTGCAAGTGCAGGAGAAAGAGAGAGAAGAAGACTAGAACAAAGATGAGGAGGAGAACGGCTGGTTAGCAACTCATTCGGGGCACAACACCTTTTCTACAGAGCAGCCCCTGCCCCTAATCGCTGTCGAGCAGCCGAAGCAGCTCTCTGGGCTCCCGCACAAACAAACTCACCCCAGCAGCCTCTAGCTGTGCCCGGCTGCGATAGCCCCACTCAACCGCCACAAAGCGCATCCCCGCTCGGCGAGCAGTCTCGGCATCAACCTCGGAGTCGCCCACGAAGACGCAGCTTGATGGAGCGCAGCCAAGCGCTTTTGCGACTGCAATCGTTCCACTCGGATCAGGCTTAACCGGGGTGCTCTCTGACTCCCCCCTCACTTCGCCGAACCGAGACCCGGGCAGCAGCTCAAGCACACAGGCCTTGGTAAAATCATCTCGCTTGTTTGAGATAATTCCCATGCGCACACCTCGCTCTGTGAGGGCGGAAAGCAGCTCGACGATGCCGGGGTACGGCCGCGTGGTCTCGTTCCATCGCTTGCTGTACTGATCTTTAAACTTGCCGAGGAATCGCTTCACCGTCTCTTCATCTCGGTGTCCCTCCGGCAAGACCTTGCGCGCCAGATTCGCCACGCCGTCACCAACGAAGGCCCGGTAACAATCCACGGAAAACTTTGGAAATCCGAGCTCTGCCAGTGCTGCGTTGCCGCTGGCGGCTATGTCCCCGATTGAGTCGAGAAGGGTGCCGTCTAGGTCGAAGATGAATGCGCAAATTTGCATAGTTATTCCTGTCGAGAACGCTTCTAGCTTCTGCAGCGCTGAGGGAGTTCCTTGAGCCGACACAACACTAGTCACCTGGACAGCGATCAGTCTGCCTGCTCAGCGATCCGACCTCAACCTCGCCACTCCGAGCGCCTCTCGCGGAAGGGCAGAAACAAACATGGGTTCGCTACCTGCAGTACGTGTTGGAAATTATGCCCAAAGCCCCCTTCAGCAGGTCATGATCCGACCAGAAAAATCACGAAATTCATGGGTCAATAAGCCAGTATTTTTGATCCGGCCGCCTTGTCGTATGTTCGCGTTCGTCAAGAGTTAATTTCTCTCTCCGTATGAGCCTATCAGATACCCTTAGAAAAGCCGTTCTCGCGTGCAAGAAAACCCGCTATGCTATTGCCATCGGGTCAGGGGTAGACCATGCTGTGCTGCGGCGCTTTATGCGAAAAGAGCGTGACATCAAGCTCTCAACCGCAGAGCACCTGGCTGATTTCCTCGAACTTGAGCTCACCAAGAGCCGAAAGCGCAAGCGCTGATTGCAAGCTAGCGCTCTTTCAAAAAGTTTTTTCTCTTCGATTCCGTTGAGCGCAGAGCTAGGGCTGTTTGTTTTCGGCGCCTTTCGCGCCGAAAACACGATAGATATGGCTAGTGCCTCGTGGAAGGTTGCAACGTCGTTAGGTGAAGGAACTTTTTAGACAAGGGACTAGCGCTGCACCCGAAACACGCTCATCAGCCGCTCTCGCCACACCGGCTCCAGCCTCAAGCCTGCTGCTGCGGCAGCAAATTCTATATCTGCCACTGACGAGGCATCGCCCCGTCGACGATCCCGGGCCACAAGAAACTCTGTTGCTGGGTCAAGGCGCAGCAGATCTTCTTGTACGTGAGTGAGGGATACCGACTCTATCTTTCCGTGAACTCCGTACACTCGCAGTGGCGCCCGGACGTACTCAGCGAAATCGGCTGAGGCTGCTCCGCTGCCGGTCTCAGCTTCAACGAGACCGCTGTACAGTGCGACCGGTCCAGCAGACGCCCTGACAAGCTCGGCAGCTCCGCGCCAGTCCTCGATGTAGCGAACCTGCGTTGTGAGGCGCAGCGCGCAGAACCCGGCGAGAGCGGCGAGAGCCACGTTTCGGCCGCGAGCGCCCGAGAGTGCGGAAACGAGCACTCCACCGAGCGCGGCCCACGCCGCTGGCTGCCATCCCCAGTACCGAGTGACCCAGAGGGAGCCATCGCCGAGCGCGCTCAAGGCGCCGAAGAGAAGCGGCGGCACCACAATGTACGGCAGGAGAAACCTTGTGCCCTCGGAGAGTCTCGCGCGGCCTGCAAGCTTAGCTCCCCAAACGAGCCCAAGCGCTACGCCGAGCAGCGCTGGCACAACGACCGGCACTGGAACTGCTCCTTCAAAGACGCTCTTTATGCCAAGCGGCGGGGCGAAGGAGAGCCCCTCTCGACGGGTGAAGAGGCTTGCGAGCTGTGGCGCGGCCGGAAGCACCGCTACAAGTGACAGCAGGATCCAGCCGGCCATGCGGCGAAAGAGACCGGGCGTGCGAAGGATGTGCCAGCCGTGCGCGATACAGATAGCGGCAAAGAGGTAGTGGGCATAGAAGGCGGCACAGCAGCTCACGGAGAAGAGTACAGCTTCACGCCAAGAAAACGACTCAGTAAGCCGCCGCACGTAGAGCAGCGAGAGCAGCGCTGCCAGAAGCCCAAGTGCGTAGGGGCGCGCACTTAAGACGGCATCCTGAAACACGTTAGCGCAGAGAAGGAGCGCCACTGCCGCGAATCCAGCTACTCGCTGGTCCGTGAGCCTGACCACGATTCGGAAGAGCACTGCGAGGCTGAGCGCCCCACACGCGACGCTCAGGGCTCGCAGTGCTATTTCAGTGTGGCCAAGGACAAGCCCACTCGCCCACAGCAGCACGTAGTACAACGGAGACTGCCCCTGAAACTCTGTCGAGAGCCGCACCACGTCTGAAACGCCACCACGCACGATCCACGCAGAGATCGTCTCGTCGAGCCAGAAGCTCGCGGTCCACGGCGCGCGAACCGCGAAGAGCAGAAGCAGCGCAAGGGTGAGCACCGCGCCTGTACGCAGCTCCCTCACATCTCTCTCTTCGGAACTCTCGCTGCTCATACCTTACGAGTACACGCTCTCCTCTCCCTCCTCCGGCCTAGTCTTCCAGCGCCGGTGCAGCCAGAACCACCCTTCAGGGAAGCGGCGAATCATTTCACAGTAGTGGTCCGAGAGCCTCTGGGTCAACCGCAGAACCTTCTCATCCGACGAGAGGCTCTCGTCTCGGTAGATGTCAGCCGTCTCACACTCGCACGCCTCGATTGAGTAACGGTCTGCCCCGCAGTACCGCATCGAGGCCACAACGACGGGAGCCTCCGTCTTTATCGCTGCCAGCGCCAAGGCTCGCGTGGTGGCGGCCGGCACTCCGAACCATGTTGGGAACACTGCGTGGTTGCGCGTCACGTTCTGGTCAAAGAGGACGGCAACTGAGCGCCCTGCGCTTACGTCTGCCACCATCGCCCTGAAAGCCCCACGTCGATCGATAATCGAGTTGCCGCGAGCCTCACGAAGTGATGTCCACCAGCGGTCAAGCTGCGGCGAGCGGAACTTGCGGGCTATCGCGGAGAGCGGCATGCCGAAGAGCCCGATGGCGTGCCCAAGCAGCTCAAAGCTCCCCAGGTGCCCGGTAGCAATCAGGACCCCTTTTCCTCCACTGCCCGAAAGGAGCTCGGCGTAGCGCGGGAGGAACTCACAGGACACGTGTTCGCGCGCCCAAGACTCGCTGAGCTGAGGAAGCCTGACCATGTCGGATAGCAGCCGAGCCATCTCAGTCTTGCTCTTCGAGAGGATCCCTCGCCGCCAAGCGAGGTCTCTCTCCGGAAATGCGATCTCAAGGTTGCGAAGCGATATGCGCCTAAGCTTCGGCATAATCAGGAACGCCAGGCGGAAGAGCAGCGTGAAGAACGCCACGCGCAACGGCTGCGGGAGGAGGCCAAGGACAAAAAAGAGCCCGCGCACAAAGGCGTAGGCTGCAAGGTCAAGCAGCGCCTTCATTCCTCAGCTCGCGCGGTTTGGTTCATGGTGTCCACTGGGCCCAAAGAGGCGCCTAGATACGAAAGCGCTCTCCTGCCCCAAAAAAAGAAGGATTTCTGGCGGTTGTAGCGTATGAGGGCGAGCTTTGCCAGACCTCGAAGTTAGGCGCTTGAGAGCGCAAGACGCCGACACCCAGAACTCGTCTTGGTTTCTATGTATTACCGTAACCGGAAGCGCCGCAGTCATGCTCACCAACGCATCCCCGCCATTTCAACGGGGTTAACGGCGCGTGGATGCAGGTGCGGAGGAGCTCGCAAGTGCTCGTCGCAAGAGGCCTCGGTCTACACCGAGCAGCCGCGCTGCCTGCACCTGATTACCGCTGGTCTGCTCAAGCGCCCGTGCAATCGCCTCTGACTTGAACTGCTCTACCTGCGCATGAAGCGAAGAAGAGTTTGGAGCTCTACTCAGCTCCCGTGTGCTCCCCGCAGCCCCGAGGTCGCTCGGCTCTATCACCGAGCGTCCTGCGAAGTGTGCCTGGTACGCTGCTGCCTCGACGACTGCCTGAAGCTCGCGCACATTTCCCTCCCAGCGGCGGCGCGCGAGCTCCGCCAGAGAGTCTGGCGAGGCCTCAAAGACGTTGAGCAGGTCGCGCTCTCGCAGCCGCTGCAGAAAGTTCTGCGCCAGGGCTGGAATGTCTTCCACGCGTTCGCGGAGAGGCGGAACCTGCACGGCACACTGTGCGAGGCGGTAGTGCAGATCCTTCCTGAGCTTTCCGCTCCCTATCGCGTCAGTGATGTCGCGGTTCGTCGCGGCGATGAAGCGGCAATCGACCTTCTGCACCGAATCGGCTCCGAGCGCCCGAAATCGTCGCTCCTGCACAAGGTCGAGAAGCTTGACCTGCGTCTCAAGCGGAACCTCATCAAGCTCGTCGATGAAGAGCGTTCCGCGGTCCGCCTCAAGCACGAGCCCTCGCCGCGACTCTGTTGCCCCAGTAAAGGAGCCGCGCACGTGCCCAAAGAGCTCACTATGCACGATATCTCCCCCGCCGAAGTGCGGCTGGTAGTGCACAAACTTGCCGCCGCGGCGCGTGCTCAGCTCATGAATGACGCGCGCACACAGCCCCTTCCCTGCACCGGTTTCGCCGAGAATCAGGACCGACTGGGGCGTTGCTGCGATAAACGCCAACTTCTTCCGCAGCTCCGCAATCACCGTGCTTGAGCCGCACAGGAGATCCTGCGCCGATCCTCCAAGGCGGGAGAGAAGCCGCGCATGCTCGCGCCTCAGCTCGGCTGTCGCAGCGGCGTCCTTCACGAGCGCAGCCAAGTGCGACAGCTCGGCCGGCTTCTCCAGGAAACTCGCAGCACCAAGCGACATCGCCCGGACTCCATGCTCAATTGAGCCGTGTCCGGTGAGGACGATAACTCGCGCGTGCGGGGAGCGTGCCCGGATCTCGCCTAGCAGGGAGAATCCGCTCTCTACGCCCCTACGTTCCCCGAGACAGAGGTCGAGCACGATTACGCTCGGAGACTCGGACTCAAGGAGCTTAAGCCCATCAGAGGACGTGGATGCGGCACACAACGAAAGCCTGCCAACCAAGGGGGAGAGCGCTTTTGCAAGGCTCTGCACTAGCTCCGCATCATCATCGATCAGCAGTATCTCTCTCATGCAGTCTCCTGCCTTTCGTTGCGCAAGCCCTCTCCCAACAGGATAGCCTCTACGGTCTCTTCCTGGGCGGTCACTCGAACTTCGTACCCGAAGTGCTGCCGAAGCAGATCGCACAGAGCCGCCTGGACGACCTTGCGCTCCCCCACTTCAGCACTGACGAAGCTGCTGAAAGAGCGAAAGGCGCCGCGGGTCGCGCTGCGGTGCTGCAAGGTCATTCGCACACGCGCAGCGTCAGCGTCTTGCTCGACCACTGCCGCGTAGCGCCGTGAGCCAAGCACTGCAGGCAGAAGTGAGAAGATTGCAACAAGCGATGTACGGTCACCCTGTAGGCTCCACTCGGTGTCGGCACCGTGCCCACCCGTCTCGGCGAGAAGCTCAGAGAGCCTTACGACCTCATGAAACGGCGGCGCATGCGCGAGAGTGAGCTCACCAAGCTGCCCTGCAATGCTGCGGCAGCGAGAGAGCGCCCCACGCAGCCGCTCTTCGCCGTGCTCCGACGAGAGGGCAGAGAGCTCATTCTGTATGAGGGAGAGGTCACCGCGAACTGTGTGAAGCAGCGCCCGCACGAGGCGCTCGATGAGCACAAGCGGCGTCTCGTCGTGGGAGAATATCGCGTCACCGTGGGACCCTGGCATCGGAGGCTCTCCTGCTCAAAGGGAGAGCGTTTACTACCACTATGACGACGTTTTTTACTTGATGTAGTTTGCGTTGCGAACTACTTCGAACAGATTCCGTCCTCTGTTTGCCCGCCGGCTTTTTACTAGACTGACGTAACCCTTTATTCTCTCTCGGATGTTGAAGAAAGACCAAGCTGCCCACCAGAGCGCCCCGACCGAGGAGACTACCACCCAACTCGCCTCGCCGACCGTTGATCGACTCGTGCTCGATTCAACATTCTACCGCAAGACCTCGCGCGCTGTTGTTGATTGCTGCGGACACGAGGTGGGCACGCCGGACTACCACTCCGTTCTAGACATGCTCAACTCGAGGCTTTTCCTCGGACTTGATGTGCTCGATCGCACCGCTTTCTCGCTCATGCTCACTGGGCTCTCGAACTCGCGTCGCTTCGCCGGCGAGATTCATCTCGACCCCGTGCAGGGAGAGAACTCTGCCGCTCACTCATGCCACGCCGTAGTGCTCGGGAATGAGATAGTGCGTCGGGCTGGCCTGCTTGAACCGGAGCGGGCATCACCAGAAGTCGACGAGTTGCGCCGCAGCATCTCGATCGGCTGCCTCATTCACGACATGGGCGAAATTCTTGGCGAGCTTTCGTCGCTGGCGCAGCGTAACGCGAACCACTCTCTCGAAGAGCTTCCAGACATCGAGCGGGAGATCTTTCGCATCACCCTCTCAGAAGCGTACCGCGCGGCGAGTGCGGAGCCCTCTGACCCTGCGACATTTTATGCTTTCGTGCGAGAGCTTCGAGACCGCGCCGGCCTCAGCAAGCATGGAATCGCCGGCACGTCGCCCGAAGCCGTTGCCGGAGTGCTAAAAGAGTTTTCCAAACGACAAGAGGCATCCCCCTTGGATGGAAGGTGCCGCGCTGCTGTTCAGGCGGCGCTCACGCTGTACGACATGGCTGAGCTTAAGGGGAGCGTGACGGGCGCGCGGCCCCTCTTCATCGGAAATGCGGTCAAAGTAGTTGAGCACTTGCAGGGACTCAGGCACTTCATGCGTTTCGCAAGAGTAGACCCGAATCGGGCACGGCTGCACCTCTTCTCGCCCGAAACTCACGCTCGCAGCGAAGAAGGAATGCCCGCCGCAGCTTCAGCACGAGAGAGCATCCCTCTGCAGTACGTCTCAAGCCGACGCTTCCTAAACAATATTAAGTACATTGAAAAGGAGCTACCTCGGCTCTTTCAGTACTCCTCCTCGCCGGAGGAGAAGTCCCTCGCGAGCGCTCTTCGCGATGCCGCGTACCAAACGCAGATCGAATGGTTCAGCATCAGCCGCAATTTTGTCGATCGCACCCCAACCTCAGAGCTTCCGCACCTGGTGAAGCTGCAAACACAGCTCGCCAAAGCTGATTCAGGCTCTGACCGAACTGCCATTCTGCGCAACTTAGAGGGACTGCTCGACTTGCAGCTCAAGAAAGACCGAGAGATCTTCAGGAAGGGGCACTCGCGCGCGAAGGAGGATCCTGGTTCGATCTCACAACTTCTTAGTGTCGAAAGCCGGGGGCGAATCGTCGCTCTCTACCAGGAGGCGCTGCGCACAGGCTTTGAGCCGACGTCTGAAACACCTCTGCTCCTGCTCGATGAAGTGCCAGTTGAGCTGCGCGGATTTCTGAGCGGCACCACGGATTCCCGCCCCGCACTGCCCCCGAGGCCTTCGCTTGACGACCTATCGCCGCCGGCGGCGCTCTAGTTTTTTAGCGACAACGTAAAGTGGGGCACCCCCACTCTGTTGAAGGCAGGCTCTATCCCTGAGGAATTGATAGCAGGCCGGATGCGCCTCCCTTCTCTTCTTCTTTTTCCTGCTCTTTATCCTGCACCTGCACCAGATTCCTGATCCTCAGTCTGGCTATCTCGATAAGCACTGCGTCTGCACACAGAGAAAATTTGAGGATTATGAGCAGGAAATCGGTGCAGGTGCAGGATGAAGAGAAGGAGCGGGAGAAGAATACTGCACCACGCAATTAGCTGAGACCAAACAGGTTTTCAGCCAGGAATAAGCATCCCTTTTTGATGAGCCCACCGGCCAGTTGCGGGCATCAGAACTGAGAATTCCCGACTGGAGATTGCCTCATGAAATCCCTAATTGCTCGCGCCTCGACGATTGCTCTTCTCTTTTGCGCCTCTAACGCCCAGGCGGATGAGATCTACTGCCCAGCAATTCGAGCGACTGCCCACCTGACCTCTTCAGGCGAGCTCGGAGTCAGTCTCTCGGTGCCTTTCGACGGGCCGCCAATTTTTGAGCCCGTCAGCCCCGGCGACTGCTTCTACGACGCGGCTGCCCAAGATATGCAGAGCGCGTGCGGAGCCTTCCTTGAGGATCCCGGCTCAATCGGCGACGAGCCGGTGGACGGCGAGGTTTCGCAATCAAAAGCCGAGATGCGCAGGGCAATCAACCGGCTGAAGAAGAGGCTGCGCTCTCTTCGCCGTCAGGTCTCACGACAAAACACCCCCTGATTACGAACAGCACAGCCACATTCGCGACAAGCTCGGAAGCCATCCTTGCCTTGTCTCATGGCCGAAGCCCCTTTAGACTGCCGCCATGACGCTTCCCCGAGACGAGGAGATCCTGGCGCGCTGCTTCGAAGAGGTTTCTGGCTCTGCGCCAACTTGCGTCCAGACCCTCCGCCCGCACGCCTCGGAGCGGCGTATCTACCGCCTTTCATCTGCCAGCGGCTCGCTCGTTGGGGTCGTGAATGCATCCCGCGCAGAAAATGACTCATTCGTCGCTCTCGCCCGGCACTTCCGGCGCTGCGGCCTTCCGGTTCCCGCCATTCACGCGTACAAAGCAGAGCTGGGCGTGTACCTTGAAGATGACTTAGGAGACCAAACTCTGCTCGATCTTCTTGAGGCATCCCGCAGCAGCTCTGCTCAAACCTTCCCGGCTGATGCGGCGAGCCTGTACCAGGCCGCAGTCGAGCTGCTGCCTCGCTTCCAGATCGAAGCAGCAAATACGCTCGACTTCTCGCAGTGCCTCACCTCCCAGGGCACATTTACGAGCACCCTCAAGCGTGACGTCGAAGCCTTCCTCCGCGAGTTTGTCGGTCGTGTTCTTGCAGACACCCCTCCAGCCAACCTAGCCGGAGAGTTTGAGCAGCTCACCTCCTTCCTCGCAGCAGCACCCAGTGCCTACTTCCTCTACCGAGACTTCCAGGCGCGGAACATCATGGTCAAAGACGGCAAGCTCGCCTTCATAGACTTCCAGTCTGGCGGCCGAGGCCCCCTCCAGTACGACCTGGCGTCGCTGCTCTTTCAGTCGAGTGCCCAGATCCCCGACTCGGAGCGCGAGCGGCTGCTTGAGTCCTACCTGGCTGCCGCAGGGCGCCACACCACAATCAACCGCGAGGACTTTCTCGGACGCTACCCAGCTTTCGTCGTTAGCCGTATGCTGCAGGTGCTGAGCGTCTACGGTCGCCAGGGGCTTGGACAGAAGAAGGAGTACTTCACTCGTAGCATCCCGCTGGCGCTTGCAACGCTCTCCCGCTGCCTTAAAGACCCTCGCATGCCGCTTCGGCTGGCGGGCCTTGAGCAGTGCTGCAACGATCTGCTCGCCGCGACTGCCACATGAATGCACCAACTGAGTCACCAATCCTGACCGTCGAGATCACCAGCTTCTCGTTCAAGCAGCCCCTCCCCCCGCACCTCTTCTCGCTCGATGCTGGACGCCACGGCGGCGGTTTCGTCTTCGACTGCCGCTCGCTCCCAAATCCCGGGCGCGAGGAGCGCTTCAAAGCCCAGACCGGCCTCGACGCAGGCGTGCGAGAGTTCCTGGAAGCGCTGCCAGAAGTGCGCGAATTCCGCGCTTCGGTTCTCTCTCTCGTCGAGCCCGCAGTGCGGAACTTTCTTGGCAGACAGTTCACCTTCATGAATGTGAGCTTCGGCTGCACTGGCGGACAGCACCGCTCGGTTTTCTTCGCCGAGGAGCTGACACGCTATCTCGGCGCGACCTTCCAAGGCGCAGTCACGCCCACCGTGGTACACTACAACCTCAAAGCCAAAGGTTTCATCTGAAGAGCCCCATGAAAGCGATGATCCTCGCCGCCGGTGTCGGCTCACGCCTGGGAGAGCTGACGAAAGAAACTCCGAAGTGCCTCGTCACAGTAGGCGACAAGACCGTGCTAGAGCGCGTTATCGAAAGCCTCAAAGCAGCCGGAGTGACTGAAGTCGTGATCAATCTCCACCACCTAGCCGATAAAGTTGTGTCTTTTGCTGAGTCTCGCAACCACTTCGGCCTCAAGGTGCACTTCTCGCGCGAGGAATCCCTGCTCGACACAGGAGGCGGACTCAAGAAAGCCGCGTCTTTCTTCTCCGGAGAAGACGCTTTCTTCGTCCACAACGCCGACGTGCTGAGCACCATTGATCTCGCGGCTCTCGCCGCCCGGCACCGTTCACGCGGCGCCATCGGCACCCTGGCAGTGCTGCGCCGACCATCATCTCGTGGCCTCTACCTCGACGCAGCGAAGACTCTTGTCGGCTGGACAGGTGAGCGCGATGCCGCTCCGACTGACGCTGAGCTGTTCGGTTTCTGCGGGGTGAGCGTTGCATCTTCCAAGCTCTTCTCGTTTATGCCGGAAGAAGCGACCTTCTCGCTCATTACGCCCTACCTCAGGGCCGCACGTGCCACGAAGCTCGTCTGGGGAGAGCCGTGTCCCGAGGCGGACTGGATCGACATTGGAACTCCGCAGCAGCTCGCTGCAGCGCGCAGCAAGTTGCCGCAGTAGGCAAGCAGTGCTACTGCGCGCCACTAACGGAGAGGCTCGCAACGCTCCTGTCTTCGCGCCCCTCCTCTAAGCCCTCAGGCTCGAGGCTCAGAACATTCGATTCGATGGTATCGCAGATCTCGTCGAGCGGAAGGTGGCTGAGGTTCTTCTTAGTGAACGGATTCTGCAGCTCCACGCCGATCTGATCCAGCGAGAAGAGCGCGTACGCCACTAGCCCAGTCACGAACGGCGTGCCCCACCCGATGCGCTCGACCAGCGCCATCGGCAAGAGCACAAGGAAGACGAGTATGAAACGCCTGGCCTTAATCGCGAAGACCAGAGGCATCGGCGTCTTGAGAATTCGCTCGCAGGCACCCAGCGCGTCGACTATCAGCGCCCGTTCGCGATCGATGCGCTGGAATTCAAAACCATCAATCAACGAGCGGTGCCGTGCATCTGCAATCAGCCGGATTATCTCCGCATTTATCCAGGAAGGGAGGTGCTGTGCGGTTGAGAGCTTCGCTATTTTCTCCGGTCCGAGCAGCTCCGTGAGGTCTTCAACATCGCGCTCACCTCGCAGGCTCTTCCTGATGATGTGCGGAAAGGCGGCCACTGCATGCAGGAACTCAGAGCACCACTCAGGACCGCCGCGGGCGTACCCTGCGCCAATCGCAGCAAGATTTCGAGACTGATTTACGATACTGCCCCAAAGCTTTCGGGCTTCCCACCACCGATCGTACCCGGCGTTTGTCCGGAAAACGAGCAGCAATCCGAGCGCGAATCCCGAGAACTCAAACGGCGTCATCTCGATTCGCAGGTGCACGATGTGCGGGAGCTCAAGGCAGACCAGCGTTGAGAAGAGCATGACCGCCAGGACGCGCCGGGCGATCTTTGGGCTAACTGAGCCGTGCCAAGCTAGGGCGTTCTTCAGAAACCCGTCGTACTCTTCTCGGTTCGGCTGAGGCTCGAGTGCTGCGCGCCGCAATCTCTGAATCATGCCCGTGGCTCCTTAACTTTCCAAAGCTTTCGAACCGCCTTCGCTGCTGCAGCGATCTCAGCCGATTGCCCCGCCTGTAGATCGAGCAGCTGGAATCCATCGACGAGCCACCCCGCCAGCCAAGGCTTCTTGAGGCTGTAGAACACGTGATGGCCCTCACGCCGCGCCTCAACGATTCCCTTGCTGCGAAGCTGTGCCAGGTGTTGCGACACCGTTGCCTGCTGCAGCCCTAGCTCTTCTGTTAGCGTCTGCACGTCTTTCTCCTTGGCGCCGAGCTCCTCAATGATGCGAATCCGGTGCGGATGAGCGATGACTGAGAGGATCGACGCTAGCTCTGAAGAAACGAGAAGCCTCTGCGGCATACGACCTCCTACAATGCGAGCGAATGAGGGGTTGAGAGTGCCCGCTCCTTGACTTCGGAAGAGGGAACAAAGGCATTCTTTGAGGGGTCATAAATTCGTACCAACCCATCCTCAAACTGGTAGATCCAGCCGAAAATCTCCAACGTTCCGCGGCGAAGGGCAGCAGAGACTGCAGGATGCGTCTTGAGGTTCTCTGCCTGAACGAGCACGTTCTCCTCGGCTGGAGAGAGGGCAGTATCTCTCGCTGCCTGAACCCTGCGGCGCGTCGCTGCTGCATGGCGAAGCCAGTGCTCAACTGATGGCAAGCTCGCAACCTTCTCGGGCTCCATCAGGGCGCTCATCGCTCCACACTGCGAGTGGCCGCAAATCACTATATTGGACACTCCGAGCGCTTCGATCGCAAATTCAATCGACGCTTCTTCTCCTCCTCGAGAAGAGCCAAATGGCGGAACGATATTGCCCGCGTTCCGGACAACGAAGATCTCGCCCGGCTCGGTTTGCGTCACGAGGTTCGGGTCGATGCGAGAGTCAGAGCAGGTAATCATGAGCGTGTGCGGTTTCTGCCCTCGGGATAGCTCCTCAAATAACGAGCGCTTGTCGGGATACACGTCGCTCGAGAATTTTCTCAAGCCTTCGAGCAGGGTCTTCATGCGTTCCTCTCAATACAAGGGTATAATTATATGACTATCTGAATATATCGATAGTTGCAGTATTTTTCCATTTTTTTCCAATCCCGTAGCCTTTAGCCGACAGTCGTGGCACGTGGCTTCAAGGAAATCAGGTGGTTAAGCACGCAACTTATTATACCCGTCGAGAGCCGCGACCTTGTAGCACTCCGCCAGAGTCGGATAGTTGAACACTGCGTCCTTCAAGTAGTTGAGCCCGCCTTTGAGCGCCATCACAGCCTGGCCGATGTGGACGAGCTCAGTCGCGTACTCACCAATAATGTGCACCCCGAGCACCTCTCCTGTCTCACGGTGAAAGAGGACCTTGAGCATGCCGTTTTCGTCACCCAGGAGCTGCCCCCGCGCGATCTCCCGGTAGCGGGCAATCCCCGACTCGTACGGAATCTCAGCCTTCGTGAGCTCCTCTTCGTTTCGCCCGACGTACGAGATCTCGGGGATGGCGTAGATGCCAAACGGGAGCGGCACATCCAAGACCTCTTCTTTGATCCCGAAGGCATTGCATGAGGCTAGCCTTCCCTGCCGAGCCGAGGTGGAGGCGAGCGCTGGGAAGCCTATCACGTCGCCTGCAGCGAAGACGTGCGATACTGCCGTCTGGAACTGCGCATTTACCGCTAGCTTGCCCCTCTCCCCAGGCGCGAGACCGACTTTTTCCAGGTCAAGGTCGTCAGTGGCACTGACACGGCCCGCTGAATAGAGAACGCAGTCGGAAACGATCACCTTGCCGCTCTTGAGCGCCGTCACAACCTGGCCATCTTCACGGGGCGCGCAGCTAGCGACCTCCTCTCCGAGCCGCAGGCGCACGCCCATACTCCGCATTTGGTAGTGGAAACAGTCAATCAGCTCCTCGTCCACAAAGCCGAGCAGCCGCTTACGCTGGTCGACAATTGTCACGTTTACCCCCAGTGCCGCAAACATCGACGCGTACTCGGTTCCGATGACACCACCGCCCACAACTGTCATTTCGCGCGGCAGTTTTTTGAGCTTAAGCACGTCGTCACTGTCAAAGATCGTCTCGCCGTTGAAAGCCACGTTCGGTGGCCGGTACGGGTGCGCTCCGACGGCAATCACAAACTGCGCCGCGCTCTTGCGCGAGACGCCCGACGAAGAGGTGATCTCAACAGTGTGAGGATCAACGAAGCGCGCGTGCCCGTAGAGCGTCTCAATGTGATTGCGCTGGAGCTGGTTCTTGATCGTCTCGATCTCAAGCTGCATGATGTGGTTGCAGCGGAACGTTAAGTCTGACATCTTGATGTCACTTTTGACGCGGAAGCCGGCGCCGTACATCTTTCGCTGGCGGATGCCGGTAAGAAACAGCACTGCCTCCTTGAAAGACTTGCTCGGAATAGTGCCTGTGTTTACGCACACGCCTCCAACTACCTCGCGCCGATCGATAACCGCCACGCGCTTCCGAATCTTGGCAGCTTGGACCGCTGCTCGTTGGCCGGCGGGGCCGCAGCCGATGACAATCATGTCGTATCCGTAATGAGCGCTTTTTTCTGCCACTACTCTCTCTGCTTGAATTCGGTTAAAGGCTCGCTGTCGGCATCAACTCCAGCTTGAGGAGAAGTGTACTCACCTCTCTGCCCAACCCTTGTGATGCTACACATGCGCCTGTGAAGAGCATGGCAAAAACCCCGAATTTCTGGGGCAGCGCACGCCCGAACGTGAGCACGACACTCCAACCGTGGGGGCTTTAAAGCTTTCGTTTCTGCCAACCAGGGCGGTCGCACTTCGGGAAATGCGGCGAGCCGAGATTCTCAAGTCCCGCGTCAGCCTTGGGCAAAGATGAGCCGCCGCACCTCTGCAAACGATCGCGCAACGAAGGTTGGGGAAAAATTCCTGAGCGTGTCGGCGGAAAAGTACTCCTGGTTCTCCTCTGGGGAGAATGCAATCGTCCTAACTCCCGCCGCCTTGCCTGCTTCGATGTCGGGCGGAGAGTCTCCAACCATCCAGGCTCTCGACGGGGGAACATCGAGACTTTCTAGCGCTGCGTGAATAGCTTCAGGATCCGGCTTCCCTCGCTCAACGTCGTCTATCGTGACGTGGGTGTGGAACAATTCCCGCACCGGCCAGCGCGAGAGCGCTGCTTCGAGGTGCGCGCGCCGAGTGTTTGTGACGATGCCGAGCTTGAAAGATTCTGGACCTAAACTCTGCAATGTCTCTTCGACATCTGGGTACATCGAGACCTCTGGCATCTTCACCAACACGCGAGACCACACGTCCTCGGCGAACGCGGAAAGGTCTGGCACCTGAAACTCGCGCTGCACATCGATGCCACGCTTCGAGAAACAGGCTTCCCTGACCTCGCGCTCGTCACGGTGAACGCCTATGCGGCGCAGCGCACCTTGGTAGGCTAACGTCCAAGTCCTAAGAGAGCGCCCTAAGGTGCCATCGAAGTCGAAGAGAACTGCTTGCTGTTGAGCCGGTGAGGGCATGTTTTCTGCCTAAAAACTGAGTTGCTTGGACTGGGGGCGACTAGAAATCACCGCACACTCCGAGAACGGTGATTATACAAAACCTGAATCGTTGGTAAACGTGGCTGAAGCCGATGAAAAAAGAGGCGGAATTATGATTCACAAAGAGAGCGGCGAGAACAGCGAGAGAGGCAATCTTGTTTCTCCTTTCCCCTCTCTCTGCTCTCGCTGGTCTCTTTGTTTATAATCTCCATCGTTTTTTCGGGAACGTTTACGTTCACGTTCACGTTAAGGAGAGATAGCAGCGTGAAAGCTAGTTCGAGAATAGAAGTGAGGAGTGTGACACATGAACCATTCGTGAAGAATGGGATGGTCCACACTCTTCACGGAAAACTAGTTCGATCAGTTCGAGTTTCGCAACTGATCGAGGCGCCGCTCATGCTTGAGGGCTTCCTGCCGGAGCCTCGCTGCTTTACGCAGAAGGACTTTGAGGTTTCCTTCGAAATTGCTCAAAACTTCGAGCGTTGTTAACCCGGCCGTCCGAATCTCATTAGCGAGACCCAGGTCGCCGTTGTCGATGGCTTCTGCCCACTGGGCACCAATGGTGCGCAGCTTCTTCCTCGCCCTTCGAATTCTACCGCTTGAGCGCTCGACCCTTGCGGCGAGTTTCTCTTCCCGAGCGCTAGCTCGCATCACTTCGTCGCGCTGACGAGCTATGTCAATCGCCCTTTCATGACAGGCGATTGAGCAGAATTGAAACTCAAAATCAGACTGAACGATCGGCTCACCGCAAACTTTGCAGCAGCCTTCCTTCCTGATGGACATTCAACCGACCCTCCTTAGAAAAAACCTTCCTGGGTGTGTCACACTCCCACGGCGTTCCAGCGCACCAGAGCGCCATCGGAGCTGAGCCTCTCAGTTTAGCGCCCGCGGAATTCTTAATCCATTTCCTGCCAGATGATTGAAATAACTGCTCTTTATCTAACCCCTCCCAGCTTCTTGATACCCGTTGGAGGGCTACCCAAGGCCTAATTGATTCCCCACCCCAAAGGTGGTTTATTTCGCGCGGTAACGTGGCGTCATGCCAAGCATTTTACGCCTTAGGAGTCCTTCATTCGTATGCTTTCAGAAGAAGAGATCCAGAAGCTCGCCACCCTCGCCCGACTCGAGATTGAGCCCTCGTTCAAGCCGGTGGTCACGGCCCACGTAAACTCGATCATCGGGTACGTCGCGCGCCTCAATGAGATCGACACCTCGGGCGTCGAGGCATTAAGCCACATCCAGGGTGCCACCAACGTGCTTCGCGACGACGCGGTGCAGCCAGTAGGTGCTGCGCCGGCGCCAACTCCACTCGGTGACACAGCTATCCCGCCCCAGCCGATGCTCGACTCTGAGGCCCTCGCGCAGAACGTTCCAGCCAGCTCCGGTCGCTTCATCAAAGTTCCCCTAATCGTTGAGTAAGTATGTCTGATTTAGCTTCCCTCTCCATCGCTGAGATCCGCTCTGGACTCGACGAGAAGAAGTTTTCCTGCACCGAGCTGACGAAGGCGTGCCTCGACAAGGCAGAGAAGCTCTCCTCGCTGAACTGCTTCACGCTGCTCACTCCCGAGCACGCGCTCAAGGACGCGGCTGCAATTGACGCCCTGCTCAAGCAGGGAAAGAGCGCCCCGCTGCTCGGAGTGCCGGTCGGGATCAAGGACGTGATCTGCACTAAGGGGGTTCGGACAACGGCCGCAAGCAAGATCCTCAGCAACTTCATTCCACCGTACGACGCGACTGTCGTGCGTCGCCTCAAGACCGCCGGCGCAGTCTCGATCGGAAAGCTCAATATGGATGAGTTCGCGATGGGCTCCTCCAACGAGAACTCGGCGTTCGGCCCGGTCAAGAATCCGTGGAACCCAGAGTACGTTCCGGGCGGCTCAAGCGGCGGGTCGGCCGCCGCTGTTGCGGCGCGCATCTGCCCCATCACGCTCGGCACCGACACCGGGGGCTCGATCCGCCAGCCCGCAGCGTTCTGCGGCATCGTTGGCTTGAAGCCTACCTACGGCCGTGTGAGCCGCTACGGAGTGATCGCGTACGCATCGTCGCTTGACCAGGTCGGTGGCTTCGCACACAACGTTCACGACTGCGCGCTCGTGACGCAGGCGATCTGCGGCGAGGATCCGAACGACGCTACCTGCTCGAAACGCCCGGTGCCCGACTTTGCCAAAGCCCTCGGCCGCGACATCAAGGGGCTCCGCATCGGCATCCCGAAGGAGTACTTCGTCTCAGGACTCGCTCCTGAAGTGAGCGAGGCAACCAAGAAGGCAATAGGTGTCCTGGAAAGCCTCGGCGCAACGACCGTTGAAGTTTCACTCCCGCACACGGATGTTGCTGTGTCGGTGTACTACATCCTTGCTCCGGCTGAGGCATCTTCGAACCTCTCGCGCTACGACGGCATCCGCTACGGTCACCGCGCAGAGGGGCAGCTCGACCTCAAGTCGCTCTACAGCAAGTCGCGCAGCGAGGGCTTCGGCAAGGAAGTGCAGCGCCGCATCCTGGTCGGCACCTACGTGCTCTCGGCCGGCTACTTCGACGCCTTCTACGTCAAGGCACAGAAGGTGCGCTCGCTAATCGTCAAGGACTTCACCGACGCCTTCGCCTCGAAGTGTGACCTGATCGTTGCCCCAACGACCCCTACCCCGCCGTTTAAGATCGGCGAGAAGGTCAGCGACCCGATTCAGATGTACCTAAACGACATCTTCACCATCCCAGTGAACCTTGCAGGTCTCCCCGGCATGGTTGTGCCGTGCGGCGCCTCGTCGAATGGGCTCCCTATCGGATTGCAGCTCATCGGACGACCGTGGGACGAGGAGACCCTCTTCTCGGTTGCCTCTGCGTACGAAGGGGCAACCGACTGGCACAAGAAGTCTCCAGCAGTGGCGGCGTAGGCAGCGAACGTTTTTGAGAGGATCGTCATGGAATTTGAAACTGTCATAGGGCTTGAGGTTCACGTCCAGCTCTCAACGCAGTCAAAGATGTTCTGCAACGCCTCAGCCGCCTACGGCGGCGAGCCGAACGAGTACATCGATCCGGTTACCCTTGGCCTGCCTGGCGCCCTGCCTGTGGCCAACAAGCGCGCGGTCGAGTTCGCCATCATGCTCGGGCTCGCCACCAACTCCGAGATCCGCCGCTTCAATCGCTTCGCGCGCAAGCACTACTTCTACCCAGACCTGCCGAAGGGCTACCAGATCTCGCAGTTCGACGAGCCGATCTGCGAGCGTGGCAGCGTTGAGTTCTACATGGAGGAGACGAAGCGCACGATCGGCCTCAAGCGCATCCACATGGAGGAGGACGCCGGCAAGAACATCCACGACTCGCGCACGCAAGCATCGCTGGTCGACCTGAACCGCGCTGGAGTGCCCCTGCTCGAGGTTGTCTCTGAGCCGGAGCTCCGCTCGCCCGCCGAAGCAGCTGCGTACCTTCGCGCGGTTCGCCAGCTCGTGCGCTATCTGGGCGTGAGCGACGGCAATATGGAGGAAGGCAGCCTGCGCTGCGACGCCAACATCTCGCTTAGGCCTGTCGGCCAGCTCAAGTTCGGCACCCGCACCGAGATCAAGAACCTCAACTCCTTCAAGTTTGTAGAGCGGGCCCTTGAGTACGAAGTCGCAAGGCAGATGGCGCTGCTCAAGAATGGGCAGAGCATCGTGCAAGAGACGCTGCTCTTCGACAGCGCAACTGGCACGACTCGCCCGATGCGCTCCAAGGAAGAGAGCGCCGACTACCGCTACTTCCCCGATCCGGATCTCCCTCCGGTTGTGGTGGAAGAGAGCTGGGTGCGGGAGGTTGAGTCTACCCTGCCCAAGCTCCCAGCCCGCTGGATCCAGGATCTCGTGAACGAATACGGGCTCTCGCTCTACGACGCCACTGTGCTCACGGGCGAAAAGGCAGCGGTGGAGTTCTTCAACGACGTGGTTGCTGCGTGCAGCAACGCCAAGGCGGCCTGCAACTGGGTAACCTCCGAGCTGTTCGGGTCGCTCAACAAGCAGGGCCTTGAGATAGAGAAGAGCCCTGTGTCTGCCAAGGGGCTCGGCGAGCTCATCTCGATGGTCGACGCGGACGAGATCTCCGGAAAGATGGCGAAGGCCGTCTTTGAGGAGATGTTCTCAGCCGGGAAGAGCGCTGCTGAGGTGGTCAAGGAGAAGGGCCTCAAGCAGATAAGCGACGACGACTCAATCCTTGCCATCATTAAGCGCGAGTTCGACGCCAATCCGAAGCAGCTCGCTGGGTACCTTGGCGGCAACGAGCGGCTGCACGGGTTCTTCGTCGGGCAGGTCATGAAGGCTACCGAGGGCGCAGCCAACCCGAAGAAGGTCAACGACCTGATTCGTGAGGAAGCCGAGCGTCGGAAGGCCTAGCCAATGGAGCTTTGCGCCAAGCCAGAGCCCGTCGAACTCGATTCAGGCCTCCTGGCATTCTATCTTGAGGTCCCACGGCATCAGATAGTACTTTTGCAGGCGTATTTTGAGCTGTACGATGGGGTCGGCACTGTCCGGACCCTGGAGGGGGACCGCAGCATCGTGAGCGTGCTGACCACGCCCTCTCAGCAGGCAGACTGCGTCAGCGTTCTCAATGCAATACGCGAACACGTGCAGTGGCAGCCCTGCCGGGAGATCCCGGAAGACAAGCAGCTACGCCCGTCTTAGCCAGATCAATTACCGCAAGGAAACCGTATGATCCGACTCATCCACAAGTACAACCGCTCAATCGCGATCGTCTTCCTCTTCGTCGCAGTCTGCTTCGCCCTAAGCGGCGTCGGAATTGACGTCCTGCACGACGGCAATCGGGCCGATCGGCCAGCGATCCTCGTAAACGAGCGGTCGTTCACCGAGGCCGAGGTCGCGCGCGTCGTGAGGAACAACGAGAGTCGTTACCGCAAGATGTACGGCGACAACTTCGACCAGTACGCGAAGATGTTCGGGATCAACGTTGTGCAGCAGTCAGTCGACCAGATGATCGACACTGAGCTCCTCAACCAAGAGGCCGCGGGGATGGGCTTCGCCTCGGACGACGAGGCGGTGCGGCGCTTCATCCTTGAGGAGGAATTCGCCGGGATGCCGTACGATGAGACTCGCTTCCGTGGCATGCTCAAGGCCGCTAACCTCACCTATCGCGACTTCTCGCGCGACGTGAAAGAAGGCAAGAGCCGAGAGGCGCTCCTCGGCGTGCTGAGAGACTCAGCCTACGTAAGCCGCCGCGACGCGGAGAACCACCTCGTGCGGCAGGAAACCTCCTACTCTGTCCTCGCCGCGATCATCAACGTCTCTGACCTGCTCGCCTCCGCCCCTGCCCCGACCGAGGAGCAGCTCAAGGCATTCTACGACCAGAACGCCTCGCGCTTCGAAGTGCCGCCACAAGCTTCGTACACCTTCATCGAGCTTGCGCCGTCTGCGTTTGAGAAGGATGTTCAGGTCTCCGAGGACGACATCGGGATTTACTACACCGACAACGCGCGGGATTTCACAATTCCGGAGCAAGTTAGGGTTTCTGAGATTAAGGTATCCTACCCCAAGAACGCTGACGACAAGGCGAAAGCAGACGTAAAGGAGAAGGCGAAGCAGGCGCGCGAGGAAGCGCTCGCTGGCAAGGTCTTCGCGGAGCTGGTTGCCAAGTATTCAAGCGACGCGCAGCTCAAGGCGAAGAGCGGCGACCGCGGCTGGATTAGCCGTGGGTCTGAGCACCCATCATTCGACAAAGCGGCGTTCTCGACAGAGGCTGGAGCCGTGTCGGAGGTAATTGAGACCGATGAGTCTGTGAGCGTGATAAAGGTTGAGGAGAAGAAGCCATCAGCCCAGAAGCCGCTCGCATCGGTTCGTGCCGAGATCGAGGCTACGATCCGCAAGAACGAAGCGCCGTCGTACGCTAAGGCCAAGGCCGACGAGGTTCTCAAGACAGCTCGCCGAGACGGGAAGTCCCTCTCGGAGGTTGCCGGACTCTCCGGGCTCTCCATCAACGAGTCAGGCGGAATGCTCGCTGCAGGCAACGACCCCACGCCGGCACTCACTGGCCTGACCGAGAAGGTGATAGCGCTTCAGGGCGGAGACCGGACCTCTATCTCGCTGGTTGAAGTCGGCGACACCTCAGCACTTGTGCAGATCAAGGAGTTTAAGGATGCATCTCTCGCGCCATTTGCAGAGGTTCGCGAGAAGATTGTCCAGGTGGTGAAGGCTCAAGAGGCCCAGAAGCTTGCTGACGCTCGCGCCAAGGAGATCTTGGTTGCAGCACAGGCAGCCCCACAGAACTTCGCTGCAGACGCCAAGCAACGGGGCGCGAAAGTCGTTGGTCCGGTAAAGGTAAGCCGTGCCAACCCGACCTCGACAGAGCTCCCTGAACTCTCTCAGGGTATTCTTCGGGCGGTGTTCTCTCTCTCCACTCCGCAGGTAATCAACCAGCAGTTCCCGTCTCAGAACAGCATCGTGTTGGCTTCCGTGACGGCGATTGAGAAGCCGGACCTTTCGAAAGGCATTAAGGCAGAGGATCTCGAGAAGTACCGCACAGAGGCTCGTGAGCAGGCGTACGGTGACGCCATTCAGTCGGCTCTGGCGTACCTTAAGTCCTCGGCGAAGGTTGATGTTGATCCAGTCCTGCTGAGCCGCCAGTAAAAAACGCAGCCGTTCCTGCTACGACAGCGAGCGATTTATCTCGTCGAAGAGCCGCTTAAAAGCCTCGACCGAGGACGGGTAGTTTTGCCCAAAACGCTTAATGACGAGTGCGTAGAGATCGTCGGGGCTCGTTGCAACAACGAGCTCCATGCGCCGGAAGAGCGGATGCTGGTCGAGCAAGGCTCGGCGCCGCTTGAAGTAGTTCTCCTTTAGCCGCATCTCCATCGCATCGTGGAAGAAGCGGCGTGACTCTCCCTTGAGCGCGTGAATCGCCCGGGTGTAGCTCCGGTACTCATCGCGATCACGGAAGTCCCCAAAGCCCTTCTTGTTCCGGTAGAAGCGAACGGGATGGTACTCAAGCAGCACGCCATCGACCAGGAAGTCTACCGAGTAGGTGTTTCCCCGCCCATCTGAGCCGATTGCGACCTGGAAGGTAAGCCCCTTACGCAGCTCGAAGGCAGGCACGAAGCGGCGCAGCAGTTCAGCGCAGATCGCCTCTGACCGAGAGCAGAACTCTGGCTCAGCTCCTGTGGGCGGCGGGGTGAGCTCAAAGCGTGCTTCCCTCTGAAGGGGCTTATCCCGGTTCGCGCTCGCTAATTTTCTGAATTTTTTTCTGAGGTGCCGGCGTGGCAAACGGGTCGGGCGATCGAGGTGAACGGGGATTTCCGTCTCACATCGCTCTGCGAAAGGCTCGTCAGCGAATGTCGCTGGGCTCTCTTCTTTCAACCTCTGCTCCTCAATGACTGCGAGGGCACTAACCACTCGAATGCGGCTTGGGCTTAACCAGCTGCCCTTTTACCGCCTACCTCTTCTGATGAGCCTGGCACCCGGTTGGGTTCGAGAAAGAGCCGGCTATTTTTGCTTAAATCCCGCTAAGCGGGCTAACAAACAGGGGCAATAGCCTCACTGTGCCCCTCACCCAGCTAGGTCAGTTACGATAACGCAGCGCTCAGCCGCAGTCGCAAGGAGTGCTGGGCACTCTTCTATCAGAGTGCTGTCTGCATTAAACGCGCTCCAGGCAGCGCGCTTCCCCTCTCCGAGGAAGAGCAGAATGCTCATGGTAGCGCCTGTAATGAGCGCCTTGCCAGCTGTCATGCGAGCGGGCGGTGGTTTCGGCGAATCCTGGAACGAGAAGAAAGCTCGCTCTTCGTGCCGCAGCACCGCGTGGCGCGGGAAGAGCCCGGCAACGTGTCCGTCTTCGCCCACGCCGAGCACCACAACTGTGAACCGCCCCCCGAAGCCGGAGAGATCCTCTGCGTACGAAGCGCAGCCGAAGTCCTGCTTGGTGCTATCAGTGAGGAAGGGATGAAGCTGGCTCGCCTGGACCGCACCCTGCTCCACTAACTTGTCGAAAAGAAGCTTTTTGAGGCCGCCGAAGTTGCTCTGCTCGTCTGTGAGAGGCACCAGCCGCTCATCGACCATGAAGAACTGGACTCTCTGCAGAAGCTCGCTCGGCTGTTGATGAGACTCTCGCTCAAGCGCCGTCAGCAGCCCGACAACGCTCCGTCCTCCGCACAGCCCAATGGTGAGAGGAGCGTTTTTCGGCTGCGCTGCGAGCGCCGCAAAGATTCTTCTCGCTGCCTCAAGCAGCGCACTCTCAAGCGAAGCCCCCGCTTGCACTATCTCCACCGCCATCTCACTTCTCCGTCAAATTCCACACTGGAGAGAACGCCTTTCCGCTCTCCACCTCATCGCTGATTCGCTGGCAATATGCCTGACTGACTGGGTCGTCGGCAAACTTCGAGAAAATCGCCTGCGCCTCTGATAGCCGGCCGCTCTCGAAGAGGGTGCGGGCCTGATCGAACTCCCCTAAACGCGTGGTCACGGCTCCATCGAGCTCCGAGTCAAGGGGCTGGAAGAGGGCTACTGGCTCAGACCTGCCCACAACCCGAACTCGGCCGATTTCCCTCCACGGCTGCCCCTCTCCTGCCCTGCGCCTCGTGTCTCCGGAGACGAGCAGTGAAGTTCCGAACACCTTATTCGTGCCTTCGAGCCGGGAGGCGAGGTTCGCAGCATCCCCGATAACAGTGTAGTTGAAGCGAGTCGATGAGCCGAAGTTTCCGACCGTGACGATGCCGGTGTGAATGCCGATGCGCATCTGCAAGTCCACATCAAACTCTCTCTTGAAGAAGCCTCGCAGCTCCTTGAGCCTATGCTGGCATGCAAGCGCTGCCTGCACTGCGCGCTTCTCGTGGTCTGCAACAGCCAGGGGAGCGTTCCAGAAGGCGATGATTGCATCCCCCTCGTACTTGTCGATTGTGCCCCCTGAGGCCAAGAGAATGTCGGTCATCTCTGAGAGGAAGCGGTTTAAAAATGCGACGAGCCTGTCCGGCTGCATTCGTTCCGAGATAGTCGTGAAGCCCGCAATGTCCGAGAAGAAGATGGTGAGTTCACGCCGCTCTCCGCCGAGCGAGAGCGCTGATGGGTCGCGGACAATCTGCTCAATCACTGCCGGAGTTACGTAGTGCTGAAAAGCGCCCTTTATAAATCGGTGCTCCCGGCCTTCGACTTGGTATTGCAGGAGGAATACGAGTGGCAGCACGCACATCGCGCCCGTGAGAGGAACGACGACCGGTATCCACCAACCAAACAACGCACCACAATATGCAATCCCACTCCATGAGACGATCGTCGCGACAATCAGTCCAACCTGGTAACTCGTGGCCCGCATGCTCACAAGACTCACGAGCCCTAGGAAGCCTACCGTCAGGAGCGTCGCGACCCAGTCCGGGACGTGCCGCATAAAGCTGGAGTGAATGATATTGTCGAGTACAGTCGCATTGAGCTCAACTCCAGGGAAATTTCCTGCCACCGGCACCGGCCGCAGGTCTAGTAGGCCCGGTGCGTTCGTTCCGATCAGAACGTACGAGTCTTTAAATTCCTCAAGTGGAATATCCGGCTGCTGCCCCGCCTCAAGCTTCAAGTAGCTATTGATGACTGCTGCTATTGAGAATGATTGGTATGTCGCCTCTGGTCCGAAAAAGCGCACCAGCAGCTTTCCGGAAGGCCCAGCAAGATCCCTCAGTTCAGCCGCCTTCTCCGCCCCGGGGTTCGCAAGGTTGAAGAGAGCGAGTGGGAGGTTGAGCACTGGTGTTCCTCGGACGAAGGCTCCCGCCTGAGCATGCCGAAAAATTTTATCCGCATCTGCTTCGGCACTCACATTGCCCAGAGCTGGGCTCGATTCAATCAAGAGATCAATCGGCAACGTAGCGGACGGGTATTCAGGAGAGATACCAGTCTGTACATACGGCTCAATCTCGGCACGTCGTCGAGCCTGCGTGGCTCTAAAAAGGTCCTCAAGCGCCGGGTCGCCATCAACTGCTTCTCTGCGAAGAGAAACTGCGTTCACTACTGGCAACGAGTGAGCTACAACCTCCGCAAACTCACGGTCGTCTCCTACGTGACTTGAGCTCTCCGTGAAGAGCATATCGAACGCGACCCCTCGAGCTCCTGCCCGCTGCAGGTAAAAAAGCACTGGGGCATACAGTGAGCGCGGCCAGGGCCAGTATATCTGCTCTTGGCGAGCAAAGTGGTCGAGGGAGGACTGGTCGACCATTATTATCTTTATTTTGGGATCGTGCTGAGATGCGTCTGCTACGAGTCGTTGACGCATGTCCCAGGTTGCGCTCTCGATACTGAAGAACGCTTTGGTACTGAGAGCGACCCAGGAAAGCAGTGATGCGACCGCCCATATGATGAGCACTCCCCTTCGGATCTTTTGCGCAGCTCTCATACTCCCTGCTCCTGGCGCCCCCGGCAGCGCTGCCTGAAGGGCGAGCCCAATGCTACCGCATGAACTACGGCAGGTGTATAGCCTATCAACAGAGACAGCGAGGAGTCGGACAGCTGCCCAACCGGAAGAAACCTAGCTCTTGCGGCTAGGCTGGTGTGGTATCACTCTTCTTCTCGATTAGACTCGCTAAGAGGCTCGGTCCGAGTCCGGTGCGCCAGTCGTTGGAGGTGATGTTACTCACTTCGACCTCGTGAGCTTCTAGCACTCGCCGTTTTAGGATATCGATACCACGCCGCACTCCACCGTCAGGCCCCCACGTGAAGTGAAACTGCATGCCATCCACTTCCAGCGCTATCGTCCTATTGTAGTCAGGAAGACGGAGCATTAAGTCCACGAAGAGGCCTGCAACATTCTCCTGTCGACAAATCGAAAAAGTTTCACCCCGACTTTTTAATGAGTTCTCTAACCAGCTTCCGACCTGTCTTTCGAAAGAGCTCGACATATGCTCCCGGGCGGTGAGAGCCCAGAGCGCCTCTCTCTTTGACTCCCGATGCTTATCAAAATCTTCAAAGGGGAGTATCTGTTTGTCGAGGATGAGGGCACGGTACATCTCTCCCCACCGCTTCAGAGAGCAGTGGTGACCATCAAGGAAGTGTGAGCCAAGAACGGCCCGCGCGCTGCCTTCTTTGAGAAACGCAAGCGATAGTCCAATACGGGCCCTGGTCTCCGGATCGAGACTGTCGACCCGAGCCGAAGAACGAGCGGCTTTAATGAGCGCTTCTGTGAGTCGCGGAATCTCGGTCACATTGAGCTGGACCATCGCCCAGAGGAATCTGCAAAGCTGCTTCCCAGAGATCTCTCTGCGGGCCTCCTGTGCTCGCTCTGACAGCAACTCAAAAAGCCCAAGGTCTCGGTACCCGATGATCGCCAAGGCTTCTGCGAACCGCGCTGCTAAGGCATTCGAAAAAGCTGGCCGAACGTCTTTGATGATGTCGCACGCAGCCTGGATGGATGCTCGAAGCCCGGAATCTGGTTTGTGCAGCTCAGTGGAAAACCTCCCATCCTTTCGAACAACCCGGGCCAGGCTCCAGAGCTCATGTACCACCTCTCGCAGAGCCGGTTCCGATGCAGGAGCGCGCAGTAATGCTTGTCTGGCACGCTCAATCTCGCGGGCCTGCATCTCAACGGTCGCTTTGCTGAAGTGAGATAGGCCGGCCAGGCCGCCTTGTTGCCGGTCAGCGTCGTGGTTTTTTACGAACGGAGCAGGATCGAAGCTACAGGATTGACTTGGGAACGCCGCCATAGACGGCGCACTGTAGCAACGGCTTCATAGCACTCGCAATCTCGAAGATTAGGTACCAAGACTACAGAAAAAGAATCGCGCCCTACCTAAGTCCTGAGAACCGCGCCTTTCTTGAGCTCGGTGGATCCTGAGGTGCGGGGAACGAGAATTCAGAGCTGATCTCCGATATGCGATCGGACGGAGCTGGGTGCGTTGCGTACCACCCCCCCTGCTCTCCTGTTTGGTGACTTTCAAGAATTCCGAGGACACGCACCAGCGCATTCGGATCGTAGCCAGCTCGCTGCAGAAGCTCTGCCGCATACAGATCGGCCTCGTACTCTTGGCGCCGGTCAAAGCCCTTCGTGAGTAGCTTGTCCACTACATCGGAAACACTCTCTGAGAAGATTCCCGTAATCTCCCCAAGATCGACTGGACTGGATACCTGACTCGCTGCAACCGAAGCACTCGCTTGCCCGAAGTCAGTCAGCGCAGAGAAGAGCTTCGCGTTTGAGATGGCGTTGACGCCGTGACGTTTTGCGATATGAGCAATCTCATGTGCGAGCACAGCGGCAACGGCATCTTCATCCGGAAGCTCTCTGAGGAATCCTGACGAAACGTAGACGAATCCTCCTGGCGCGGAGAATGCGTTAATCTCTTTCGACTGCACCGCCATAAAGTGGTACCCCCCGAACGTCTCCGGCATGTCGGACACGCCGACGAGTGTCATGCCGATCTTGTTGAGGTATGCCGTCGAGGCCGCATTTTGTTGAGGAGGATACTTCGCGAGCACGTTGGCTGATACTGCTCGGCCGAGGTAGTACTCCTGCTTCGGGATCAGCTCTTCCTGAGATTTGACCAGGCTGTCGCCTGCCGAAATGAGGCTAGAGGCCTGAGCTTGAGAAACGTACCCCGTCGAGGAGAGCACCTGCGCTCCAACCTGTTGAAACGCTGGATGTGAGCATCCAGCAAGCATCAGCAGCGAGATGAACAGTGTGGGCTTCTTCATACGCTACTTAAGCCCCCCTTGCTTGATAAACTGCTCTACCTCACCCGGCGAGACTCGCGCAGTACGTTCGACGTAATCCACTAGGTCGAATCGTGCTCCCGCGTCTTGCTTGATGTACTGCTGCTCTACCTCCTTGCTAAAGCCCTTCCCAGCCATGACAACTTCTGATGAGTCGGCTTGAACTTTCTTCAGGTCTGCCGCGGAAAGCACGATCTGGTCTGCCGAAATGGCGGAGAGCGGAAGGTATCCCTGGTGACCACCCGCAGCGACCTTCGCCCAGCCACCGTCTACCGACAGCTTGTCTATCTTTTCCCCGTACCGAACAGCTCCGACAGATGGCGCATAAAATTTGGGCTGCGTTCGTAGCTGCGATTGCCGCACCTGAACCCAAGCGGGCTCGGCAAATGCGGGGCTGCTCGCTACCAGGCTGAGCGCCAACAAGGCTAGTTTCTTCATGGCGACCTCCGAAGATGGAATCCCTTTGAAACCGATGACTGAGGGCTGGAAACCCCGCCGTCGGGGATTCCCGCTGACTCCTGCTTCAGCCGGGCGCTACGTGTACCCCTAGGCTGATGCTCCAAAGTATAGCTATTTTGCTCAGACCCGAAAGGAGTAGATGCAGACCAGGAGGCCCCTTAACGGAGACTCTCCAACACACTCCCGTAAACACATGCACCTGAGGCGCTGGACCCTACTTGAGCAATTTGGAAATCGGGGAAGCGGCGGAGATCACACCTGCTTCCCGGTACACCCCTAACTTCTGCCGGGTGTCCTCTACGTCCAGGCTGCGAAGCGCGAGCTGTCCGATGCGGTCCTCTGCCGAGAACGTCTCGGCTCCCTTCTCCATCGTCAGCCGCTCAGGGCTGTAGGTTAAGTTCGGGCTCTCAGTGTTGAGGATCGAGTAGTCGTCCCCCCGTCGAAGCTCAAGCGTCACCGTGCCCGTGATCGCCTTGCCGATCCAGCGAACCATCGACTCCTTCATCATCATCGCCTGCGGGTCGAACCAACGGCCCTGGTAAAGGAATCTTCCTAGGCGATACCCGCCGGTGCGGTAGTGCTCGATAGTATCTTCATTGTGAATGCCGGAGACGAGCCGCTCGTAGGCGATATGCAGCAGCTTGACGCCCGGGGCCTCGTAAATGCCGCGGCTCTTCGCTTCGATGATCCTGTTCTCTATCTGGTCTGAAACGCCGAGCCCGTGACGACCACCGATGCGGTTGGCTTCAAGCATCAAATCAACCGGATCAGCGAACTCTCGGTCATTTATCTTTACAGGCATCCCTTCCTTGAAGGTTATCGAGACCCTTTCTGGCTTAATCTCGACCGAAGAGT
The DNA here is from genome assembly GCA_964413875.1 of uncultured Bdellovibrionales bacterium. GTDB lineage: Bacteria > Bdellovibrionota_C > UBA2361 > UBA2361 > OMII01 > OMII01. The sequence goes on from CAYPUA010000008.1 coordinate 45,651, forward strand.
CCCAGGACTTTACGACCATGAGCGGCTCGACGAGGTACTCATTCTCGCTAAGGAACTCGAGCTTTTTCGCCTCGTGCGTGGCGCCAAGCATGTTGGCATCCGTTGAGTACGCCTTCTCCTTCGATGCCTTGTACGGCAACTTGCGCGAGACGAGATACTCACTCATCTCCTTTCGTCCTCCGAGCTCCGAGATAAACTGCACATCGAGCCACGGCTTGTAGATCTGGAGGTTGGGATTAGCCAGAAGGCCGTACCGGTAGAAACGCTCAATATCGTTCCCCTTGTAGGTGCTGCCATCGCCCCAGATGTTAACGCCATCCTCCGCCATCGCCTGCACGAGGCGAGGCGCGGTCACGGCCCGCCCCAGCGGAGTCGTATTAAAATAGGTCTTCCCTGAGGTATTGATGTGGAAGGCTCCGCACATCAGGGCGATCATGCCCTCGCGCACCAGGTCCTGCCGACAGTCGATTAAGCGCGCCTTCTCGGCCCCGTACTCAAGTGCCCGTCCCGGAATCGAATCGACATCCGTCTCGTCTGGCTGGCCGAGGTTGGCCGTATACGCGAACGGGCGGGCGCCCTTCTCGCGCATCCAAGCAACTGCGACACTGGTGTCCAAGCCACCAGAGAACGCAAGCCCGACCTTCTCTCCCTGCGGAATACTCTTTAAGATGTGTGACATAGAGACCTCGAAAGATTGCTTTGGACTGCGCTGTTATACCCGACGAGCCGCTTATTTGAAATAAATCCCCCGCCGATCTAAGGTTCCGGGCGGCGCGCTCGAACAATCCGGGCGTGCGGGGAAACGTGAGCAAAAAAACTGAGCTTTTTACTGCCCTTGCCTGATGTCTACTCCTGCAGAACTCCTCCACCAACCAGCAGGCCAGCTCGGCGTTTTTGACGCAATCGAGAGCCTACCTGAGATTGTTCGCCTGGGCCTGCTGCGCCTCCACAACGCTTGCTACCAAAAGGGCGCTCCGTCATGCGCCTGGGACTCGAGCGAGATTCACCTCCCTGACCCGAAACGAGCCGAGCGTTTCCGCCCGGCAGTCCTGATTGACATCGGCGGCACCCAAACCAAGGTGGGCTACCAAAACGAGCTTGGCGAAGTGCGTTGCCTCTTCGACCACCCAAACACGTGGTTCCAGTCCGCCGATCCCGGGGATGACTCGCGTGCGCTTGAGCCCTTCCTTGATGCGTTGGTCGGTGAGATTAAAAAGAGCGTCCCTAGTCTCGCCCCCGACTGCTGCCTCGGGCTGATTTGGTCGAACCAGGTTCAGTGTGTGCCAATAGCTACGCCTACTACCCGCGGCGTGTCGGGGATTGTTCGTGGCTCGAAATCCGGCGGCTACCGCAAAGGCGAGTGGTTCTTGCGAGGAATCCGGGACGGAGACGATATCGGAGCGTTGTTCCTTCTCGCTCTCAGCCGTGTTGGATGGAAGCCGGCTGTCTTTCTTCTCGGAAACGACACGGTCTTCACGCTGTTCGCAACCCCGCGCTCGCGCGCTGGCGTCGTCATGTCATCTGGGGGCAACTGCACGGTGATTGGCGATGAGGGCCGAGAAAAGGGCCACATCATAAATACGGAACTCGGGGGAAATCTCGCTATTCCAGAGGACTTGCTCTCCGCTGGCGACCGATTCTGCGCTGAGATGCGCGGCGTATCGTCGCTCTCGCTTGAAGAGCTGTCCGCGGGCCTGTGGTTTCCGACGCTCGTGTATGCGCACGTGTGCGCGGCGGCGGATCTTCCTGAAGGCAGCACGCTTTCCACGCTACGGGACGCTCTCGTATCGGGCGAAGTTACGCTCAACAACCGCATGCTCGTTGCGTCCCTTAAAAATCCTTCGTCGGAGCTTGTTCCCCAAGTTATTCGGGATGCGGGCTCAAGCTTCACTGCGCTCCTTGAAGCCCTTGTGATGCGGGGCGGCGCTCTCGCTGGGGCATTGTGCTACCTTTCAGTAGCCAGCCAGCTTGATCACCCCGAGGGGCCCATCGTTGTTTCGCTCGATAGCTCGATGTCGCGCCACTTCCCTGGATACTTCACCTCTCTTTCGAAAACGTTCAAAGATCTCTGCGGCGACAAGGTTGCGGACCTAATTCTTTCGCACCCGATGCCGGTGGATGACGGTGGAGAGATATCTGTCCCGATGCAAGGCATCGCTCGGGCCCTGAACACCTACGAGGCGTAGCGTGGAAGTCATCATCTGCCCAACAGCCGAAAAAGCCGCAGCTCTCACGGCGCAGCTCGTAGCGGATCTTCTCAAAAGCAAGCCAGCCTCTGTGCTCGGCCTCGCCACCGGGCGAACGATGGACGCGGTGTACGCGACGCTGCGTCTCAAGCACCAAGCAGAGGGCCTCGACTTCTCGCAAGCAAAAACGTTCAACCTCGACGAGTACATCGGCATCCCGGCTTCGCACCCGCAATCGTACCGAAGCACGATGGACAACTCCCTGTTCAAGCACGTCAACATCAACCCGAAGAACACGCACCTGCCAGACGGCCAGGCGAAGGACCTCGACGCTGAGTGTCTCCGTTACGAGCAGGCGATCGAGCGCACCGGTGGAATCGACCTGCAGCTCCTCGGAATCGGCTCGAACGGCCACCTCGCATTCAACGAACCGCTCTCATCCCTCTCCTCTCGCACCCGGACCAAGTCGCTCACCCCTGAAACCCGCGAGCAAAACAGCGGTTTCTTCGGAGGGGCCAGCAACGTTCCATCCCGAGCGATTACTATGGGGGTCGGCACCATCCTCGATAGCCGCTGGTGCTTGATGCTCGCTACCGGCAGCTCAAAAGCAGAGATCCTCCAGAAGGCGATTGAGGGTCCCGTGTGCTCGGTTGTCACCGCCAGCGCGCTGCAGATGCACCGCCGCTGCACCGTGATCGTCGACGAACCGGCGGCTTCCAAACTGCAGTTTACTGATTACTACCGCTGGATATTCTCAAACGAGCCCGAATGGTCAGCATATCGGGCATTTGCAGCGCCGTAGACTAAAACACCGTTACGCCAACAGGCGTTAAGACCACTTTACGTATTGTTTTGGGGAAAGAGGGTGAAGTAGCCTCTCCGACGGGAATTGAATCCCGTTATTCGAAAAGGAAAGTAAAAATGAAGAAGATACTGTCTCTCGTTGCGGCCGCCATGGCGTTCGGCGCTACGGCAGCTTCGGCTGATCCGCTCATGAAGTATAACTACTTCGACGTTGCCTACCAGTGGAACGACACCAAGGGTATCCAGGGTATCCTCCCGACCAACGGTGTAGACACCAAGCTCTCTATCTCGCCCTTCGAGAACTTCGCGTTCGAAGGCGGTTACAACTATGCTAACGGCGACTTCTCCAAGTCGATCCGTGACTTGGTTGACACCAGCAGCATCAACTACAACACATGGTCATACGGTATCTTGGGCTACTACCACTGGTGCCCAGGCCTCGACTTCCTCGCTCGTGTGGGTGGCAATCACTTCAACGCGAATGCTGACATCGAGGGTGACCACGTAACTGACTCCGCTGACCGCGTATACGCTGGTGTTGGCTCCCGTTACCTCCTCACCGACACGCTCGAAGTTGACGCTAACGTCCTCTACCAGAACGTAAACGGTGCTCTCTGGACATACTCCGGAACAGCGCTCTACACGCTTCTTGAGAACGTAGCTCTCAAGGCCGATGCTGGCATCGACAACGAGTCGAGCGTAACGCTCGGCGCCGGTGTCCGTTTGGCGATGTAATCGGAACGATTACGCGCTAATCGCGAAGGCGTCTCCCGAAAGGGAGGCGCCTTTTTTATTTCTGGTTGCGAAATCGATGCATGGGGAGGGTGAACAAAGAGGGCAGCGATGGGTTGAGGAATGCCCCCCTCTCTCCGTCCTCGCCGCTCTCTTTGTATAATTTCCCCCTTCTGCTCCGCCCACACACACCCATGCTCGTGCCCAGGAGCGGGAGCGTACGCGACCAGTTATTTGAACAAAGAGAGCAGCGAGAACAGCGAGGGGTCAGGGAATAAACTCCCCCTCTCTCCGGCCTCGCCGCTCTCTTTGTATAAATTCCCCCTTCTGCTCCGCCCACACACACCCATGCTCGTGCGCGGGAACGGGAACATGCCCGAACAGTTATTTGAACAAAGAGAGCAGCGAGGGGGTGAGAAACGAATCCCCCCTCTCTCCGGCCTAACCGCCCTCTTTGTGCAACTCCCCCCTCTCCACCTCCCGACGAGCTACTCATCATGCTACGGTAGCTGTCGCATGACAGACCCCCTGCAACCCGCAGCAAAACGGCTTCACATCGTCCTGATCGCGGGCACGCTCCTCTTAGCAGCAATCCTCTCCTTCCGCTCGATTGACGACCTGGATTACGGCATACACATCGCAACCGGCCGCTGGATTCTCCAGAACGGCACCGTTCCCACGACCGATCCTTTCTCTTGGTCCTTCTCCTCTCACGCCTACATCGCCTACCACTGGGGCTTCCAGGTCATCTTGGCATGGCTAGAGAGCTTGCTGGGGCTCTGGGGGCCTGTCGGCCTGCGCTGCCTCCTTGTAACTCTGACAGCCATTGCCGTCGCCTGCGCCTGCAGAGTTCGGCGAGTCGACCCTCTCATCGCGGTTCTTTGCGGCGTTCTGGCTACCGTTGCTGCGGAGTGGCGCTTTGCGATGCGGCCAGAGCTCTTCTCCGACCTGTTCCTGGTGCTGACAGTGCTCGCTCTCGACATGTATCGCGACGGCTCCAGGCGCGCTGCGTTCGCACTACCGCTCATATTTTGGGGCTGGGTCAACACGCACGTCTACGTGCTTGGGTTCGCAGTGTTGCTCCCGTGCATCGCCGAAGACCTGATGCGAGGCAAGCTGCGAAGCTCATTGCTTCTCGGCACCGCCCTTAGTGTTGGTGCCCTCTTCCTTAATCCGTACGGCTGGGAGGCTGTCGTAGAGCCGCTGCGCCTCATGACCCGCATGGAGAGCTCGAACGTCTTCGCGCAGCACATCTCAGAGCTCGAGTCGCCATTCAAGGCTTCCAACGATCCGAACTCGCTCTTTCAGATGCACAGCCAGTATGGCGCTTGGCTAGCGCTCCTTGTGCTCTCCGTTCCCGCTGCTATTGGCCTTGTTCGGTTACGCCGATTCGCTGACGTTGTTTTCCTGTGTGCCCTTGCGGTGCTGTCAACGCTTGCCGTCCGAAACATGTCGATCTTCGTTATCGCAACGGTGCCAGCCCTTGCGACCGGGCTCTCAGAGTTTGTGTCGGCATCCCTTCCAATCGTGGGACGAAACCGTCATCGCATCGCGGTCGCTCTTGGAGCAGCGATCGCTATCCTGTGTGTGCGTGTTTCAAGCGGCGCCTGGTACGCCTCCCAGCGGCGCGATCTTCATTTTGCAGCAAAGCTTGAATCGTCAGCACTCGCGATTCAGGCTGCGGATTTCGTGCGTGACCACTCACTCGCAGGCAAAGGCTTCAATAACCTCGACGTTGGCGGGGCGCTGCTGCTGCGCGCTCCAGGCCACAAGATCTTCATCGACGGCCGAAACGAGGTAACTGGAGAGGATTTCTTTAAGCGCTACCTGTGGCTTCTTGAGCCAGCGAACTTCATGCAGTTCGTCGAGCTGGAGAAGATTGAGTACATCGTCGTTTCGCATCGACAGACGATGCGGCTGCTGCGTGAACTGCTGCGAAGCGCACAGTGGACCGTTGCCCACTACGACGGCGTTGCGGTAGTGCTCGTGCGCAAAGCAGGGCCAAACGGAAGCCTGCCGGAGCAGCCGCTGCCAAATCCGATCACCGATGAGGAAGAGCGCTGGATGCTGCTCTCAAAGATCTTCGTTCAGCCCACGTTTATCGAGAGCCTCTCGCGCTGGCTCCTCGGAGGCGAGGAGATGCCCGAAGAGCTGAGCAAAATCGGCACATTCCTTCTGATGCTTGACCGCTGGGCGAACGCTGAGAGACCGCTGCTGGAGGCTGCTATCAAGGCGCCTGATTTCTGGGAAACGTCGAACAACCTTGGCGCCCTCTACTGGCGGCTGCAGAACTGGGAAGCCGCGGCGGCTAGCTACCGCACCGTCCTGATGCTGAAGCCCCGAAACCCTCTGGCACGCCGTCGTGCCGAAGAGGCCTGGGCGCTCTTCCAAGGGGCATGGAGAAACAAGAAATGAAGCGCCGCAAAGCCAAGAGCGAGAAGAGCAGCTCGGCGAAAGTCGTCGCTATGCCACAGCAGGCGAAAGCAGCTCCTTGGCACCGCTCACTGCTGGTGCTTCTCCCCGCTGCGGCGTTCCTGCTCTGCGGGCTCGATCATCTCTGGGTGACTGAGGATGCCTACATCACCTTCAGGAGCGTCGACAACCTCTGGAATGGGTACGGGCCTAACTTCAATCGTGGCCTGCGAGTAGAGAGCTTTTCGCATCCACTCTGGTTCGTGATCCTTGCTGCGTTTCGTGCATTCGGGTACCCGGCCCTGCCTCCACTAGCTGCTATGGCGGGGGTAATCTTGTCAGTGCTCGGGCTGCTCACGGCTACCCAGGCAGCGCGTCTTCGGCTTGATAAGCTCCCCAGGCTCGCCCCAATCGGAGCCATCGCCGTGGCTGCGCTCCCTCCGTTCTGGGACTTCGCCTCCTCGGGACTTGAGACGGGGCTGACCTTCTTCTGGATAGGCCTGACGTCGTTGCTGCTCACCCTTGCGGCACGCGAACACCAGCGCCAAATTATTGCGGCTCTCTTCTGGACGCTCGGACTGGCTCCCCTAATCCGGCCGGACTTAGCGCTCCCCTCAGCGCCGCTCGTCGTGCTGGCTCTGCTACTGAGCCGTTCCGCCGGCGAGGGCCTGCTACCCACCGTGCTCCGGCTGCTGCGAGTGGCTCTTCCTGGACTCACCTGGCAGGTGTTCCGTATGGGCTACTACGGCCTGACTGTTCCGAACACTTTTCTTGCAAAGGAAGGCTTTCTCTCGCGCTGGGACCAAGGATTCGTCTACCTGAACGACACGTACGGCCTCTACTGGCTCTACCCGGTGATTGCGCTGCTTCTTGCCGGCTCGGCCTACTCCTCCATTGCGTCGGCGCAACGGTGCCAAGACCGCACGGCGGCGTTCTCCTCATGGGCTATCCCGCTCGCGCTCCTGACCGGGGGTGTGCTGCATACTCTAGTTGTCGTGCGTACGGGTGGTGACTTCATGCATGCTCGACTTCTTCTGCCGGGCCTCTTCTTCGTTTTGAGTGCTGCTGCTGTCGTGTCACTTCCAGGCTCTAGGGCTATTCGCTTCAGCTCGCTCGTGGCTGCGAGCGTCTGGGTTTTTGCAGCTTCTCTCTGTCTACGCTCTCCACACCGAGAGGGCATCAGTGCCCACGGCATAGCAGACGAGCGTGCGTGGTACTCGCACAGCTCTAATTCCGTGCGCCCCTTTACCCTCGATGACTACCGCTTCCACCGCTACTACCGCATCGGCGAGGAGGCAGCGCTCATGGTGCTCAAAGACAAGCTCAAGGCGGTCTACTGGGCCCACATCGGCATCGCTGTTACCGCCCTCGACAAGGACACCATCGTCATCGACCCACTGGCTCTCAATGACCACATCGGCTCTCACATCGAGCTTGAGAGCCGCGGGCGCCCGGGTCACGAGAAGGTTGTTCGAGCTGCCTGGTTCTTCGCGCGCTACCCGGCGGGTGTAGGGATGGTGGTGAGAAACCAGCTTTCGGGCGCTTTCGCCAAGCCAGAGACGCCAGAGGCGATCGCAGCCGCCCGAGTGGTGCTCGCTTCGCCATCGGTCGCCGAGCTAACCGAAGCGGTTTCGGCGCCGCTCACCTGGGAGCTGTTTTGGAAGAATGTGGGCCGCGCTCCCCGGCTAACTGCCCTGCGTATACCTGCGGACCCGATTAGGGCTCGGATTGCCCACGCAGCTCCACAGAATTAAGCCCCTGCTGCTGAGTAGTGGTTTATTGCCGGTCTGGCACCAGGGTTGGCCACTTTTGCGGCGCTGGATTCTCTACTCAACTGACCAAAGCATCGAGATCGACATCGGGCTGGCTCAACTTCACCTTAATCAGGAAGAACCCGAAGGTGGTCCCGTATCAACCGGCGCAGACCAAAAAATGGCGTGCCTTAAGAAGCCGTGCTCCCGAGTTATGCATCGCCTCGTGCGCGACTCAGCCACGAAGGTCTCGAAGTTCCCATTGAAATACGCACTATCCCCGCCAGTCCCATGGCAAGCAGCTTCAGCCCCTCCCGGAACCGGTGGATGTTCGTTACACCATAGGTCCGTCTCCTGTAGCGCACAGGCACATTCAGGATACCCAAACCCAGATCAGCGGCTGCGAATAGCAGGTCGAAATCGCCGAATGGATCAAGCTTGCCGAACGTCTCCTGCCACTTCCGCATTCTCAGGTAGTCTCGCCGACTAAACAGCTTGGAGCCACAAAGACTGTCACTGAGCCTTGCTCCCAGGATGATGCTAAGGCTCTTCGAGAAAAACAGATTGCCGATCGTGTTTAGGAACCTCATAGCACCCGGGTCTGGCGGGTAAACCAAGCGGCTTCCGTTGATAAAGTCGGCCGTTCCCGAGACGTACACGCTGTATAGCCGCTCAATACTCGCTATAGCTACAGAGAGGTCAGCATCGAAAATCGTTAGCAACTCCCCCTGAGACAGCGCTAGGCCTACCTGAACTGCGTCGGCTTTACCTTTCCCAGGCTGCCTCTCAAGGACAATACGAAATTGGCCCTCATACTTTGCTTTCTCCGCCGCGAGCGCATCAAACGAGCCATCACTGGAGTTGCCTTCCACGCAAATAGCCTCAAGCGACATGCCTGACTTCACAAGTTCAGACAGCCCGCCGAAGAGTTCCGGTATCGTCCCTTTCTCGTTTCGAACCGGGATAATGACGCTGAGGAGTGGTTTGGCGTCAGCTGCGAGAATCGGCCGAAGTGTGCACACGCTGGCATATGCGGACCACCTCAGCACCGGAATTGCTGGAAGCAGCGCATTGATCAGATCCCCAAGCCCAAACAGGCGCCACGGAACGTAGCCGCTCGGCCTGACCCGAACTACTTCAAAACCAGCTGCTCGGGCTAGATCCTGTAGGTCTGTAAACGTCAGGAAGGTGCGAGGCATCTCAGCTTTCCGCAGTCCCAGAATGCGTTGCAGCGAGTACAACGGCTTCAAGTAGCTGTTGAAAACAACACAGACCAGCCTCGATCCCCGCGGGAGCTTGGGATGTAGCTCCCTAAGCAGGCTATGGACGTCCTCACAGGCATTGAGCGTTCCGTCGAGCACTACAGCACACTCACCTGGCTCACTCACCAGGGTATCCGGCAGATCCGATACGTCGTCTACTTCAACACAATTCGGGGCAACGCTACTCTCGTAGCGAGCAATGCCAGATTTGTCCCGGACTACCCAAATGCGCTCAACGAACCTGCACGTTCGATGTGCCTCTATGCCCACGAGACAATTTACATACCGCATCCATCCCTCACTCGGCCGGGGGCGGCTTTTTTCCAGCAATTCATCCTTGCGAGCGGGTATCTCCTTGACCGGAGCAGATTGGGGCATAAGTATCACCGGTAGAAGCCTGAGCGCTGAAGCCCAACTGGGCCCTCAAAGGCCGAGTCAGCTTGCCAACTCGAACGCAGCGAGATGTTAGCGGCATATGAGTCTTATGTCATCTACGAACCGATTCTCCACTTGGCAGTCACGCGCAGCCCTTGGCACTTACCGCACCGCTCGCTTCTTTCTCTCTCAAGACGCGTTGGTGCGCTCGGCGACTTTCAGGGCCTTATACTTCGCGTACAAGCGCCGATTTGCTGACCCGTTTGCTCGTCTTCCAGCATTTCTGCCTGGAGTCTACTCGGGGGGCAGTATCATCGATATTGGCGCAAATATCGGATACACGACCTCAGTGTTTCATCAGTTTATGGACACAACGAGCCGCTTGTTTGCGTTTGAGCCAGAGCGGCAAAATTTCGAAGCCCTTTCGCGCCTCTCCAAGTCATGGGAGAACGTTGAGTGCATCCAGACAGCAGTAGGCAGTGACTGCGGGGATATGTTGTTGCGCACGAATCCTTTCCACCCTGGAGACCACAGAGTTGTGGCGAAGAGTACAAGCAACTGTTCTCGAGAGACTCTCGACTTGACCCCTTGTGCCTGCACGACCCTAGACTCTTTCTTGGCCAGCAGGTCCATCAGCCCGAAGGACATCACGTTCTTGAAAATCGACGTCCAGGGCTTCGAGCCTGCGGTTATTGCAGGAGCACACAGGCTTCTTTCCGAGGGAACTAACATTCGCATGGCACTTGAGTTCGACTGGCCTGCAATTTGCGCGATGGGATTCAGTCCACGGAGCCTGCTTCGCGATATTCAAGAACTGGGCTTCACAATACATCGCCTCCATACCTCGGGGCGTTTCGAGCCTCTCGGGGCTGTTACGGAGGTGACAGTCTGCGACATCCTATGTCTGCGGGGAGCAGAGACTCCGACATCTGATAGCACTTGCAACCCGGTCTCGACAGTTGTCCCATGAACCATCCGGCCCGCAAAATAAGTAGCTGGATTGCCCTGACACTTCTTCTAGCGATCGGCTTCCACCTTCGCTTTCAGGGCGCCCATCTTCGAGCAATCGACTATGATGAAATTTACCTCATGCGGCGGTCCGTCCTAGGTCTTCCGCTGACAGACGCGCCGTTAGCGCCGCTGCTTCTCCGCTACTTTCTGCTTTTGACGGACTTTTCTGGGGAGATGGTCTTCCTCTGGTCGGCGCTTCTGGGTACCGCAGCGATCCTTCTGTTTTATGCTCTAGCACGGATGTTCTCTGGATCCTCGACCGTTGCGCTCGGCTGTGCCAGCTTTCTTGCATTCTCTCCCCTCTCTATTTTCTACGCGCAGAAGGGCCGGCCCTACTCTCTTCTCCTGTGCGTTTCGGCTGTCCTCTACCTATGCTTCTTCCGGGCTTGGCGAGAGCCCACGCCAAAGCGCTGGGGCATGTTCGCTCTCTCCGCCACTGCTGCCACATGCACGCACCTAGTCGCGCTTCAGGTCCTGGCAGCTCTCGCAGGGGGAGCGGTGGCCGCCCGAGTCCTGTGGAGGCATCTTGGCCTGACGGAGCAGCCATCGGCCCAAAAAGTCCGGCTCGTGGTCCTCATCAGCATTCTAGCCTCGGCACTCGGCTTGGCTGACCTGCATTCCGAGGAGACGAACTGGCACCTCGTAAACTTCTTCGCTGAGTACCGCGCTGGCTTGTTGCCGTTCCTGCGATCCCTGGCAGTAGGTCTCTCTTCGGCTTTCGAAGTTGTCTCCGGTGGGCCCTCGCTCAAAGATGGCATCATGGTCTGCTTCCTCTCTCTAGCTCTCTACGGACTGCTTAGGCTCGTTCGGGCACGGCGCGGAGACGAGGCTTTAATTCTTGCCAGCTGTATTTTGGTTCCTACCTTCGTGATGTTTCTCACTTTAGGGTGCTTAAATGAGCAGTGGTCTTGGCTCCGATACGTTTCTCATCTCGCGCTGCCGTTTGGGCTTCTTCTGGTGCATGGGTGCAACGAGGCGGCCAAACAAGCTTTGCCAAAGTTCATGCAAAAAGCCGCCACGCGAGCACTTCTGCTTTTCGCATTTCCCCTGGCTTTCCTTGAAGTCCAGCCTGGCTTGGCCCTTCATGGGCGTGATGGCGACGGAATGGTCTTCAAAATTGCCGCCGGCCTGCCCTTGGTGACTGGCGGGCTTCCATTCCAAGGTTATGTAACTTTTACAGACCGTCCGGCGGATCTCCTTTGGCTATTTGGCAGGTCGGAACTAGGGGCACCCCGAATTTTCTGGGCAAGCAATACTCCTGGGGCTGCCGAAATCGTCAGGCAACAAGAGGTCACTTTGCCGCCTCGAGCAGTTCGTGTGCCAAGATATTTTCGCCTTCCTAAGAGGCCGCTTCTGCCAGGCGCCTACGCCGTCGTGGGAAACTATGATTTTCCCGCCCTTTGGGTGCTCGCTGATTGCAGTGCGCTCGAGATGCACGCTGTATCCACGCTGAAGGCTCGAGAGCTGCCGCTTTCCGAAAGGAGAGCCAAAGCTTTGCAGTTCGAGGGCAAGCAGCTTATTCGCCCATGCGAGCTATATGCTGATACGCGAGAACCCAAGGAATCCCCCGAGCAGGAGGGGCCTAATTAAACGCCACTCGGGTGACTGCGTGCTGCTGACAGCCCATAAGCAAGGAAGTTGCACCTTGAGAGGAGCGCATCTGTTGCGCTGGCCCGAGCTCATAGTCCTATAGGATTTCGGAGGCATGGCGCAAACTATTTGGCGCTGTCACGAGCGTAGGTGGATCGGTCAGCGCAGCGATCGTCGAGACTGCCGGTGCGGATGCAACTGCTCGGGCTGCTGCCTATCAGTATTGGCACGTGGATTTCTGCTCCGATGTCCGAGCAGCTCTTAGGTTTTGTTAGTCCTCAAAGGACTCCTGGGCTTCTCGCATGACGTCTGTGAGCTCGCCGAGAGCAGACTTTGATGGCTTTAGCGCGGCGATGATGGCGTTCCACTCCTCCTCCGAGAGCATGCCCGGAATCTCCTTGAAGCGTGTCGTCTTTTCGCCAGCCTGCACGCTGATCTCTCTACGGTCATAGTTATCAACCGCGAAAGTTGCCTCGACAGAGTCGAGCGGAGCCTCGAAGCGGTCGCCGTTTTTCCTGACGATAACCAGATTTCCATCCCTGAGGGAGAACTCGTCCAAAAGCCAGCTAGCCGGATTGACCCAGTACATCTGCAGAAGCTTCTGCAGGAAATTAAGCTCTTGTGTCTTGAGGGCTATGTTGACTGGTGCTGGTTCCATGAGAATAGAGCCTCCTGAATACATTAGTTTGCGATGGGCGCAACGACTAGCGCTGACCGATGAGTGCCGCCGTCGAATACGACTGGCGACGCCACATGGTAGCCGTGTCAATTTTCGCTCCAAGTTTCGGGATTTAATCTTTCCGCTCCGAGCCCCCTAGGGATCGGCCTGAGTGCCCAGGAACTTTAGGGCTTGCTTCCAGCGCGCTGGAGCAAGTTAAAGTTGCTCTGACCTTCAGGTTCGCCTGCCCGGAAAACGAGTCCCAAACGGCTAAAAAGTCGCTCGCACGGGCTACCGGCTGGGTCGGCCTCCTGTCCTTATCCCTGCACCTGGAGGGATCTCTCGGACGGCACTACCAGCCTCAACCCGAGACGCAAATCCCTGCCGTGGCTGGTACCAGGACCTGCAATCAATTAAGATCCGCTGGGACAATTCTTAAACGTCCCTTCTTCAAGTAGGCTTCGAGAAGATGAAAGCACTAGGCTTAATGAGCGGAACGAGCGTCGATGGCTCCGTGAGCGCAGCGATCATCGAGACTGACGGTGCTGATGCCTCTACTCGTGTCGCTAACCTTGAGTATCGCTACGAAGATGAGTCAGGGCTGCGGCCGATTCACCACCTGACGAAAGCAGCCGAGGTCGCTTACCGAAAAGCAGCCGGCGATCACTCGAAAGCTGCCGCGTGCTTCCAAGAGGCGTTGCGGGAATACTTAGCGGAAGCTCCGGGAAGTAGCGCAGCATCTCTTGATTCCCGATTGCGCGAGCTCCTCTCTGCCTTCTCTCCCCCCGCTGCAACCGCAGCCCTAAAGGATGTAGTGCAGCGCTCCACAGACGTCCACATCGCTGCCGCAAAAGCTGTCCTTGCCAAAGCCAGCATCCCATCAGAAGAGATTAGCTACATCGGCTACCACGGCCAAACGCTCTACCACGATCCGCTCTTCAAGCGCATAACAGTGCAGGTCGGAGAGCCGCAGCGCCTCGCTGACGAGCTTGGAATCCCGGTCGTGTTCGATTTCCGGAGCAATGACATCGCGCTCGGCGGCCAGGGAGCTCCGTTGGCACCGATCTACCACCGGGCTCTCGTGCGCGCCGCAGGGATACAATCGGCAGCTATCCTAAACCTTGGCGGCACAGCCAACGCAACCGTGGTGAGCGCAAGCTCCGGGCAGATGCTTGGCTTCGACACCGGCCCAGCGAATGGCTTAATCGACCGCTACGTCAAAGAGAAGCGTGGCATCGCGCTAGACCGCGATAGTCAGCTTGCTGAACGCGGGAGTGTGTCGGCAGAAGCTCTCAATGCCCTGCTCAGCCGCTCAATCATCTTGCAGGACGGGCGAAACTACCTAGATATCCAGCCGCCTAAATCGCTCGATATCCGCGACTACACCTACAAGCTCCCCGAGTTTGAGTCGCTAACGGTTGAGGATGGCTGCGCAACGCTTAACGCCTTTACTGCGGAGTGCGTAGCCCGAGGCACCGAATGGATACGGCGCGCAGGGCTTGAGGTGCCGACTCAGTGGGTGCTGTGCGGCGGAGGAGCCTACAGCCCTCATCTGCGGACCCAACTCTCCGCGCGGCTCAACGCGCGCATCCCACAAGGGGTCACACTTAATTCTGCCGATGCACTCGGCTGGTCAGCGCAAGGGATGGAGGCTGAGCTCTTTGCGTACCTCGCGGTTCGCAGCGCGAAGGGGCTGCCGATAACGTTCCCCGGAACGACAGGGGTCGCACAGCCGGCTGCCGGGGGCCGAATCTTTAAGCCGATGTAGGAGGCGGGCGACAACACTGTGCACACACCAACGTTGAACATCCTCAAGCCCCCTACCTTCAACACCCCTCGGCTGGTCCTAAAAGAATTGGCCGAGGCTGATGCCCCGTCGTATGCCAAGCACTTCGTCGACTACGAGATAATCAGGCACCTCACGCATCACGTCCCTTGGCCGTATCCGCCAAATGGGGTGCTTGAGTACATCCGGACCTCAGTTATTCCCGAGCAGGGGCATGACCGCTGGGTTTGGGGCATTAGGCTCAAAGAGAATCCTGAAGAGGTCATTGGCGCTGTTGACCTGTGGAGAAAGGGGCGTCCTGAAAACCGTGGCTTCTGGCTTGGAAGGAAGTTTTGGGGGAAGGGCTACATGACCGAGGCAGTTTGGCCGGTGATGGACTTCGCCTTCAACACCGCCGGATTTGGGAAACTGGTCTTCTCAAATGCCGTCGGCAACGATCGCTCTGCCCGCATAAAGGAGAAAACAGGAGCGCGGCGCATCAGCCAAATTGCCTTCAAACACGTCGACCCGGCGCTCACAGAGAGCGAGGTTTGGGAGCTGACCAAGGAAGAGTGGCTATCTCGGAATACCCCAGCCAGGTGAGCAGATACACGCCCTTCCGTGGAGTCACCCGTCCTACTGCGAAGATGACAGGTCCCTCCTGCCCAGCCCCGTTGAAATAGCCCTCTCTAGCTCATCAACATCCTGAAGATCCGTCGCCCGCGCTATCCATCTCTTGTACCGAACCAAAAGGTCTAGCCGCTGGACCTTTACTGTGAGCCCGTAGGCCTCTCGCATCTCGACGGCTTCAAAGTCTGTCGGGTCATCCCTCCACACCTCTGCATTGGTATCGTAGACTCGGATCGACTCTGCGGCAGTAATGTCGATGAGCTGCCCTTGGTAATCGAGAGTCAGCAGGAACACGTCGAAGAGCTCGTCCTTGAAGCGTCTCGGGCCGCTGACCACGTACGGCTGCACTGCCGGCAGCAGCTCCCTGAATCGCTCTTCCGGAATATCGAGGTCGATGTCGTACACGGGACGGGTCCCGCCGAAAAGCCGCACCGCGAAACCGCCACCCACGACAAACGGGATCTGTCGTTCAGCGAGCAGCTTGCCAATCCACCGAAATGCCGCTTCAGTTTTATCCATGTGCAGACCTGTTTACGTCATCGTGCTTCTGCACGTGAACGTTCCCAAAAGTGAAGTTTAAACTAGAACAACCACTCGGGCATGCTTTTTCGGAACCGTTCCCGTTGCCGTTGCCGTTCCCGCAATCTGGCCTGAAGGCTAAACGTGCACGTTACCGAAAGTGAACCCTCAACCGGCATGGCTACTTGAGCATGCCTTTTCGGAACCGGAACCGTTGCCGTTGCCGTCAAAGAGATTATGCGGCTCCGGCTAAACCACTGCGTTACTCAGCGCTCTACTCAACGGTCCAAACCTTCCCTTCGCTATTGAGGTACATCTTCCTCATCTCCTCAAGGGTGAACGGGCGTGAGCCGATGCGGCCGAGAACGCTGACCTGATGGCCTGTCTCGTCAACCGCCCGGTCTCGGTCGAGCGGCTTCGAGAGCGCGAGTGCTGGCCCCGCTGTATGCTTTCTGGCGATAACCTTCGGCTTCACTGGTGGCGAGAACCCATAGAAGCCAGGCACACGGTCTGGGTCGGTGAGCTGCACCACCACGAGTCCATTCTTGCCGTCTGCCACGTAGCCGATCAGGCTGGCATTAGTCGTGGCAACCTTTACGTCGTGTGTGTCGTTAATCTCCCCATCTGCATTGAATCTGTCGTAGATGGAGGGCTTCTCCGGACGCTCCACGTCGATGATGACTACCCCCTCTTTTCCGCCTGCTACGTAGGCGTAGGTGCGGGCAACGTAGACGTTTCGTGCGTCTGGCAGCGAGATCGTTGCTCCCGGAACCTTGCGTGGCGTCTCTGGATGCGTGATGTCGAAGACGTGGAAGCCGTCAGCATCAGTCATGAAAGCGTAGCGGAACTGGACGGCGATGCCAGTTGGGTTCCGCGCTGGCAGCATTGCCTCAACTCTCGGATCGAGCGGATCGTCTAGGTCGAGCACGACAACTTTATCGGGTGTGCCGATGAAAGCGCGGGCGCCGGTTAGGTATATGAACTGGGCTCCCGTCAGGATCCCATCCTCGTTCCACGTCAGCTCACGGTCGAGGAAGTTGTTGCGCGGCTCGCCATCCTGCAGCGTGTCGACGTTGACTACGATCAGGCCCTCAACGCCGTCTGAGATGAAGGCGTAGTGGTAGATCGGGTGCATCGGTGTCTCTAGGTTCTCCGGAAGCTGCTCCTTAAATGGCGCCACCGGCATGTTCGTCGGAAGCGCGAGTCCTGTCGCGTTCTCGCTTGAGACGTGGGTGTCTTGCCCGAGCGGCGAGACTGGGCTCGTGACGATTCGCTCTGAGAAGCCCTTGTTGGCGATGTTTGCGATGTCGTACACACGGAAGCCGTCTGGTCCGGCAGCCGTGTAGAGGTACTCCCCGCGCATCTGTATCGCGCGCGTGTTGCCACCCACACCGTGGTGCCGGTGGCTCTCCTGAAGCTCAAGGCCGTTCTCTTGGTGCGCCCGGAAGTAATCCGGGTAGGCGTACCTGTGCAGGTAGCTTCCGATCACTGCTTGCGGTTCGTCCCACTCCGTGACCTGAACTGCCTCAAGCCCCTCTTCGCCGGCCGCAATCCAGGTGTAGTGTCCCATGAAGTTGACGAAGTTCGTTCCGAGCAGGAGGAGCTGCGCCATAATGGCGTTGTTGTCGTTCTCCTTCGAGACATGGCAGTCCTTACAACCCTTGGTCTCCGTGGTGCGAACGGTGTGCGGGAAGTGCGGAGCAAAGGCTTGAGAGCTGTAGCCACCAGCGGAAGTGGGCGGCTGCTGGATGTAGATCTTCTGGCGGTTGACATCCGTTGAGCTGAGAACCAAGGCGCTCGACGAACGGATCGGGACGATCTTGCCGTTCTTTGCCGGTCCGTGACGGCCGAGCTGATACATGTCATCGCGCGCTACCTGTGGGTTGTACGACGCCCAGTTGCGCGTGGTCTTGAGCTCGTAGTGGTTCGATGGGCTCTTCCAGTTCGCTTGAATCGGCAGGTGGCAGCCGCCGCACGCGGTTGTCCACGAGCTGTGGCACGCGAAACACGACATATCGCTGTTGGGGTGCGCCAGCTTCTCTTCGAATCCCGGCTCTGCTCCCTGGCTGCTTGAAGCAACCTTGTAGGTCTCTGCCCCCTCATCGAGCTTCATCACAAGCTTCGCCTTTGCAGCGCGCTTATTGTAGTCAGGGCTCGATGGATCGACTGAGTTTTTGACCTGCTTCACACGCCACTGCAGCCCCTTGGTCACGAGGGACCGCTGAACAAGCTGGTCTCCCTCCCAGCTAAACTGCCGCTCACCCCACGGAGTGCGCTTGAGCGAGAGGTCGTGTCCTCCCTTAGGGGCTGCAGGGCCAGAGGTCTTGAGCGAAGCACGCTTCGTCAGGTCACCGTGGCAATCCTCACATCCGATCTCAACCGCTTGGGCAACTTCGCCGTAGATGTTCCCGTCTCCGTGCGTATCCTGCGCAAAATGGCAGTCGACGCACTGCATCCCGAAGTCGACGTGGATGTCCTGCAGGTGCACAGCTTTCTTGAACTTCTCTGGGTCGCTGAACGAAACCTGCTTGCCGTTCTTGTCGAGCAGGTTCCCCTTTCTGTCACGCTTGAAGACCGCGCGGAAGTTCCAGCCGTGGCCGTGGTAGTCGGCAAACTGGGTGGTTTTGAGTTTCGGGTTCAGGTCAGCAACGCGCCTCAGGAAGTCGATGTCGGTCCACTTCCCGCGCATCGCTGCCTCCTCTGGGTTGTGGGTCAACGAAGCATGCTTCTCTTCATCAGTCGGGTAGCGCTGCTTCTCCGGCCACATGCTAGGTGCGTCAGACTCGTAGTCCCACATCGTGTACCCGATGTAGGTGTTCACGAACATGTTGGGCTGGTGCATGTGACACACCATGCACTGGCTGGTCGGGATGGCGCGGGTGAAGACGTGCTTGAGCGGGTGCCCCTCCTCGTTCTTCGGGATGGTGGGATCGACGGTCACTGACTTTCCGTCGTGGCCGAACTTGGCGTATGGGCCAGAGTGTCGTGGGTCACGATCGTTGGCGTACACCGCGTGGCACGAAGTACAGCCGCTGCTGCGGTAGTCACCAGGGTGATCGTTGGTGCCGAGGAAGCTCAGGTGCGGGTCATTGAGCCTGGTTTTATGGATATTGAGGATCGGCACCGCGATGCGCGCTCCGGTGCCCGGCCCTCGATTGGACGCTTTGACGTCAGGCTTCCCTGGCTCCTCGAGCGTATTCGGCACGCCAACCTCGGCGAACTGGGAGCGGTTAAAGATGCCGCCGCGCTCAAAGACGCGGAAGATATCTGCTGGCGCGAGCACCTCCCAGGCCGGGAGCGGCAGAAGCTTCTCCAGCGCACCGCGCGCCTTCATCTCATCCGTCAGAGGACGCGATTCGTCGTGCAGCACCGATGCTGGCTCACCCTGCTGGGTGTACGCCTCCCCGAGCATGTAGCGCTTGAACGGCAAGATGCCGTTGTTGTAGGCCGCACCGCCCCACAGCATAGCCGAGGTCGTCATGAGGCTCTTCTTTACGGCGCTCGTTATCTCAGAGTGGCAGCCGCCGCACGCCTGGGGCGCGGCGCGCAGGTCGCCTGGATTGATGAAGCGCGCAAACTCCAGGGACTCCTCTGTGAGCTGGTTGTAGGTGTGCTTAGGGTTCGCTGATGTTGGCCACCACTCGGGGTGCAGCGGCTGAACGTGCGCCAGCTTCTTGGCTGCTTCGTACGCCGCATCACTTTCACGGAGCCCCTTGGCACGCACCGTGGCGTTGCCGCCGTGGCACTCCGCACAACCGATGTGAATAGCCGGATTCTCGTGCATCGTGGGTGCGTCTGTCTTAGTGTGGCAGTCGAGGCACCCGACGCTCGTCTCTGCCATCCGTACCGGACTGCCGTAGGGCTCGATAACATCCGTGTAGCGATCCTCTGCGAACAGCCCGGTGGAGAGGGCAACAGCGATCGCTCCGGCGGCCGCCATCTTCCACAAACTCCCCGCTGCTGCTGCCCTGGCTGTCATTGCCCTACTCATTAGTACTGGAAGATTACGTTTGTAAATGCGTCGTAGAGCACCTGGCTGCCGAAGAGGTTCTTCTGGCCGCTGCCCGGAAAGAGCACTCCTGAGCCCACTCGGATCACGACGTTGTTGTTAAGGAATGGCCGGTAGAAAAACCCTGCCGAGAGGTCTACACCGATATCGCGCGTAATGGAGCCGTCCTGCCGAAGGTCCTGGAGCACCGCCACCTCGTCGAACTGCAGGAAGCTCGTGTTCGTTACGAGCTTCAGCTCTGGCAGGAGCTCGAAGTCAACTCCGACGTTGTAGACGCGAATACCTGGGTTTACGAAGTTCGCTTGCCCGAGCTCTTTGCCGGCCTTGAGGTCCGGCAGCAAGCTGTTGCGGTTCGTGAGGTTGACGCCACCGCCGCCAACGAAGGGGATCGCCTCACGCTGGAAGAAGGAGAGATCGCCGCCGGCGAAGTTTGGGTTGTCGAAGATAGAGTCAAAGCCCTCTGCCTGCCCGTCGTACGGGTCATCGTCTCCCGATGCCCAGAAGAAGGAGGCCCGGATTCGCACGAAGTCGATATCGTACGAAAATTCCTGGGCAAACATTGCGGCGTTGATGTCAACTTGTCGGTTGGCAATCTGGTTGTGACTCTCAGATCCCATGACGTAGTAGAACTGCGTGGTGGTGTTGACGCGCCCGACGTGGCCGTCGCCGCCGATACCGAAGTACGTTGAGTTTAGGTTCTTGAAGCGCTCATCCCCTATCGGGGCCGGACGCACGAGAAAGTTGTTGCGGTCGTACTTGTAGCCGGCGTCGCCGGCGTTGTCCTGTCGGTTCACGACGCTAAAGAGCATCGTGTGGCCCATGAACAACATGTCCTGCCGGTACATGTTCGCTGCAAACACGTTCTGGTGGCGGTAGTCGAAGGTAGTGTTGATGCCGGTGTTTGTGTCCTTGTCGAGGAGAAAGAACGCCGCCGCGTTAAACTGGGTCTTGTTGTTGTCGTAGTTGCCGAAGAAGCGCACGCCCGGCTCGTTGTCGTTGAAGAGAAATCCACGGAAGTCGGCGTTGAACTGCTGGATACCGATGCGTGTCGAGAGGAAGTCGTAGCGATCAGAGAGATTTGCTAAATGAATGTCCGCGAAGAGTTCCTGGAAGCCGGTTGCGTTGGCTGTGCGCGTGTCGCCAAAAGCTGGGTCAGCCTTGAGCAGGCCATTCTCGTTGGCGTAGAGGCGGTTGACCTGAAATATCGGCGTGATGCGCAGCTCGAAGTCTGGCGGCTTGAAGGCTGTGTCTCCGCGAATGAGGCTGAACGAGGCGATTACGTTCTCTACCCAAAAATTCTGGTCGCCATCGCCGAAGACGTTGTTGCTGCTGGGGCGGCGCGTCGTGGCGTTTCCAACCGGAACTGGTATGCGCCTGGTCTCAAACATTGAGTCTGAGATGAGAGACGTTTCAACAAACCACTCCTCGCCGGGCTTGCCGAACGCGGGGATATCCGCCTTGATGATGTTCTGGTTGTACGGGTCGTAGTATTTCCCAGCGTAAAACATCCTCCAGCGGTCTGGGACTGCGATGAACTCGGAGGCTGAGTCCTGTATCGGGGGCATGGACTCGTAGATGTAATCCGGGAATGGCGGCGTCTGCTTGTCGGGGAACTGCCGCTCAAGGGCTTCACGGGGAACGTGCTCCTCAGTTTGCGGCTGCGACTGGGCTGAGGCGGGATGAGCAGTAAAACAGAGAACCAGCAGGAGAAGCGCGCCGAGGCAGCATCTCCCCGGGCAACGCCCGGCCTCCACAGCGCCCCACGTCCGGGGATGTGAAGCACATGGCTCTCTCATCAGCCTATCCTTCTCCTTCGGTGCACACGCCCTGCTCGTTGCTGCCGTTGAACGGCGCTTCCGGGCAGTTTACGTAGCGCAGCCGCGTGTTGGGCTGCGGCACGATCTGGTCGGAGCGAATCGCGTTCGGTGCATTGAAGCCAAGCAGAGCGTCTCCAACTGTTGTGTAGCCAGCGTAGTCGAGCCCGCGGCGGCTTGCGCCGTAGTACCCAACCATGTCGTCCTGGTCGACGCCGTCGCCACTCACGCCGATAGCTCCGATCAGGACGCCGTTGCGGTACAGCGGCGTGCCTCCCGGAAAGATCTGCAGGCCGTTCTTGAGGCGACTGCCGAAGGCGCCGCTCGTGCAGCCGTTCGGCACCGAGCCTGGACTCACGATCGGCCCTGCGAACCCGCCGAGCACCAGATCAAGCTGCAGGCCAGTGTTAAACACTGACCAGCTCTGCCCGGGCGCTGTTCCTGGGAACGGGAGCGAAAACGGCCCGTTGGCGGTGCCTTCGATTCCGTCCGGGAAGTACGGCCGCGACAGGTTCCCGATCGCACGCGAGGTAATCGCGTGGCTGCCGTCGAGCGAAGCTCCAGTGAAGGCGGCAAACGCTGACGAGAAACCTCCCAGGCCCCCCGCCGACAGCGTTGAGCCTGCATCCGCTGAACTCATGAAGGCTGCTCCTCGGGCTTTCTGCAGGGCAACGTCCACGCCAAACACCGGCGCATCCTGCGAACGGATGAAGCCCAGCGGGCTTCCTAGATTGTCGACCACGAAGATCGAAACACGCGCGGCTGTGTCACGCGGGGTGCGAATCGCTGCCCGCGCGCGGCTGGCAGTAATGAGCGCTGAATCGAGAAGCGCATTCACCTCGCTCGCCGAGAGCTGCTCGCCGCCAGCCAGTGGCCGGCCGCCGATCGTTGGAAAACGCCCGACGACAATCGCTGCCGGAAGCCCCGCCTTGACCGTATCGGCGATTCCCGACGGGAAGGTTCCAAAGGTCGTTCCGGCCTTGATGGAACCGTTGGTGTACGAGGGCTGAGACTTGAGGCACGAGGGGTCGAGATCAGCCAGATCAGTTGGGATAACGATCTCCGAGTAGCTCGTGTCTGAGTAACGGACCGAGCGCCCAGCCAGCGAGATGTTGTCGCCCACGCGCTGCGCTGGAGCCTCGAACCCAACGCTTGCCGAGAGCGCAACGGACTCCTCTGGGTCGCTGTCGTAGTCCTGAAGGTCGGGGTCAATAGTGTAGAGACCATCGAACTCGACTCCAACACCGCCGACCAGGTCTCCCTGCTTGTAGAGCGGGAAGCCGCCTGGATCCGCAGAGAGGCCGAGCGGAAGCGGCCGCGGTCCGGTAGCGGCGTTCGCCCGAGTGACGTCACTGCAGATCAGCTGAGAAAACTGCACGCCGAAGAGCGGCCCGCCTGGCTGCTGCCGCTGTCCGGGCAGGTAGTTCTGCTGAATAATCTGCCCCGCCGTGCGGGTCGAGAACGCATTCCCTTGAGAGCTAAGGTAGGCGCCAGTGCCAGCCTTCGATATGGCGGCTAGCGTCGAAGGCACCGCAAGCCCCTCAAGCGGGCCCGATGCGCCGGTCTGCCCGTTGATGGTAGTTGTGAGCGGCGCGCCATTCATCTGGTACAGCGCAAGAACGTTGCCGGTGCGGTCAACAACCGAGAATGTGCCGGCTGTCCCCATCGCATTCGCCGCCGTCACAGCCTGGCGCAGGATGGTCGTGACGTCATCAACCGAGAGCGACTGGTTCGGGCAGCTTCCGTCACAGTTAAAGTTTGCGTTTGGATCTCCGCCGCTGCTCGCACCGCCGGAACCACCCCCGCCCCCACAACCCGGCAAGGCCGAGAAGATGATTGCTGCAGAGAGAAGCAGGCAGATGTGCTTTTTCATAGTCGACAGATCCTACCGAGTTAGGCCTTTAAGGTAATTCGCGATATCTTGCTTCTTTTCAGCCGGGAAACCAAGCGCGTCGTGGTAGGAGTGGCACTCAACGCAGTCGGAACGCACGTAGCCCCCTTTGCCTGAAGATGCGTGGCACTCCTGGCAGAGCTGCTTGCGGGGCAGGAGCAGATCCGCGGTGTCTTTTGAATTTCGAGCCTGCTCGTGACACGACTCGCAGCTAAACTCTTCGTGCGCGCCGTGGCTGAATCGTGCCGCCGGGAACCAGACGTTGGGTATTTTCGGCGAGACGATCTCGTAGTGAGAATTAACTGACGTCTGAAACTCCTCTGGCTTCTCCCGATACGAGTGACAGAGGAAGCATCCTGTCTTCGTGAAGAGCTGCCGCTCCGCAGCACGGGCGCTCTCAACCACTCCTGGAATGCCTGTCGCTTCGATCATCGGAGTCGTCCGCGGCTCGTCTGCCCCTGGCATCTCTCGCTGCATATCCTTGGCTGGATTCGGAAGCTCGTGATCCTCTCCTAACAGGACAACCCTGGAGTAAGCCGCGAAGAGCGCAGGGAAGACAGCGTCTGCGTCTCCGTGCGGAACCTGCGAGTTCGGCAGCCGCTCGTCGAAGCCAAGCGAGTGGCAGTCCTGGCAGTGTTGCTCGAAGTCAATCGGCTTGAGCGTCTTGAAATCCTTGTCGAGCGCATGGCAGTCAGCGCACTGCAATGTGACAGGCCCGTCCTTCCCCTCCAGCCCTTCCTTGAGGTGCACCTTGTGGCCAAACTTAATCGGCGTCGGATCCTTCGCCTTGGGATCGTCCAGGCTTGCTCGCGTCACCACGTCATTGGCGTCAAGCAGCGAGACCCTAAACTGTGGGTGAGTGTCGAACGATGCGACGTTCTCGACCGTCGCCCCGCTCTTGAGCGCCGTCAGGTTGCCGTGGCATGAAACACAGAATCGCGAGTCTTCTGATATGATGCCGTGATCTCCGTTGTGCTCCATGTGGCACTCAGCGCAGCGCAGCCCCAGCTCTTTGTGCTGCTGCAAGAAGTCGCCCATGCCGTGAGCGTGCTCGGTCATGGAGTGACACGCGAGACACTCCTGGTCGCGCACCGGCTTGAAGGGCTCTGCGTGGCACTTGACGCAGTCATGCTCGATGAGCTTGTGGGAGTTCGAGATCGGGCCCGAGCTCCACTGCTTCTTGCTGCTCGTGGAGAGCGGGTAGGCGAGCCACGCAACCACCCCGATCGCGGCCAAGACAACGGAGATGGCCTTGATAGAGGGCAGGTACGACTCAAGCCGAAGCTGCCGCATCCGGCGCGCCACGCGCTCGCCATCCGGCAGCGCGAGCGGCATCAGCTCAAGCCATGTCACCTCCGCTGTGTCTCCCTCGAACGATACGCGAAGGTCGATATCGCCTAACGACACAACATCGCCGCTGTGAAGCTCAGCGCGGCTTACGGTACGGCCGTTAACCCGGATGCCAGTCGGGGATTCAAGGTCGGTCACGACCAGCGCCCCGCCCTCACGCGTGAGCTTTGCGTGCTGGGTCCCTACTTTGTAGCTCGGCAGGATGACATGAGAGCTTCCGCCTCGGCCGAAGATAATCGCTGGATCAGAAAACTCAACGACGCGCCGCTCAGCGCCCCCCGCGTCAGCTTTCTTCTCATGAATGAAGCGAAATACCGAAGCCATGCCCTACCGGAGATACAAGACAGACACTATGTGTGCGACGAGCGCCGCGCACAGCGCGCACGAGACCGGCACGTGCACGTAGAGCCACAACTTGAGCAGCGCCTTGATGCGCGCCTGCTCCGCCAGCTCGCGCAATATGTCGAGGCGCTGGTCGAGGAGGCCGATCATCGCCACAGCCTCGGTGTGCTCGGCTCCCTCAAGGCGCGAGAGCATCTCACGCGCCGCGTTCTTGTCTACCGCAGGCTGACGGCTCCTGAGGAGCATCCAAGCGAGAGAGGGCTTGAACGGCGCGCAGAAATCATTGTAAAGGCGAACAAAAGCGTCGCTCTTTCCGGCACAGAGCTGGCCAGCCTGCTGCTCAAGCTCGTCCACGCGCTCAACGAGCAGCTCATCCTTTGCTCCTCCGCGGTGTGAGGTGATGCGCCCTGACAACGTCGAGTAGTTAACGGCCCCCCAGATGCCGGTCAGAATCGTGAGCACCATGAGAACGTACGCCAGCGTGTGCACGTTGCAGCCGAAGCTGAAAGCAGCGTGCAGCGGAACCACAAGCAGCAGCCCGATACCAATCCAGACGTGCGCAGCGAGCCAACCCTCAAGCGTGCCAAGAGACGAATGGTACGCGCGCTTGCGGAGCCCAAAAGCCATCAGCCATGCGATTCCCACCGCAGCGAGGATCCCGTACGTGTAGCCGAGCAGTGAGCCGCCGCTCCTGCCGCCGATCGGCCTGTCGATCAGGTACAGCGCAAAGAGGGCCACGAGAGCGGCTATCGTGATCCAGAGCCACTTGAAGCGCCGGTAGTTGAGGAAGGTCTGTTGGTACATTCCCTACTCCCTCCTCGCCGACGCAATCTGGACAAGCCGAGCTGAATTCACGCGCATCGCAGCCCCGGTCGGGCAAGAGCGCACGCAGGCCGGTCCGCCCGCGAGATCGTGGCACATGTCGCATTTCGCAGCCTTGGCGGGCCCCTTCTCCTTCTTCTTGGCAAGACCGAGCATCGAGAGCAGGAAGCCGCCCGACGACGGACGATCGTAGACGAGCTTGATGACTCCGTAGGGGCAGTTGCTGACGCAGTTTCCGCAGCCGATGCACGACTCCTTGATAATCACTTCGCCGTCGACTTGCCGAACGAGCGCGTCTGGCGGGCAGTCGAGCATGCACAGCGGGTTCTCACAGTGCCGGCACGAGATCGGAAGCTGGATAGACGCGAAGCTCTTCCCGCCCTTTCGGTCGAGGCGCGAATACCCACCATGCGTCGCGGCGCAAGCGGCTTCACAGTTGTCACACGCGACGCAAAGGTCAGAGTCGATGAGCAGCACGTTCTCGGCATCCGTGAGCCCTTCTCGCATCATGAAGTCGAGCAGCTTGCCGGAGTCCTCTGTCCAGTCTGACATGGCGTTGTCGACACGGCGCTCGTCGGCGACTTGCAGCAATCGCCTGCGAACGTCCGGATCCTGGGAGATCAGCGCAAGGGTATCCTCTTTCTTAATCACGATGGTGTCGCACGCTACCGCCGCCGAGCACGTTGCGGAGCGCAGCACCGGCTCCTCTTTTAGGATCGCCATCTCTCCGACGTAGTTGCCTGCCGGGACGTAGGTCTGAGCCACATCGACGCCAGCACGGTTGAGGCGCGACACCTTCACTGAGCCTTTGCGAATCACGTACAACGCATCCCCGGGCTCGCCCTCGCGAAAGATCACATCCCCCTTCTTGAAGCTCTTCATCTGCGCTTTCTGAACGAGCGCCCGGAGCAGCGCCTCGGGCGCATCAGGGAAGATCGATGTCTGCATGGCTCGCAGCATGAAGAGCTCGTCGAGGGCGCGCTTCACCGACGGCACCGATGCGATCAGCTTCAGCACCTGCTTGCGCGGAGTCTCAAGCAGGATTGTGCCGTCTTCCGCCGTCACCACCGTTGCCACGCGCCGCCGTCCGGACAGCAGCCCCATCTCGCCGAAGAACTGCCCCTGAGAGAGCAATACGCGGCGATGGCTGTCGATGACGATCTCTACCGAGCCTGACACAATGCTGAAGAAGGTGTCGGTGTAGTCGTCTTTTTCGAAAACCGTGTCGCCCGCGCTTTTGAGGTGCAGCGTGGAGTCGATCAGCATCTCGCGCAGCTGCGGCGCGCTCAGGTCCCTGAAGAGAGGTATGCTCTGCGCGACTTTTTCGAAGTTAGCCTCGAAGCCGCCGGGCAGCTGTTCGAACCGCTCCTCAAGCAGCGGCTGGTCGGCTGGCTCCACTGCCTCGCCGCGGATGTGCGCTATCACCTCGTAGCCCTGGTTCATCGCCTGCTTAATCAGCGGGTAGCCGATCAGCGCACCGAGGATGAAGAGCCCTGGGACGTTTGACTCGTAGCGGTGCGAAACTGATGGAACCGCATTCGCGTCGGCGTTCGGGAAAGCGATTCCGATCCCTTCGAGAAACTTCCTCGGCAGGATGCAGCCCAGCCGGGCGATCGCGTGGTCGCAGGGCACGACAACCTCGCCCTCTGGCGTATTGATAGCTGCCTTGCTGCCTTCGATGCGGGCGACCGTTGCGTTGTAGAAGCAGCGGATCTTGCCGCTGCCTATCGCGGCCAGGATAAGCTTGCTATTAGCGTCTTTTGCGCGCGCAAACTCCGAGCCGCGATTGATGAGCGTCACTGTATTGTGCGCAGAAAGCGCCAGCGCGTTCTCGATCGCCGCATCGCCGGCACCGACTACGAGGATCTGCTTTCCGTTGAACGCATCTGGATCTGCCAGCGTGTACGCAACGCTGCCTGCGTCCTCGCCTGGAACGCCAAGCTTGCGCGGAGAGCCCTGCACGCCTATCGCCAAGATCACATGCTTCGCGGTGCAGACGGAGCCGCCGTGCGTGATCTCAAAGAGGCCGTCACGCTTGGCGATCGCCGTCACCTCGGCCTTGACCATGTTCACTGCATGCTTAGCGAGATCCTCGCTGTACTCCTGAAGGATCTTCTCGCGGCTTCCAGCTTCAAAGCGACAGTGGGCGCGCAACGGCAGCCGGCTCGGCTCTGCCATGACGTGCTTGCGCAGTTGGTAGTCGTAGATGGTGTTGGCGACCTGCCCCTTCTCGAAAAGGATGTGGGTGATCTTATGGTGCGCGGCGCTGGTGGCTGCCGCGATTCCTGCTGGTCCAGCACCAATAATTGCGATTTCAAAGTGCTGCGACATCTGGGGCGCTTAACCACGAAGAAGAGCTGATCAGCTCTGCATGAGACTATGCGACAGAGCGCTTCGAATATAGGTTTCTGAGGCTGTCGAGGCAAATCAAAAGACGGTGTACTGAGGCAAACTTGAACAGCCGATTCAACTTCACGCGCTTTCGATGGCGCGCCTCTCTTTGCTCCTTGAAAACCGCCCCCATTTCAGGGATACAGCTCTTGGCGATTGGGGGGGCGATGTTTCCAAGGCAAATAAAACGGCTTTTTATAGCGGCGCTCCTGTTGCCCGCCCTCGCATCAGCCACCCCCGATACATACGTCGGCACCGGCTCGTGCTCCTCCTCGAACTGCCACGGAAGCGTCAGCCCCCGCAAGGCTTCCAACGTCCTGCAGAACGAGTACTACACCTGGCTCAAGCACGATAAACATTCGCAAGCGTACTCGGTGCTGCTCAAGGCAGACGCCAGGCGTATGGCTTCCCTGATGGGGCTCGGCGAGCCCTCAAAGGAGCCGCTGTGCCTCAAGTGCCACGCCACGTACGCCTCAAGCGCCGAGCAGCGCGGCGAAAAATACTCGGTTGAGGATGGCGTGTCGTGCGAGTCGTGCCACGGCGCGGCGGAGCGCTGGCTTGAGACACACGCAGTTGCCGGCGCCACTCACCAGCAGAACCTGGCAAATGGGCTCGCTGACACCGCCCCGCTCGACAAGCGCGCAAAGCTCTGTGTGTCGTGCCACTACGGCGACAGCGACAAGCGCGTCATGCACAACCTCTACGGAGCTGGGCACCCACGGCTCAGCTTCGAGCTCGACACGTACGGCGTGCTGGAGCCCAAGCACTGGGTTGTCGACGAGGACTACATAAAGCGCAAAGGCCCCTACGTGCCGCTCTCCGCCTGGTTTATCGGGCAGGAAACGCTCGCTGAGAGCACCGTCACGACACTTCTCTCGCCGGAGCTCTCGAGGAATGGCACGTTCCCAGAGCTAAGCATTTTTGACTGCTACTCGTGCCACCACAGCCTCGCCGACGCGCAGTGGAAGCACCGTGACTACGGCGGAAAAACGGGCCGGCTGAGCGTAAACATCGCGTCACTCGTGATGCTGCAGCACGCGCTAGCTGCGCTCGATCGCCCGCTTGCGGAAGAGCTCGCGAGCCTGACCCTAACCATTCAAGACCAGTTCCAAGCAAACGGCTCGACTGAAGCGCTGCAGAAAACCCAAGAGCTGCTCCAAGGCACCATTCGCCCGATGCTGATGAAGATGGCTGCCGACGAGAAGAGCACCCGTGCTGTCATGAAGGAGCTGTGCCTCTTCGGGACAGCAGCAGTATCACCGAAGTATGAGGTCGCCGAGCAGATCGGGATGGGGATACAGGCTGCGATGGCGACCTCGCCCGTTCTAGCGAAGCGCCACAAAGCCTCGCTCGACAAGCTCTTTGCAACGCTCGCAAAGCCTGATGCTTTCAATCCGGATGCTTTCGCAAGAGCGGCGAAGAGGCTCGCTGGCGAGCTCCCGTAAGCCTAGCAGCGCACTCTAAGAATTTCTCTGAATCCCCTGTATCGTGTTCTCTTCGAGATACTTTTACCTGGAAATTCGCTCGTTTCGGTACGAGCGGCACCACCCCTAAGCCAGAGACGAAGAAACAGCTACCCCGATAAGACACACATACCACGCCTCCTCTCATATCACATAGAAGCGCCACTTTTGGTGAGGTTACGTCATGAACAATTTTTCCGGGCTCAGCGCTGACACGATCGTTCAGCACATGGAAGCTCTCAAGCAGCGCAAAGCTATCAAGCAGAATAAAGCTGAACTGTCGCTCGCGACGGCGATCGTTCTGATGGAGATTGCTTCGTCGGACCAGCAGGTCGACAAGTTCGAACGCTCAGTCATTCAGCATGGCCTAAAAGCGCTCTTTGATATTTCAGACGAGACGGCAGTCGGTGTAATCACACGCGCAAAAGCGCACCTCGGGAACATGGGGAGCAGCTCGTCTTATGCATCCTTGCTCAAAGACATCCTAGACCCCGGAACCAAGCGCCAAATGGCAAGTATCATGGATAACCTGATCCGGTGTAACGGAGTAGTTGACGGCATGGAGATCTACCTGCGACGCCGTTTTCGCGACTTGCTCGGATTGCCAGATGAAGCGCTCTCTCCGCTCTCGTCCGAGGAGTAAAGCGCCCCTAACAAAGTAAACCAACACGGATACCGAAGCGGTCCAGATGCAATCTGGCACAGCCAAATACCGAACGAATCCGGGAGGATCTCCGGTCTCTTAGCACTACCAAGTAGGCCCGAGAGAAAATCAGCGCCAGAAGCTAACAATATCCCCTGGCCTGCCGAACTTCCCCTCTAGGAGGTAATGACCGTACGTGCTCGCACGCACGCTATGGGGAGGAAGCTTCCGACTCGGTGCACCCGTATGGGCTGATTCCGGGCAGGGAGGCATTACCGTTGGGTGAGGTGCCCTCCGGTCGGCTGGATCTACGTGTTGGTATTGGGTGTTTGGGGATCCCGCCCACTTGAGCGCACCTCGCCCCTTTTTTAAAGTGAGTGGCACATGGCTAAGCTCAGCCCTATCGGCGGCGGCCTGTCAGGCGTTAACAATCTAAACAAAGTGCTCTCGGAGCTCTCCGGCTCCTTTGCCAAGCTCTCCTCTGGGCGCAGGATTACGAAGGCTTCGGATGATGCAGCGGCACTTGCGATTGCCTCACAGCTTGAGGCTTCTCTCGGCACGCTCGACCAGGCCTCGCGCAACGTGCGAGACGCAGGCTCGGCACTCGCCATCGCCGACGGCTCGCTGGGGCAGATCCAAGACCTCTCCGGCAGGCTTCAGGAGCTGGCTGTGCAGTCCGCGAACGGCACCTACTCAGACGAGCAGCGCGCTGCGATTAAGGGCGAGTACGACTCGATCACCCAAGAGATTAGCCGCATCGCTGGCTCAACCGAATTCAATGGGGTGAAGCTTCTCGATGGCTCCCAGATCACTGCACAAGTCGGAACAGGCAGCGGAGCATCTTCTCAGCTAACCATTGGAGGCGCTGACATTTCAGCACTCGTGTCGCAGGTATCGTCACAGAACGTCGGAACGCAGGCTGGAGCGCAGCAGGCTATCGGCGCGATACAGCAATTCTCTCAGAGCCTAGGAAACGTGCGCAGCTCATTCATTGGGGCGTCACAGTCTCGCCTCGACACAATCGAACAGAACATCAGCTCCCAAAGGATTGGCTCGGCTGAGGCGCTCTCCCGGATCGTCGATCTCGACTATGCATCAGAGAGCTCGCGAAACATCGGCTTCTCAATCCGCGCGCAGTCATCGGTCGCCCTCCTTGCGCAGGGGCAGCGCCTAAACGCTGGTATCGTCAGTCGCCTCCTAGGCTAGCCCGTTTGCTGCACCCACAATCCCGGCACCGGGAACGGCTCCGGCTCCGGCTCCGGCTCCGGCTCCGGACTGCAATTTGCACCCCCAAACGAGCTGCTCAACTCAATTCAAGCTGGTCGCTGTAGTCGGAGCCGTTGCCGGAACCGTTCCCGAGCTGCTTCAACCGGTTTTCCCCAGGAGTCCCACTCGAAACTTTCAACAGCCAGACCCCGAACGAGCTTCCCTTGTATGCCCGACATCAACGGATTCACCCTAACCGAACTGACCGCAGCCCTGGCTGTCACGGCGCTCGTGCTCACAATTTCGGTCACGAAACTGCCCGATGTGTCGCGCCAGCAGAGGCTCTGCCGTGAGACCCGACGCCTTCAGCTTCTGCTCGACCGCGCGAGGGCTCGGAGCCTTGCCTTCGGCACCGCGCACTCCGTTGCTCTCCGGGCGGGAGCGCTAGAGCTGCGCAACGCTGCTGGAGTCTCTCTCGAAAAGCTCTCGCTCCATCCGGAGATATCCGTGACGACAACCAGCAATATTCAGGGAGAGGTCTCCTTCTACCCCACGCACACTGCCACGCCGGGCACCTTCACCATCTCCCTCGACTCACTAGCTGCGACGTTAGTTGTCTCGCTGCGTGGAAGGACGCGAGTGCAGTGCTAAGGGAATCCAAAAGTGACTTTGGCGCTCCGATTCGGCCCGTTGCCAGGAGCCGCGCTATCGGACCTGAGCATGGATTCGCGCTCATCGAAAGCATCGTCACTCTCGGAATAATCGCCACACTAACCATGGGCCTCGCACTTTTTATGGCGCGAACGACGAAGGCTCTGCAGCAGGCGAGGCGAGCGGCTCATGCAGTCTGCTCTCAGACAGCCTGCTTTCCATCCGGCGCAACACTTCGATGCAAGTGCGGCGAGCGATCGTGGAGCGTTGTGCCATGAACAGCAACTCACGCCAGGAGGGATTCAGCCTGCTTGAGACCGTGGTGTCGCTCGGCACCGCATCCCTCGTGGCAGCGGCGCTGATCGCCATGCTCGGGGCCTCTGGCCTTGTTTTCCGCGAAGCTGCAGGACCGGTCGCAGACCTCTCAGTTGCAGCCGCAGCGGAGAACGCGCTCCGGGCTGGCTCGCGCGCCGTTGGACGCTCTCGCCTGCCATTCGCGCTGACCGTAGCGCCAAGCGCCGCTGTGCCGCTCTCAAACGGTGCTCCGCACCCTCTGGCTTCTCTCAGCGGCGCCTCTGCTCCCGTGCCTGGTTCGCAAGTCGTGTCGTTCGTCGAGCTCTCGCCACTCTACGCCGGAACGATTGAGCGAACGACATACAACGGCTCCCTGATGCAGCTTGTCGCTTGCGGATTCCAGGTGCGCCCCGCTGCCAGCCAATTCAAGAGCTACGTGGCGCTCGGGGTATCGGGTGCCGTCCAGATCGTTGGGACTCTGAGAGCTATTTCTCTCTCATGCGCCGAGTTGATCGGCACCCCAATCGCGGGCCTCGTCAGCAGCCCCGCAACAGTTCTTCCGTGCTCGCTCCACAGCCTCGTTCCGGTGAACCGGGAACACTCCCTCTTTGTGGACCGGTCAGGCCAGCTCCGGATATCGTCCCATACCGGAACTCAGGTCACCGAGAACCAGCCACTGGGGAGCGGGGCACGGGAGATCCATATCTCGGAGGTGCCGAACTCAGAGGCGCGTGTTGCGCTCTCCGTCTCGGTGACTGGAGTCAACGGCCACACCTCAAGCTTTATCCTCCCCCTCCCGCTCCTCCCCACAAACCACTATGACTGTATCTTTTAGCGCCCAGCCTCGTGTTTTATCCCAAACCCTCAGCTCGGCACCGGCGCCGTCCCCGGCTCCGCCCCCCACCCCACCACGCCCCAACCACTCCGCCTCCGGTTACACCCTGCCCCTAGCCCTACTATCCATGCTCATAACCCTCGCCATGCTGCGCGGCTTCCACGACCGCGCGTTAAGCCTGGTGCAGCAGTGGCGCATCGGAAGGGACGCTGACGCAGTGGAGGAGGCTGCTACTCTTGCCGCCATTTCGGCACCACCAACGCCAGGCAGATGCTCGTCTCTCGTGGTGCGGAGCCCTCGAGGCGCAGCTGAGCGGCTCCTCTGCCACGAGCCTCTCTCTTCGCTTCTCTCTTTTCCTGCCACGCAGCTTCCGAGCGGCAAGACAGACTACGGCTCAATTTTTGCCGCAGCTCTTCCGTGTCCCGGTGAGCTTCGTTCCGTAGCGCGCACGATTTTTGACTCGCCCACGGCGCGACGAAGCTGCGTGGTGGGCTCAAGTGCTGCCGCTCCACTGGTAGTTCTGGAAAATATCTCCGGCGGCGATATCCGGATCGAGCCTACGAATCAGGCGCCGTTCTCTCTCGTGGCGACACCTGGCTCACTTGAGCTGCGCGGCGCTCTTATAGTTAGCGGGGACACCCTAGTGGTTGCGGGGGGAAGCATCGCCTTCAGTGCACTCGTAGCGCAGAATCCATCCTCCGTTACCCTGCTCTCGGCACGCGGATCGATCACTGTGGAGCAAGTTTCTGGGGGAGCTTCACTCCTCCTGCTCGGCACCAAAGAGCTTCGCGCGCCTGCCACCGCGCTGCCCACCACGCTGCTTCTTCCGCCGCTGCGCCCCTTGGCGCTCACCGCTGCCTACGCTCTTGATGGGAGCGGGAAGTAGCTTGAACACTGTTGCCGAGCGCCAGATCGGCTTAATCGAGTCGGTTGCCTCCTCGATGCTTGGGGCGGAGATCTGCCCAAGCTCTCCTTCGCGCTTCAGGAGCGCGCAGAAGGAGCCTGCGCCGAAGCCGGTGTGGGGAAAGAGCCGGTAGGTCGGATGGCTTGAATGTGCAGAGCGGAAGCTCTCAAGAAGCGGCACTGGCACAACAGTGAAGTCCGGTCGCTGGCGCAAGAACCACTCGATATTCTCCTCGTTCTCTTCTCGTGAAAACGTGCAGGTTGAGTAGAGGATGTATCCGCCTGGCTGGAGCATCGGGGCTGCGCACGCCAAGATGCGTCGTTGTCGCCGAGCATTCATCGAGATGGTTGCTGGATGAAAAGCCCCGGGCGCTGCCTGGCCCTTTACAACGAGCGATTGCCCTGAGCACGGCACATCGGCGACGAGCAGCCGCGCCGCATGTGGCAGGAGCTTGGCTAGCGCTGAAGGATCGCGCGAGGTCACGATAGCTGGATCGATGGAGCAGCGCTTGTAGTTTGAGATAAGCTGCGCTGTTCGCTTCCGGATAACTTCATTTGCGACGATAAAACTGGGCGAAAGGTAGCGTGATGCCAAGACGCTCTTTCCGCCGGGGGCAGCGCACAGGTCGACCAAGAGGTCGATCGGCTCCTCAATCGTAGAGTAAGCGGCGCAGGCAAAGGTCGACGAGAGGTCGAGACAGTACAGCTCGCCCTGCTCGTGTCGTTCGCTCTTTCCTGGTCTCTCATCGTCTCCAGCGACAGAGATCCACGCCGGCAGCCACGGAGGCTTGCTGTCGATAGCGCCGTGGTATGCCCCACCGCGCAGCGCCGCTACTGCCGTAATGCTGCTGCCTCCCGCCGAGAGAGCGTGCAGAAACTTCTCTCGCTCGGCACTGTCGCCGAAGAGCGCCCGCGCGACTCGCTCGACGTTGCGGGAGACTTCGTTGCTACTTTCCTCTCTCATCGTTTCTGTTAGGGCCTACAGCCTCTTCGGCACTTCAATTTTCAGCGGCATGGTAGCTGCGCCTCGATGGGCAAACAACTGAGTTATTCCCGTAATTGCTCGCCAGCCCAAGTTGCCAGGCAGGCCAGCACCCTCTAATCCGGAACGTTCTGGTTATCTAACGCGGAGGTCGCCGAATAGCCACCTTCCCCACGCCGCGCACTCCGCATCCTCCGTGCCTCCGCGTTATTAAACTAAAATGCCGCTGTCTCGACCATCGCTCGCCAGTCCCGGCTGGCAGTCAGGCTAGCATCCTCCAATCCGGAACGTTCTGGTTATCTAACGCGGATGCGCGGAAAGCGCGGAGATCGCTGAATAGCCACCTTCCCCACGCCGCGCACTCCGCATCCTCCGTGCCTCCGCGTTATTAAACTAAAATGCCGCTGTCTCGACCATCGCTCGCCAGCCCCCGTTGCCAGGCAGGCTAGCACCCTCCAATCCGGAACGTTCTGGTTATCTAACGCGGAGGCGCAGAGAACGGGACTGAGCTTTCACCTCTTATTGTAAAAGCGCTCAAGCTGCGTGCGCAGGTCGTGAAGCGCCTTAACCCGCATGCTGAAGGATGCCTTCTCTTCCTTGGTCATCTCTCCCATAGTCCTGATGCTTCCCTCTGGCTGGAAGATCGAATCCCATCCGAAGCCAGTGCCTCGCGGCGCGACAACCTCTCCCTGCACCACTCCCTCGCCGTAAATGAAGCTCTGTGGGCCGAGAGCAAGACCGAAGATTGTACGGACCTCGGCGCGGCAATCCTGACGAGACGCTGCGAGCTGGTGAACGCCTTCGCCGCCGAGAGCTTTAAGGAACCATTTAATGAGTGGTCCGGGGAGACCGTTGAGCGAGTGTATCGAGAGCGAAGTGTCTTCGATCAGAACCGGCGTATACCCCTGCTCGATAGCCGCCTGTGCTTTGGCTATCACCACCTTGCGCGGCTCAAGCTCCTGAACTTCGGGCAGGTCTAGGTGCACGTGCCGCATCTTCCCCAGCACGGCTTCAGTCTCTTCAAGCTTGAAGCGGTTGCCGGTGACGAAGAATACGTCCTTGAGCACCTTGTCGATCTTGTCCCAACGTCCCGGCATAGTTAAGAGGAGAAGGCGGCGTATCTGCCACCCGAGCAGCAAAACTCAGGATACTCCTTAGATATAAGATGAGGATACCCGCGAAACTGGCGCCACGACCCTGCCACGGTTCAAGTATGCGAGGGGAATCAGGAAAGCTGGCTACGCCGCGGCTTTGCACGCGTCTCCATCGAACACCGCGTAGAGGAGCTCATCAACTACCCCGGTCGGGCGGCGACCACATCGGGGCCAGAATCGCCCGTCATCCGCAGTGCACGACAACCTGCCGAACATGCCCGTTGCGCCGGTGCTCCCAAACGTAGATGCCCTGCCAGGTGCCGAGCACGAGGTCTCCATTGACCACTGGGATCGAGAGCGAGACATCGGTCAGGATCGACTTAATGTGCGATGGCATGTCGTCGGGTCCCTCTGCGGTATGGGTGAAGAGCTGGTCGCGCTCGGGCACGAGCCGGTTGAGCCACGCCTCGAGGTCTCGACGCGCTGAAGGATCTGCGTTCTCCTGAATGGTGAGGCTCGCCGAGGTGTGGCGAATGAAAACTGTGCAGAGCCCCTCCGTAACACCGGACTCACGCACAATGGCTGACACCTCTTCGGTGACTTCGTAGAGCCCCTGCCCTTTGGTGCGAACCGCGAAGCCTTTCACCATGCGACTACTGCGCTACCGACTTGGCCCAAGAAGTGAGGTCGGAGACCTTCGCCTGCTCTTTGGTAACGAGATCCTTCGCCTGCACTTCCCCCGTCGCGCTATCAACGAAGAGTACGTACCGGGCGCCCTTCGACTCTGCGTACTCGATCTGCTTTCCGAGCTTAGGCGACTTGTAGAATACCTCTGTCGGGAGCCCTGCTTGGCGCAGCGTGTGCGCTACATCGTTGCAT
Organism: uncultured Bdellovibrionales bacterium; assembly: GCA_964413875.1. Classification (GTDB taxonomy): domain Bacteria; phylum Bdellovibrionota_C; class UBA2361; order UBA2361; family OMII01; genus OMII01. Next base: position 82,915 of record CAYPUA010000008.1, read on the forward strand.
CGCTTCCGGGTGTCTTCTGAGTAGACAGCCACGACAGCCTGCGTCGGGCTCTTCCTGGTGGTTGGCACAAGCCCCTCAGAGAGCGCCAGGTCCATGATGCGGGAGAGTCCGATCGACACGCCAACTCCCGGGAGCTTCTGTGTTGTGAACTCAGATGCGAGGTCGTCGTAACGGCCGCCGGAGAAGACGGACCCAAACTCTGGGTACTTCGTGAGCGTGGTCTCGGCGATAAGCCCCGTGTAGTAGTCGAGCCCGCGTGCCAGGCTCACATCGATCAACACGTGCGGCTGCACATCCTCTGGCATGAGTCCGAAGATCTCGACCAGCTCAGATACTCCCTGTGTGATGAGCTCGCTTGATACGCCAAGCGCCGCAATCTTGCCCGGCAGCTCCGCTGCGCCGCACTGAATTTCGGTGCTCTTGAGGATCACCTCGATCGCTTTCGGCGAGACTCCTGGAATCTTTTCAAGCTCTCCTTTCACGCCGTCCGCGCCGATCTTGAGCAGCTTGTCGACAGCGACTATTGCAGCTTTGCGCGCTGCTTCATCGAGGCCAAGCTCAGCGTACAGGCCTCCGAGGAGCTTTCGGCTGTTTATCCGAACCTGGAATGGCCCGAAGTTGAGCTCTTTCATCACGAGCCCGATCACCGAAACGACTTCAGCATCGCAGCTCAGCGGCAGCTCATCACGCCCGATGATATCGATGTCGAACTGGTAGAACTCGCGGAAGCGCCCGCGCTGCGGCCGCTCGCCTCGCCATACCTTCTGGCACTGGTAGCGCTTGAAGGGAAAGGTGAGCGCCGCCTGGTGCTGTGCAACGTAGCGCGCCAGCGGCACGGTCAGGTCAAAGTGCAGGCCGAGCTCAGACTCTTGCCCCTCCTCAGCCCTGAGACGACGAACCACAAAGATCTCCTTCTCGATAATTCCCTTAGAGCCAAGGGTCGAGAGCAGCTCAACGGCAGGGGTCTCAATCGGGGCGAACCCGTAGCTTTCAAAGATACGCTTGATGGTTGCGATGACCTTATCTTCAGCGATCTTCTGCTCTGGGAGCCACTCGGGAAATCCTGAAATCTTGCCTACTTTAGCCATGATGCGGTCGATGCCCTCAGTCGTTACGGTGCGGCGAACTGTACACTAGGTTGGCGAAAAAGGGGACGGACACCTTTTTCGCCCCGAGGGAGTTAATAGCGGGCCCCGGCCCATGCTTCTCCTCGTCATCCTTCTTCTCATTCTCCTGCACTTGCACTGGATTCATCGTCCTCACCCGAGTCTTCCGGCACGAGTATCATAGGCAATACCCCGAAATGTCTCGATTATGGGCAGGAGGAAGAAAAGGATTAGGATGAAGATGGGATTGCCAACCCCCTTTACTACCCTCTTTGAGACTCCACAGGTTTTCTACAGGGCAGGACTGACTCATTCTCAGCCCCCCGTCTCCGTCCTTCCATAAGCCACTCAATCAGGGTACTATCCGGGAGCACTTTTTTGGGGGCAACGATATGGCAAAAATGCCGTGGAGCCGGATACGAGAGGCCTTTGAGGGCCACTGGGTCGAGATCACCGAGTACGCCTGGAAGCCGGAGTCGATCCACCCGCAAGCTGCCAAGGTGCGCCATCACAGCCCGTGCCGCAAAGAGCTCCTAGAGCAGATCGCCAAGTCCGGACGCCTCGACGGGTCGGTCGTTCTCTTCGTTGGCCCAGCGTTACCTGGCATTTACACCTCCTCAGCTGCAGCTCACGCCAGCAACTTCTAAAACCGGGCGACTTCCCGTATCGTAGCGCCTCATGTTCGACGCTACTCCCCTCCTCCGCCTCTACGCCCGCTGGCGCAACGAACGGTTGCGCACGGCCTCTGCCCGAGAGTTGCAGCAGCAGCAGCTTCGCTGGCTCGTTGAGCGCGCACGCCACACGACCTTCGGAAAGATGTACGACTTCTCGTCAATCTCAACGATCGAGGAGTACCAGAAGCGCGTCCCGCTCCGGAAGTACGAGGCTTTCTGGGAGGAGTTCTGGAAAGGCCCCTTCCCCGTCCTCACTGACTGCACCTGGCCAGGCACGATTCGCTTCTTCCCGGTCAGCTCAGGAACGAGCTCTGGAACGACCAAGTACATCCCGTGCTCAGACGACATGATGCGGTCCAACACCAAGGCCGGGATCGACCTCCTGGTGCACCACGTCACAAACCGGCCGAAGTCAGAGATCCTTGGCGGCAAGAGCTTCATGCTCGGCGGGAGCACTGACCTCACCGAGCCCTCTCCGGGCATCTTCTTCGGTGACTTGAGCGGCATCGCGGTGAAGACCCTGCCGTGGTGGCTCAAGTCCCGCTACTTCCCGCCAGCGGAGCTGGCGCTGATTAAGAACTGGGAAGAGAAAGTTGATACCCTCGCTACGCTATCTCTCTCAGAGGACATCCGGATGATCTCAGGTGTTCCAGCGTGGCTCCTGATCTTTTTCGACAAGCTCGCTTCGCTGAAGCCCGAGAGCGCGGGGAAGCTCGCTCGCATCTACGAGAACATGGAGCTAGTCGTGCACGGGGGCGTGAACTTTGCTCCGTACGTGCAGCGCTTCAAGGATGTGCTCGAAGGAAGCCGCGCTGAGCTGCGCGAGGTGTATCCCGCCAGCGAGGGCTTCATCGCCATCGCTGACCGTGGCTACGGTGACGGCCTCCGCATGAATCTCGACCACGGCATCTTCTACGAGTTCGTGCCGCTTGAGGAGCTTGAAAGCTCTTCGCCAACACGCCACTGGATCGGAAACGTCGAGCGCGACGTCAACTACGCCGTGGTCATGACTACCTGCGCGGGGCTATGGTCGTACGTGATTGGCGACACAGTTCGCTTCGTCGACACCGACACGCCTCGGGTGCTCGTCACCGGCCGCACGTCGTACTACCTCTCTGCGTTCGGCGAGCACCTAATCGCCGAGGAGGTCGAAGACGGTGTTGTCACAGCAGCACATGAAATCGCCGCCGAGATAGCCGACTTCACCGTAGGACCTGTCTTTCCTGAGCGCTCAGGAGAGCTCGGCGGGCACATCTACCTGGTTGAGTTCGTAGGCGAGAAGCCGGGCACAGAGCAGCTCACACGCTTCGTCGAGGCCCTCGACAAGAAACTCTGCCAACGCAACGAAGACTACGAGTCACACCGCTCAGGCGGCTTTGGTCTCAAGGCCCCGCAGGTCGTGCCGGTGGCGTCTGGCACCTTCGCGGCGTGGATGAAGAAGCGCGGCAAGCTCGGAGGGCAGAACAAGGTTCCTCGAATTATCACAAATCGGGAGATGCTGGCTGAGCTGATTGAGTTTGCCGGGAGCGAGGGCGGGATCGCGGCTTAGGGGCGCAGAAAGCCCCTTTAGGCTTTACCGATATCGTGGAGGAGTTTCCTCCTCCTCCTCTTTGTCCTGCACCTGCACTGCCTCCTGATCATAATCCAGAAATTCGCGGGGGTTGCCAGCGATTTTCGTATCGAAATGCCCGGATGATGACGAGGAATCCAGTGCAAGTGCAGGAGAACGAGGAAGAGGAAGGCTAGGAGAAGGATGGAGAAAAGAACGGCCTGTTATTTCCCCGTCCAGCAAAGAAGCCGTTTTCCGCAGAGCATGGCGGATTAATTTCGGGGCCGATACCGGAGCCGTTCCCGGCCCCGGCGCCGATTCGCCGAGCCCGAGAGGAGCTTTGCGCCACCTTTCCGCGTTAGGCACCCACCATTTGCTAGTGACCCCATCCCCCGTCTACAATCCCCCGCATGTCTTTCGGCGCAGCTGCCTCCATTATCGTGCTTTACCCGTTGCTCCTCTTGGGAGACGGCTGCCTGCTGATTGCGATCGCTGTTGCCAGCACAACGCGCGGACACGCGCTCCTGTGGGGTGCGTCGTTTGCGCTTTTCCACGCCCTGTACGGCATCCTGGGCGTTGCAATCGTTTCTGAGGCTTCACACTACTCTGAGATTCTTGGCGAGATCTTTATGCTCGTCGGCGCGGCGTTTCTGCTCTGGCACTTCGTTCACCACCGCATCCACCACCGCGTTCATGACGACTGCAGCTGCGAGAACCACCCTGCGACCGTCGTTAGCCCCCTCGCTGTTGTTTCATCCGCTGCAGCTCTCTCGCTACACTCCCTCGCTGGCGGCGCGATTATTCAGAGCTGGATACCTGAAGCATCCAGCTCGCAGACGATGTGGCTCCTTGTGGGGGCATCGTGTGTGGTCGGCGCTGCGACATCTGCCATCGTAATGGTTGGCGAGAGGCAACAGCAATCTATTCTTCGCCTGCTCGACCGGCTGCCGGGAATCGTCGGATTCCTGCTTTCCGCCTTGTGCTTCGCGGTCGTTTTCCACCTCGTTCGCGACTTGATCGTATCATCCTCGCTGCTGATGGGAGCTTTTGTGGTCTCCGCAGTGGCTGTGAGCGCCTATGTTGGCTATATCGTGCATGGCAGAGGGCAGCCAAAAAAACTTGTTACGATCGGTTCTCGCAGGGAGTAGGTAGCCCTTTCTCTCTTTATCTCGGTAGCTTGCGAGGAATGGCGGGGGAGGGTTCCCTCCCGGGCGGTATTCCTCTACTATCTCGCGACGCCACCAACCATCGGAGCAAGACGCCTATGTCGCCTACTGGCCGCCCTTTCCACCCTTCCAACCTCCTCAAGCAGGGAGCGTTTTGGGCGGTGCACCTAGGCTGCCTCGGTGTCTTGTGGGTGGGCTTCAGCTGGACGGCTTTCTGGACCTGCCTCGCGCTCTACGCGATCCGCATGTTCGGCATCACCGGCGCATACCACCGCTACTTCTCGCACCGCTCGTACGACACCAGCCGGCCGTTTCAGTTCATGCTAGGGTTGCTCGGCACCACTGCGGCCCAGAAGGGCCCGATCTGGTGGGCTGCGCACCACCGCCACCACCACAAGCACTCCGACACCGAAGAGGATATCCATCCGCCAGGAATTTACGGGCTTTGGTGGGCGCACGTAGGCTGGGTGCTTAGCTCGCAGTTCGTTGATACCCGTATCGACGGGGCAAAGGACCTCTCGCGTTTCCCGGAACTGCGCTGGCTCGACCGATACCACATCCTTCCTCCGGTTGCTCTGCTCACGGCCCTAGCAGCATTCGGCGCAGTTCTTCAGGCGAAGTTCCCTGAGCTAGGCACATCTGCAATGCAGATGGTGGTTTGGGGCTTCTGCATCAGCACAACTCTCCTCTACCACGGCACGTTCTGTATCAACTCGCTCGCGCACGTCATAGGGCGCCCGCGCTTCAAGACCGGCGACGACAGCAAGAACAGCTTCCTGCTCGCGATCATTACGCTCGGCGAAGGTTGGCACAACAACCACCACCGCTACCCAGGTTCAGAACGACAAGGGTTCTACTGGTGGGAGCTCGATGTCACTCACTACGTCCTAAAAGCTCTCTCAGCCGTCGGCCTCGTGTGGAACCTGCGCGAGCCCCCGGCTCGAATTTACGAGGAGGCTCGAAACGGCTTATCAACGCCGACGCCTGCCAACGACTCAGACCCTCGCGAAGAGCTTCGTAAAGCAGCCTAGCCCCAATTCGACTACTCCCGGAGCCGGAACCGGCTCCGAAAAACTCTCGCGTATCTGGGCAACTAACCGTGCGCAGCATGGAGAAGCCCCAGCTGCCATCGACCTACTGGCGATCGAGCCATTTCGCTCTGTCGATTAACGGCTATACGAACCGAAGCCGGTGCCGTTCCCGGTGCCGGGAGAGGCAAGTCGAGCGGGCTGTGGGCTGCCGCCCTACAACGAGGCTCCCCAGGGCGCCCCAGACCCGGTGTTGCTACCCGCCGAACGTCAATAAACGAGGCTACTTAAGCGTCCCTCAAAATCAAAAAAGATCGCTCCCAGACCCCCACTCAAATCATCAAAAGTGAGGCGGCTTAAACCACCCCTTACCTGCTCCATGAACATCCTGCTCCTAAATCAAGATTGGTTCGCTACAGAGCTCCGCTCCTTCGGACACGCCGTGCTCACCTGCGGCGTCACTCCGCAGCTCGATCACCGCTTGAGCTCTTCGGTTGTTGATCTCAAGACGACGCTGGCGTCACTGCCGAATGGCTTCAAGCCGGACGTAATCGTATGGCACGATGATAGTGCCCCTGTTACCTACATCGGGATCGAGGACGCAGAGGTCCCCACCGTGTTCTACTCTGTCGACACCCACCACCACTGGGATCTTCACGCACGCCTCGCTCACTGCTTCGACCACGTGCTCGTTGCACAGAAGGACTACCTGCACCACTTCGCTCCGTCGGGCACTCCGACCTCATGGTTCCCGCTCTGGGCCCCGCGGTATGTGGAGCCGTCAAAGACAAAGACTATGCCGATGGCGTTTGTAGGCACGATGGATGCGCGGCTTAACAGCAAGCGCGTTGAGTTCTTCACAAAGTTGCAGCAAGTCGCGCCGATAACCATCAAGCAGGGGAACTACTGGGAGATCTTTCCACACGCTGAGATCATTGTGAACCAAACTGTGAAGGGTGACCTAAACTTCCGGGTGTTTGAGTCGATGATGTGCGGCGGCCTGCTCCTGACCGAGCGCTCCTCGAACGGGCTGCTTGAGATCTTCCATGAGGGGGAGCACCTAGTGACCTACACCGCGGGCGACGTCAGCGATGTAGCCGAGAAGGCCGCCGAGCTTCTCGCCACTCCTCACCGCATGCACGCCATCGCGGATGCAGGACGGGCAGAGGTGGCAGCGAAGCACACAGCTCTGCACCGCGCGTCAGCACTCAACGAAATTCTTTCTGCTGTAACCAAGCGCCAAAAATCGCCGGCGCGGCACATCGCAATGATGATCAACCACGGTCTTGCGTCTGCCATAATGCGAGGCCGAAACGAACGCCTCTCGGCCCTAAGCTTACAAGGCTCTGTTGAAAGCGCAGTCAAATCGCTGCGCGAGGGACACATGCCCGATGCAGTCGAATCTGCGCACCTTATTAGAAGCTACCTGCGTTGGGACGCCGTCACAGGCAGCGGCGAAGGCTCGCGTCTGCTGTTAAGCCACGCCGAGGCGATTCCCTCAAATTACCTCCTCGCTCTCGCACGGATCCGGAGCTTGCTGAACCGCGGACTACGCGTCGAAGCCGAGACACTGGCCTCATCTATCTCGCCGGATCCCTGCTCGCATGTTTTCAATACGGCCGAGGAGGCTGTTAGCTTGTTGCTGCGGTGATGGCTTAGCCGGCCTCGTAATCCCCTCTTGAGACCGTCGTCTTCCCGCTTTTTTGAGCCCTCATCTTCGTCTGTATCTTTCTCCTGCACCTGCACCTATCTCCTAAATGCTTGTCCGAGCATGTCCACACGACTATCGTCGGCAATCCGAGAAATTTCCTGATTAGGAACAGGAGCCGGTGCAAGTGCAGGAGGAGGAGAAGGATTAGTATGAAGACAAGGGGTGCTATCTCCCGCTAGGGCCTGTATTGAGACGACACCTGTTCCCTATAGGGAGCATGCCCCTCCCTTCTGTGGCGCACAACAAGCGCTACCACCCGCTCCGCATAGGTCCCTCGATATCCTCGAAGGTCTTGTTGATAAGCAGGTTCCCGATGACGTAGTTGCCGCGCTGATTGATTACGTAGATGACGAAAGGCTTCTCTTGCCCCGATGTAGTTTCAAAAGTGCGAAAGATTGCAAGCCCGGGATTGTTCCCTGCGTCGTGCGTCGGCAGCGTCGATACGGTGTCTGTGAGCCGCGTGAAATCGCTAAAAAACGGGATGAAGCGCGACTTGATAATCGTGTCGATTACTCCCGTCCCTCGATTCTCGCTCTCAATCGTTGCAGGACTGAGCATGGCACGAAATCTCTCGCCATCGCCGCGCACAAGGAAGCCCACTGCTGTGTCGACAACCTTGCTGTACTCATCAGCTCTGCCATCCAGCAGCTCATCATCCTCAATCGTGCCCGTCGGCTTCGGTGCTGGGTTGCCGGCTGCTGCGCGGCACGGAAATGAAAGGAGCGCCGCCACCATGAGAGTGACTGGAAGCACGGATAATACTAGGCGCGACATCCCTCTAGTGCTGCTTGCAAAAAGTTTCTTCACCTTGATTCCGTTTAAGGCAGCGCTAGGGCTGCTCGTTTCCTGCGCTTTTTGCGCCTAAAACACTATAGATATGACTAGTGCCTCGTTCAAGGCTGCAACGTCGTTAGGCGAAAAAACTTTCTAAAAGAGGCGCTAGCGTGGCACACGAAACTACGCCGCAAGATGAGCCTCACTCACGCATAACCGCTTGCTCTAGCTTCCGGCTTTCCTGGTGCTCAACGGTGAAAGCCCCCTGCCCGAACAGCGAGGCGAGCCGAAGCGGCACGGTGAGAGACGCCCGTACCGAGGCGCTCCCTTCGCTTGAAACCTCCCTGGCAGAGATATCCAGGCAGTGTGCTCCGCCTCCACCGCACGACTCCTGCCGCTGAGCCTGAGGATAGGCTGCTTGCACAGTGCTTGCTGCGCGCTGGACAGCGCCTGAAAGCTCAACGCCAGAGCCTCCAGAGCGCCACGAAGACTTGGGCAGCAGAACACTACGGACGATGCAACGGCCACCGCTCCCCGCACAACACTGCGCCGCGCCGTCGCTCGAGAGCATTGCGCCACACGGCCGCTCGGGCGAACGACGGATCCCTGTCTCGAACGCTACACATGGGTCATCCGGCTCATTGGTGAGGACTGCATCCGGGCCTGCCGCCTTCGTGAGCACGACTTCAACGCCAGCAGGGACACTGTACTGCGTGCGGTACTGTTCCGCGAGCTGCCGAGTAGTGCTGCACCGAGACACAGCAGTTGGCTCACTCTCAAGCGCGGGCGGAGAGTGGCGCTGTGCATACTCGCACTGGGGGCTGCCCTGTAGCAGCGAGTAACTTCCCTGTCTCGCGTGCGGCTTAGCACATGCGGGTAGCGCAGCATCGCTGCAACCCATTCGCCTCTCAACTTGCTCAAGAGACGCTGTCCTGCAGGATACGTCCGTCACGCTATCGCGCGCTGGATCAAAGCTCACCTCCTCGCACCCCTCCGGAAGCCTCCTCTCATCGACCTGCTGGCACTCCCCGCAACCTTTCAGGTGCTCGTGCGCCGCTCCGCTGCACGGAATTTTCCTGCTGATTGGCGCGCATGTTGAAGCTGCATCGGGGTCGAGGGCCCAAAAGGTTGTAGAGCGCGCGGGTTCCCCGGACTGGAGGCGCTTACGGAGAGCCGCAAGAAATTGAACCGGATCTCGCTCGTACCCATCTGGAGCCTCACGCGAACAGTCGGTCGCAAACGACTCACGGCTCGCAAGTGTTCGCTCAAGCTCAAGCGACGTGTAGAGGGGCTTCACCGGCACAACACCTGCGCAAATAGCCGGATTAGAGGAGAGTTCGCAGGAGTATTGCTCTGGAAAGTAAGAGAATGAGGGATAAAAGAGCTCCAAGGAGCCACCCTGCCACGACACCGGCTGCCCGTTTAGGCTTACCAAGAACACATCAACGAAGACCTGAGCCGCAGCGGGCACGAGCATAACCATCCCGTTGTCACGAAGCTCTTCGTAGTAAGCGCCCCCCTTCTCGTACGGCGCTCGCGCATTCACCGCGACATCATCCAGGACTGCGCCTCGCACCACGAAGTTCCCGCTCGCTCCCGCTGAAAGCAATCTGCCGCCGAGCCGCTGTTCAGCACGGCTGCTGCCCATCGTCCAGCGCAGCTGGATGAGCGCCTTCCCCTGCCCTGCGGCTGAAGTGCCCCGGGTGTTGCCTGTCACGCGCAGCATCAGCGGCACTCGCAGGCCGTCCGCGGAGAAAAGCCTCGCGTCACCGCGGTACCGGCACAGCGGCGGCAGTCCGGAGTGGCGGCTCCAGTCGATACGGGCAGGCGACGCCTGCCGGACAAGCTCTCCTGCGTAGCAATCAATCTTTACGCCGTGCTGCTGCTCAAGCGCTCGGATCTGCGAGAGCTCTGTGTCCCGCCCGGGCCACGCGTCGCGCAGGGAGAACTGCGCAGAGCCGATTCTAAACTGCGGCTCAAAGCCACTCTGTCGCAGCCCAGGGACATTTCGGGTCAGTCCGCGAATGTCCGAGATGTCGACGCTCTTGTTTGGAAGCGAACGCTCACGGGTCACACGGTCACGGAATTCCGGATTAAGCGGATCTCGACCGCCGATGAACGGGAACTCCCGCTGCTGCACAAGGTACGGGTGGTGCCCCTGCACGGGGAACAGAACCTCATGCTCCCGGAATTTGTCTCGTGCTAGCTGCACCGTTGCCTGCGACACCCGGGTCGCCTCGAGCGGGACCGTAAGCTCAGGCTCTGTCACCCACTCGGCCTGCGCTCGCCATATCTCAGTTGGGACGACGTACTGCACACTCTCGTCCCAGACGGAGACGTTGTAGCGCAGGCTTGCCGGCGCGGGGTGTACAGTGTCCTCCGGCGCACACCCGGCGTCTGTCGGATAGAGACAACGAAGCCCCTCGCGCACTCCGGCACGAACAGCACTACGAGCATGAAAAATTCGAGAGACGTCGGAGGCGCCGACAAGAAAGAAGGCGGCCGCAAAGGTAACGATTGAAGCTTCAAGGAGGTAGCTGCCGCGCGGCGGTTGTCTCTGCATCAACGGTCTCCGACGAAAGGGAGGAAGTAGCAGTCAGAACAACGAACGTCAGGTGACAGAAACAGCTATCCGAAACCCGCGCCGGACAGTAGAGCTCCCCGAAACCAACTTCAAAGCTTTAGTTTTCAGAGCCGACTGTTGAGTACAGATCCCAACTAAGAAAAATTCTCCCCCAGAAATCCCCCTCATACCGGGAACGGTTCCGGTTCCGAAAAAGTCCCACGGGGTACCCAGGATGGTTCAAGATTCATTCTCGCGCAGGTAGACGTTGGGGAAGGCGGGTCACAGCTCTTGCAGCTTTGCCCGGAGCGCATGTATCGTCCGGGGCATGCCACCAATTATCTTCTCTATGCATCGCATGAACCGCACCTTTCCCCCGGGAAAGCAGGTTCTTAAGGACATCTCTCTCTCCTTCTTCGAGGGGGCCAAGATCGGCATTGTGGGCCTAAACGGCTCCGGAAAGTCGAGCTTGCTCAAGATCATAGCCGGGCTCGACAAGGAGTTCAGCGGCGACATCACGTTCCGCCCGAACCTAACGATCGGGTACCTGGAGCAGGAGCCAAAGCTTAATCCCAACAAGACGGTGAAAGAGAACGTCATGGAGGGGTGTGGTGAGGCGGCCTCACTCCTGGCGGAGTTCGAGGCTGTCAGTGCGAAGCTCGGCGACGACATCTCGCCGGAGGAGATGGAGAAGCTGATCGATCGGCAGGCAGCGCTGCAAGACAAGATCGATGCAATGGGCGCATGGGAGCTGGATCGCACCCTTGAGATCGCGATGGATGCGTTGCGGTGCCCGCCGGGCGACCTGCCGATAACGAACCTCTCTGGTGGCGAGAAGCGCCGAGTAGCGCTCTGTAAGCTCCTGCTCCAGAAGCCAGAGCTGCTGCTGCTGGACGAGCCCACCAACCACCTCGATGCCGAGTCTGTCGCGTGGCTTGAGCGCCACCTACAGGAGTATCCTGGAGCTGTGGTGTGCATCACCCACGACCGCTACTTCTTGGACAACGTGGCGAAGTGGATCCTTGAGCTCGACCGCGGACACGGGGTTCCGTGGGAAGGAAACTACTCAAGCTGGCTCGACCAGAAGCGGCAGCGGCTTGAGCTCGAAGAGAAAGCGGAGTCGAAGCGCCAGAAGACGCTCGCCCGAGAGCTTGAGTGGATTCAGCAGTCGCCGCGCGCCCGCCAGGCTAAGTCGAAAGCGCGTATCCAGGCGTACGAAGACCTGCTCAACGCAGAGCAAGAGAAGAAGATCGAGGAGCTTGAGATCTACATCCCGCCAGGAAAGCGCCTCGGTGATGTCGTAATTGAGGCCAAGGGAGTCGCAAAAACCTTCGGCGACAAGGTTCTCTTTGAGGACCTAAGCTTCAGCCTGCCGAAGGGCGGTATCGTCGGAATTATCGGGCCAAACGGCGCCGGAAAGACGACGCTCTTCAAGCTCATCACCGGCCAGGAGAAGCCTGACCAAGGAAACTTCAAGGTCGGAGAGACCGTGGCGTTATCGTACGTTGACCAGAGCCGCGACCACCTGAGCGACAAGAAGAGCGTCTTTGAGGAGATCTCAGACGGGCTCGACCTCATTAAGCTCGGAGAGCGCGAGGTGAACTCACGCGCTTACGTTGCGAAGTTTAACTTCGCCGGTCCGGACCAGCAGAAAGAGGTCGGCAAGCTATCAGGCGGCGAACGCAACCGAGTGCATCTCGCGAAGATGCTGCGTTCGGGCGGAAACGTGATCCTGCTCGACGAGCCGACCAACGACCTCGACGTCAACACGCTGCGCGCCCTTGAGGAAGCGCTCGTGAACTTCGGCGGTTGCGCGGTGGTCATAAGCCACGATCGCTGGTTCCTGGATCGCATAGCGACGCACATCCTGGCTTTCGAGGGCGAAAGCAAAGTTGTGTGGTTCGAAGGCAACTACCAAGACTACGAGGCTGACCGTCGCCGCCGTCTCGGCGCCGACGCCGACACCCCGCACCGCATCAAGTACAAGAAGCTCACGCACTAGGTTGCAAGAAAGGGGACGGACACTTTTATCGTGCGCCCCCCTCTTGTCTTGCTCCTTCTCCTCCTCCTGCACCTGCACTGGCTTCCTCGTCCTCATCCTGGTCTATCGACACGGATGTCGGAGGCAGTCCCCAGAACTGTCCCGATTGATTACGAGCACGCGTCGGTGCTGGTGCAGGAGGAAGACGAGGAATGCTATACCCCACCTCAATCGGCTTTGAGATTACAGCTAGTTAGAAAGACTCAGCCGCGCCTGCCTTAGGTTGACTCCTCCGTCACAACGGCTACAATCGCCCCGCCTTTAGTTTCAGGCACTTACGATTGCGGCGTGGCAGAGCGTGTTCGCCTCGCCCGTTAGGCCGCAGTTGTGAGCAACAGTTCGTCTAGTGAAGTTGGGAGTAACATGTCTACCACTTATTCCGTCTTAACGTGGGCCACCCCGATTTTCGGAGTGTTGGCCTTCCTCGTCGCGTACCGCATGTACGTGAGCATCATGGCGCTTCCCGCCGGGAATGCCCGCATGCAGGAGATCAGCGGGGCCATCCGCGCCGGTGCCCTGGCGTACCTCAAGCAGCAGGCATTCTACCTCGCTTGGTTCATCGGAGTGGCCTTCCTTGCCATCTGGTACATGCTCAAGTTTGACACCGCAGCCTGCTTCATCCTCGGAGCTGGCATGTCGCTTCTCGCCGGCTTCCTCGGAATGAAGGCAGCCACGATGGCGAACGTGCGCACAGCTCAGGCAGCCTCAGACAAGCAGCCAGGACAGGCCCTGATGGTCGCCTTCAACGGCGGCGCAGTCATGGGGCTCACCGTTGCAGCGCTCGGCCTGATCGGTCTTGGCGTGCTCTTCCTCTACTTCCTCCCGCAGGAAGTTCAGGACGTTGTTAAGGCTCACGAGCCGATCATCGGCTTCGCCATGGGAGCTTCGTCGGTCGCTCTCTTCGCGCGCGTAGGCGGCGGAATTTACACCAAGGCTGCTGACGTCGGTTCTGACCTCGTAGGAAAGGTCGAGGCCGGAATTCCGGAAGATGACCCACGTAACCCGGGCGTTATCGCTGACAACGTTGGTGACAACGTAGGCGACGTCGCCGGCATGGGCGCTGACATCTTCGAGTCGTACGTTACCTGCATCATCGGCTGTCTCGCGCTCGCCGCGACGATGGGTGACGCGGGCATCATGAAGCTCCTCAAGGCAGACAGCGGAATGGCCGCAAAGGCTGGCCAGATGTGGCTCATGGCCACCCCGCTTATCCTCGGGCTCTTCGGGGCTATTTCGTCATACATTGCCATCAAGTGGATGGGCTTCCTGAAGGACGGAGATCCTGCCAAGGCGCTCCGCTTCGCGGTGCTGATCGCTTCTGTGCTCTTCGTAATTGCTGCTGGGATCTTCCTGGTCCTTCCGGCTGTTCCGCTGACGCTTAGCCTCTGGGTGCCGATCCTCTTCGGAACCCTGTGCGGCATAGGCATCGGCCTCGCGACGGAGTACTACACCTCATCGAAGCCGGTCTTCGAGATCGTTGCAGCGGCCAAGACTGGCCCAGCAACCTGCATCATCAACGGCATCGCCGTTGGCTTCCGCAGCGTAGCGATCCCGCTGCTCCTGATCGTTGCGGCGGTGCTCATCTCGCACAAGTTTGGTGACGTGTACGGTGTGGCGCTCGCAGGCGTGGCGATGCTCTCAACCACGGGCATCATCATGACGGTCGACGCGTACGGCCCGATTGCGGACAACGCTGGTGGCATCTCTGAGATGTCGCACCTCGGCGCTGACACCCGTGCAATCACCGACAAGCTCGATGCTCTCGGCAACACCACTGCTGCCATCGGCAAGGGCTTCGCCATCGGCTCCGCGGGCCTCACCGCCCTCGCAGTCTTCGGCGCGTACACCCAGACCTTCACCGGTGCTGGAACCAAGATTGACCTGAGCATTACTAACCCAATGCTCGTCATGGGCGTGTTCATCGGCGCAATCCTTCCAGGCCTCGTCGTGGCGTTCACGATGCAGTCCGTTGGACGCGCCGCGGGGATGATCGTTACCGAGATTCGGCGCCAGTTCCGCGAGATCGCAGGACTGCTCGAGGGCAAGGAGGGCGCAAAGCCTGACGTCTCTCGCTGCGTAGAGATCTCGACCAAGGCGGCTCTCACTGAGATGAGGACTCCGGGGCTTGTCGCTCTTATCACGCCGATCCTTGTCGGCTTCGTGATGGGAGCTGATGCGCTCGCAGGACTTCTCCTCGGCACCACCGTAGTCGGCGTCGTGCTCGGCATCTTCATGTCGAACACCGGCGGCGCTTGGGACAATGCCAAGAAGTTCATCGAGCAGGGGCTCGTTGAGGGCGAGAAGAAGGGCTCCGACGCTCACAAGGCGGCGGTTGTCGGCGACACCGTAGGCGATCCGTTCAAGGACACCTCGGGTCCAGCACTCAACATCCTGATCAAGATGGTCTCGATCCTTTCGCTCCTTATCGCCCCGCTCCTGTAGCGGACTGAGGAGCCGAAGCTTCGGCCAAAAAGGAAAAGGGCTGCCAAATGGCGGCCCTTTTTTATTTAAGCACGCCCCCTCCACGCAGCCATGACCGTTTCTCGACGCTAGGGTTATTTCGGTTAATTAACGCGGGGGCGCGGAAAACGCGGAGAACGCTGAATGGAGATTGCTACGCTGCTCAAAAAGCCAAGGCACTAGACCACCAGAATTGAGCAGCCGATCCGGATGTTCGTACTACCCGGCGGCATCTTCCCCGTTTGCGGAACCGTGACCGGGATCGGTGACGGAAAGGGAGCCGGTTCCGGCTCCGCAGCCGGCGCCGAGGCTAGTTGCTACTGAAAGAGAACGCATCTCTCCGCTACGACTCCTCCACTGCCTCGTATATCGCCTCCAGCATCTTGCGAACGATGTGGTCAACAACGTCCTTCACCGACACTATCCCAATCGGCACATCGTCTTGATCCACGATGGGCACATGGCGGAAGCCGCCGTGAGACATTAGGTTCAGGGCGAACGCTATTGAAGCCTCGGCCCGCTCGCGAATCGGGTGCGGGGTCATGTAGTCTTTTACTAGAGCATCGTTCAGTGAATGAACCTTCGCCATCACCTTCAGGATACAATCCCGCTCGGTGAAGATCCCCACGAGCTTCCCCTGCTCGTCTACCACCAAGAGGCTTCCGATCTTGTGCCTTTGAAGCACGCCCACGCACTCAGCGAGCGTCGTCTCGGGCTTAACCACCAGCGGAGTCTTTAGCCCGATAGAGCCGATGCTGTCACACAGCAGTGTCGGCGGAATTAGGTTCATGCCGACCGCGCAAGCCGAGTGAATGTTCGTCAAAAGATCCTTCTTTTCCATATCCTACTCCACTGTTAAATCCACAAAAGCTTCCTGCTTCCACTCGCTCCTGTCGTCGCTAGGCTTGTAGCAGACCGGTCCTGCGACAGGGTCCTTGAACTCAAAGACAGTCTCTCCGCTCGTGAGAACGGTGCCCGCGTTCGCCATCTCGCGAATATTCACGCGCGCATTGCTTTCAAGAGGCTTCCCCTCTCTCATTTTCTTCTCAAGGCCCTTGAGGTGCTCCAGCGATTTCGTCACCTGGTCGTGCTTATCGAGCAGCGCCACCATCTTCTCCTTGAACTGGTTGCGCAAAAGCGGCACTCGGTTGCGGTTTTTCAGGTACGGGCCGATGTGCAGCTCGAGCGCAGCAGCGGCCGCGGCGTGCTTGCGGATATTTTCGCTTAGCTTGCGGTACTCTTTCGTCACTTCAAGCTCATTTCGAATCTCGATCACTGTCTTTACGCCAGCAGGATTTCCCACAACTCGCCCCTCGAAGCCCTTGACGCACCACACGGAGCCTCCGATGAAAGCAGCCCGAGGCGATATGACTGCTGAGGAAGAAGAGATGGCGCACTCGCGCGCTTCTCGGGCGACGAAGATGTTTCCGCCAACTTCGGTGGCTATCTTCTCGCAAGCGTCTACTGTGTAGTCACCCTTGGCGGAGAGAAACGATCCCTCCCCGCCGTAGTGAAAGCCCTTGATGGTCACTGACGACTCGCTTGTGATGACGTTGTCTCCCAGCACCGATCCCAAGACCTCGATCTTGCCCCGTGCCTTGATGTTGAAGCCCTTCTGAACATCCCCCCCGATGCGGACACTCCCGATGAAATCGATGTGCCCCATGCTGTAGTCGAGGTTCCCAGAGATGTGGAGCACCTCGCGAATACTGAACTTTCCGCCCTCGTCGTGCACGTACCCATCGACCGCCGCAACGAGCGTTGTGTAGGCCTCTTGCGCGTCATCTTCCCGAGGCTCGATCGTCTTCTCGAAGCGCGGGCTTATGGCGCGGCCAGCTTTTGTCGAGAGCGGCTTGCCGAGCACATCTTTCCCCGGAAGTCCTCCGGTAGGCTTATAGACACGCGCAATCTCGCGCCCTTTCGCCACATTCTCAAACAGTCCGAGCGTGAAGAAATCCACAAACTCCCGCTCGGCGTCCTCGGTCTTCCCTGGCGAAAACCGTCGCACGAGCCACACAAGCTTCCCATCTCGCCCCGGTACCGGCGACACGCCACGCGCCACCCGGCGGGCATCGCACCCCTTCCCCTGCCTGAGCTCGGAGACGATGTCCCACACCACCATCCGATCGATCAGGTCATCGGGCGCGATTGACGCGACCTCCTTGAGAAACTCATCTTCTCGGGCTGCCCCAAAATCGGCTTGCGGAACAACGCGCGCAAAGAGCTTGAGCCGGTCCTCAGACACCAGCAGCTCAAGGATCATCTGGCTTGTTTCTTTGCGGTGAACGACCTTCACGTTCCTGTCTCTCCAATTGGAGAGATCGGCACATGCTGCGGGAGTATTGAGCGATTCCAGAGGGTTTGCTCAAAAATCGCCGCTCTCATAATCCCTAAGCCCATGAAGTGGCTGTCTTTTCATCTTCCTGCTAAAGTCCCTAGGGCTAAAACACGCATTTACCGCATAAAACCATGCCAGAGCTGCCAGAAGTCGAGTCTACTGTCAGGTACCTCAAGGAGCGCATCGAGGGGCTAGCCATTAGAAGCTCTGAGGTGCTGTGGCACCGCACTATTGCGCACGACAGGGCACCTCTCTTCTCTGATCTAGTTTCCGGCAGCGCCATCGCGAGCGTATTTCGCTGCGGAAAATTCGTCGGCATGCGGCTTGAAGGCAGCTCTGAGCAGTTCCTCTTCACTCACCTGCGGATGAGCGGCTCGCTCGATGTTCTCCCCGACTCCATGCCGCTTGAGCCCCACGACCGGGTCGTTCTCTACCTGAGCAACGGCAAGAGCCTGCGCTTCAACGACACCCGGAAGTTCGGCCGGATGTACCTCGTCTCATCTCCAGAGGAAGTGACCGCACGGATCGGAGTCGAGCCACTAAGCGACTCCTTCACCCCTGAAGCTCTCGACGCGATCCTTCGCACCCGAAAGGGGGCCGTTAAGCCAACGCTTCTCAACCAGTCTCTCATAGCCGGGCTCGGCAACATCTACGTCGATGAGTCCCTCTGGACAGCTCATATCCACCCGCTCACACCGTGCAACAGGATTCCGCCTGAGAAACGCGTGGCGCTCCATGCAGCGATCGTCTCAATCCTCTCGAAAGCGGTCTCGCTCCTCGGAACTGACTTTGGGGACGGTGTCGTTGATGGCGGGATGTACTCGCCGGTGGTGTATGGCCGTGAAGGGAAGCCCTGTAAGCGCTGCAAGAGCGAGATTCGTCGCATCGTTGTGGGACAGCGTGGAACTCACATCTGCCCAACGTGCCAAGCGCGGCGCAGCAGTGCCAAGACTACAAAGCGGAAAGATGGCACTCGCCGGAAGCGCAGCCTCAGAGCGCCATCGCGACGCGGTAGAAAGTCACGATAGACCACTGCAAGACTGGCATCAGAAAGTACGGGAACGCGTTGTAGGCGATGATAATCCCAAGCAGCGAGAACGTTGGCGTTCTGACCACTTCCAAGAACTTCAGGAAGGTCGACTCTGGGAGGAATAGCCCCAAAACTGAGTGCCCATCGAGTGGTGGCACCGGCAGCAGGTTAAAGATCCCAAGGATCAGGTTGAGCCGAAAGAATATCGAGAGAAAGTAGGCGCACGCGCCGAAGAAGCCGTCTCCGCTGACGAGCGCCAGCATATTCTCAGAGAGAGTAAAGACTCCGAGCTGAATACCCACGAGCATTAGCACAGCCGAGAAGAGCACGAGCAGGAAGTTGCTCACGGGCCCAGCCAGAGCCATGAGAGCTGCACGCCGCGGGTAGCGGATCTGCCAGTACGGATCGTACGGCGCGCTACCCCAGCCGAGCATTCCGCCACCGTGAAACATGATAAACGAGAGGATCGGAAGAATTAGCAAGCCCACAGGCTCGCGACGGATGTGCGGCATCGGATCAAGCGTTACCTGCCCACCGGCATACGCCGTGTAATCTCCGCCCCACTTCGCCACGAGCGAATGAGCCGCTTCGTGGCAGACTGTACTGAAGAGAAACGCCAGGTACCACAGCGGAACATCCGCAAGAAAATCAACACCCATCCGCGTGTTGTACCATCCCCCGCCTCTCACCGCCAACCAGGAACGGCAACGGCTCCGGTTCCGTTCCCGCTACCGAAGAGAGTAAGAAAACGCTCTGGGATTATCGTCGATCCAACACTTTCAGGCGTCGCAGGCACTTTTTACCCCGCGAACCTCGGTAAAAGTTGCCGTCGTACCGGCCTAACCTGGCGACACCGCAACCCGGGAAAAGCTTGCCAGGGTGAGAACGACTTTTGCTCACCAGAGGAGAGAAGCGGCTACGACAGGGCACCACCATGGCTACTCCAGAAGATTCCGAGAAGCGATCGCCACTGATAGACCAGATCGAGGTCGAGGTTATTCGTGAGCCCCAGGCACCGTTTCAAGATGACCGGAGCCCTACGACTTACGAGGCGAATCCGCTCCGCGCTCTAGAAGAGCTCGTCGAGCGGATGGAGGAGCTAGAGAGGGAGTGCGAGAGCAGCGACTCCGAGAGCAGTGCCGATGAAGACGAATCCCGTCGCTCAATCTCTGAAATGCAGCGCCACCTTGAGCAGTTTCAGCGCCAGAGCGCTGTGCTAAAGCGCCTGCTCGTTAAGCTGCACTAGCCTCAAGCACGAAGCCAAAGAGGGCGCGATCAAAGAGCGAGAACTGTGCTGCTGTCATGGCGAGTATAACGCCACAGGCACGGGAATAGCTGAGCCCTTCGGCTAACAGAATCGTATCTGCTGCAGCGAGCTCTGTGATATCAACACAGAGAAGAAGATCGGAATTGTGCTCGTCTTCGCCGCTCAACGCGCCAAAGTGGTGCGCCTGCAGAGCCTCAACCACGTCCCGGAGGCTCTCTGCCTGAATAGTCGGTATCCGCTCGGTAATTGAGCTAAACGAAATACCATGTTCCCTACCATCGATCACCACCGCCATGCGGCCATCTGCGGTCGTTGCTGCCGACTCCGTAACAGGAGAGGAGAAGGAGTTGGTAATAGCCGAAAGGATGTTGGTTCGAACTGCCATGGTTTCACTGAAAGGTTGTACAACGTTTAGGGTGCTCGCCTGCCCTCACCACCGACTAGGGGAGAACGCGCTGCGAGACCACAACCTTCCGTGAGAAGCGCTAGAGGGCGCCTGTCAGGCGAACCGGGCGCGCCAGACTAACTGGGGCGCCGCTAAAAATCGATTAGGATATGGTGTCAGCAGTCGAGCGTGGCTACTAAGAGCGGAAAAACTTTCCGTGCTCTGAATCCTCCCCTGCATTGGTGGAGCCGGAGGGCTTTTCACCCCGAGGAGAAGCACTGAAGGCGCCATAGACCGACACTTTCTCTAGTTCGTAGCCGAAGCTCTCTTAAGCGGCCCCATGAGGCCACATCTGGTGGGTTAATTTAGATCCTTACTGATGCGAACAGGGCAAATGTAAGCCCGGCGCCACTCAGTGCCTTGCCTGACTCGACCCTCCCAAACAATTATGGCTACGTGGAGTCTCCCCTTCAGAAGCCATCACTGAGCAGCCGCATCACTCAGGCGCTTGCAGCGCCCGTCGCCGCGCTCTCTCTCGGAGCATTATCCGCACCAGCGGAGATCTTTCTCCTCTCCCCTCCAGAGTGCGAGAAGGTGGCTAAGGTCGATCCGATCGTAGGCTACGGCATGCTGACCTCTGAGCTCGTCGACCGCTCGGACCGTGACCTCTACGAGCTGACCCTCACGCGGGTAAAGAGCTTGGCCGAAGACGCGATGAGCCAGCACCTGTGCGACCTAGCTGTAGCACTCCACGACGACAAAGATGGATCGCTTGGCGAGCTGCTCGGCCAGGGGCTCTCTCGCTGGGTCGAGCTCCGCGAACGGGACCGAATCCTTGAGGCCGGGGGCGAGCCCTGGCAGATGAGCGAGCACGATCCGTTCCTTGAGATGCTCGAGAAGTACCCAAATCTGCGCATCTACCCACTCTTAGAGGAGCCCATCCGGGACCTCCTAAACCGCTTCCCGCCCCGGCCGTAAGCGCCTCGATTCGCGCCAGCAACTGCCCTAAGAGATTACCTTAATTTTTTCTGCGCTTTCTGCTCTCAAGCCTTTAGCTCGTTCTGCCGACGTAGTCATAGGGGAGTGTTGTAGACCGAGAGAGGAACGTAGCGTGCATATAGCACGGAAGATACTTGCGATTCTTGCCTTCGCCATGTGCTGCGAGATCGTGCTCGTGTCTGGTGCGCCCAAAGACGGGGCCGTGCATTCCCAGCATCCCCCTACCTCAGCGCCACGCGCAGCGGCGCCCGCCCGATTCGCTGTGTCTTCAACTTCGTTCATCAACGGCAGCTCCCTCCCCCAGTGGGCCTCATGCTGGGTTGACGGAACTCGCAACAGCGGAGCGGGCCAATCGCCGGCAATCAAGTGGAAGAGGATCCCGAAGGGCACCGACAACCTCGTGCTGCTGGTGCACAACTCAAGCACCGACATGGTTCACTGGCTCGTCATGGTGAGCAAGAGGCACCGCTACTTCAAAACCGGCTTCCCAGTCGGAGTCCCGAGCACCTCAGGCGCCGTTGTGAAGGGTTTCTTCCAAAGCTCGAACGACTACGGCGTCACTGGCTACAGCGGCCCCTGCCCGGCAGTCGGCGAGATGCATCGGCTGACCTTTGAAGCATACGCCATACGCGGCAACCAGAAGCTGCCGTTCCCCGAAAGTGCATCTGCCATCCGCAAAATCATCAAGCGCCGGGTGATCGGCAAGGCGCTCTACAAGGGCTGGTTTGCGGGACCGGGTGAGGGTGATGTTGCCACACCGACACCGACACCGACCGGGACGGTGACGCCGAGCCCGACAGATACCGCAACGATTACGCCAACGAGCAGCTCAACCCCAACCCCAACCGTTTCGCCAACAGCCACAAACACCGCTACCGCTACCGACACCCCTACCATCACGCCGACGATGACCTTCACCAACACAGCAACAGCGACACCGACAGCCACCGATACCCCTTCTCAAACTCCAACGCCGACCGAAACTCCGACCGTCTC
This sequence comes from uncultured Bdellovibrionales bacterium, assembly GCA_964413875.1. Lineage (GTDB taxonomy): Bacteria > Bdellovibrionota_C > UBA2361 > UBA2361 > OMII01 > OMII01. The sequence goes on from CAYPUA010000008.1 coordinate 105,002, forward strand.
CCCAACGGTGACGCCTACGGAGACCCCTACAAGCACACCATCGATGACACCAACTGCAACCCCAACAAATACCTCAACGCCTACGGAGAGCCCAACAGGCACACCGAGCGACACACCAACTGAAACCCCCACTCAAACTCCCTCCAGTTCTCCTTCGCACACCCCAACAAGCACCGTGACGCCGACAGAAACTCCGACTCATACACCCTCTGGAACGCCAACAGAGACGCGAACAGTAACACCAACAGCCACTGAGACTCCGACGAGCACCGCTACCAACACCCCAACAACGACCCCCTCAAGCACGCCAACGCGAACCTACACCCCAACAGACACCCCGACCGAAACTGCAACTGTAACTCCGTCGGCATCGCCGACTAGCACACCGACCGAAACGCCTACCCCGACCGTGTCGCCAACCAGCACGCCAACTGATACCGCAACACAGACTCCGACTAACACGCCAACCAACAGTCAAACTAGCACTCCCACCGGCACACCAACGAATACGCCGACCGACACTCCAACGTCATCTCCTTCGAGTACCCCGAGTGAGACCCCGACTGAAACTCCAACTAACACTCCAACTCAGACCCCCTCTGAGACGCCAACTAACACTCCAACCCACACAGATACTCCGACAGCGTCTCCAACCCATACTCCGACAGGGACACCGACCGAAACCCCAACAGTAACTCCTTCAGAGACCCCGACCGAGACCCCAACTCACACGCCAACTAATACCCCCTCTGATACGCCAACTGATACGCCAACCCTCACTCCAACGAACACTCCAACGGAGACGCCGACAGCCACACCGACCGACACGCCTACGGACACACCGACCGAAACCCCAACTCACACGCCTAGCAACACACCAACCGAGACACCGACTGAGACGCCAACCGATACTCCGACTGATACGCCAACTGACACGCCGACCCTAACCCCAACGATTACTCCAACGGAGACGCCAACAGCCACACCGACCTACACGCCTACGGACACACCGACCGAAACCCCAACTCACACGCCTAGCAACACACCAACCGAGACACCGACGGAGACGCCAACCGATACTCCGACTGACACGCCGACTGAGACGCCAACCAACACCCCGAGCAACACTCCAACCGACACGCCGACAGATACGCCGACTCATACTCCGACTGACACACCGACGGACACGCCGACGGACACCCCGACGGATACGCCAACGGACACACCAACAGACACACCGACAGCTACGCCAACTGACACACCGACTGACACGCCAACTGACACCCCAACCGATACCCCAACGGACACCCCTACTGAGACGCCAACAGCCACGCCAACTGATACGCCTACCGATACGCCGACAGATACGCCAACCGACACCCCGACTGACACTCCAACTGACACCCCAACCGATACCCCAACTCACACGCCGACTGAGACACCAACCGAGACGCCAACCGATACCCCGACGGACACTCCGACTGAAACACCAACCAATACGCCGACAGATACGCCGACTGAGACACCAACAGAAACGCCGACACACACGCCAACTGAAACACCTACTATCACGCCTACTGACACGCCAACTGATACGCCGACGGATACTCCAACGGAGACCCCGAGTAACACGCCAACCGACACGCCGACTGACACGCCAACCGACACGCCAACCGATACCCCGACGGACACTCCGACTGAAACACCAACCAATACGCCGACAGATACGCCGACTGAGACACCAACAGAAACGCCGACACACACGCCAACTGAAACACCTACTATCACGCCTACTGACACGCCAACTGATACGCCGACGGATACTCCAACGGAGACCCCGAGCAACACGCCGACCGACACGCCGACACAGACACCAACCGAGACGCCAACAAACACTCCAACAGTTACGCCGACCGTAACGCCGACAAGCACGGATACGCCGACTGCTTCGCCGACTAATACCCCAAGTCACAGCCCGACCGTGACGCCAACGGCTACGCCGTCAGTAACGCCGACTCACACACCAACAAACACCAACACTCCAACGCACACGCCAACCAACACGAACACTCCGACCCGCACGCCGACCAACACGCCTACAATTACGCCGACTCAAACCCCGACCCATACGCCCACTAGCACCAACACTCCAACTCACACTCCGACAAACACCAATACGCCCACGAACACGCCTACCAACACAAACACGCCTACTCACACGCCGACCAACACAAATACGCCAACTCGCACGCCAACGAGCACCCCAACAATCACTCCGACTCACACTCCGACTAGCACCATCACTCCGACCCATACGCCAACAAGCACCAATACGCCGACGCACACTCCGACTAACACAAATACGCCGACTCGCACGCCGACAAACACAAATACTCCGACACATACTCCAACTAATACCAACACCCCAACTCGCACACCGACAAATACGCCTACTCCAACGAACACTCCAACACCCACATTCACGCCATCCTCATACTACCTCACAGTCAACGTCGGCGGCGGCGGCACCGCCAGCATGGGCAGCGGCTGGTACTCAACCAACAGCACGCAAACGATGAGCGCATCGCCATCCACTGGCTATACCTTCGCCGGCTGGTCAGGTGACTGTGGTGGAACCGGCAACTGCAGCGTATCGATGACGCAGAACAGGAGCGTTACAGCGTCGTTTACGGCGTGGTCATTTGCCTCAGTGGCCGCCGTGAATCCAGCCTCTGGAGACTCGTACGTGTACGGCTCGTACAGTCCATCGGGCAGCTACAGCTTCGTGCCTTATGGCGGTTGGCCGGGCGACATTTATCCAGCCGTCTGCGACTGGAATGGAGACGGTCGTAATGACCTCATAACGGGCGTCGGCGCCGGCGGCGGACCGCACATTCAAGTCTTTAGTGCGAACGGAGGCGGCGGATACACCACCCAAGCGAGCAAATTCGTTGCACAGTGCGACGCTAGCTACTGCTACACTGGCGGCGCATGGCCGATTTTCTGTCACGGCAACCGCTGGATCCGGATACAGTTCGGAAACGGAGTGGTGCAAGATCACTACTTCTAGCCTGGAGCACGAAGCCCACGTGCTTCACACGGGTTCCTCCAAAGCCGTCATCGAGATCTTTGCGAAGCAAAGTCGAGATAGGAAAAGTCCGCGAAGCAAAGCCGAGGTAGGAATCTTGTCGCCGGGGTCCTTAGGGGGCCCAGCCCCCTAAGCCGTCATCGAGATCTTTGCGCAGCAAAGTCGAGATAGGA
>CAYPUA010000009.1:0-89621 GCA_964413875.1 uncultured Bdellovibrionales bacterium
TGAGCCCTCCGCAGGAGGGGTCAAATGGACGCTCGGAGAGGATTGAACTCCCGAGTGATCGAAATGCGATGCGAGCTGGCGAGCATCGCGCCGATTCTGCCCCTCGCGTAAGCGAGGGAATAGCAGAAGCGGAACAAGCAAGGCCGGGCGAATCACGACATTGAGCGCGCCATTTGAGCCCTCCGCAGGAGGGGTCAAATGGACGCTCGGAGAGGATTGAACTCCCGAGGGTTTGTAAACATACCCGCTCGCGGATTCTGTGAGGTGCGCAGGACTGGCCCGAAGGCTTGAGCGCGTGTTGAGTCGTTAGTGAGAATCTTTCCGGTGCCGGTGCCGGTGCCGGTTCGATGGGAGGGTCAGGCGGTGAGAGCTTTGTACGCTTCGGTTATTTCCAGCATCTTTTGGTGAGCCAATTTTTGAAGCTCTTCCCCTAGGTGGTTCACCTTATCCGGGTGGTACTGCTGCGCTAGCAGGCGGTAGCGAGCGTCGATGTCGTCTTGCGAGGCTCCTGGTGCAAGCCCTAGGACTTCGTACGGGTTTTTTGGCTGTGTCACAGCTTCTGTTTCGCGGCTGCCTTCATTTGGTTTGGTCGAAGGTCGTTTGCGCATCTTGTAAGCCTGCCAGGCTACTAAGGCGAGAATCAGCAGGTCATCAACCCTTCCTAGAGGGCCGAAGATGTCGGGCACCAGGTCAATAGGCCAGACGAAGTACAGCAGTGCCAAGGCGAGGGCGAAGGTGGCCGGGTTAATGTTGGACATCAGAGAGGGATCTTATCGTGGCCGCCCGCTAATGTTCAACCTCCAGTAAATTCGCGGGGTCCCTAAGTAAGTGGCTCTAGTGCAAGGAGGGGCGAGGTTCGTCCAGCCGGAATTATTTTACTGCCCTCCGTTCGGCAACTGCGCTACTGTCGGCGGATGGTGGTCCGGGGGTGCCTGTTGGCAGCGGGCCACCGAGTTGGCAGGAGGCCTAGTCATGTCGAGCCCAGAAACTATCAAGAAGCAGATCGTGGATGCTCTGAGCCATCCGGAGGCCGAGGATGGCTTGTACTTTAACAACCTAATCGTCGTTCACGAGGAAGAGGAGAGGCCGATCGTAGCCGGTGACGAGCGCGAGATTCGAGCAGCGCTCGATCAGCTCAAGCGCGATGGTCGGATTGAGGTAGTTGGGGAAGGGGAGACTGCCATTTTCCAGCTCCGTCGCTGATAGAGGTGGCGCGAAAAATGGGTCTGTTCTGCTCTGTAGAAGCGCTGTTTCTGCCCCGCGGGCGTCAATACCGCACCCTTGGCTCATAATCCTGCTCCTCCTTTTTTTCCTGCACTTGCACTGGATTCCTTCTCTTAGTCCTTGTCCGAGTCCTGGTGTCGCGACCCAAATGTTTTGGAGAAACCAAATTGATCTCCTGATTATGAGCAGGAGTCAGTGCAGGTGCAGGAGAAAGATTAGGACGAAGGTCAGGACCGCTAGGCTCTACTACAGTTTGCTTTGAGACTGCACTTTTTTTCGAGAGAGCAGAACCGACGATTTTTTCGCGCTACCTAAGCATCCGGGTACGCGATCTTGAGGATCTCCGCAAAGCTGCGGAAGATGTCAGTTGTGGTCAGGATTCCCACTAGTTTGCCGTTTCTCGTGACCAAGGCAGAGCCAACTCGCAGCTCCGCCAAATTTACCAGCACCTGGTCGATAGGAGTGTTGTACTCAACGATGTACGCTTCCAGGTTGCATACATCGCCTACCGTTAACGCGTCTTCAGACTCAGTTGTGGCGGCGATGGCGAATGCCAGCTTGAGATCGCGCTCTGAAAGCATTCCTACGAGCTGACCTTCTGACACAACTGGAAGGTGCCTGATGCCCTCGCTGGTCATGATGGCTTTAGCCTCATGAATTGAGCGCGCAGCCTCAATTGAGTGAGGCAGGGGGGTCATATAGGTAATGATGTGGGGCATCGGCTTCATAAGGGACCTTATTCAGTACAGCTCTTCCTACGACAGAGAGCCCCTTTCGTACCATGTTTAGCACCAGCTTAGCAGCAGGAACCTTGCGCCTAACGTTGGCCGGGGAGGGCTCCAAAGGAGGCATAAGGCCAAATCTTTGCCTAAGTGGGCAACGCCTGGCTCCCTTACGGGATGATCACCGGCTCAGGAAAGAGGTTAGCGACCGAAAGGTATCGTTCTCCAGTGTCGTAGCAGAAGGTCAGGATCGTCGCTCCGGCCGGTATCTCAGGGAGCTTTTTTGCCACGGCGGCTAAGGAGGCTCCCGAGGAGACTCCAATCAACAATCCCTCTTCGCGCGCTGCACGGCGGGTGAATTCGAAGGCCTCATCGTTAGTAACTTGAATCACGCCATCCAGAAGCTGTGTGTGGAGGTTCTTCGGCACGAAACCAGCGCCGATTCCCTGAATTGGGTGCGGCGACGGGGAGCCTCCGCTGATGACCGGAGAAGCTGCTGGCTCTACTGCAAAAACCTTCAGTTTAGGGAAACGCTCCTTGAGGATCTCTGCGCATCCGGTGATGTGACCGCCGGTTCCTACGCCAGTAATTATGTAGTCTAGCCCCTCGGGGAAGTCGGCAGCGATCTCGTTTGCTGTTGCCCGTCGGTGGGCAGCGATATTAGCCGGATTCTCGAATTGCTGGGGCATCCAGGCTCCAGGAGTATCCTTGAGCAGCTCAAGCGACTTCTCGATTGCGCCGCGCATCCCTTTTTCACGGGGCGTCAGAACGAGCTCAGCGCCGTAGGCTGCCATGATTTTGCGGCGCTCTACCGACATCGATTCGGGCATGACGAGCAGCAGCCTGTAGCCCTTTACTGCAGCAGCCATCGCGAGCCCCACGCCCGTGTTGCCGCTGGTAGGCTCAATAATGGTGCCGCCGGGCTTGAGGGCGCCGCTGGCCTCCGCGTCGAGCATCATCTCAACAGCGATTCGATCTTTGATGCTGCCCCCTGGATTAGCGCGCTCAAGCTTTATCCACACCGTGTGCGACGTTGGGAAAATTCGGTTTGCCCGGACGTGCGGGGTGTTTCCGACTGTGTCGAGGATATTCTCTGCGCGCATTTCTAATCTCCTACGGCTTCTTAGCTGCCCTCTGCCTCGTTATTTCATACAACAAGATAGAGGCGGCACAACTGATATTTATCGAGGAGAGCGCGCCGCCGATCGGGATCCGCACGACCGAGTCGCAGATATCCCAGTAGCCCCGTGACATGCCGACCGTTTCATTTCCAAGGATGAGCACCGTGGGGCCGCTAAGGTCAGCTTCGTGGACCGACGCCTCTGCTTTTCCGCTGCTGCCGATGACCCGGTATGGGAAGCCGGCATTTCGCGCTTTCGTCACCCAGTCGAGCACATCGGTGTGCGACCGGGCGGTCGTCACTGGAAGCCCGAATAAGGCGCCCATGCTACCGCGCACGACGAACGGATCGTAGAGGTCTACGGCATGACCGGTAACGATGATCCCTTGCGCCCCGAAGGCATCGGCCGAACGGATCGAGGAGCCGAGGTTGCCGGGGCTGCTCGGCCGGTCAAACACGACCAGTAGGCCATCTGCGCTCGGCTCGATCGCATCGGGGGTGAGCCGACGACTCTCTATAATCGCGAGAACTTCCGAGGGCTCGTCCTTCTCGCTTAGCTGGGCGAGCAGCTCGGTGGAGAGCTCCCAGTGCTCATCGGCAGGGTGCGAGCGCAGCAGCTCCTGGGCCCACTCGGAGAGGGAGCGTGAGCCGTCGTACAGGAAGGCTAGAACGCGCCATCCGTGCTTCAGGGCGATGTTTACCTGAGCCACGCCCTCCACCAGAAACTGCCCGTACTGAGTCCGCTTCTCGCGGTTGCGCTTAATGACTTCGGCGCGCTGGAAGTGGTTGTCGGCCTTGCGGATGGGGACGAGCTTAGCTTTTTGGGAGCCGGGGGTGTTTTGCGGTTTTGAAGGGGACATACCAGGAAACGCCTATAGGAGAGCCGCCCGGCAATATGGCAGGGAATTTAAGTAGCGGAAAGCACGGAAGCCGAACGGTGGTGCTTACGTCGTTCTATCCTGCAAAACGCCAAGGTTTTTTTGAGGTGAAATTCCCTAATTGTTGCAATCAGTTTTGACAGACTTACATCATACTGATTATAACTCTCTAACCTGGTGTTAAGTGGTTAGGTGGTTGTTTCGGTCTACGCGGCCCCACGCAAAGCGAGATCGAGAGGTTTCACAGGCGTGGATTAACTAGCCGGATAGTTTCGGTCGTTCAACATAGGGGTTCACGTGAACAAGTCAGAACTTATTGAGAAGCTCGCTCAACGCTCTCAGATCAGCGTAGTTCAGTCGGAAGAGGTCGTTAACCTGATTTACCGCAAGATGCGTGACACGCTCGTGAGTGGCGGGCGTATCGAGATCCGGGGTTTCGGCAGCTTTGTAGTTAAGGAATACGGCGCCTACGAAGGACGTAATCCGAAGACTGGCGAGAAGATCCCAGTTCCACCGAAGAAGCTCCCGTTCTTCAAGGTTGGTAAGGAGCTCAAAGAGCGTATCGACAGCGAAGTAAAGAGCATGTCGCAGGCTGGATAAGCCGGGCGCCGAAAGGCTCATAATCGACAAGGCCCCTCCTGGCTAACCGCCCGGAGGGGCTTTTTTGCGCCCGCAATCCTCGCTACAGTGCGGCACACGATGACACATAAACTACCCGCTCGAATCCAGGTCCAAGAGCTCATCAGCTCCCGTTACGGTGACGCCTACAAGGCCGGTGATGGGCTCGACGATGGTCTTCCACGCCCGCTCTCCTGGGACGCGAGAATCGAGGGCGTCGACGTGGTAAGGAGCGTTGAGGGAGCCACCATAAAGCTCGCCAGTTCAGCCATGCAGACGCCTCCGCAGCCAGGTTGGGTCCTTGTGCTTACCGATGGCAGCTCCGAACGCGGCTTCCACTGGACCCTGTACGGCATGCCTCGGGCCCAGTAGCCAGTTGAGGCCTTCCGCTTAGCTTTCCGCTAGTTACGCCCGAACCGTTGAAGTCAACGAAAATATCGTGTGCTTACGGGATCGTCGGCAAAAAATTCCCATAAATATCGCTCAGGGCAGAAAAAGGTGAACATTTTTTCCTAGTGGGCAGCATCTCACTCTTTGCAGCACGAGCTCCCCCGGACGTTTTCTGTTCGGGACCCGAAATCGTGTGAGGTATACTGAAGTCACCAGGTTTGAGGTCTTCGGTTTTTAGGAGTCAGTTATGGACACCCGCAACACCCCGCTGGATCGCGATCAGACTGTTTGCATCAACACGACGATCGGGGACCTCATCGAAGCTATCACCGATATCGCATTGCAGGCCGGGAAGTCGGAAGAGGAGGGCTACCGCCTCGCCTCATTTACGATCGAGAAGCTGCTGCGCGAGAAGCGCCGCAAGGACATCATGGAGGCGTAACGCCTCCATGTGATTTTTATCGGCCCGCATCGCTTTGTGTGGTACGAGGTGCGAGTGCGAGCACTCGCACCGGAAATCCAGACCCCTTCTTAATTTTCGGAATTCCGACCAACACGATTGCCCCATGCTCGGGCACGGCGTCTAGGTTAGACAGCAGCTCGACCTGGTAGCGGTTCAGCCCAAGAATATACGACTCGAGCGAGTAGTCATCGCGACTGGTGGCGAAGCCCGGATCCGTGTCCGTTGTCTCGTGGCCCGACGCCGTGACCTCCCGTTTAGTGTACAGATACTCAAGAACCTCCCTGCTCCAGCCCGGGTAGTGCGCGATTCCCTGGCGATCGAGGTTTTGCATCTCTTTCTGGCTTCCCCAGCGCCTCGACCAGTCAGTTCTCAGGGCGACGAAAGCTCCCTTTGGGATTTCCCCATACTTTGATTCCCACCGGTGTATGTCCTCCATGCTGACGGTATAGTCAGGGTTTTTTTGAACCTCTCCGTGGATGTCGATGACCACTAGGGGAAGGACTAATTCCTCCACCGGGATCTCGTCGCTGAACCGCAGGCCTTTATGGAAATGTGCGGGAGGGTCGAGGTGAGTGCCCCACTGCCCGACGTGACAGAACTCTTCGATCGTAAATCCGTCGGGGTTGTAGGAATAGATGGTCCGGCGGCGCATTGGAGGGTCGCCTTTCCAGTGTGGGGAGTCAGAGTCGAAGGAGTGAGTAAGGTCAACAACTCGCCAGCCAGAAAGCTGTCCGGCGAGGCCTGATGATGCGTGGTGCGCGGCTCCTCGAAAGCACGAGGCAGTTGAGAGCGCTAGAAACAGGGAGAGGAGAGAGAGCAGTTTCGATCGCATAGTGGCCTGGGAGAGCGTTGAACGTCACTAGCGACTGTAAAGCCTTCAGTGCGGCTGTGAAAGGGGGGAGCATCCGCTATGGCGCATGGTACCCCAGTGCGTTGCGCGCCAACGAAGCGAAAGCTGAACATCCGGCGTCTCGTTCGGGTGACTGCGACAGCCAAGGCTCAAGCGAATGATCTACTCCGCTCAGCAGGTGCACAGCTGCAAAGCGCTCCTGCTTGGCCCATTCCTCGATTCGCCACGGCGCGGAGCCGCCATGATCGTTATCCAGGAGCCCATGCACCAGAGTGGTTGGACGCTTGATAGAGGGGCGCTCCGGGTACGTCGATAGATCCACCGCAAAATCAATCGGCATCTGCCAGTCAGCCTGATCCTTGCCAGCATAGTTACGCGCGTAGTTATCGATCGCCGGGGCGAGCAGCAGAACTCGGTCTACTAGCTCTGGATGCCGTTCAGCCAACAGCGCGCACAGCAATCCGCCGAATGAGTAGCCTACGAGGTGGGTAGTGCGGCCCGACGCAGACTTCAGATGCTCAGAGAGCCCAGCAAGGGCAACCGACACGCGAGTTGCCTCTACCGAGCCTCCTGGATGGTAGGTCGGGGCGAGGATAGAAGAACATGGAAGCGCCGTGCGCAGGGCTTTGAGCTGCGGCGTCGAATCGCGCTCTGTTTGGCCGAAGCCGTGTAGGAAGAGAATTTGGCTCATTGCCTTCTTACGTGGCACCGACACGGCTAACCGCTGTTCCTGGAAGCGCACCTTTTGCCAACAATCGAGAAGGTTAGCGTATTTGCCTCGTTGGGCGGTAGGCACTAAAGTAGGGGGTCCTGCAGTCTGGAGAAGGAAAGGGTACGCTCATGAAGAAGGTCCGAAAAAATCCCGTAATAGCCATCGTCGGTGCAACCGGGCTGGTGGGCAGCGAGATGCTGAGCGTGCTTGAGCAGCGCAAGGTGCCGTGCTCAGAGCTGAAGCTGCTCGCTTCTAAGGACTCAGTTGGCGAGGTCTACAAGTTTAATGACCAGGAGATCGAGGTCGAGGCGCTCTCTGCCGAGAGCTTTGAGGGGGTCGATATTGCGCTCTTCGGGACCTCTGCTGAGCTGTCTTCTATCCATGTGCCAGCCGCGGTGTCAGCCGGCGCGGTGTGTATCGACAACTCGAGCTACTTCAGGATGAAGCCCGAGGTTCCTTTGGTTGTGCCGGAGGTAAACTTCGATGCGATTAAGGACGGCGACATGATTATCGCCAACCCGAACTGCTCGACGATCCAGCTCGTGCCGGTGCTCGACGTGATCCACAAGCTTGCGGGGCTGCGGCACGTGGTCGTGTCGACGTACCAGTCTGTGTCGGGCGCCGGCAAAGCCGCGCTGGATGAGCTGTGGGGGCAGACCTTAGCTGTCTTCAATCAGCAGGAAGTTCCGCAGGAGGCATTTCAGCACCAAATCGCATTCAACTGCATCCCTCAGATAGATGTATTTCTCGACAACGGCTTCACCAAGGAAGAGTTCAAGATAATTAACGAGAGCAGGAAAATTCTCGGTATCTCAGATCTTCGTATCACGGCCACAGCGGTACGAGTGCCTGTGTTCTTTAGCCACGCGGAGAGCGTTTTCGTTGAGACCGAGAAGCCTTTCGATCTTTCGGACATCATCAAGCGACTCTCAAAGACTGCGGGTATTGCGGTGAGAGCGGCGCACGATGAGTACCCGATGCAGCTCGAAGCTGCGAGCACCGACGAGATCCATGTCGGGCGCCTGCGCCGAGACGAGTCGGTAGAGAACGGCCTTAGCATGTGGGTTGTAGCGGACAACGTGCGCAAGGGCGCAGCGCTCAACGCGGTGCAGATCGCCGAGCGGCTGATCGCCGGCTAACGTAGGCGGCTGTGGCGAACATCAAGCTTATCATTGAGTACGACGGGGCAGGCTTTCACGGCTGGCAGAAGCAGCCTGGGCTGCGTACTGTGCAGTCTGAGCTTGAGAAGGTGATCCGAACGGTGGTCCGAGCTGATATCTCTCCGCTGCATGCCGCTGGCAGGACCGACACAGGAGTGCACGCGCGCGGCCAGGTCGTGACCTTCAAGACGGAAGCGGCAGTAGACCTGTACCGGCTGTGCCAAGGAGTTAGCCATCTGATGCGCGGAGAGGTGGCAGCCCTCTCGGCAGAGGTGGTGCCCGATGACTTTCATCCGGGCTGGTGCTCAACCCACAAGATGTACGAGTACCGGATCCTGGCACGGCCTTCGCCGGCGGTTCTCGATGCGCGGCGCGTTTGGCACATCCCTAACAAGATGGACCTCGATCTGTTGCAGGAGTGTGCATCAGTGCTGGTGGGCACTCACGACTTCTCTGGCTTTCGTGATTCAACCTGCTGCGCCAAATCAACGATCAAGACGATATATTCAAGCCGCTTCGATCGGGAGGGTGACCTGCTTGTGTACCGCGTCGTTGGTGATGGCTTTTTGAAACAGATGGTTCGAAACATCGTTGGCACGGCGACAGATATTGGCCGGCGTCGATTGCGCAACCGCACAATGGCTCAGGTGCTCGAGGGAAGGGATCGCCGGCTCGGGGGTGTTACTGCGCCCCCACATGGGCTCTGCATGGCGTGGGTCTCGTACGAGCCGCCACCTCAGCTTGCGCCAGTTGCGAGCAAGTAGGCGTGGACGAACGCCGCAGTAATCTGCTCAAGCAGGATGCCCAAGCCAGTTGGGCCGTTAAAGACCCAGGCGAGCAGCACCCCAAAGATGACCAGGTTCCAGGCGAAGATGTAGAGCAGCCCGACGCCGTACCCACCGCGAATTTCGTTAATGTCGGTCTGTATTGGGGAGATGTCGCGCACGTTGAGGGCAGTATCGACCCCGTAGCAGATGCCCACCAGAAGCACCGCCATGGCGTGGTCTTTTCGAAGCGCTGCCGCAGCAGCGAGCATTCCTACAAAAGTGAACACCGGAAGGATGTAGGGAGCGAGGGATATCAGGGCGTTCATGTGCGCAGTTCGCTTCGAGTAGGCGTAGACGAAGTGCCCTGAGTGCTCCCCGATCTTCATGCCTTTGCGCTTGTTGCCGACTAGGTTCGAGACGATTGCGTGCTTTGACTCATGGATCAGAACTGACACGTGCCCTCGGATGAAGACCTGGCAGGCAACTATCCCTGCCACCCAGGCTCCGAAGAATATCCCCACTGCCCTCCCATCAAGCGGAACGTACGAGAGGGTGAGGAGGAGCAGCACAACGCCCAAGGGCAACAGAACGCTCAGCGAGAGGAAGAATGCGAATCCGCCGATCTTCTCGCCCGGCGCCGCCTCTGGGGTTGCCGGTTCTGTCTTGAAGGTTGGCTCAGGAAGGCTTGCGCTTGCCGGGTCGAGGGGGTCGTGGTGCTCGTCGTTAGTCATCTGCGTTGCATTCAGAGGAATTCGGTGAAAGCTGCGCGCTCCTTCCTCTCTTGTTGCTTAGCATGGAATGATGCTGCGCTCACCCCCAATCATGCTTCGGCTGTCGACGCGCTCCTAAAATCCGAACGGGCCCTTGGGGCTCTTTGGGCTCTTCTTCCCTGAGTTGGGGTCGGATGGCCCTACTCCAAGGAGGCCGCCCACTATTCCGAGGGCTTCTCCAGGCAGATTGGTTATTGTGCCTGTCAGAAGTTTTGTGACATCTGGCAGCACTACGATCATCGGGCTGCGGCCCTGAATCATAACCGGCACTACGAGCTGCTGGGCATTGTTGAGCGCCCGGTTGAGCCCCTTGAAGCTCTTCACGAGCCCCATCGAGACATCGGGCGAGAAGGTAAATGTAGAGCTAATGTTGAGGTCCCCGTTTGCGGAGATGGTGCCGTCCGCCGTAAACGAACAGAGGTCACTCACTGCCTTTACCCCGCTTAGCGTCGTCTGACCGCCGGCGTACGAGAAGTTGCCTTTTAGCTCTCGGATTGCGGTGTCATTGGCTGAGATATGCTGCTTGTACTTGTCTGGCAGACCACCAGTAAGGAGTCCACTGAAAATCGGGATCTCGGTGAGCTTTTTGAGAACCTGCATCGGCAGGTTGTTGCCCCTGAGCACGCCGTTAGTGGCGAAGATATTTCCGTCGACGCGCATTGAGCTACCCATCTGGTCTCCCAGTTGGCTGTTCACGTTCGCAGAAAAGGTGTTCACGGTTCCACTTAAGCTCTGGGCCAGGCTCGGCTTGACAGCGCTGAGGAGCTGCTCAAGCTGAATCGACGAGGCTGTTGGCTGAGAGGATAAAGTGCCAGGTGAGCCCTGAGAGATCTTGGCGGGAAGGTTCATCTTGCCGCCGAAGCCGGTCACCGTAAGGGTAGAGATGTCCACTCCCTTGGGTGTGAGGCCAAGCGCCGCATCAACCTTGAGCGGGGCCGACTGGAAGTTCAGCGATAACCCCTGAGTAGAGATCTTGAGGTTGTCAGTTGGTCCGGCTGCCTTGATCGTTCCCGAGAGGTTAGTGACTTGCTGCCCGCCCGAAAGAGTGAGCCCCACTGATTTTGGCGAGGCACTCACGTCGAGCACGGGAGCTTGATTCCCTTTAAGCGTTGCCGTCACTGCAGCACTCGTTTTTCCGACAGGCTTAAGAGGAGCGAGAACCGGGAGAACGTTGTGCAGGTTGGCCGCAATGATAGCGAGGTTGAGGGAATCAGACTTTGCGTTCGCCTGCCCACTGCCTGATCGGAGGTCGAGTGCGGCGCTGCCCTGAATCGTGCCTGCCTCTCCGATCAGAGTCAGGTTTGGGGCCTTGAGAGTCTTCTCTTGCTGCGCAAACTCGAAATCCTTAGCTGCTAGCGTGAGGGCGTGAGAGCCATTGAGGCGGGCTGTGATCTGCAGCGTTGGAACCTTCACGAGAGAATCGCTGACCACAACCGCGGCGTCGAGCGCTATCGCTGAAACGGTGACGCCGTTTTTGTCGTGTTTTGATGGAATGACCACCGAGCCGCCTTCGACTTCGATTCGATCAACGGAGAGCGAGAACGCTTTGGTTGGCGCGGCAGCAGCGGTTGGTGTGGGAGCCGGAGTGGGGGTGCCCGCAGCTGCGACGGGAGTTGGGGTGCCTTGAGGCAGGCCTTTGATAGCGAGACCCTGTCCGTTGTTGACAAGGATAATTGATGGCTCAACTAGGTGAATGCTCTTCACGATGATCTGCTTGGACAGGAGCGGCATTAGCTCGGCTTTCGCGCGCAGCGCTTTGACGCTTACTCCACTAGTGCCCCCCTTAGCGTCCTTTATCACGAATCCATCAACGGATAGCTCGAGCGCCGGAATCACTTGCACCGAGACATCCGAGAAAGCGACTGGAGCGCCGAGCGCATCGGAGATCTGCTGCTGTATCTCGTCCTTGTGGCTGTCGACGTAAGAGTTCACGTACAGAAGAGCGGCGCCCACCGCTGCGAGAAGCAGGATGACGATGACGAGCAGTGCAATGAGGATCTTCTTTTTCATATTGAGGGGCGTTCCAAAACGTAGCTACCAGATGGATTCGACCACTTGGTCGAGGTCGATACGGCCGCTCTACCGTGTCCGAAAAAAGTCATCGGATTCGAGGCGCCACGACTAACAAACCGCCCGAGGATACGGAGAGTGGGCCAATTCCGCAAGAAATGTGTTCAAAATCGAGCCCTTACCCCCCGTGGGCTATACCTTGCGCGCCAACTGGGGTAGAAACTCGGGCGAATTCAGTGGAGTTGTGGGATTAGCTATGGCCCTGCGGGTCGTGATCAGCGCGGGAGAGGTTTCGGGCGACCAGCACTTGGCTAGGGTCGTGCGCAGCCTCAAGGCTATTGACCCCTCGGTAGAGGTCCGAGGGATGGGGGGGAAAGAGTGCCGCGAGGCCGGCGCGGAGCTCGTCGTTGACTGCTACAAGAGCGGTGCCGCGATGGGGTTCCTTGAGCTCTTCCGCTCGTTCCGCGGCATCTTCTCCTCGTTCAGCTCGATGTCATCGCTGGTGCGTACGTGGAAACCCCACCTGGTGCTACTAGCCGATTACCCGGACTTCAACCTGCGGCTGGCGAAGGTCGCGAAGGCAGCGGGCTCCAAAGTGCTTTACTACATACCCCCGAAGGTTTGGGCCTGGCGCGCTGGCAGAGTCGAGGCGATCAAGCGCTCAGTTGACCACATCGCAGCTATCTTCCCGTTTGAGAAGGAGTGGTACCAGCAGCGCGGATTCAACGCCGTGACGTACGTGGGGCACCCGCTTACTGACCAGAACAAGGCAGCCACCGGCGAGCACACTCGCGTCGACAAGATTGTGCTGATGCCGGGCAGCCGCAAATTTGAAATTGAGCGAATGTTGCTCCCAATGCTCCAGGCTTTTGAGCGAGTCAGGGTCTCGCAGCCAGGTTTGCAGGCGGTGGTGATGCTGGCGGACAACATGTCAGAGGAATGGGCGAAGAGCTGTGCGGCAACGGCTGTGTCGCCAGAGACGATGTCAGCTGTATCCTGGAAAAAGGGCGGCGTGATTGAGGAGATGCGGCACGCGCGGGCGGGAATCCTCAAGTCAGGAACCTGTAACCTGGAGGGAGCCATCGCGGAGCTGCCCTTCGTCTGTGTCTACAGTGGTACCTTGCTGGCGAAGATGATAATTAAGGCCTTCGTTAACCTACAAGAGTACTCGCCGGTGAATATTATGAAGGCGGGGACTGTGCCCGAGCTCATGCGAGTCAGGCAGAATACGGCTGATCTTGAGCGGGAGCTGCTGAGGGTGCTGCAAGACGGGCCGGTGCGAAATAAGATGATTGGCGACCTGCGAGACGTGCGCGCCGCGCTCTTTAGCTTCGAGAGCTCCAGCGGGCAGTCTGAAACTGTAGCCGGGCGTGTCGCGGCGCTCGTGACAGAGATGGCCCAACGGCCACAAACGGAGGCAGCGGCAAACTGATGTACAGGCGAATCCTCACCTACCTCCGTCCTCACCTCGGCACGTTTGGCGTGGCGCTGCTGTGCATGGTCGCCTTCGGCGCCACAGACGGAGTTGTTCCGTTCCTGATCAAAGGCACGCTTGACGGCGTCTTCGGTGCAGAGAAGAACGCCGAGCTGCTCTACAAGCTTCCTTACATTATCATCGGCTTCGCTGCAGTTCGGGCAGTGTGTGACTTCGGGCAGCAATTCCTGATGGCATCAGTCGGCCATCGAGTCACAGAAGACCTCCGCAACGACGTTAATCGTCACGTTCTCTCGCTCTCTCCGGACTTCTTCGTGCGGCACTCCACTGGAGAGCTCCTGTCACGTGTGACTTCAGATGTGCTGCTCGTGCGCTCGTTGCTCACAGAGTCTACCGCAGCGATTATCCGAGACTCGATCCGGGTCGTGGTGCTGCTGGGGTCTTGCGTGTACCTCGATCCGACCCTGTCGCTCATCTCAATCGTGTTCTTCCCGATTGCGGGCCTGCCGATTGCGCGTCTCGGCAAGCGCATGCGGAAGCTTAGCAAACGCGGGCAGGACGCAATCGGACAGCTCTCAGCCCTGTTCCAGGAGAGCATGCAAGGCCACCGTGTCGTTAAGATCTTCTGTCGTGAGGACTTCGAGCAGGAGCGCTTCGAGAAGGGAAACAACGAGCTTACCAAGACCTTCATCCGCTCGGAACGGGTCAGGGCGCTTGCCGGGCCGATCAACGAGTTCATGGCGAGCCTGGTAGTTTCGGGCGTTGTGCTGTACGGCGGCTGGTCTGTTATCTCTGGCACGCGCACCGCGGGCGGATTTATCGCGTTCCTGATCTCAGTGTTCCTGATGTATGAGCCGTTCAAGAAGCTGACCCGCGTCAATGCGACAGTGCAGCAGGGCCTTGCAGGCGCCCAGCGCATCTTTGAGATCCTCGACACTGTTCCCTCGATTCGTGAGCCGCAGCAGCCAAGGAAGCTCTCGGAGAGCTGCGAGATCTGCTTTAACAATGTGAGCTTCCAGTACCCGACTCGTGGCCAGGGGGACGAGCCCACCGCTGCGTTAATCGACGTCTCGCTCACGATCCCTGAAGGCAAGAAGGTTGCCTTGGTGGGCTTCTCAGGCTCAGGCAAGAGCACCCTCGTTGACCTAGTGCCGCGCTTCATCGACCCGAGTATCGGCTCGGTCACGCTCGGTGGCACGGACCTACGCGAGGTGCGGCTTGAGGACTTGCGCGCCCGGATCGCTATGGTCGGACAGCACACGTTCCTCTTCAATGACACGGTGTACAACAATATCGCGTACGGACATCCAGGAGCCACCGAGGAGCAGGTGCAGGCGGCCGCCCAGGCAGCCTACGCGGCTGATTTCATCGATAGGCTTCCTCTTGGGTACGAGACGCTCGTCGGGGAAGGGGGAATGACCCTTTCCGGGGGAGAGCGGCAGCGCTTGGCGATCGCTCGCGCGATTCTGAAGAACTCGCCGATTCTTATCCTTGATGAGGCTACGGCCTCGCTCGACAACCGCGCCGAGCGCGAAGTGCAGATGGCGATCGAGGCGCTGGAGCAGGGGCGCACTAGCATTATTATCGCCCACAGGCTCTCCACCGTGCGTGACGCCGACCTCATCGTCGTCATGAGCGGAGGCCGGATCGTCGAGCAGGGCACGCACGAGGAGCTGCTGCGTCGCGAGGCCGAGTACTCACGGCTGCATGCCTTGCAGTTCCGAGAGTCCGAAGCGGTCAACTAACGGGCAGGGCCAAGCAACTTGCTGCGTGCGGCCCCCGAATAGTTCGGTGTGCGCCTATCTACCCTTTCTCAAGTTCTCGCTCTCATCCTCTTGCTCTTCGCTCAACCGGCAGAGGCTGGCCCGCGCACTCGCTCGACTCCTGAACCAGAGCCGAGCCTCCGCACGACGTTACGGTGGAGCGATCTCTCCGTTCTGCTGGGGCGGTCACGCGGCCAGCAGGAGCTTCGGCACGTGAGCGTAAGAGTCAGAAACATCGGCAGGACGGATGCTCGTCAGGTGCAGGTCGTGGCCCGTGTCCCGGGCGGGCCACGGGTGCTGCTGCGCGGCCCGAAGACCCTGCGCCCAGGTGGCACAGCTGTGTACCTATCCTCGGCGAAGACGCTTGTGGTGGGGGCGGGGAGGGTCACAATCGAGGCGGGCTGCTTTGAGTGTCGGTGAAACTTTGCGTTTCGCCTGCTTCGATTGAGCCAGCCTCAAACCTGCGGGTAAGCGGCGGTTTTCACGAGGCCTTTTGACGGCAGGGGCGTGGGCCGTTACACTCTCCAACATGTCTAGGGGCGGTTTTCTCTCGGGGGTTAAGACGGTAGTGCTCGGCACCTTTGCGGCCGTGGTGATCAAGCTCCTTCGGATGACCGTGCGGTGGCAGTACATCGGTTTTCCGGACGGCGCCACTGCGCCTGATGCGCCGCCCGCCGTGTTCGCTTTCTGGCACGGCCGGATGTTGATGCTCGTCGATGCATACTGGAGGCTCCGAGGCCGGCGATCAAAGAAGTCCTTTATGCTCATCAGCCGGCACGGCGATGGGCGCCTGATAGCATTTGCAATTCAGCTCCTCGGAATCCACTCGGTTGCTGGGTCGTCAAGCCGGGGTGGCATAGCTGCGCTTATGGAGCTGTGCCGAAAAGTCGAGGAAGGGTGCGACGTGGGCTTCACTCCGGATGGTCCGCGTGGTCCCCGACAGGAGTGCAAAGCCGGGCTCGTGGCGGTAGCGCAGCGCAGCGGTGTGCCGATTGTTCCGATGTCGTACTCGACCGAAAAGAGGTGGCAGCTCTCATCCTGGGATGGGATGATCGTGCCTAAGCCCTTCTCGCGGGGTGTTGTTATCTTGGGTGAGCCGCTAACGGTTTCCGCCGAGGAAGATCAGGAGCGTGCCCGGGCTCGGGTTCAGGAAGCCTTGAATGTCATCACAGAGCAAGCGGACAGGTACTGGGATGCTGGCTAAGGCCTACGCTATTGCGACGACGTTGGCAGCTCCGGTCGTTGCGACGGTGCTGCTCGCGTTTAGACGCGGGCGTGTGCGCTTTAGGGAGCGCCTGGGAGGCTGGGGCTCAATACCGGGCGCTCCATGGTGGTTCCACGGCGCCTCAGTTGGAGAGGTGCAAGGGCTCTCTCCAGTCTTGCGCCTGCTCAAGCAGGAGAAGCCTGCCGAGCAGGTGCTCCTCACATGCACCTCTCCAACAGGGTTGGAGCGGGGAAACAGCTTGGCTGACTTCACGCGGCTCATACCTATTGATGCCCCGTTCCTCGTTCGGCGCGCGCTTCGGGCGGTGACGCCGAAATACTTTGTCATCGCTGAAACGGAGCTGTGGCCAGAGCTAATGCGGCAAGCGCTTGAGCAGAAGGTCCCGATTTCGATCGTCAATGGAAGGATCTCTGATTACACTGAGGGGTGGTACTCCCGGTTTGGGGCGCTCTTCTGGCCGCTCGTTTCGCAGTGCAGCCTGATCTGTGTGCCAGACGAGCAGCAGCGTGAGCGCTTCGTGGCGCTCGGCGCGCCGCCCGAGCGGGTGCATGTGACAGGGCACACAAAGTACGATGTCGCACCGAGATTCTCTGCTCAGGATGCGCGCGAGCGTTGCCGTGCTTCGCTCTTTGGCGACCTCTCTGCTAGTTCTCGAATCCTCGTTCTTGGCAGCGTGCGCCCGGATGAAGAGCCGTGGTGGCTCGATGCGTGTGCTGAGGCGTGGAGCGCCGGGCATGATCTTAGGCTAGTGGTTGTGCCACGGCACCAGGAGAAGTTCTCGCTGTTCGCATCACGGCTCAAGGGACGCTCAATCGATTTCGTCAGGTGGAGCGATCTAGGCTCGGGCGAGCCTGCGCGGGGACGCGTTATCTTGGTGGACGCCATGGGAGAGCTTGAGGGTTGTTACGCCGCAGCAGACCTCGCCTTTGTTGGCGCCACGCTCGTTGATGTGGGTGGGCACAATCCGCTTGAGCCAGCGATGTACGGTGTGCCCGTAGTAGTAGGGCCGCATATTGCGGTGATTCGCGGAATCGTCGAAGAGTTGCGCAGCTCGCGGGGCGTTATCGAGGTTTCGAGCGCGCAGGAGATCTCCGGCGTAGTGAGGCAGATGTTCTCCGGTTCTGGAGAGCTGGCAGAGACGGGTGCTCGAGGAAAAGCTGTGTGGCAGCGGCATCTAGGCTCAGCTCAACGTGTGCTTCGGCTTCTGGAAGGGGTGTAAGCAGATGGGACTGCTCTCAAAAGCCGCTTCAGTTCTGTACGGTGGCGTTGTGGCGGCCCGAGGTGCCCTGTACGACACGGGTGTGCTGCGAGCCTACACGTCGAAGCTGCCGGTCATCAGTGTTGGCAACGTGACTGCTGGCGGAAACGGCAAGACGCCGTTGTGCCTCTACCTCGTGGAGGAGCTTCGTTCGCGGGGGATGAAGCCAGTAATCCTGTCGCGCGGCTACGGCGGCTCTGAGAAGGGGCCGTACCGCGTGCAGCTCTCGGATTCGCCAAGCAGGGTCGGGGACGAGCCGCTGCTCATGGCGCAAGCAGAAGTGGCGCCCGTCTACATCGCACGTTCGCGCGCAAGAGGAGCCAGGCAGATTGAGAGTGACCAAGCTGGCGACGTGATTGTTCTCGATGACGGCTTTCAGCACCGAGCCTTGGCGCGAAACGTGGACATAGTGTCAATCTTTGCTGGAGCACCGGAGGCTGTTGAGGCGTTTGTCGCTGGGCGCCTTTTGCCTGACGGGCTGTTCAGGGAGCCACGGGACCGGGCGCTCCGTCGTGCCAGCATGTTTGTCGTCTCAGAGCGACGAGTCGCCGAGAGCCAAGAGATGCTCCCACCCCTCGACGAGCGGCTGCTTAAAATCCTTCCGGCAGGCATTAGCGTCTACCGCGCATACTTTGAGGCAGTCGGGGTGCGATGGCTTGATTCGGGTGAGCCGCTCGCGCCACAAACAATTGGAGCGTTTGCCGCGATCGCAAATCCTGAGACCTTCTTCGACTCCTTAGTGCGACTTGGATTTGCCCTCAGTGAGCGTCAGTCGTTCGCCGATCATCACGCATTCTCGGAGCGAGAGATGCGTGAACTCTCTGCCCGTAATCCAGGGCTGCCGCTCGTTTGCACCCAGAAGGATGCGGTAAAGCTTGTCGCCATGTCGCCGGACCTTCGTAGCCGAATTGCGGTGCTTGGGGTGAAGCTCAAAGTCGTTCCCGCGGATGCGTTTATGGTTCAGGTGCAGCGCAAACTTCTCGGAGGCATGGCGAGCTAAAGCTTCTTCTTTTCGCGCAACGTAGCCTCGTCCCGTACGGCTCCCCTCTTGTGGAATTCTGCCTCCCCCAAGAGAGCTGCCTTTGATGCTTATTGCACACTACGGTCGGGCCTCTCTATAGTCAGGGCGCACGCTCGTTGTATCCTGTTCGCTATGCCGTCAAACTCGACCGTAAACCGCCTAGACCTCCTGCGCCGCCAGGTTGCCCACGCGCCCGAGGCGCCGGGGGTGTACCTGATGCGCGACGAGCACCAGTCGGTGATATACGTCGGCAAGGCGAAGGACCTCCGGGCGCGGCTTCGCACCTACTTCGGCAGCGGCGGAGATGGACGGTTCCAGATCGGGTACTTGCTGCAGCGAGTTGCCTCTTTCGAAACAGTGGTTACCCAAACCGAGGAGCAGGCGTTCCTGCTGGAACGAGACCTGATCGGAAAGTACAAGCCGCGCTACAATATTCGGCTCAAGGACGACAAGGCCTACCTTTCCATCCGGGTCGATGAGCGCGCTGAGTGGCCGATGCTTGAGACGGTCCGCCGACCGGAAAACGATGGGGCGAGCTACTACGGCCCATTCGCCTTCAGCACTGAGCTGAGAAACGTGCTTGAGGTCATAAAAAAAGTTGTGCCCCTTCGTTCCTGCTCCGACTCTGTGCTCTACAATCGTCAGCGGCCGTGCCTTGAATTCCAGATCAAGCGATGCTGCGCGCCGTGCTGCGAGCCGGTGTCGCGGGAGGAGTACCTGGAGCTGGTGAAGCAAGCGGTAGCGATTCTTCAGGGCAAGACGAAGGGAGTTCTGTCGATGCTCACCCAAAAAATGGAGGCAGCATCTGAGGCGCTTCGATTTGAGGAAGCGGCAGCGTGGCGCGACCGAATCGAGACGCTTGAGCGCTTCCAATCGGGGCATTCGCTGATCTCGTTCCGTGGAGAGAGTCGGGATGTGTTCGGGTTGGTGCGCGAAGGGGTCCAGGCTGCACTTTGCGTGCTGTTGGTGCGCAACGGCCGCATTGCTGAGACGAAAACCTTTATTCTAGAGGATGTTCAGCTCTCAGATGACGAGGCCCTGGAGTCGGCGCTGCAACAGTTCTACGAGGGAGGAAGAGAGATTCCTCCGGAGATCCTGGTTCCGCGCGAGCTTGAGAATGCAACCCTGATCCAAGCTGGATTGGCGGTGCGACGTGGCGGAAAGCTTGAGGTGCTCTGCCCACAACGGGGTTCGAAGGCACGGCTCATTTCGATGGCTGAGCTGAATGCTCGACACGCTTTTGAGGGGTCGCGCACGCAGGAATCGCGCTGGGAGGAAGTTTCAAGGGGCCTGGCGCAAGCAGTTGGGCTCAAGCAGATGCCTCGCCGCGTGGAGTGTGTTGACATTTCGAACTTCCAGGGGAGTGACACTGTCGGTGCGATAGTAGCCTTCTTCGATGGCATAGCGGACAAGGCTGCGTATCGCCGCTACAAGGTGGCTCAGGAAGGAAAGCCCAACGACTTCGCATCGATCTATGAAGTTGTGTCACGCCGAATCAGGCGCGGGGTAGAGGATGGCGACATGCCCGACCTGCTAGTTATAGACGGTGGAGCGGGGCAGCTTTCGATGGCCTTGAAAGCTCGCGAGGACTTGCGTGCCTCCGTGGATATTGTCGCGCTGGCAAAGATGCGAACTGAGGGCGAAGCTCTTTCACAGGAGATTGAGAAGAAGCCGGAGCGACTGTTTGTCCCAGGGCGTGAGGATTCTCTTCCGCTGAACGAAGGCGATGCGGTTACTCGCTTCTTGGTTCGAATACGCGATGAGGTGCACAGATTTGTCATCACTTTTCACCGCGACACGCGCTCTCGCCGCGTCTTCCGGTCAGTGCTCGACACCGTTGCGGGAGTTTCTCCCGAGAGCCGCACCCGGCTCTTAAAGCAATTTCGTTCCGTTGAGGCGATCCGGCAGGCGCCACCAGAAGAGGTAGCCAAAGTAGGCCGAATCCCGCTTGCGCTCGCTAAGAAGGTACAAGCGAAGCTCAAGCGCGGTGCAGAGTAGTTGGCTCCGAGGCACAAAATCGTAGTAGCACCGCAAGGATAGGTCCCTGCCTGTTGGCCTGAAAAGCGGGTAATGACGCGGGGCGGAAGATCTGGTGCATAATAGGGGTATGAAGACTTTTCGACTCCTTGGGCTGATAGCCTTTGCGGCGGTTTTAGTGGGAGCGCTTGCGGCAGCCGGCCATGCGGAGCGCTTCCGGTACATGGATAGCTCCGGCAACATTCGTTTTGCCGAGAGCATCGATCAGGTGCCGAGGCAGTACCGCCAACAGATTTACCCTCCAACTCCCACTCCGGTGCTCGACAAGCGGGCGCAGGCCGAGCTTCGTCGCGCCAAGGAGCGTGAGGAGAGTCGCCGAATTCACGAGGAGCGCGAAAAGAGGCGCGAGGCAGAGAGGCGGCGCGATAATCTCGAGAAACAGCGTCGTCGAGAGGAGCAAGAGCTTCGGCGTCAGGAAGAGGCGAGCAGCCTAATACGCTCCGGTCGATAGCCCGCGGTCCCAAGGGCGACAACACAGGAGCGCAGCAGTTCAGGCACCTGTCCCGTCACGTCGGTAGCGGGCCAACCTCATGGAGCTACGTCGCGGCCATTAGGCTCCTCATTAAAACAGGCACTTACCGCCGTAACACCCGTTGTCGAACGGCGGCTGAAAGCGTGGTATCCTGGTGTCTGGTCTGCAAAGGGAGCACATGGCGGGGGAGTCAGCACGCTAACGGCGTGGCAACAGTCCTGTCCCGTACGCTCGCTGCAGGATCTTAGGCGTGCGAAGGCTGTTGTAATGGTTTCGTCCCGGCTCAGAAAGAACAAGAAGAAGCTCATGCGGCGCCCAGTTGAGGGCGTCGCACCGACGAGCGTATCCGACGAATTTTTCAATCGCGAACTAAGTTGGCTTGAGTTCAACCGCCGAGTCCTTGCGCAGGCTCAGTCATCGTCGATGCCGCTTCTTGAGCGGCTAAGGTTTCTCACGATCTTCACCTCCAACCTGGATGAATTCTTTCAGAGCAGGGTCGGGGGCATTCAGCAGCGCCTTGAGCTCTCCAGTCCGAACTCTCCCTGGAGAGCGGGCTTTGAGCAGCAGCTCAAGGAGATCAGAGGAGCTGTGCTTGACCTGTGCCGGGTTCAGGACTCGGTGCTCTCTGATCAGCTTCGGCCGGCTCTGCGAGACAACGGCATTCAGCTTTTGAAGTGGCAGGATCTATCGGCAGGGGAGCGGGCGGTGGCAACGCGGCTCTTCCATGACACGATCTTTCCGGTCCTAACTCCGCTGGCGGTAGACCCGGGGCATCCGTTCCCGTTCATCTCGAATCTCTCGCTCTCTCTCGGAGTGCTTCTTAAGCAGCCGGACCATGAGGAAGAGCTGTTCGCGCGAGTCAAGGTTCCAAGCGTGCTTCCGCAATTAGTGAAAGTCGGTGAGTCCGAGCATGTCAAGGAAGTAAGGGTTATCAGCCTTACGGAGCTCATTCGCCACAACCTTCACGAGCTCTTTCCAGGCATGGAGGTGCAGGGGGTATTGCCGTTCCGCATCACGCGAAACTCGGAGATTGAGGTCGATCTTGAGGACGGCGAGGACATCGTTGAGCTGATCTCTCAAGGGTTGAAGGAGCGCAAGTTTGCGTCGGTCGTTCGCCTGGAAGTTGCCCCAAACCCAGACCCCTCAATCCTGCGCTGTCTCATGGAGGAGCTCGCCCTGCAGCCAGAAGACGTTTTCGTATCGGAGTCCGCCATGGACTACCTGGTGCTCAAGGAGGCCTGCGAGCTCTCAGTGCCTCACCTTAAGTTCGAGGCATGGACACCTATACTGCCGCCGCAGCTTGCGGACGAGGACACAAATATCTTCACCGCGATGCGGTCTTCTGAGATCGTTGTGCACCATCCGTACGAGTCCTTCAACGCCAGCGTTGAGCGATTCCTTAGGACTGCGGTGGACGACCCGCGGGTGCTCTCAATAAAAATGACGCTCTACCGCCTCGGTGACCACAGCGCGCTTATTCCCCTTCTCATAAGAGCGGCCGAGCAGGAGAAGCAGGTAGCGGTTCTGATAGAGGTAAAAGCATCGCTCGATGAGGCGCGCAACATCCGGCATGCGCAGATGCTTGAGGATGCCGGCGTTCACGTGGTGTACGGCGTGGTAGGGCTAAAGACCCATGCCAAGGTGCTGCTAGTGGCGCGCAGAGAGCACGACGCAACCCGCTGCTACGCACACATAGGCACGGGCAACTACAACAGCTCAACGGCGCGCGCGTACACTGACCTAGGACTTTTCACCTGCGATAAAGAGACATGTGACGACCTCGTTGAGCTGTTCCACTTCCTCACAGGCAGGTCTCTCAAGCGCGACTACTCGCGAGTCTTGGCGGCTCCGGTCTCGATGCGCGACTCCTTCCTCGCAGCGATCGACCACGAGATTGAGCTCCACAAGAAGGGGCTCGACACACACATCATCATAAAAGCCAACAGTCTCGAGGATCACGGTGTCTGCCGTGCTCTCATTAAGGCCGCGCAAGCAGGTGTTCCAGTTGACCTTATTATCAGAGGCATTTGTTGCTTGCGACCGACTGTCATGAAGGGGGCAATTAATCCGCGCGTGATCTCTATCGTTGGCAGGTTCCTTGAGCACAGCCGCGTGTACTACTTCCGAAACGGAGCCCAAGATCCGCTCGACGGCACGATGTACATTAGCTCGGCCGATCCGATGCACCGCAACCTGCACCGTCGGGTCGAAGTGGCAGTGCCGCTGCTAGAGCGGCTCTCCCGTGAAAGAGTTTGGGAGCTGTTGAGCGCGCAGCTCCACGATGCTGTTTCAGCTTGGGAGCTGCAGCCTGATGGCTCGTACATCCAGCGGCAGCCCGAAGCGGGCCCGGTTTCAATGAGCAGCCAGCAGCTGCTTATGAAGCTGTACCGCGACCGCGCCCGCCAAGCGGCGATTCTGGGCCGTGGCTGAGCGCTAGCGAACCTCAATCTTGAGGGACAGAGCCTCTTCGAGCGCGCTCTTGTGGTGCCCGAGTCCCCACCGCTCAACGAGGAGAGACTTTGAAGGGGGGAGGCGGAGTAGGAGCCGCTTGCCAGAGAGCCTCAGCTGGACTTTCTTGATTCGCTGAGAGTGCTCGCGGTCGAGATCTTCAACGAGCCGAATGATGCCAGCGAGGACACGGACGGCCTGCTTCTGCTTCGCGGGCAGTTCCGCAAAATTGTCGTCCTTGTCTGATGGCAGAGGCCCTCTATGGTAGCGCACAATGAGGGCCACAAGCCGGCGCTGCTCTGGGGAAAGCCCAACCAAGGCGCTTGCTCGCACCAGGTATGCAGAGTGCTTCTGATGGTCGGTGCTGTTAATAAAGTAGCCGATGTCATGAAGGAGTGCTGCGGACTCAAGCAGAGTCCGTTGCTCAGCGCCCAGCCGATGAGAGCGCTTAGTCTGGTCGAAGATCTGAAGCGCCAGCCTAGCTGCGTGCAGGGCGTGCGTCTCGTCGAACTGGTAGCGCCGGCCAAGATCGATGCAGGCCGTCTTGAGCTGTCCTGCCTGCCGCTTTAGAGCGCTGCGGGAGAGAGATTCCTCGCTCTTTGCATGGAGATCGTACAGCACGCCATCCCTGAGCCCTGTCCTAGGGATGACAAGGGAGCTTACGCCGACTTCCTCCATCACCCCCCGAACGAGAGTCATGGCTGGCACGATGACATCAGCACGGTCTGGCCGGAGGCCAAGGCGGTCGATTCGCTGCTGCACGGTCATTGACGAGATGGCTTGCTGGAGCTGCTTCAGCTCTGACCGTCGCAAAGTGCGCGCACTGGCCTGCCCGAGCAGCTCCTTACGCAGGTCGCCGAGCGTGTCGATGTTGCCGCCAGTTCCAATCAGCCGGGAGATCCTGCCGTGGTGGCGCAACGCCCTGAGCCTCGTTCGCACCCGCCGGGCGTACTGCCGGATCAGGCGCTCTATCAGCTGCTGGTCTTTCGATGTCCCACGCACAGTCTCAAGGAGCCGAACGGTTCCCATGTTGACGCTCTCCGCGAAGAGAACGTGACCGCGGTCGATAAAGGAGATCTCGCAGCTCCCGCCGCCAATATCGAGAAGGATGCTTGTGCCTCGCCCGAGCGGAACGATCGTGGAGACGGCTTGATACACGAGCCGGGCTTCTTCGTCACCGCTAATTATTTCAATCGATATGCCAGTTGCGCGCTGGACACGCTGAATGAAGTCTCGGCTGTTGGTGGCGTCTCGTAGCGCGCTGGTCGCGACAGCCCGATAGCGGGTGACCTTAAACTCGTGGAGCATCGTCTCAAACTCGACGAAGGCAGCTACTCCCTGCTCCATCACCGTCGGCGTAATTTTCCCCTGACGGAACACGTCGCGCCCGAGCCTGACAGCGGCGCGCGATGTCGCGAGGATCTTTAGCTCTCCTCGGGCGTCGAACCGGCCGACCGCCATGCGCATTGCATTTGACCCGACGTCTATTGCAGCAAATGTTGTCATCGAAATCTCGGCGAAGAGACTGCAGGCAATTCGTTAAAGCGAGCCGGAAACCAGCATGGACTGGAGACGGCGCTGCTATCGAGTGTTTATCGCAGATTTTAGGGCTTATCGAAACGCCCCAAGGGAGCTGCATGCCTCGACCGCCTGAAGGAGCTCATGGGGTGAGTAGGGCTTCCGTAATACTTCGAGAGCTGAGAGGCCGGCATGGTGCTTCCGCTCAGGGAGGGGAGCTCCGCTCGTCAGGAGAATGTTGGTCGTTGGTCGGCATGAGCGCAAGTGGAGAGCCAGGCTTGACCCGCTCCTGCCAGGCAGGTTTTCATCGAGAATACAAAGGTCTGGTGGGGATTTGATGTTGGTCAGGAATGAGAGGAGAGACTCCGAATCCGGAAAAGCAACGGCGTGATGCCCTGCTGATGAGAGAGTCGAGAGCATACTGGCGCGAAGCTCCGCGACATCCTCGACAATTAATACTGTAAGAGCACGCCAATCCGCGGGGCAGCCAGCTGGGGTGTTGTTGACGGCGGAAACGGCGGGCACATCCTGCGACGCCAGCGGCAAAATGAGCGAGAATTCCGCACCTCCCTCGGCACGGTTTCGGAACTCAATCCTCCCGCCGAAGGACTCTACAAGCGTTTTTGTGTTCACAAGTCCAAGACCGTGGCCGCCGGAGCCGAGCTTAGTGGAGAATAATGGCTGGAACAGTTGCCTGGCAGACTCCGCAGGGATGCCAGGCCCTGAGTCCCTCACGCGGATGATGGCCTCGCGCTTTGAGACACGCTCAGTAGTTATTGAGATCTCTCCATCTTCTCGGATGGCGTCTCGTGCATTTAAGGCCAGATTGATCAGGGCTCGTTGAAGCTGAACGGGCTCACCAGTAAGCCATAGGTCCCCGCTCGTGTGGGCGACCTTCAGCGAGATTCGCGCAGGGAGAGCGTGTCGGAGCAGGCACTCGGTGTCGTTGATGAGGGAGCTAAGGCGGAACGTTTCTCTTGGCTCGGGCGCCTCAAGACCTATGTCAAGGAGCCGCCGCCCGATATCACGACAAGCCTCCAAGGACTTCTGCGCGCCGTCTAGCGCCAGCTGTGCAGGCGAGGAAGCCGGCAGCTCTACTTGTGCGCTCCGTAGCTGAGACATCGCGATCGCGAGGAAGTTATTGAGATCGTGTGCGAGGCCAGCCGAAAAGTCGCGCGCCGATGCCGCAGCAGAGAGCTGCTCCGCTCGTTGAGCCAGCTCTCGTTGGTCATGAATGTCGACTGCCACAATGTCGTGCGACTCGATATCTCCGTCGCTGTTGCGCTTCGGGAACTGGCGAACGCGAAACCAGCGGTAGCCTCCATCTTTGGTCTTAAGCCGGTGTTCATCCTCGATGACGAGCGCACTCCCGCTGCGGCGCGCGTCAACGAAGGCCTGAGCGCGATGCGCATCATCGGGGTGAACGAGCCTGAACACCGTGCAAGGGGTGACGTTAGCTTCCTGAAGCGAGACCCCGAGGGTCTCCTGCGCAGCCCCACTCATGTGCTCATACGTGCCGTCAGGTCTTATGCGCACGAAGAGGAGCCCTGGGCGTTCAACGAGAGAGCGGTAGTGATTTTCGGAGACCGAGAGGGCTTTGAGGGCACGGGCTTGCGGGGTGATGTCACGCAACACCAGCCAGATGCGGGAGAGCCGCTCGTTTGAAATGCGTCCGTAGACGACAGACTGGCAGGTGCGACGTCGCCCCGCCGGGCACTCCAGCTCAGCCTCGAAGCCCTGGGTGGAGAGCGACAGCAAGCGCCAGTGCCGGAAGATCTCTCGACAGCCGGTTTTTGGGGGCAGCAAGTTCGCCAGGGAGCGCCCGAGGACCTTATCTACGGTTGAGCAGCCTGTCCAAAGAGCGAAAGTAAGGCTGGCCTCCAAGCAGCGAGAGGGCGCCGCATAGAGTGCGCGCACGAATTCCTCATCCGGCAGGGAGCATGGCACGGGCTCCAACAGCTCCATGCAGCAGATGGCGGCCGAGCTTACTGTTATGAGGCTTCTGAAATCATCTTGGGAGAGGCGGCGTCGGGCGTGCTGGAGGCTCCTGCCGGCTCGGCGGGACGAAAAGCGGGACTTCATCGCTCCATCGGCGAGAGTGGCTCGCCGGGGGGCATCCTGCCGGCTTGCATGTCCAGCCCCTCTGACCTCGGTATCGCCCTTCGTCATAGACTCACGCACGCTCCGCATCAGCCCCGCGCGTTCGATGCACGAAAGTTCGCGCCGGGGAGTCGTGGGTATAGCACGGGTTTTGGGGACGGGAGCGGAAAATTACAGAGGGGTGCCTGAAAGGCCCGTAAGTGACTGCAACGGCTGGGGTACGGCTAGGCTTTTGCCGGGACCTCAGAGCGCCGGTGCCTCAGGTGCAGAATGAGCATAACCGAGACTGAGAAGGCAAAGGCGCATATAGCAACAGCGTGATTCGCCGGCCGTTCCATGCTGAGCGAGAGCCGGAGCAGGACGGTGGAGATGATGAAGCTCGCGTTTCTCACCACGGTGAAGAAAGACGAATCGTAGAGGAAGGAGATGATGAGCAGCAGCACGTCGGCGTAAATCATCACGTTAAAGAAGTCGACGTAGAAGAAGGAGTTCGGATCAGGGAACTCTGTGTTGTTCACAAGAGCGGGCCAGGCGTGGGAACCCCACGACAAGAAGCTGAAAGCGCTCGTCACTAGCAGCACGACGATCAGGATCGCCGAAACAGATTTCTTGAAGTCGATGAACCTTCGCAGGTCTGCCTGGCCGTCGCGCTCACGGTGCCGCGAGTGGAGCCGGTGAAAAACTACCGTGAGGGTGAACATGACTATCGATGCGACGAGATCGTAGCCTAAGTCGAGCACAGCCGGGTCTGAGGCGTGAATTGGGGCATGCATCGGCACGCTGGCTATATCGTGAAAGAAGCTCCGCAGCGTGATGAGCGTAATAATCTCGAACTGCTTCGCGATAAACTCAGTCATCGACTCAGGCAGGATAATGACGAGCAGGAACACCTCATACACAAGGATGAAGCTGAACGGGGTGTAGATCGCTTTGAGGTAGTTGAAGGAATGCCCACGGTAGAGTGCGGGAACGTGATTGAAGAGAAAGATCAGCCCAAGGTGGCAGAGGAAAAACAGAACGGCGAGCCGGATGATAACCACTTCGAAGCGCCGTGTGTTCTCGCTTGTCACGTACTTAGTGAAGAGTCCCGCCAGCCAGTGAGCAGTAGTTTCGACGATAGTCATGCAGTATGTCCCAAAAGATTCTGCCCGGGGGCGCCAATAGGGAGCTTGCCACGCCGCGGCTCTTTGAGCATGGGGTAAAATCGCGGCCAAGGGGGCAGGGCATGGAAAGAGGCCTGCCCGGAAGAGCAGGCCTCAAGTTTTTGAAACCTTAGGGCCGAAAAAGCCGCCAAAAAGGCTCTAAACGGTTCTGCCGAGAGAGCGCAGGAACCGGCTCACGTGGGATGCATGGCCGATCACGAGCGGAGAGCGTTCGTGAACGTCGCGAGGGGCAACATCCAGAATTGGGTCGCCCGCGGTGTTTACCGCTTGGCCACCCGCTTGCTCGACGAGGAACGCTAGAGGCGCACACTCGTACACGAGCCGCAGCTTGCCGCGTGGGCTCGTAGCCTCGTCCGGGTAGAGAAATACTCCACCTGAGCGGAGCACGCGAAGGCCATCTGCAACCAGCGAGCCAGCGTAGCGCTGAGAGAATCGTGGTTCAGCCGAGCTCTTGAGCTCCGTTATGAACGACTGAACCTCGGGGCGCCATTTGAGGGAGTTCCCCTCATTTACGCTGTACACTGCAGAGCCCTGGGGCTCTTGCATGCGGAGCTGCTCGTTTACGAGCACCCACTCTCGCCGGAAGTGATCGTACGCGAACAGGTGCACTCCGTGCCCCGTCGTGTAGGCGAGCATCGTCTGTGCTCCGTACACTGCGATGCCAGCAGCAGCCAGATTTCTGCCCGGCTGGAGGAAGTCGTCTCTGGTGGGAGTCACGGCTCGTTTCCGAGTCCGAAACACCGCAAAGATCGTCCCCACGGTTCCTGCGTCGTCGATTAACTTGCTTCCGTCTAGAGGGTCGACGGCGATCACGTACCGCGAGCCTGCGTTGCAGTGCCGCGTCTCAATCACGTCGTCGCTCTCCTCCGAGAGGAAGAGTCCCAAGTGGTGAGAAAGCTGCAAGCGCTCCATCAGGACCTGGTTCGCGGCCAAGTCGAGAGGCACCTGCGTCTCCCCATGCACATTCGTGGAATTGGCAGCCCCCGTCAGTCCTCGGACTGAGGCGTTGCTCACCATCGAAGCAATCTCGTTGCAGCACGACGCAACGTCGAGCAGCAGCCTGCTGAGCTCTCGCGATGCAGCAGTTGGCAAACCCTCATGCATAAGCACGAAGTCCCCAAGAGTCATGGCTTTCATGCCATACTCCCTTTCTCACCATGTGGTGTTAAAGAGCGAAAAAACCTCCGTGTCTTGCACTGCGCAAGTCGGAGTGGCGTCAGTAACACACGGATGGAAAGTGCGCTACGCAACGAGTGTTAGGAAGTCATGCGAACTTCTTTCGCGCGTGTGAGGCGTTCCTAGTAGCGACTCTGCGCGCGCCTACTCGAGAGCCTTGATGCCAGGCAGCGAGTTCCCCTCAAGCAGCGCGAGGAAGGCCCCGCCGGCTGTCGAGATGAAGCTAAACTTGTGCGCGAGCTGCATGTGGTGGATGGCAGCATCTGTGTCTCCGCCCCCCACGACTGTCAGCCCGTGTGCGTTTGCGATCGCTTCGCACATATCGTGCGTGCCGCGCGCGAACTCTTCATTCTCGTAGGCTCCCATGGGCCCGTTCCAGACGATCGTCTCAGCCGAGTGCAGCGCCTCCTTGTAGAGCAGGCTCGTAGCCGGCCCGATATCGAGCGCCATGGTATCAGCCGGGATCTCCTGCACCGGCACCGCCCGCCCAAGACCCTTGCTGCTCAGCGCCGGCGCGACAACAACATCTACGGGGAGGTAAACCTTGCAATCGCGCCGAGCTAGTGTGCCGAGCAGCTCAAGCGCCTTGCCCGCTAGGTCTGGCTCGTACAGTGAGCGCCCCATTTGGAGCCCCTGCGCGGCGAGGAAGGTGTTCGCCATAGCTCCACCGATTATAAGCTTGTCTGCTTTCGATGAGAGATTTACGAGCGCATTGAGCTTGCTTGAAACTTTCGAGCCACCGATCACAACGCACAGAGGCTTGCGAGGATTCTCAAGAGCCTTCGTATAGTAGTCCATCTCCTTCTGCATCAGCAGTCCGGCTGCCTTCTCCTTGAACAGCTTCGGGACGCCAACCATCGATGCGTGGCTGCGGTGAGCTGTGGCGAACGCGTCGCTGATGAAGACGTCGCCGAGCTTTGCGAGCTGCGAGGCGAATTCCGGATCGTTCTTCTTCTCGCCAGGCTGGAAGCGCAGGTTCTCAAGCAGCAGGACTTGCCCCTCCTTGAGGTCAGCGGCAAGTTTTGTTGTCTCTGCACCGACGCAGTCGGGGGCCAAAATAACGTCTGTCCCTAAAAGCTCCGAGAGGCGCTTTGCGACAGGACGGAGGGAGAGGGTCGGGTCGATGCCCGAAGGCTCGCCGAGGTGGGACATCACGATTGCGCGGGCTCCCTGGCTCAACACCGCCTGCAGCGTCGGGAGGAACTCTTTAATTCGGTTGTCGTCTGTTATCTCGAGTTTCTCGTTGAGGGGAACGTTGAGGTCGGCACGAATTAGGACGCGCTTTCCCTTGCAATTGAGGTCGCTTAACTGCTGCATACACCTATATACCAGTGGGTTCACTTATCCAGGTGGTTTCTACACGAAATCGCTCGCTAAGTACACGCTCCAAGGCTCGAACGCCGAACGTCTCGCTGGCGTAGTGTCCTACGCACAACACTGACACTCCGTGCTCCATCGCCTTGTGGTACGCAGACTGCTTTGGCTCGCCAGTTATGAGCAGGTCTATCCCGAGCTGCGCGCATTCCGGTATGACCATCGTGCCGGAGCCGGTTGCGATCCCGACAGTCTGCACCTCTTCTTTCCCGAAGGGGAGAACCAGGGGCGGCGTTAGGACCCCTTCAATTCCCGACAGCATGGAGCTAATTGAACGTATTGAGGCTGGCTGAGTTAGCCTGCCTCTTACGCCGATCGGGGCGCCGCCATACGTAAAGCAAGGGCTCAGTTCAGTGAGCTTCAGCAGCGAAGCTAGCTGCGCTGCGTTCCCGAGCTCTTGGTGTCCATCCAGGGGCAGGTGGCTGGCGTACAGAGAGAGCCCGTTGCCGAGGAACAGGGACAGCTTGCGAGCCCAAGGACCTACAATCGGAGCGCACTCTCCCCACAATACGCCGTGGTGCACCACAAGAAGCTGGCAGCCAGCTTTGACTGCCTTCTCGGCCACTGAGTGCCCGGCGTCTACCGAGAAGCCGATCTTTTTGATGGTAGGTGCCGAGCTTTCGATCTGAAGCCCGTTGAGGGACGCGTCTTTGTACGCCTTCGTGTTGAGAGCTGTATCAAGGAAGGAGCAGATCTCTCGTAGGTTTGCTGTGCTCATGCGGGTGCCTTCGGTTGTTTCGCGGGCCAAGAGTTTTGTTTGCCCAACTGCCCCCTCGTACCAGAGCAGCGCAGGGCTGTAAATGTCAATAATTTCATGCTCTTTGAGTAGACCACCCGCCGTTGCAACCGTAGCGCGATCTCTGCTACCGTTACGCGGTTAGTGAGGGCTGCGGCGTCAAAGCAGCCGTGTAGTTTAAGGTGGTGTGACTCATGGGTTGGTTTACGCGTAGCAAGGCCCCGAAGCAGGCAGGCGATGTCGCAGAGCCCCTGCAGCTTCCAGACGATATCTGGACCAAGTGCCCCAAGTGCGAAGCGATCCTCTACACGAAAGACTTACGGCGCGCTTTCGGTGTGTGCCCGAAGTGCACGCATCACTTCCGACTCACTGCTCGCCAGCGCATCCCCATACTCGTTGACCGCCATTCGTTCCTCGAAATTGACGCGAACCTGCGCTCGACCGACCCCCTGAACTTCAAGGACAAGAAGAAGTACAAGGACCGGTTGAAGGACATGGAGCGCAAGACCGGTTCGGTTGAAGCGGTCGTGACCGGTCGGGCCAGAATCCTGAACATTCCGGTTATGCTCGGTGTGTTTGACTCGTCCTTCATGGGCGGGAGCATGGGTTCGGTCGTTGGCGAGAAGCTAACGCGCCTGATCGAGCTGGGGCGCGATGAGCGCCGCCCGGTGATTATCATCTCAGCATCGGGCGGAGCCCGCATGCAGGAAGGCTTTTACTCGCTGATGCAGATGGCGAAGGTGAGCGCTGCGCTCGCCCAGCTTGGACAGGCACACATTCCGTACATTTCCATCCTCACGGACCCAACGACGGGTGGTGTTGCGGCATCGCTTGCGATGTTAGGGGACGTAATCGTTGCTGAGCCGGATGCCCTGATTGGATTTGCCGGTCCGCGCGTTATCGAGGGAACGATCAAGCAGAAGCTCCCAGAGGGCTTCCAGCGGTCAGAGTTCCTCCTTGAGCACGGAATGGTCGACAGGATTATCCCGCGCATGGCGATGCGAGATGAGCTCGGGCTAATCCTCAGAAACTTCGGTTTCGGCATCTAGTTCCGCTACTCGATTAAACCAAGCTGTATACTCAGAGTCGGCGCCGCGAAAGCCTCTCCCGGCACCGGCACCAGATCGGGTTTCGCTCCCTCCGTCCTTGAGCCCCCAGAATTCCAAGAGAGCAACCCAAGCGGCGGGTCGAGTGGCTGTGCGATCAAGCTGGCAGCCCCCATATAAAAGGAAGCCCCTTTCGCCATCAGTTCTCCCTGGCTAGAGTCTCCCGTGGGCGAAACGACGCCCCCTTTTGTCGCAGTTTCCGAATACTTCCGTTGCTGATGCGAAGCGTCCTCCACATTCGATTTTTCCGCCGCCTCGGAGCTCGACCTTCCGTTGTTTCTCTCCTCTGTCTGGGCGTGCTCGTGGCTGTTGCTGGTGTGCGGCCGGCCGGTGCCCAACCCCTTACGCCGGATCGGAGCGCGGTCTTCGCCAGCGACTCGGCGCAGGCTCGAAAAGAACAGGACACTAGCCTTAAGAAATCCCTCTCGCCGGGCACCAAGGCGAGCGAAGGGCTCGACTTCCAGGCTCCGTCAATTGAATTCAACCGGGACACTGACGAGATGGTAGCCAAAGGCGGCATCCTGATCTCTGAAGGGGGAGTTCAGGTACAGGCCGACGAAGGCACTTTTAACATGAAAACAAAGGAGGGAGATGTCTCAGGCAATGTGCTCATGACGACCTCCGCTGGCGTTCTCTCCGCAAGCGCTGGGCACGTAAACATTACGAGCGAGACAGGCACCTTCAAAGATCTTGAGTTCGATTTAGAGGAGGGCGGATTTAATATCAACTCAGATGAAGCCCTGAAGCTCTCAGAGTTTGAGTTTCAGCTCCAAGGCACAGATCTTACCTCGTGCCACTGCCCAGACGGCACGAAGCCGTGGGAGATTAAGGCTGGCTCGTGCAACATCACGCAAGAGGGTTATGCACACATCTACAACCCGACGATGTGGTTTGAGGGCATGCCGATCTTCTACTCCCCGTACCTGGCAGTGCCCGTAAAGCGTGAGCGCGCTTCCGGCCTTCTCACTCCGCAAGCCGGCTACAGCAACCAAAACGGGGTGCTCTACCGCCAGCCGATCTTCTTTGACCTCGATGACTCCACGGGAGCTACCCTTAGCCCCTTCGTGGCCACTAACTCGCGAGTTGGGGCAGAGCTCGATTTTGAGAAGCGATTCTCCGCGAAGAGCAGGCTCGACGGGGGCTTTATTTATTCCAACGAGTCGCTGCGTTTCACAACAGTTGATGGGGAGCGAGTTCCCGAGCTTCGGGGTCTCGACCTTGATGGAGTTTCCGACACGACTATCGACGAGAATCGAACCGCCGCTTTCTACAAGCAGCGATGGCGCTCCGACCCAATCGATGGCAACCCGGTTGAGGCGATCATCGATGCTCGTTACACGAGCGATGACCTTTTGCTCCGCGAAATCCCAGCGCCACAGATCGGTGCGCAGCAGTCTCAGTACCTTGCGTCGTCAGCTCTTGTGCGTGGCCAGCCGTTTTCCGTAATGAGTGCTGAACTGCGATCGGAGTACACACAGAGCCTCACAGCACCTCAAGACATCCAGTTCCAGCGCCTCCCTGAGCTGGCGCTTGGGACGGGTGCCACGTTTCGTCCCTTCGGCTCAAACCCGTACGGTCTTAAGCTCGTCACGGGGCTCAATGCGGTCGGCACCGAGTTTTACCGTGAGCAGTATTACGACGGCTCGCGCGTCGATATCGCCCCTCAGGTCTCGGTGCCCTTTCACGTGAAGAATTACTTCCGTGGCGCTTTCTCAGCACAGCTCCACCAGACTGAGTACTCGATGAATGACAGAGTCATTCCGCCTACAGTCACCCCAACTCCTGCTGCGGGCAGCTCGACCGACAACGGCGGAAGCTCGGACGATGAACAGCTTCTGGATAGCGGCATGAGCCGGACGCTGCCGATCTTGAGCTACAATATGACGACAGGTGTTGAGCGCGTCTTCTCGCTTGAGCGCGATAACTGGTTCTCCCGAGCAGTGGGGCTCGGGGCGAAGAATGAGGGCACAGAGCTTGTCAGGCTCAAGCACACGATCGAGCCGACCCTCGGCTACACCTACATTCCGAGCGTCGATCAGAACAACAATCCTCTCTACGACGAGCTCGACCGATTCCGTGAGCGCAGCCTCTTCTCGTACGGATTCACGACCCGCCTCTACGGCAAGGTTGTCGAGCCGATCGAGCGCGTCAGGGACGTTGAGGAGCTGGCGCCATCGGCGGATACTCTCCCGATGTACGACCTCTCCGACTCTCTGCTGGCCTTCGGCAGAAATATGGTCGTTGCTCCTCCGGCGTACATGGATGCGCGTGATGGCACGGTCAGGCAGCTTGCACAGTTCTCGATGAGGCAGACGTACGACTCGCTCATCGACCAGCAGAACGACGACCCGAGCCTTGACGCATTCTCGGATATCAACGCGGCGCTGAGCCTCTCTCCTTCGTACTACTTTTCGACGGGGTTTGAGGCGAACTACAAGGCGCAGGAGGGAGATTTCTCCAGCTTCTCTTACTCCCTCGGAATACGAGACGATCGTGATGACGCTCTTCGGGCGCGCTACACCTTCATCGACCAGTCTATTAATCAGATTGAGATGAACGCTGAAACAAAGATCTTCGAGCAGCTCAAAGCAGGGCTGTACGGCCGCTACGATGCCGATGCCTCGCAGTGGCTTGAGAGCCGAGGGCTCTTCCGCTTCATTAACTCGTGCAAGTGTTGGTCGGCTGATTTAGGGGTTGGACAGACCTTCAATCCAGAGAATAAGCAGATCCTCTTTTCCTTTACTTTTGGAGGGTTAGGGGGTATCTCACAGGGCGGTGGTCTGACGCAGTACTAGCCCTTTTCGTTGGGCACTTGGATCCGTTCAGTCGGAGGCGGTAGGTGAGGATTCTTCTCTTCGGAGGAAGTGGACAGCTAGGTTTTGAGATCAAGAAGCGCGCGCGCGATCTTGAGTTCGAAGTCGTGTCGCCCGTTACTGCTGAAGTCGATATCTCAGAGCGCGAGCAGGTTCGGAAGTGTGTCGCAGCAATCAAGCCTGAAGTGGTGATCAACTCGGCCGCTTATACAGCGGTCGATAAAGCCGAGCACGAGAGCCAGGCGGCATTCCGCATAAACCGTGACGCGGCAGGCTACGTAGCCGAGGCCTGCCGAGCAGTTGGTTGCCGGATGATTCACGTCTCAACAGATTATGTCTTTGACGGCAGCCTCGGTCGCGAGCTGCGCGAGGGAGACCCCACAAATCCGCTGGGGGTGTACGGCAAATCGAAGCTTGAGGGTGAACGGCGGGTGCTTGAGACGCTTGATGACAGAGCCCTGGTGCTTCGCACGCAAGCCCTCTTCGGACAGAAGGGGGTAAACTTTGTCCAGAGCATGCTCCGGCTATTCCCGGAACGGCCGACCCTCAAGATCGTCGATGACCAGTGGGTCTCGCCGACCTGGGCTGGCTGGCTGGCGGAGGCGATTCTCGATTTTGTTCGTATGCCCGTCGGTGGTGTTGTGCATGCTTCATGTAGCGGGGTCGTGTCATGGTTCGATTTTGCCTCTGAGATACAGCGACTAGCGCGGCCCTCGTTTAAGGGACAGCCCTTAGCGACTTTAGAGAGGACAACGGCCGCTGAACTAAATCGCCCGGCGCAGCGGCCGACATTCTCTGCGTTCGACACGAGCCTTATTTCGTCGCTGCTCGGCAGGCCGCCGATCCCTTGGCAAGAGGGTCTGGTTTCCTTCCTCACTGAGATCGGGGTGATGGAGCGGGAAGACTCGTAGCAGAAGAAGTTAAGGACAATTCAAGAGCCCCACGCAGCAGCGGATGAGGGCGCGCGGGCGGAGAAGGAGGAGTGAGTGGTGGTTAACCCAAGTGATGTTAGAGCAATTATCCTAGCAGGTGGACAAGGGAGCCGCTTCTGGCCGCTTAGCCGTTCAGCCTTGCCGAAGCAGTTTCTTTCGCTCGGAGACTCTGGCGAGAGCTTGATTCAAGCAACCGTCCGTCGAATCGTGCCGCTCGTCGGTGAGGAAAATGTCCGAGTTGTGGCGAACCCAAATCTTGAGCCGCTGATCACGAAGCACGTCCCTTCAGCAACTGTGATCTGTGAGCCGATGGCGCGGAACACCGCAGCCTGTATCGGGCTAGCCGCGGCGTACGCGATGGCTGAGAAGCCAGGGTTTGACCCTGTGCTAATCGTTCTTCCGGCTGACCATGCGATCAAAGACGATGCGCTGCTTCGCACCGCGTTGCAGGAGGCAGTCGATCGGGCGCGCGAGTCGGATGTGCTGGTCACGATCGGGATTCCGCCGACGCGGCCGCACACTGGCTACGGCTACATAAAAAAAGGTAAGGCAGTTGGCGGCCAGAGCTT
Organism: uncultured Bdellovibrionales bacterium; assembly: GCA_964413875.1. GTDB lineage: Bacteria > Bdellovibrionota_C > UBA2361 > UBA2361 > OMII01 > OMII01. The sequence goes on from CAYPUA010000009.1 coordinate 36,831, forward strand.
CCAGGTGGAGCGCTTCTTTGAGAAGCCCAGCCTGGAGCGTGCCCAGAAGTACCTCGAGCAGGGGGGGTACTGCTGGAACTCTGGCATGTTCGCCTGGAGGGCCAGCGTTATCTTGGAGTCCTTCCGCAGGCACCTGCCGCAGATGGCTGAAGGGCTTGACGAGATTCGGGGTCTCCTGGAGAAGGCGGGCCCAAAAGCTGCTGCACCTCGGATACAGGAGCTGTTCTCAGGATTTGAGTCAATTTCCATTGATTTCGGTGTGTTAGAGCATGCAAAGAACTGCGTGGTGGTGCATGCCGAGGAATTCGGCTGGAACGATGTAGGCTCCTGGGACCAGTGGGCCGAGAGCTTTCAGCGCGACTCGGACGGCAACCTCGTAAAAGGGGACGCCGTCGTGATCGACAGTAGCGGTTGTGTTATAAGAACCGCCGGTCGCGTCGTGGCTGCCGTAGGGCTCAAGGACGTCATCGTCATTGATTCTGGAGACGCGCTGCTCGTTGTGTCTCACGAGCATGTCCAGGAGGTTCGGAAGGTGGTCGAAGAGCTCAAAAAGCGCGGCCGTTCAGACCTTGTCTAGGCTGCTGCCCCGCTGCGTTTAGGGCGCTGCCCGGGTGCGGATTTCGTTTTTTCGTCAGGAGATTGGAAGTATGTCACAGAAAGTTGCGCTCATTACCGGCATCACCGGCCAAGACGGCTCGTACCTTGCCGAGTTCCTCCTCAGCAAGGGGTACAAGGTGTACGGCATGGTGCGTCGCGCCTCGGTGGATAAGTACGAGCGAATCGCGCACATCATGGACAAGGTTGAGCTCATTCAGGGCGACCTGCTCGACCAGTACTCCCTCATCTCAGTTCTTAAGCAGGCCCAGCCTACTGAGGTGTACAACCTCGCCGCCCAGAGCTTCGTTCCCACCAGCTGGGCTCAGCCAGTTCTCACATCAGAGTTTACAGCTATCGGCGTCACCCGGATGCTAGAGTCGATTCGCCTCGTAAATCCGAAGATCCGTTTCTACCAGGCATCAAGCTCGGAGATGTACGGCAAGGTGCGCGAGACGCCGCAAACGGAGCTCACGCCCTTCTACCCTCGCTCGCCTTATGGCGTTGCAAAGGTGTACGGACACTACATCACCGTCAACTACCGAGAGAGCTACGACCTCTTCGCCGTTTCGGGCATCCTCTTCAACCACGAGTCGCCACGACGGGGTCTTGAGTTCGTGACCCGCAAGGTCACCGATGCTGTTGCGCGTATCAAGCTTGGTCTTTCAAATGAGCTTCGTCTCGGCAACCTCGACGCGCGCCGTGACTGGGGCTTCGCGGGTGACTACGTCCAGGCCATGTGGCTGATGCTACAGCAGGACACTCCGGACGATTACGTTATTGCAACGGGCGAGACCCACACGGTGCAGGAGCTCGTAGAGGTTGCTTTTGAGCGTGCAGGTATCGACTGGAAGCGTCACGTGAAGATCGACAAGGCCTTCATGCGCCCTGCTGAAGTGGATCTCTTGATCGGAGACCCAACGAAGGCGGAGAAGCAGCTCGGCTGGAAGCCGTCCGTTTCCTTCCAGCAGATGATCCACATGATGGTCGATGCCGACATCGAGCGCCTTTCAGGCGACCGGTAAAGCCAGGCGCTGAGGCTCATGCGCGCGCTCGTCATCGGAGCAGCCGGGTTCGTCGGCAAGTACCTCGTGGAGCACCTGCTTGAGCAGGGCGACCAGGTCTATGCCGGCACCTTGAAAGAGCCGATCCCGCAGCTCCCGGACACTACGTTCTCGGTTGATATCACTGATGCCGGCTCGACTGCCGAGCTGATACAGCGCTCTCGCCCCGAAGTTGTCTACCACTTGGCAGGCATATCGTTTGTCCCCGAAGCCGAGCAAAACTTCGACAAAACGCTGCTCGTAAACGTCGGCGGAACAAATAATGTGCTGCGCCAAGCGCACCTCTTCTCGAAGGAGACAAAGGTGGTGTTTGTCAGTTCGGCTGAGGTGTACGGGCAGGTCAGGCCTGACGACCTCCCGATTCGTGAGACGACGCCGCTCCGTCCCGCTAACAACTACAGCCTCAGCAAGCGCATGGCCGAGCTGCTCGCCGAGCGCTACGTGCGGCAGGGAGCGCTCAGGTGCACGATCGTGCGCCCGTTCAATCACATCGGGCCAGGCCAGGATCCGCGCTTCGTTGCGAGCAGCTTCGCCCAGCAGCTTGCTCGCATCGCGCTCGACAAAGCGCCCGCTGTTATGCGCGTCGGAAATCTTGAGGCGCGGCGCGACTTCTCTGACGTTCGAGACATTGTGCGAGCGTACCGGCTCCTGGCTCAAGGACCGGATGGCGTATTTAATCTTGGCTCCGGGGTCCCTCGGTCGATCCAATCGCTGCTCGATACCCTCATTCGAGTTTCTGGCGTAAGTGTCAAAGTTGAGCAGGACCCTGCCCGCATGCGTGGGCCAGAGGTTCCTGAGCTCTTCACGAGCTTTGCGAAGGCTGAGTCGGCAGTTGGATGGAAGCCCGCGATTCCGTTTGAGCGCTCGCTAGAGGATATCTACCGACATTGGCACGACGTAGAGTCGAAGTAGGGCTTCCGTTCAGGGGCACGATTGGCCCATCCGGCCTGGTGGTCTGAGACCAGCATTAGCCACCGCACGCCGTTTTTCGGACATATGCGGAGCTCGTCCCCAAATAATCCTTTCTGGCATTCGTCGTAAAGCCGTAACCCACTGATATTACCGACGGTAAAGTTTCCTGGCCGATCGCGCCGCGTTGCGGCTGGCTGGCATCCTAGATCGAGTGGCACACACGTGGGCGCGGATAGAATCTCTGTCGCGCCAAGGTTTTTGCAGCAGGGGGCATGGAAGAGCAGCGACGAAAAATCCTGATCGTTGATGACGAGCCCTCGATCCTAAGCTCACTCAAGCTCCTCTTGCAGCAGCGCTTCGATGTGAGCACCGCGCGTGACGGGGAGGAAGCACTCGGTGTTGCCGAAAAAGAGAGCCCAGACCTGATCCTGCTCGACATGACACTCCCAAAGATCGATGGCATGGAGGTTATGCGACGGCTCAAGGAGCGCGCCCAGGGAGTGCCGGTCGTTATGCTCACAGGGGGGCTTGGCGTCCGCACGGCGGTGCAGGCAATTAAGGCAGGAGCCGACGACTTTCTTAACAAGCCATTTGATCTCTCAGAGCTACAGCGTGTTGTGCAGGCGCTCCTTGATTCAGGAGCCGCAGCCGAGCAGGGCAGGGCGAAAGGTTGCGGAGATTTCGGCGCCCTAGTTGGAAAGTCATCGCCAATGGCCGGCGTTTTCTCCATGGTTGACCAGGTTGCCGGTCGTGACACAACAGTTCTTATCACTGGGGAGTCTGGCACCGGCAAGGAGCTTGTGGCGCGCGAACTGCACGAGCGCAGCGCCCGCCGGCATGCGCCTTTTGTGGCGCTCAACTGTGCTGCGTTTCCGGAGAGCCTGATCGAGTCCGAGCTGTTCGGGCACGAGAAGGGCGCGTTTACGCATGCAGTCGAGCGGCGGCTCGGACAGTTTGAGGTTGCCGATGGTGGCACGCTCTTCCTCGACGAGATCGGCGAGCTGTCCCTCGCCGTTCAGGTTAAGCTGCTGCGCTTTCTGCAAGAGCAGGAGTTCTACAGAGTCGGGCGCTCAAAGCCTATCCGCGTCAATGTACGCGTCATTACCGCAACGAACAAAAACCTGGAGGAGCTGGTGCGGCTCAAGGCCTTCCGCCAAGACCTCTTCTACCGAATCAACGTCATCAACATACCGCTTCCGTCGCTTCGTGAGCGAGGTGAGGACATCATGCACCTTGCGGAGCACTTCAATCTCGCGCTTCAGAAGCGCTACGGTGGGAGGAGTCTTGTTTTCTCGGATGAGGTCAGGGACCGATTTCTTGCCTACGGCTGGCCCGGCAATGTGCGTGAGCTGGAGAACGTAGTTGAGAGCTTGATGGCGCTCTGCCCGTCCGATACTGTCGAGCTGTCGCACCTTCCGGCGCGCTTCCACGGCAGCAGCTCAGCGCCCAGCGACCCAGCTGCGGCCCTCGCGAGTGGCCTTGCGTACGAGGATGCGGAGCGTCTTTTTGAGACAGAGATTATCGTGCGAGCGCTCAAGCGCGCCAACTTTGTCCAGACTCGCGCAGCAGAGCTGCTCGGCATCAGCCGGCGCATGCTCAAGTACAAGATGGACAAGCTGTCAATTAGCGAGAAAGGTGAGCTGCTACGGCCTGGGCCGAAGCACGAGAACTGAGCCTCGCGCCTAGCCCAGGCCGACGCTGGCGCTCCAGTCGGAAGGTTCCGAATGGAGCGCCACTCTTCATTGCCTACCGGCAGTCGGCTCCGCCAGTTGGGTACTTACCGATTACAAGCTTGCCCGGAATTTTCAGCTTTCCCTGCGCCAGCGTGAACTGGCTTGAGTCTGCCCCGGAGGTAGCTCCGTGATCGTCGATGCCGGGCCTCTCGAAGAGAGCAGGAGTCTGGTCAAAGCCCGAATCCTGCGAGTTGTTGAAGGCGTCCAGAGCCTCGATGCATCCGCTTCCGGAGATCGTCGCTTTGTTCGCTCCGCACAGCCCTTCGCAGAGTGTTATCCAGTCCCTGACTGACTTGTCGCCGTACCGCCAGTCGGTGCACACGTTGCTTCCAGCAGGCGCAAGCGCAGTTGTAGCAGCCAGGTTCAGCTTCGCTGCTGCGAGCTGCTTCAACATGACAACGTACGGCTGGTTAGCCGAAAGCTCTTGCCCCGCATTGGACCCGAGCGCTTCCATGACTGAGTCGCATGAGCCCACGAGGCATGACGGATCAGACTTGCCGTCGTTCAGGCCGTGGCAGTCGAGCAATTTGCCGCACACCGAGACAGGAGAGCTGGCGGTTGCAAAGTTGTTCGTTACCCACGGATGGGTTCCCCAGAATCCAAGGGTTCGCGTAAGGCAGTGGTTGTTACTCGGTGGATCGTCACACCCCTCACACGATGGTCCTGCTAGGCAGCTTGATGTGCATGTCGTCGCTTCCTTGTCGACAACAACTGCTGCACCAAGACCGAGCCCTGTAGTTTCGCCTGCGATGTTCAGGGTCAGCTCAACACAGTCGCCCGGCTCAACAGAGGTGTTGTCGCACTTGGCGACGAATCCACTCGAGCCGCTTGAGAAGCAGCTGCTGTCTCCAAGCACAAAATCCCCGACTGCTGGGAATACCCCGTCGTTGTTCTTGTCGACAGCGGAACAGCTGCCGGTCACCGCCGTGTTGCTCGAGAGGCACGTGCTGGTCGCGAGGTTCGGAAAGGTGACGTCGAAATGGCTCAAGCCACGAAATGTGTTTGCACTGCACTCGCGGCTGCAGTAAGCAGCCGGGTCGCTGGCTTGACCCTTCGTCCTGCAGAAGCTGTTGTCCAGGCAGGGCTCGCCAGGCCTAACTGTGCTTGAGCATGTGCCAGCGGGCGGGCTGCATATTTCGTACACGTAGCTCGCTGTGCCAGTGTTGGATACCATGGCTGGTGTGTAGCTCTTGAGTGATATCGCGAAGCCTGCATCGCTGCAGATGTTCTTTGGCAAGTCTTCGCAAATGGCACCGTTACAAACCGTCATATCGGGTGGTGTGATAGCGAACGCCTCCTGCGCCGAGCAAAGTACGAGCCCTAGCGGCACAGCACAAGCTGCCAGCCAGCTTCCCGCACCCGTAGGGTGTTTTCTGTTTTCTGTTTTCATACGATTCTCCTTCTTGTTTCCTAAGCCCCTACGACAGCACGGCAGAAACGGCGCGCGGTATAGAGGCCTGTTCGGTTCCGATTGCCCCGGCCTGCCGCGGACGAGAGCGCTCACTAAGCAGTCGATCGGGCCATCACGTGCAGTGTTTCGCAGTGACGGGGCCTTTGACCTATGGGAGGAATCACCGCAGCGCGGAGCGCAGAGTCTGCGCTGTGACGGGTTAGTGTTTGGACAGACGGTGAAGCTCAGAAGTACACAGCGTCTTGGCAGTTGCTGGTGTGCCACCCGCCGGCAGTCAAGAGTGACACGCCTGTTTGGGCAGACGCCTAGCGCTTGAAGAGATCGTCGAGAGCTGAAAGCGCTTTCTTCTTCCCGTCACCAGAGTCCGACTGAGCCGGCCGTGGCCTGAAGTACTCGCACACGTTCGACGAGTCTTTCTTCTTAACCCACTCTGCAGAGGTCTCGCGGCACTCGTGGTGCGCCGATTCGTCGAAGAACTCGCAGTTGAGGCACACGTGCAAGTCCGACGAACAGCGGGGACATGTCTCGCGAAAGCCAACTCGCGCGCCAGCGCTAGCGTCTAGCTCAAGAGAGTTCTTGCAGTGAAAGCAGGAGATGACCATTACCCTCCGGGTTCTATTAGAAGGACATCGATTCGCAAAGGGCGCCATTATAAAACGACGGTGTGAAATAGCCCTGGTGCAGCTGCCAGGATTTCTCAACAGGAGCCGCAGCATGTTGCATCTTACCTGAGTTAGGCACCGATCTGTCGGTAAAGCCTCATCTTGAGTTTACAGGCAGTTACCCCCATGATGCGGGGATGTCAGAAACAACCATGGAAACCGTCCCAAGCGATAACGAAAGAGAGTCTTTGCTTCAGTCTCGGCTCAAGGCCGGGCTGCTTGAGCTGCGCTGGCTCTTTAGGGTCGTGCTCTCCTCAATGGACCGGTTCTACTGGGACAACGGATTCTCGCGGGCGGCCTCGCTAGCCTACTCTTCTCTGCTCTCCCTCGTGCCACTAACCGCCCTATGCTTCGGGATCCTGGGGGTCTTCGTGCAGACTCAAGACAGCATGGCGCAGGTGCAGCAGTTTCTCTTCAAGCAGTTCGTCCCGGGCAACGAATTCCAGGAACTGCTTACTCACATTCAACAGTTCAGTGACAACATGCGCGCGCTGAACCTCTTCGTCCTGGCGACGCTCGTTGTAACCTCGTTGCTGCTGCTCAATTCGATCGAGTCGACACTCAACCAGGTTTGGCAGGTGTACGAGGTTCGCTCAATAACGGATCGTCTTGCGATCTTTTGTGCGATAATTGTGCTCATCCCATTCTTCGCCATCTCTGGCTACTACACGAGCGCAAAGGTAGAGCCGCTCTTCGCAGGGTTCGATATCCTGACGTCGGCGTATCAGGATGTTCTGCCATTTCTCATCGACTTTCTAGCCTTCGTGGCGCTCTACTATCTTGTGCCTAAGGCCCCGGTACGAATAGTGCCAGCGCTCTTTGGTGCGACGGCAGCGTCAATTCTCTTCGGATTAGCCAAACATTGGTTCGCTGTATACATCGTGCGCTTTGGAAACTACGACCGCGTGTACGAGGCGCTGGCTCTTATACCGATCTTCCTCTTTTGGCTCTACATCTGCTGGACGGTGGTGTTGTTCGGTGCGGAGATGACCTACCAGGCGCAACACCTTCCGCGTTCGGGCACTCTCTGGAAGCGCTCGCTCATGAGCGTTGGTGACGGGGCGATGGTAATAGCGATGCAAACCCTGGTGCTGATCTCCAGGGCTTTTAAGCGCGGCGAGAAGCTGCCGAATGAGCTTGAGATCGCGGAAGAGCTGGGCTGTAGTTCGGTGGTGCTTAAGTCGTCTCTCGTAGCGCTTGAGCAGGCAGGCATCATCATGCGCGGGGAGGGGAGATTCATGCCGCTGCTGCTGATGAGAGCCCCAGACACTATCACTGTGGCTGAGGTGCGCGATGCTGTCTTCAAGAAGCGCAGCTCGATGCTCATGGGTGGCGAGATGGGCCGTATGTATCGGTGTTTCGACGGCGGAGCAGACCCAAGCGCCATTACACTCGATGACCTGCTTCAGGAAGAAACGGAGATTCGCTCATGATTCACACGTGCCGGCTTTCAAATGGGCTCTCCGTCATCGTTGAGGAGATCGGGCACGTCGAGTCAGCAGCGTACGACCTCCTGATTCCTGGCGGACTCGTTTGTGATCCCGACGGCACGATCGGATCGAGCCTTATCTACTCAGAGCTCGTAGGTCGTGGAGCAGGAGACCTCAATTCTCGCGCCCTATCGGAGGCATTCGACGACGAAGGCATCCGTCACGGAGAGTGGGTCGGGATGGACCGCTTCGGCTTCAGCGGCAGCCTCATAGCGAGCAAGCTGCCGAAGGCGCTTGAGCTCGTTTCGCTGATGATCCAGAGCCCGCGATTGCCGGAAGAAGAGATTGAGAACATCCAGAGCGTGCTGTTGCAGGATATTGCGGCGCTCAATGACAATCCCGCCCGACGTGCGATGGTGGAGCTCAACAAGCGCTACTATCCAGAACCCTTCAATCGCTCATCGCTCGGGGACGCCAAAGGAATTCGCGCGACAGCACGAGCCCGCATGCTTGAGCTTCATCGGCAGGTCTTCGGCCCAGAGAGGGCGATCCTCTCAATTGCAGGCAAGGTAAGCGCCGAGCAGGTGATGAAAGACGTCGAGAGGCTTTTTGGCGAATGGCGAGGCGCATCTCTCGCCATACCTGAATTCGGCAGCGTGTCGCCACACGAGTACGTGCACATAGAAGTTGATTCAGCGCAGGCCCAGATAGTGCTCGCATCTCCCTCAGTGAAGTTCGGCGAAGAGGGGTACTACTCTGGGAAGATAGCAGTGAGCCTCCTCGGCTCGTCGATGTTCGGCAGGCTCTTCATGGAGCTGCGCGAGAAGCGAGGGCTCTGCTACTCGGTCTATGCCCGTCACGGCGCAAACACAGCCTACGGCACGGTTAGCGCGTACGTCGGCACCACACCAGAGCGGGCGCAGGAGAGCCTCGACCTGCTCGTCGGCGAACTGTGCCGGCTGAAAGGCAGCGTGACAGAGAGCGAGTTGGCCCGTGCCAAGACGAACATGCAGGCGGCGCTTGTGATGGGTGAGGAATCACCCGGCTCGCGCGCCGCTTCCAATGCGACCGACTGGTGGCTGCTCGGACGGGTGCGAACGCTCAAAGAGATAAATGACGCTGTCAGTGCGGTCTCAGTCGAGAGTGTTGATTCATTCCTTGCCGGACACCCCTTCACACCCTGCACTATTCTGACGCTTGGGCGCGCGCCGCTTGAAGTGTCTTCGTCTGTTATCGCCCGGAGGCACTAGGACATGGCTGGAGTTTTCCGCAAAGAGACGCTTGCTAACGGGCTCACGATCCTCGGGGAGCCGAACAGCGCAAATGCGAGCGCAGCGCTCGGCTTCTTCGTTCGCACAGGGGCTCGGGACGAAACGGCTGCTGAAGCCGGAGTCTCGCACTTCCTTGAGCACATGCTCTTTAAGGGCACTCCGACTAGGTCGGCGATAGACATCAATCTGCAGCTCGGCAACCTGGGCGCGCAGGCAAACGCGTTTACCTCAGAGGAGAACACGGTCTACTACTCGGCGATCATCCCAGAAAACTTCGCTGCTATGCAGGAGCTCCTGAGTGACATGATGCGGCCTCTGCTCGATCCGCAAGAGTTCGACATGGAGAAGAAGGTTATTCTTGAGGAGATAGCCCTCTACCAGGACCGCCCGCACTTCTACCTCTTCGAGAATGCATTCAAGGACTTCTTCGGGGCACACCCCGCCGGCAATTCGGTGCTCGGCACGCACGACTCTGTGTCTGGAATTAGCCGTGACGCGATGAAGAGCTACTTCGACCGCCGTTACTCGCCGTCGAACATTGTGCTCGCTGCTACCGGCAACTTCTCGTGGGAGCGGTTCCTGAAGGATGCAGAGATGCTTTGTGGCCAGTGGAAAAATTTCCCGGTAGAACGTCCGTTGGTTCGCTACGGTGGGAAGCAGGGCGAAAAAACTTTCCGCCGCAAGAATCTCAGCCACTCTCACGCGGTGCTCGTCACCACTGGCGCAAGCGCACAGGACGAAGAGCGCTACGCGCTCTCTCTCCTTGCAGCGATTTTGGGCGACTCGACCGGCTCGCGGATGTACTGGGACCTCGTTGACAAGGGGATTGCGGACTCGGCCAGCGTGGACAGCGATGAGCGAGACGGCACCGGGTGCTTCAGTGCCTACGTCAGCGCCTCGCCAGACCGTCTGGAACAGGCTATCTCAATCGCCCGAGATGTCCTCTCGACGCCGCTGCAGTTCTCCGATGCTGACCTGGAGCGTGCGAAGTCAAAGATAGCGGCCCGAATTGTGCTCGATGGTGAGCTGCCGATGGGCCGGCTCATGTCGCTGGGCATGGAATGGACCTACCGGAAAACGTCGACCCCGCTCTCGCAAGTATTAGCAAAGGTGCAGAGAGTTTCCCGACACGACATAGAGAGCGCCCTTGAGCGCTTTCCGCTGACTAATTGGTCCGAGTACCGGCTACTGCCGGAATAGAGTGCTTTTTAGGCGATTCCAAGAGCTAGAGCAGAGCAAGCTCGACTAGGCAGAGCACACGACTAGTCGTCGTCATCTTCGTCCTCGTCTTCATCCTCTTCCTCTTCTTCTTCTTCTTCCTCGTCCTCGTCGTCTTCGTCCTCGTCGTCCTCGTCGTAATCTTCGTCGTCTACGTCGATGTCGTCGTCGTCGTAATCCTCGTCTTCGTCCTCATCGGACTCGGCGACTGCGCCGTGAGCGAAGACCTCAGGGTCTATCTCTTCGAGGGCGTCACTGAGAGCTGACACGATTGACGCAAGATCCTCAGGAGCACAATCTTCGTTCTCGATAACAGCCTCAACTGCCGCGCGAACCTCGGTAACCAGAGCTTCCTCTAAATTTGATGCGCCTTCTTTCTTCTCGCCTTTGTCAGACTCTTCGTCTTCGTCCGACTCCACATCGGGGTCGTAGTCTTCCTCTAGCCGCTCTTGGAGCTCCGCGAAGCCCTCAACGAGTTGGGTGAGTGCGTCAATAATCTTCTCGGTGGCCTTGGTGCTCATAGATGCTGTGTATCCGGATTTAAAATGCTTTCGTGTTCATCACGAAGCTTGCAAATTGCTTCTTTAGACACGGGAGCCTAAATCCTTCCCTGCGCTTAGATCAAGAGGCAAGTGCCGGGCGCGAACCCAAAAAACAGCGGCTAAAGCCATATGACCCCGCTCATTGAGAAAATCGGCTGGCCCAATTCAGCCACCATGGTATTGACATTCATTTGCGACCAACAGCCGCGCTTTTTCCGCGTGCAAGGATCCTGCTGCGGTAGTATTCAAGGCGAGGCTAATAGTTCAAGAATCGGCAGAGGGCTCTCATGATGGAAAGGCGTATCGGATCGTGGATTTTGGCGGTAGTGCTGGGTGCGACCGTCTCGTCTTGCGCGCAGAGCGGCGCTCGTGATGCCTCGGGAGGGGGTCGTGGGCAGGGAGCACAGGGCGCATCTCCTGTTGTTTCGCCTCTCTCCATCAAGGTGGCAAGTCCATCCCGTCTTGCCACGATTAGCGCGCTGCGAATTCTTCCCCCGGCGATAGCGCCCTCTGTTGCCAACCCATCGGTAACTGCACAGGGGCTTGAAGAACTTCTGGTGCGTAGGGCTGATGAAGCTATGTCCATGAAAGTGGTGGCAGCGACAGCCGCTGGCAAAACTGACGCAGTGCTGAGAACAGAGGTCCTGACGTACCAGGAGCGAGAGGGCTCTAAGTTCGGAGGGGAGCCGGCGGCCGTGTCTTTCGTTATGACTGTAACGCGCTCGTCAGATGGTGCTGAGGTGTGGCAGGCCAACTACTTCTTCCGACAGGAGGCCCTATCGGACAATTGGCTCAAGATCGGGCAACGGTATGGCTCTAACGGCACCGGTTCCGGCTGGCTCTCAGCCCGTGAACTTCTGGATAGGGGGCTTTCGGCAGCCTTTGCCGACTTCGCCACTCGCAGGGATGAGCAGTTCGTGCGGCCTCGGGTCGCTGGCTAACCTGTTGAAAATAGCGGGGTAGAAGGTAAACAGAGCCCCCTGCAGAGAAAGTTTCCCTCTGACGCGAAGGGAATCGAAGTGTTAGCATCCTACTCTCAAATAAAGTTTGTGTCGGTTCCACACGACACAAGGTCTGGTGCTCTGGCCCGAAGCCACCGCCTCGGCTCGGCGACGGGGGAGCTACCGTAGAAGGTGGCAGTCGGCGTTTTTACTCAGGTATGTTCCCTCATGACAGCAGCAGCCCAGAAGCGAAGGTCCTCGCAACGGATAAAGAGCCAAAAGTCAGCAAAGCTCTCCTCTGGAAAGGGCGGCGAGCCTAATTGGTCACGCGCTTGGGTGCGTGACAGCATCTCGCTGCTTCTCTTGGCAGGTGGGGTGCTCCTGATGCTCAGCATTTGCTCATTTGGATACATGAAAGCAACTCGGGCGGAGCTGAACCCGCACGGCAATGTTATGGGCCCTCTCGGGCATGCGGTAGCCACACTGCTCGGCGGTTTTCTCGGCATCGGGGCGATCCTTCCTGTGCTCGGGCTCGTATGGCTGGCATTCTTTCGGTCTGGCAGCTCCGAAGAGACACCGCGCCGCTACTCCGTGGGCGTAGTGATCCTCTCTTGCATTGCGCTTCTCGGCAGCTTCACTGGTCTCTTAGCGATGTTTGGCAGCGAAACACAGGCGGGCTCAGTCGGGTCTTCGGTGTTTCGTGGGCTCTTCAGAAACTTCGGCGCCGGGGGGGCGTTTGTGGTGCTAGCTATCCTGCTGGCGGTTAGCGTAGCGATACTTATGCAGCGGTCAGTAGGGGATGTCGCACACGGCATCAGGGTTGGCGGACAGTGGCTGTTAACGCTGCTGTGTTGGCGTGCCCCGAAAGCGGCCGCAAAGGCTGCGGTGGTTGGCGGGAGAGGCGCGGCTCAGGGGCTCCGGGTCGCTGGGGAGGCCACTGCCGGGCTCTTCGTATCGAAGGGGCCCGCACCGATGCCAACAACCGCCCGGCCAAAAATCCGCAAGGTGCAGGATGTGCCGGAGCGAGTTGACGTACCCCCGCCAGTTGCGTACTGCGAGGATCCGGCGCCGGGGGCCGTGGTGCGTCCGGAGCCGATTATCGTCAAGCCCCGCCCGCCAGAGTCCATGGAGCTTCGCACGTTGCGCCCACCGCCGGAGAAGAAAAAGCCGAAGCCCGAGAAAGATGCCGCGCCTCAAGCGGCGCCTCAGTTTGACGAGTACGTAGCGCCAGAGCTCTCGCTCTTGGCTCGCGAGGACAACACCTCCTTCGGTGAGGACGACGACGAGCTTCGGCAGAAAGCTGAGCAGATTGAGACGAAACTCAAGGACTTCAACATCGCTGGCCGGGTTACCCAGGTGCACCCAGGGCCGGTCATTACGCTCTTCGAGTTTGAGCCGGCGGCAGGGGTGAAGGTCGGGCGGATAGCGGCGCTGCAGGACGATCTTGCGATGAGCCTGAAAGCCAGCAGCATTCGTATCATCGCGCCGATTCCGAAGCGAGGCACGGTAGGCATCGAGGTCCCAAACAAGAACAGGGCGATTGTTCGGCTGCGTGAGTGTCTTGAGAGCAACGCGTTTGGCACAGCAGACTCGATCTTGAGTGTCCCTCTGGGCAAAGACACGTACGGCGATGCCGTAGTCGTGGATATAGCGACGATGCCGCACCTGCTCATGGCAGGAGCTACTGGAACTGGAAAATCGGTCTGCATTAACGCGTTGCTCCTCAGCCTCCTGTACCGCGCCCACCCATCTGAGCTGGGGCTGATCCTCATTGATCCCAAAGTGCTCGAGCTGAGCGTCTACGACGGCATTCCGCACCTACGCGTGCCAGTCGTTACCGATCCGCGACAAGCAAAAGCAGTACTCGCGTGGGCAGTAAAAGAGATGGACCGGCGATATCGGTACATGCAGAAGTTCGGTGTCAGAAACATCGATGGGTACAACCGGCTTGTCTCTGGAGAGGGGGCTCCGGAAGATGACGCAGCGGGAGTTTCCCCGGGTTCGGAGCAGCTTGAGCTGCTCTCACCGGAATCGCCTCCAGCTCAGCCGGAACTTGCGCTCGACGCAACTGAGGATTGCGAGCAGCCAGAACCGGTTGCTCCGGAGCAGCTAAAGCCGCTTCCGAAGATCGTGATCGTAATCGACGAGCTGGCAGACTTGATGCTCACAGTCGGTCGCGAGATCGAGGAGCTCATTACCCGACTCGCGCAAAAAGCGCGCGCTGCGGGAATTCACCTCATAGTTGCCACGCAGCGACCATCTGTTGATGTGATCACCGGACTGATTAAGGCGAACTTTCCCGCGCGCCTGTCGTTCCGAGTGTCCAGTCGTATCGACTCTCGTACCATTCTTGACTCGATGGGCGCCGAGAAGCTGCTCGGTCGCGGAGACATGCTCTTCATGCTCCCGGGAGCTGTCCCGCTTAAGCGCGTGCACGGCGCTTTTGTTGACGATCAGGAAGTTCAGAGAGTTGTCGCATCACTCAAGAATCACTGCACGCCGCAGTACGATGAAGCGATTATCGCCGCGTGTGACAGGGCGCTGGCCGAGGAGAGTGGTGGGCAAGGCGATGGTCAAGGCGGGCCTGACGGGGAAGGTGATGAAGCCGATCCGTTCTACGACAAGGCCGTTGAGCTTGTGCTAGAGAAGGGGCAGGCTTCAACGTCCATGATTCAGCGTACTTTCCGTATTGGATACAACCGAGCAGCCCGCATTATTGAGATGATGGAGCGCGAGGGGGTAGTCGGAAAGATGGATGGCGTCAAGCCACGAGAGATTCTCGTTCCGCCCGTTGACCGCTCCGTGCCGTAGGGGGTTACCTCTGGTTGATCATGCGGAAGTTTCTCGCAAAGTTGAAAATGGAGCCCAACCACCGCTACAATAAAGGGTAGGGAGTTGAGTGATGAACGACAACGACAAGAAAGATCCAATAGGCGATGGAGAGACAGCGAAGCCGTCCGGCCTGCTGGAGAAGATCAAAGCGACACTTGCTAGTACACCTGCCGACCGATGGGAGCAGGGGGGAGAGGAACTTGATTCCTCCAAGCGGTACCAGCGTGCTCAAGAAACCTGGGAACAGCTCTTTTGTACCGACACGAAGACGGGCGTTCTGGTGCTACGCTGCTCGACACCAGTGGTAAGCAACTTCTTCGCGGGAGGGTACAGCTTTACTGAGGCAAGTGTGCCTCGCTACTTGGTTGAGCTGCGACCTCGTGGATGGACTCCGAAAATGATCCTCGACCCAGGTTTTCGAGGCACGCAGGCAACTGCCAGGCAGGTGCAAGTGCTAGCAGAAGGTGATGTCGCGCGGCAGCTCTACCTTGAGGTTCAGGCTGCCGTACGGCAACACCGCGAGTCTCTTCGGCGAGATTTCAACGACTCCGTGGAGCGATTGAGCGCCAACATCCGCGAGCAGATTCAGGGAACTGCCGCAGAAGATTGGCAGAGCGTAGAGGGAGAAGCGGGATACACGGGCTACCGAGCTGATGTAAACGGAATGACGGTTACCGTTGGGTGTACAGTTCGAGACCGTTCTTCCTCACACATGATGACCTTCAGCAAGTATGGCCTTCGGTGGGATTGCCGCGACATGAACCTCTGTAAAGAGGTCTTTACAATGGTGGACGAGTCCGTGCGCCAGGCATCTCTTGAGCAGCTAGGTAAAGTGCTCGAAGATATGCTGTAGACCTCGCTCCCGCACTACGAGCCGAGCTGTAGATCTACGAGCTTGGTGTACTCTTTTTCCAGGTCGGCGTACTGATTGCGCAGGGCATCGAGTCGCTCGTACACGGCCTGGTAGTCGACGATAACGTCCCGTAGCTGGGCACTCGCCGCAGTCAGTGCGTTCGATAGCTCTTGAAAAAGTGCACGCTGGTCAGCAGTCATCGGATTCTCCACGATCATCGCGTCCAATTGGCGCAAGCTTTGAGCGAGCTTGTGCTCAAGCGTGACCGACTGCGATGAGAAGTCCTGGTAGTTGGACATCACCTCAACGAGCTTCTTCTCATCTTCTTGGCGCGCAGTTTTGATCTCCTGCTGAGACAGCTCGCGACCGATTACCTCTTCTTGTGCTTTCTTAAGGCGCACCTCAGTCTGCTGCAGTTTGTCGCGCTGCTCCTCGAGAGCCTTTATGAATCGCTGTGTCTGGGCGATGAGGGTCTGAACCTGACCCTTTGAAGCGAATCGGTTGATGTCGCTCAAGAGCGAAATCATCTCACTCTCAAGTTTCTCGGATTCGGCCCGCAGATCTGCGATCGCCTCATCCGAGGCGACTTTCGAGAGCTTCCTGTTAAGGATGACGGCGGCGACGACGGCACCGACAGCCACGAGCCCGCACAGTACGATCACAATATTCTGCATATTTTTTCCCCAAGAGGCAGATGGTGCAGGGCGCTATTGAGGCCCGCACACAACGAAGAACGCTTCCCCTTCTAGTAGGTTACCATGCCGAAAGACTCCGTGTAGAGGCATAAATTCCGGCTGCAGAGCCACGACTATCGGCCCTGGTTGAACTGATTGGAGAAGCACAGGGTTTTACTACCCACGTGTATAGTGTAGGGATGCCCGCCACTTGGACATGGGATGGTCTTCGATTTGAGGCTGAAGGAGCGCGTCTCGGCCTGAATGAGGTTGTTACTGAGCAGCGGGAGCCACTGTCCGAAACGCTGACCCCCTGAGGGTGTGAGTTCAACATTTGTCGACACGTCGACGTCCCGGATCCCCGCCTGAGGAGAGACCGCGACAGTCCCGTTTGAAATAATCTTCCCGAAGAAGCCCGTGATCGACAGTGGCTGAAACGCCACAGTTTCGGGGCTGGAACTCCCTGAAACGGAGACCGTCACGAGATCGCCAGGTTGGAGTTTTAGCACCGACGAGAAGCTGTTGCGCGGTATCGCGAAGTCTCGAAGGGTGGCTGAGAAGAGGGATCGAGGGGGAGTAGCTGGGTCGAGGCCAGAAACAGTTGCGGTGCCTTCGAGCACACCTGTGCTGATGCCGACGGCTCGGACCACAGGGTAGCGGGCCAGGGCAGCGACTTCGATGTTCGACCACGCCACTGAGATTGTAGGTGACCCAAGTGCTCCAGAAAGCGAGCCGGACACGCTACCGCCTAGAAGGTCGGCAGAGAACGTGGCAGCTTGTTGGTTGATGAGCGCCGAAAGGAAGGTTGGCTTGATCCAAACGTTCGAGGCCGAAATTCGAACAGGTAAAGCCTTGATGGGGCCCTTGCTGCCTGTGCTGACCGAAGCTATCGCATCGATAGAATCGAAGTGTACTCCCTCTCGATAGCCCTGCGCCCCGGTCCAAGAGAGCTTTAAGGAAGGGGATTGCGCTGATTGTAGTGCGTACTGAGCGGCGTACGACAGAAGCTGAGGCCACAGCAGCGTTACTAGTGTGGCAAGCACCAGGAGGATGATCAGCAGGTAGGAGCGGAAACGGAGCGCCATGGGCTACTTGCTGATCGCTTCGAAGCCACTCACTTCGAATTGCACGTAGAGCGTCTCTCCACCCCCTCGACGCTCTAAATTTATCGACGAAAGCAGCATCGGTTGAGAGCCGGTGGTGAGCGCCTTAAGAAAAGCTGCCACGTTCTCCATACTTGAGGCTTGAAAGGAGGCGTTGAAGCTCTTCGTGATGTACTTGTCACCCCGGCTTGAGCCTTGCCGAGCGTTTGCTGTGTACTCTCCGGGCTTCGCTTTTGCCACGTCCCGGAGCAGGTTCTCCAGGTACGCGAGCGGGTCTTCAGAAACATTTATCTCGCTGTAGAATTTCTCGAGTTCGTTGCGTCTCAGCTGTAGCGTTGCGTATCTTTCGAGCACCTTTGGGGTGTTGTTGTAGGCGTTGGAGAGAGTGCGAAGCTGCTCCGACTGACGGGCAAAAGCTTCCTGCACCGGCTCTACTACAACCGGGTACACCACCATGAATGCGAGTATAAGACCGGCAGCGACAAGCATCACCTTCTCGCGCGGGGTGCGCTGCCGGAACAGGTCGAGGAGCTTCTCTTTCATAGTCTCGTCTCCCGCTAGAGTGCCAGTGTTGCTTCAATCGTAAAGTTGAATTTAGAGCCACTCGGCGAAGTTCGCGGCTGCTCCACTTTTGAGAATACGTCCTTGCTCATCTTGAGAGCCTTTGCGATCGATTCGCTGGCGCTGATCGAGGACGTTGTGCCTGTTATCGTAGCTTTGGTGTCACTAATCTTGATCGAGTTAACGGTGGTTGCTCCGTCGCTCGGAAATAGCTTGAAGATCTCAAGGAGGGCTTCGAGAACCGACACCTTGGCTGGTGAGCCGAGGACTCCGAGCTCGTCTGAGAGCTTCTTTTGGGCGCTTGCCAGAGAGGTGAACACGTCTTCGTCCGTGCTCTCGAAGTTCGGTATGACGGTGCGAATCTGCTCCTCTAGCGCGCTGCGCGACTGGGCGATCGTGAACTCTCGAATGCCGTACACCCCGGCAACTGCCACAACACCCGCTATTGCGGCGGTAATGAAGTAGGCCCGAGCACCGAGCAGCGCACGGATGAACTCGCCGATGCGAGGGGTAAACGAGAATTCCCCGGTGCGGTAATTAACCAGAGGCGTTGGGGCATTTTCGTCTTTCGCGAAGACGGCGCTCAGCGCCGACAAGCCGATCTGCGACTCCTTGCTCTTCAGCAGGTCCTCGAATCGCAGCCCCTCGAGCGGCCGACCGAAGAGCTGCTGCAGATTCGAGCCTTTGACGTCGCGCCCGAGCAGGTAGACGTTTTCGATGCGCGTGCCGTAGCGCCGTTCAGTCGAGGCGATCATGAGCTTAAGCGCGGTGAAGATGTGCTTGAGCGACTCCTCTCGCCGGTCGCTGGATTTCGCCGGGATGATGTTAGACGCCAGTAGCGCGCGCTCAACCCGAACTTCGCCGTTTACGAGAACCGCCATCGAGTATTCCTCGCCCCGATTGAAGACGATCGCCGAGTTCTCCTTGAAGAAGCTCTTTCCGAGGTGGTACACCGCCGCAACGGCACTCGAGGGCACTGTAAGAACGTTCGGCTCAAGGCCGGATGCCTTGCAGAGCTCAAGCAGGTTGCGAACGAACCCACGCGGAATGACTCCGACGTGAATATCAAAAGGCGGGGCTGACGGGTCTTGGTCGGCTGGGGTAATCCCCGTGCCGGCTTCAAACAGGCCGACAGTGCAGTACTGGATCAAGAACTCGTCGGTTTCAAAGGGGAGCACATCCTGAATCTGGTTGCCCACGATGGCATTGAGGCTCCGCTGGTCACCGAACGGAAGGGTGATGTTTAGGGACACATGATCGTGTGGGGGGATGATGACCGATGAGGCTGTCCACTCCGTCTGAAGCGATGCTATCGCCTCCTTGAGGGCTGCTACGGCGTTTCGCACCTGTTCCCGTGCCGGGTCCTCGCCCTGGTCGCCCCCGTCGGCAGATTCTTGACTGGGGCCATCTTCGTTCTCTGAAGGGAGCTTATCGTCGTTTCTGGACGCCAGCAGCGCGCGGACATCGCCTTTGCTGAGAAACGCCTTGTCGAGCAGCAGCGGGATTACGGCAGTGGTGCGCTCCAACACCTCAACCTGCTCGCCTTCGATGCGAGACACCGTTATTTCACACGGCTGAGTGCTTAGATCGACCCCGAGAATACACTGCATATCCCTCGGATCATTACTGGATAGGGGGGTGACGGGCAAGGGTGGAATGCGCCTGACGGGGCGCTTATTGACCGAACAGAGACCCCCAGAAGCCACGGGCGCGGGCGTCTTCCCGCGGGTCGTACCGACCTGGAGCTGGTCCTGCTCCCACTTCACCTGGATGGAGCGGGCAGACCTCACGTGGTTCGGTTCCCCGAACAAAAACCTCTGTAATACGCTCAGAGCTGGGGCACTCATCGGTTGCACGTCCCCCTGAGGCCGCATCGATCTCGACGAATGACACAGACGCTGGGGCCACAAATGAGCTGTTTGGAAGGTATGAGGAGCTGCAGCGCATGAACTCGCCCCAGATAGGCGCGGCAGCTGAGCCGCCCGTCAGGCCAAGAGGCGTATTGTCGTCGTTGCCGACCCATACCCCGACGACCAAGTTTGGGGTAAAGCCCACGAACCAGGCGTCTCGGGCGTCGTTTGAAGTTCCGGTCTTCCCGGCCGCGTCACGCTCGAAGCCCGCCGCACGCGCAGCTTTTCCCGTGCCGCGCGCCAGCACGCCCTGCATGATGTTCGTGAGCACGTAGGTGGCGCCGTCCTCTGAAACGCGCTCTTCGGATAGCTCGGAGGTGGCGAGCTTCTCGCCTTGGTCGTCAAGAACCGAGACGTAGAGCCGAGGCTGTATGTAGATCCCCGAGTTTGCCAACGCTCCGTACGCTGCCGTTAGGCGCAGCAAGTTAGTGTCGAGGGCTCCGAGGGCCAGCGAGGGCACCTGTTGAACCGAGTCGCTCAGCCGGAAGGATGACACGGTGCGCCTCAGAGCCGAGAGCCCTACGCGCTCTGCAATGTAGAGGGCTGGCATGTTGAGAGAGTTCTCAAGGGCGTAGCGCAGCGTCACGTCGCCCCTGAATTTATGGTCGTAGTTTTCTGGATTCCAGGCCGCCTGGTGTTTGAGCTTTACCTCGTGAGGTTGGTCTTCAAGGACGCTAACCGGGGAGGCTGCTTTGTATGAGTTGAGGGAGCCGTCCAGCGCTGTGAGGTAGAGGAACGGCTTGATCGTCGAGCCGATCTGCCGCATTCCCTGGCTGACGCGGTTAAACTGCGATGCCCCGAAATCCCGGCCGCCAACCCATGCCTTGACCAGCCCCGAGTAGGGTTCTATCGCCACGAGCGCCGCCTCTGGCCGCTTGCCGCCAGCAGAGATCTTTGGGTGCGCACTCTCGAGCTTAGAGAGCCCCTCGCTGACAGCCGCTTCGGCGCAGCGCTGCATTCCGAGGTCCAAGCCGGTGTAGATAGCGAGCCCGCCAGACGAGAACGACTCAATGTCGATGACGCCCTTGAGGTCAGACTCCAGTGCCTGAGCGTAGAACGGTGCGATGCGACGGTGCTCCTGTTGCTGGACAATTCTGAGAGGTTGGCGTTTTGCCTTTTCGTACTGTGCTTCGCTCAAGAAATTCAGCTCTCGCATCTTGGCAAGCACGACGTCTCGACGCTCTTTAGCCCGCTCTGGGTGCTTGCGCGGATTGTAGGTCGAAGGGGCCTTGATGATGCCGGCCAAAACGGCTGCTTCCTCTGGCACAATGTCGCCGATCTGCTTGCCGAAGAAGGCGTTGGCAGCCTCCGGCATGCCGTGAATCGCCACGGCTCCCTCCTGCCCGAGGTACACTTCGTTCAGGTACAGCTCCAGGAGCTGATCCTTGGTGAGGCGGTACTCAAGGCTGAGG
Source organism: uncultured Bdellovibrionales bacterium (assembly GCA_964413875.1). Lineage (GTDB taxonomy): Bacteria > Bdellovibrionota_C > UBA2361 > UBA2361 > OMII01 > OMII01. The sequence continues at coordinate 57,954 of CAYPUA010000009.1, forward strand.
GCTGTTGGGATCTCCATCAACTTTCGAGAAATGGTCCTCTTCGGGGAGAGGAACAGGTTCTTTGCCAGCTGCTGGGTCAACGTGCTTCCGCCCTGCACAAGACGCCCTGCCATCACGTTTGTGGCGAGAGCGCGAAGGATGCTGATGAGGTCGATGCCGAAGTGTTCGTAGAAGCGCTCGTCTTCGATCGCGATTACCGCCTGCTGCATCACCGTCGGGATCTGGGCCAGAGGGGTGAAGGTGCTTGCTCGCACGTCTGGCGCGTTGAAGTGAGAGATTACTTGCGGCTCAAGCAAGAGTCGGTCTTTCGGGGGCTCATTGAGAAGCAGGCTCGCCTTCCTAGACTGCACCTCGGCGCCGCTCGCGTTTCGGTAGGGGCGAGTAACGATTGATAGAGCTGTTGGTGAGACGGAAAACTCGCCCGGTCTTGCGGGGTTCCCCGTTACCTCGGTGTATCGTCTGTCTTGCAGCACAGCCCGCAGCCGAGTGAGCTGCCCCGGCCCTGCATCATCCATTCGTGACACGAGACCGGCCAGGTCGATCGGCGCGGAGTACACCACCGGCAGCCCTGATTCATGTGGAGCAGCGAGGCGAGCCCGGACGCCACGATCAACGGCGACGAAGAGCCCTCCCGCCCCCGCTAGCAACAAGAGCAGTAGCACGATCAGCGCCCGGCGCAGCGGTCGCCGTCGGCGGGCGGGTGAGGGGGACCGCGAACTCTTAGCCTTCCGGGTCTTCGATGGCCGTCGACCTTTTGTTTTGATTGACTTCTTCTGGGACATGGTTGAGAACACCTTCAGCAGGGAAGTGTCGGCACGGTTGGCCGTCGTTGCGTCCCGGGAGCCCCCTTGATTCGGTAGGCAGACGGGCGAAGCGTTTCTCTGCTTGGGGCACTGTAGCAAGAGAACGAGCTTTTGTGGTGGTAGGAAAGTGCATCTCGGCATTTTTCTCGGCGGAGAGCGGGCAGAGCGGCTGCGGCCGTGTGGGAGAGCGGTATGATTAGCAGGCTTACTGGTGAAGTTGCGGAGATTGACGGCGAGAGCGTCATCTTGGACGTTAACGGGGTAGGGTACGAAGTAGCGTGCACTAGCTTGGCTCTCTCTCAACTCTCCGTCGGCGCTCGTGCAACGATCAGCATTTACACCGATGTGCGCGAGGATGCTATCCGCCTCTTCGGATTCGGGTCCGCCGCCGAGCGGCAGATGTTCCTTCTGCTCAACCGGGTGTCAGGCATGGGGCCGCGTTCGGCTCTAGACGTGCTCTCAAATGTTGCTATTCGAGACCTGCTGCGAGCGATAGGCTCAGGCGATGTTCGGGCCCTCATGTCCATAAAGGGCGTGGGCAAGAAGAAAGCTGAACGAATCGTTGTTGAGCTTAAGGATCTCGTTGCCACTATGGCGGGAGAGCGTTCAACTGCGCTGCGCTCAATGGTGACCGTCGAGTCTTCGCTCACTCCGGCTCCGAAGAGCCTCTCGGGAGATGCCGTGTCGGCGCTCGAAGTTCTCGGTTTCGGCCGAAAGGACGCTGAGGCCGCTGTTGCGCACGCGATGCAAGGAGTTGCGGACAGTGCCGACGTCGGTGATGTTGTGCGCGAAGCTCTACGCCATGTGTAGGCAAGCAGCTGAATTTGCAGGCAAAAATAAGCCGTTTGCTGCTTAAGAACCCTGTTCCCCAATCGCCCGGCGGTGTAGTATCGGCGCGGTCTAGAATCATCTCTCCGCATTAAACTGCGGAATGCATTCAGGAGTCCGTACGGTATGAGTCCAACAGAGAAGCGCGCCGCGCCGTCAGAAGACGTTGAGTTCTGGGGACCCTCTGACGCTGGACTGGAGCAGGGAGAGCGCCCGTTGGCGCCAACGGCGGCGGACGACGAAGAGCTGCTCGTCACATCGCTGCGGCCCAGCCGGTTCGACGAATACGTCGGGCAGGAGCACGTTCGAAGCAACCTGCAGATCGCATGCAACGCCAGCAAGCGCCGTGGCGAAGCCCTCGACCACGTACTGCTGCACGGCCCCCCAGGGCTTGGAAAAACATCTCTCGCCCGAATTATATCTGCGGAGATAGGGGTAGGCTTTAAGGGCACCTCGGGTCCCGCGATAGAGCGCCCAGGAGATCTTGCCGCAATTCTCACATCGCTCGGCGAGAGAGATGTGCTTTTCATTGATGAGATCCACCGGCTCTCGCGCGTGGTCGAAGAAGTTCTCTACCCGGCGATGGAGGATTTTGAGCTAGACATTGTGATCGGCCAAGGGCCGGCTGCCCGCTCGATCAAGATACCGCTGAAGCCCTTCACCCTGATCGGCGCAACAACGCGCTCCGGGCTGCTTACCTCTCCGCTACGCGACCGGTTTGGAATCGTCCATCGGCTCGATTTCTACTCGGTTCCAGAGCTTTCTCAGATCGTGAACCGTTCGGCAGGAATCCTCAACATTGGCTGTATGCCGGAAGCTGCGACAGAGATCGCGTCTCGGGCGCGCGGCACTCCGAGAATTGCGAACCGTCTCCTGAAGCGGGTTCGGGATTACGCGGAGGAGTGCGCGGGGAGCGATATCACCCCCGATGTTGCAAAGCAGGCGCTCGACCTGCTTGAGATTGATCAGTGTGGGCTCGACCGCACGGACCGCGCGTTCCTGGCGATGATAATCGACAAGTTCGGTGGCGGTCCGGTCGGCATTGAGACGATTGGCGCGGCGCTCGGCGAGGATAGCGAGACTCTTGAAGACGTTTTCGAGCCGTTCCTGCTGCAGGAAGGATTCCTCGCCCGTACTAAGCGCGGCCGAGAGGCTACAGAGCGCGCGTACCGGCACCTAGGCCGGCCACTCTCCGGCCGGAGTGGGCAGGGGACGCTTTTCACGAAGGAGTAGCCAGTGCGCGGGTTGTTGCTGTTTTTAATCGGGGCCCTGGGCGTTGCGGAGCCCTTCATGGTGGTGCAGTGGGCATCCCCGGAGCACAAGAGCGTCTCGATAGCCGTGCCAGGGCTTCAGGGCAACGTGGATGAGTGTCTCGCAGAGGGTCGGCAAGCGCGGATCAGGCTTGAGATACGGCTGTGCCGGAAGAGGAGCGCCTGGCTTGATCACTGCGAGTATGCTCGGTCCGAGCTGCATACCGTGGAGTTTGACGGCATAACGGAGAGCTACCGCGTTGTGTCGGATCGATTCGGGGACGTTAGTGAGGCAACGGCGGTAGGGCTGCCGGTGCGCGAGGACGCTGTCAATCAGGTGCTTCGCTCGGAGAGCCTGCCCCTCAAATTCTTGGCGCGTGAGACGCCTGATCTTCTGGCGGATCGCGGTGCGTACATCTCCGTCCGCACGATCTTCCGCTGCAAGGGAGCATCGAGCAGGACCTTTGCACACCTGTCGCTGTTTCTCTCCCTTGGGCTGGTAAATACGGTTGAGTCGACCTCGGACTGGAGTGACTTTCCGCTCTTTCCGGAAGCCGAAGATAGCTCAGGCGCTTCAGAATGAGGACTCTCGTAACCATAGTCCGGAAGCTGCGCTGGGTGCTCGTCGCCAGCGGGCTGTTGCTGGCGATACTAGCTTTCTCGACGATCCTCGACTGGCGGTCTGAAGACGACTCTTTCGTCAGCAACCTGCTGGTCTTCTTCCTCGTAAACCTGAACGTGCTGGCGCTGCTCGTGCTGATCGTCATGGTGGGGCGCAACGTCGTCAAGCTCATGTTCGAGCGCAAGCGGGGTATACTAGGCGCCAAGCTTCGCTCCCGACTGATGGGAGCGTTCGTCCTGATCGCATTCGTCCCGATGGGGCTCTCCTTCTTGGTCGCCAGTGGCCTGATCAGCGAGGCGATGGAGGACTGGTTTAGCCCACAGATCGAATCGAGCGTGACAAACTCGCTCACGATAGCGAGGCAGTACATGTCGAGCGCAAAGGTCGAGGTAAAGGCCGCAGCGGGCCGAATTCGGGCGGACCTTTCGCATCGCGGCGCCCTCGATGCCGATTCTCTTTCGGGCTTGCAGGAACACTTCGAGAACCTGCGCCAGCTAAACAACCTGTACTCCGTAAAAGTTGTCGACAAAACCGGCAAGGTGCTGCTTGAGGCCTCGCACCCCACGGCGCTCGTAGAGTCGTTCGGTGAGCCGCCTCTCGATAACGATGCCCTGCGGGCTGCTGGGGCTGGCGATGAGCAGCTGAGGATAGAGGAGCGCGGAGCCGGTCAGTTTATACGGTACTATTCGCCCGTGCGCTCTAGGGTTGTGGTCGCGTCGTACCGCATGGACCCGGAGGTAGTGCACGCCGAAGGAGTTGTGCAGGATGCCTTCAACGAGTACGAGCAGCTTAAGTCACGCAAGCACCCGCTTCGGGCGAATTTCTTCCTGACGCTTGCGCTGTTTAACCTCATGACGCTCTTCGGCGCGATCTGGATCGCCTTCTTCGTGTCGAAGCAGATTACCGGGCCCATACAGAAGCTCGCTGAGGGAACTCGGGCGGTGGCGCGTGGCAACTACGACTTCGAGCTGCCGCCGATGCGCGACGACGAGATCGGGTTCCTCGTCACATCCTTTAGCCAGATGCTCCAAGACTTGCGCCGGTCCCGCGATGAGGCAGAGCGGCGAGGGGTCCTCATCGAGACTATCTTGGCAAACCTGGCAGTTGGCGTTGTCGCGCTCGACAATCAGCAGCGCGTCACGACCGTCAATAGCGCTGCCGGGGCGCTGCTGCAGGTGGATCACGTCAACTTCAAGGCAGGCGCGCACCTCTCTGAAGTGCTTCGTGCTGATGATTTCGGGAAGATTGGGCCGCTTCTCGACGCGCTTGGCGGCGATGGAAATCGCAACGCACCAGCGATTGCGGAAGCGGAGACGCGCATTGAGAGCGGTGGCCGGGAGCTTATCGTCGTGGCAACGGCAGGACGAATCGTGTCAGGTGATGGCGCGCACCTTGGCTACGTTCTTCTGCTTGATGACGTAACTGAGCTCTCACGCTCCCAGCACCTCGCAGCGTGGCGGGATGTGGCGCGTCGCATCGCTCACGAAATCAAAAATCCTCTCACGCCGCTCCAGCTCTCCGCGCAACGCTTAGAGAGGCTGCTCAAGTCAAGTGAGCAGTCGGAATCCGTCGCCGAATCGACTCGCTCGATCGTTGAGCACGTAGAAATTATCAAACGGCTCGCTAACGAGTTTTCCGAGTACGGGCGTATGCCGACAGCGCAGTTTACGCCAACTGACCTAGAGGCATTGCTGAGGAACACAGTGCAGAGCTTCACGGCTGAGCACCAGGGAGTGACTTTTACGCTTTCCGTCGATGGAAAGATCCCCGAGATGTTGATCGACCCCGAGCAGATCCGCGGAGTGGTGCGGAATCTCCTTAACAACGCGGCGGCGGCCGCGGTTGGAGCCAGAGGCGGAAATAACGCGGCAGTTGACGTAAAGCTCGCCTTTGACCGCAAGAGCTCGCGGGCGTTGCTAGAAGTTGCTGACAACGGTCCCGGAGTTCCAGCAGCAGACAAGAACCGGATCTTTGAGCCGTACTTCACCACCAAGAAGGGAGGCACGGGGCTCGGGCTTGCGATTGTCAGCACGATTATCGCCGATCATCAGGGCGAGATTCGGGTCTTTGACCGACAGCCGAGCGGGACACGTATGGTAGTGGCTCTTCCGCAGCACCCTCAGCCCAGCACCCTTCGCCGCATTGCTGCGTTGCCTGCTGAGTGATGGCGGGCGGTGCCCAACGACTCGCCGTAATGCGCATTTGGGGGTACGGCAGGCTGCCAAAAATCCGTGTGTTGCCGATACTCTAAGCAGCCGCCGAGCTCAGCATTAGATTTCGCCCCTTTTTTCGTTTGGAGCGCCAACGGAAGACCCGGTATACTGGTGAGACGGAGTTAGACGCGCACTTTTCCCTGTTCCGGCCGCTTATCGGACCGCCACAGTCGTCTTACCTCACTTGAGTGGTTTCCTTTTCTCGACCCTGCTCGGCGCCTACGCAGTAAGCCTTATATGCGGATCTCTAGGGCGGCAGGGACACACGCACGCTCTTATTTTGTTCAAGCGTGAGAAACGCCCGGATGCGCTCCACGAAATGGGGCCAGCAGTCCGTTTTCGTAAGGTGCCAACGCTCTATGATCCCAACCCAAACGCTAAGCCGATTCATCCACTCAAAGCGTCGACTCTACCCAGACAGCACGGGGGAGCTCTCTGACCTGCTCGTCTCTATCTCGCTGGGAGTGAAGTACATAAGCCAGATGGTGGCTACCGCAGGCTTCAAGGGGCTTCACGGCTACACCGGAAAGACCAACTCTCACGGCGAGGAAACGCGCAGGCTTGACGAGGAGGCCGACGAGGTTTTGGTTGAGCTGCTTGGCTCATCGCAGCACTTCGGCCTTCTTGTGTCAGAGGAGCGAGACAGCGTAATCGAGACCCAAGCCTCTACCGGAGAGGGGAAGTACGTCTTGGCATTTGACCCGCTGGATGGATCCTCAAATATCGGGTCGAGCATTCCAACTGGAACGATCTTCTGCATCTTCAGGAAGAAGGATCTCTCCCGCGCTGCCTCTCATGAGGACTTTCGGCAAGCCGGCTCGGAGATCGTGGCCGCGGGCTACTCGGTGTACGGAGCGAAGACCTCATTTGTGTACTCAACTGGGTCCGGCGTGCACGGATTCACGCTCGACCCAAGTTTGGGAGAGTTTGTGCTCACGGACGAGAACATTCGCATCCCCACTCGCGGCCTGATCTACAGCGTGAACGAGGGGAACACGGCCTACTGGAGTGACGGCGTAAAGGACTTCGTCGGACAGCTCAAGAGCCCGGATGCTGCCTCTGGCGCTCCGTACACGGGGCGGTACGTTGGCTCCCTCGTGGCGGACTTCGACCGAACGCTGCGGAAGGGAGGAATCTTTCTCTACCCAACTGACTCCAAGCGCCCGAACGGGAGGCTGCGCCTGTTGTACGAGTGCATGCCTCTCGCCTTTATAGCCGAGCAGGCTGGCGGCCTGGCTCTCAACGGTCCCGACAACATTCTATCGCTGGTCCCCGAGGATATTCACGAGCGCAGCGCCTTCATAGTCGGCAGCGAACACGAGGTGCGTTGGTACAAGCGAGTAGTGCACGGCGCGAAGTAGCGGGGCAATCTGCGTTAGGGCAGCAAAAAGGGGCGGTTGAGCTGAGTCAGGATTGCTGGCTACAATGCCAGAAGTCTGAGTTGTTGCCCCCTATGCTAAAGAGCTGCCTACCGTTTCCCTGGCGCGCAATCCTCGGCGCTCTCGTGATCTACTCCGCGATTCAGGTCGTGTTTCTGGGGCTCGCCCCGATCGCAGGAAGCACCGAGGCGCGCGAGGCGCAGGTCATAGACACCATCGTGCGCGACGGAGAGTGGATCTTGCCTCTGCGCAACGGCATCGTGCCATCCAAGCCGCCGCTGTTCCACTGGATAGGGGCATCGATCGGTTCAGCCACCGGCAGCGTGACAGAGCTGACCGCTCGGCTGCCGTCGCATCTCGCAGCGGTCGGGGTGCTCCTGTGTGTTGCGTTGACGGGGTACTCGCTCGCGCGGCTGACGCGCACTACTGAGAGCGATCTTCATCCAGAGCGCGTAGCGCTTCTCTCCGCTGGAATTTTGTCGCTCACGTACGGCTTCCACCAGCTGGCGGCTCAAGCCATGGTTGACATGGTGTATTCGCTCTGTGTGTGGTGCGCCTTGGCGAGCCTCGCGTGTGGCACACGTGTGCAGGATGGGTCGAGCGACTTGCTAACGGCGCGCGGCAGGGGGCTCTTTTGGCTCTCGTGTGCTCTTGGAATTTTGTCGCGCGGCCCGCTTGGGCTTGCGTTGCCGGGGTTCCTGGCTGTCGCGGGCGGCGTGTGGCTCGTAGGCGTCAAGGCAACGGTGCGTGAGGTGTTTAAGCCGAGCTTGGGGTGGCTTGCGATGGCGTTGCCGCTTGCGTGGTACTGCTTGGCGTACGCCGAAGGGGGAGAGGCCTTCCTCGCAAGGCAGCTTCTTTTCGAGAATGTGCAGCGCTTCATGGGCGGCGAGAAGATAAACGTTGAGGCGTGGTGGTTCTACGCGCCGTCGCTCCTCCGCACGACCTTCCCATGGGGTGTGTTGATGCTCGTTGCGTTGGTGGTGGCTCGGCCACGTAGTGGCGTGGCGTCATACCGTGGTGACACCGCTTGGCGGGCTGTCCTACTACCGTCGGTTCTTTTGTTGGTGGGAGTCGCGCTTTTTTCTCTCTCCAGCGGCAAGCGGCACTCGTACATGCTTCCGCTCCTGCCGCTCGTAGCGCTTCAGCTTGCGTTGCTCTCCTCGTGCATTTTGGAGCGGGGAGGGCATCCTGCGCGCCTCCGGGTTTGGATTGCGGCGAAGAAAGCTGAGGCTCTCCTGTGCCTGGCCTGTATTTCGCTCCTCGTGTTCGCTGGTCTTGGGCTTCACGGCGAATGGAGGGGTGAGCCGCTGGAAGCGGTCGTGAAGTTTGCTGCAGGGCCGCTCACCGCCCGCATGGGGCTCGTGTTGCTTGCAGCTCTCGGGTTCATCTTCGCGTTCAGCAAGACCAGAGCCTGGATGCTGTACAGCAGCGTCTGGATGCTGATGGTGCTGCTGATGACGATAGTGGTGTCATCAGGCTCGGTGGTGAAGGGCACGCTCAAGGGATTTCCGCTCATGACGGAGCAGCTCCTCATTCTGGGAGATGGAGGGAAGCGCATCGTCTTTATCAAGGACCCCTTCGACGAATACTTCGATCCGTTTTTCTTCTACCTGCACCGCGAGGTAGCTATTGCATTGCCTGGTGAGGGACCACTGCCATGTGAGCCGGATGTCGTCTACGTTACGCGGCGAGATCTTCTCGATCAGCGGGCTGGCGCAACTCCTGGCTCGATCCGGGAGATGGCAGTCCTTCAGGAAACGCTCCATGCGTTGCGGCAGGATGGCCAGCGCGAGATATCAGTCTTCACGTGCAATCCAACTGGATATCCCGACGAGCGCGGAGAGGTGTTCTGGTTCGAGGCGTAGCGCAGTGCCAGTGCCTTGTCTAAAAAGTTCGTTCGCCTAATGACGTTGCAGCCTCGAACGAGGCACCAGCCACACCTAGCCTGTCTTCGGCGCGAAAGGCGCCGAAAACGAACGGCCCTAAAACTACGCTGAGGGGAATCAAGGTGAAGAAACTTTTCGAAAACAGCGCTAGCTCTAGCTACGCGTCGTCTGGACTGCGCGCAGCCCCGGCTCTGTTGCGCCGCAGCACGCCGTGAACGAAGCGTAGCGAGAGGGTGAGAACAATAGCGAGCAACGTCGCGGAAATGGCGAGGTCTTCGCGGTGAAAACCGACTGCCATGCCGATGCTGGCGGTTACCCACATCAGTGCTGCCGTAGTAAAGCCAGACACTCCTTGCTTAGAGCGAAAGATCGTTCCGGCTCCGATGAAGCCGATGCCCGGCACTATCTGTGCAGCTATACGTCCGGGATCGCCAGCATGAAAGTCTTTCACGCTCTCCCACGAGAGCAGGGTAAAGATGCAGCTTCCGAGGGAGATTAGCGCAAAGGTCCTGATACTCGGGTCTTTGCCGGCGAACTCTCGCTCGACACCGATCAAGCCGCCGAGCAGCGCCGCTATAAGGAGCTGGATATTTGAGCTGTTAAAAAAGATTGAGCTGAGGTCAGACTCCATCGGACTAGGGTACCACCGTCAGAGAGCCCCGGTAAGCTGCGTTATTATCTTGTGACATTGTTGGGTTAGCCGCCTTGAGTCGCTGGTGCCTGCACAGGACCGGCAAGGGAGGCAAAGGTTTTGCCTCGCTTCGCGAACCTCAATCGGCGATTATCCCGGCATGCAGCAGCTACTCTTTGGCTCTTCGAATCGGGGGAAAATCGCGGAGGTTTCGGCGGTGGGTACCCGGCTGGGTATCTCAATCGTCGGGCTCGATGCGTGCAGCGCTGAGGGGCTGGGCACGCCTCCCCATGTGGTGGAAGGGTTGCCGACTTACGAAGCGAATGCACGGCACAAGGCGCTCTCGTACGCTCGCTGGGCGGGACGCCCATGTATCGGGGATGACACGGGGCTCGAGATCCCGAGCATGGCCGGCCTGCCAGGACTCTACTCGCACCGCTTCGGGGTGCCGCGGGTTGCTGCGCTGCTTGGGTTGCACTATGAGGTGTCGGCGCGATTTGTTTGTTGCGTCGTCTACGCTGAACCGTCTGGCCGCACAGTTGCAGTTACCCAGTCTCTCGATGGGCAGCTCCGCAAGCCATCACTCCAAGAAGTTCAGGAGCTTGCCAACGACCCGTTGCCGTATGCGCGTCTCTTTACTCCTGTTGGCGAGCGAAAACCGCTGCGCGAGCTTCTACCGCGGGAGGGGTTTCTCTCGCACCGGGGAAAGGCCTTCGCAGAGCTTGTGCGGGTGCTCCGTTGAGCCGTCTCCGGGTCCTCGCCCCCAGCTTTTGTAGTGTTTGGCTCTCGCGGCTCAATTCAAACACGCCGCTAACACAATAAGTGTTGTAACAGCTACAACTTGTGGGCAACCTTGCGCCCATCGCGTGAGCCCCTTTTTTTCCGATGGATGGGTTAAATGATCGCACGAACCGCACAGAGACAGGTTCAGGCCCCGAAGGAAGCTGCCGCGGTTGCCGACAAGAAGAGCACGGCAACCGAGATTGGGACGCTGGTCCGAGAGGCAAAGGAGATCTCTGACCCGTTCGTCGTGGTGGATAAGATGGCCGCGATCGTCGAGGCTCGCGGGCTCTCATCTGAGCGCAAGCTTGCTGCCCTGCTGGAGGTGCTCAAGTCAAAGAAGGACAACAACCTCGTCGCGATTGGAGGCCTTCACAATCTTCGGCTGATATCGCTGGAAAGCAGCCGTGACTTTGCTCGTGAGCTTCTGGCCGAGAGACCGAGCGATGACCGCGAGATGGTTCACGGTAGTGCTGTTGCGCAGCTCGTGACCGCGGAAGGTATCGAGAAACGAGACTTAGAGCTTGTGGCTGCGCTTGTGCGTCATCCCTTCCCGGAGGTTCGAAGCACGTGCCTCCGTGCGTTGCGCTGTATTGAGCCGAAGGCTCGGGAGCCCTTGGTGGCTTTTTTGCTTGAGAACCCATCCGAGAAGACCAAAGAGCTTCGGATCTTCTTACAGACGATACCCGAGAGGCCAGTCCTTTCAGGTCCTCCGGCGAAGCCGCATCACGACGCCTCCTGGTCTGCGGAGCGCAAGGCGGCCGCTTCTTCGGTGGCGCTCGCTCGAGTGAAGCGGGAGAGAGAAGCTGCAAAAGCCGAGGAACGAAAAGAGAAGATCGCCAAGGTAGCAGCTGACACTACGATCGAGAAGAAAGCCGCAATTTCAAAGTCAGCCCCAGAGGTCTTGCCTGTCGCAAAAGCCGCAATCCCCGAGAGTGCGGCTAAGCCAAAGCGGGTGGAAGTGGCTGTCGATGTTGACAGTATCGCGGTGTTTCAAGCCAACAGAAAGCCAGAGCTACGGCACCAGACCCTCGAGGCGCTTCGAAGCGGGGCGAACAGCTCGGTTGCGGCTGCTGAGCTTGTCATAGCCAATCTCGCGGAGATTGCAGTTTTGTACGGCGCTGCTGCTGCGGCGGACTCGATGGGGCGGCTTGTGTACCTGCTGTCAGACCCCAGTCTGCCATCGAAGGAACGTGTGCAGTCCTTCGCCTCAGCCCTGGTGCGTGAGGCTACGCGCTCGCAGCGCGCCAGTGGAAATCAGAACTTCTGAGGCGGCTAGCGTCCTGAAATCTGGTGGTTTCCGGTCCTGATGTCACGCGGTCGAGAACGTGCTAGAAACGGGGCTTCTAAAGGTGCCCCGAGATGTCCCTAGAACAGAAAGAGCAAGAGAGCATACAAGCTGAGGAGCGGGTGTTCCAGACGGTGCATAGCTCTATCTCCAGCCAAGTCGAAAGAGCCCGGTCGCGGCTAGCAACGGAGAATCAGCGCGCTCGTGCCCTGACCGCTGAGATCATGGAGACTCGCCGGGTCGACGACAAGGCGCTGCTCGCTTCGGACGAAGCTGTTTCGCATGGGCTAAAAGACGCAAAGCGAGAAGAGGTTGAGACCCTCAAGAAGCAGCTCGACAATCCGTACTTTGCCCGCATTGAGCTTGAAGAGGAGTCGGCTGCGGGAAGTCCCACAACAATCGAGTATAAGCTCGGCTTCTCCGCCAATACCGAGTGCCGAATTATCGACTGGCGACGAGCCCCGATCTCGAAGCTCTACTACGAGTACAAAGAGGGAGAAGAATACTGCGAGGAGATCCTTGGGCGGGAGCGAAATGGCCGGGTGCGTACCCGGAACCGGATCGATGCCAAAGGCGGCAGGCTGGTGGGCATTGAGAACCGCTTTGGCAGCTTCCGCTGGAACGCTGAGGACGGCACGTGGGTTGCGGTCGGCGCCGGACGAGGTAGCAAGGGCTCTGATGGGCAGCTCCCGGAGATTTTGTCTCTCATAACGGCCGAGCAGTTCCGGTCAATTACGGTTGATGCCAAGAACGCGGTGCTTATCCAGGGCATAGCAGGATCGGGGAAAACTACGGTAGCGCTGCACCGCCTTGCGTGGCTCCTGCACAGCGACAACTCGCCGCTCAAGGCTGAGGAGGCGTGTGTAGTGGTCTTGAGTCCTGCCCTTCGCGCGTACGTTGAGAACTCGCTGCCGTCAGCGGGCTTAGCTGGCGTCGGGGTGCGGACGTACCATGAGTGGGCCGCGAAAACCTTTAAGGCTGCAGCGCGTGGCGAGGATGTGCGGATTGGGCGGGCTGCGACGGGGCAGCAGCCTCTGTCAGTTGCGCTCGTAAAGCGTTCGATAGAGATGCTCAAGGCGATCGACGCGCAGGTTCAGCGCCGCACGGGAGAGCTGCCACAGCTCGCGGACCTGCAGCGTGAACTGCTTCAGGTGCTCTCGGCTCTTGAGGGCCAGGGAACGCTTGCTCGTGACGCGGTGCGGCAGGCACGAGAGCTTACTGAGAGAGACTTCGCCGACGGAATACTCGACTGGAACGACGACGCGCTGCTCCTGCGAATCTTTCAGCGAATGACTGGCGGTGTTGCGATTGTTAGCGGGAAGGTCGGAAAACTAGGGCACGTTGTCGTCGATGAGGTTCAGGACCTTTCGCCTGTGGAGCTGGCGACCCTGATTGATGCTGTTACGGAGCGCAGCTCGCTGACCTTAGTGGGAGACGTTTCCCAGAACCTCGATCGTGCCCAGTCTTTTCCCGGTTGGGAGCAGCTCCGGCGCCACTGGAACTTCGCAGAGGAGATGTCCCACTACGTGTCGCTTGAGGTGAGCCACCGCTCGACGCTCCCGATTATGCGCCTCGCGGATTACATCCAGCGCCGAGACCTCGTCAAATCGGGCCGCGCAGGACGCACTCCGATCTGGTTTAAGTGCCGCAACGAGGCGCAGGGGATCGAGCACGTGCTGCAGTGGCTCACCAAGGCAGGAGAGCTCTACCCTAACAGAATCGCGTGCGTCATCTGCGCTACGCCGCAAGACGCGAAGTTCGCCCACAAGATGCTGCAGCCGACGTTTGGCGCCCGAGTGCGGCTCGGCGACGAATTTTCGTTCTCATTCGAAGAGGGGATACTCGTCACCGATGTCAGGCAGGCGAAGGGGCTTGAATTCTTTTCGGTGCTGCTCTGGAACCCCTCTGCCCGGTCGTACCCGGCAGGAGGACTGGAGCAGAACCTGCTCTACGTTGCCGTCACTCGCGCCGAAGAGAACCTGTGTATCGTTACCTGGAACAGGCCATCTCCGGCCCTGCCTGAATTTGGTGCCTCGCCCCTCATTCGCGCGCGTGATGTCTCTGCCGTGGAGGATGGTGATGAGCAAGAAAGTGCAGTCGAGCATCCGCTGCTCTCCGCAAATCCCTGGGCTCGATTCGGCAAGGGAGACGGCGAGCGCAATGGGTAGGTGAGGGTGCCTCCCTGCCCAAAAAAAGATCCATGGCCTGCCTCAAAGTTGTGTCGCCGCTGTCGGTGGCCTCAGACGTGAAGGGGCTGTCGCCAACGGCCGAGCAGTCAGGTGAAAAATCTTGTGCTTGGATGACGGCAGTCAGCAAGGGCTGGTCGGGGAATCGAGTGGGTGATAACGAACACAGAGGCAATTTAACTCCGTGTTTTGAAATATCCCCCACGATTATCCCACGTGCAGGTGCTCGTGCCCGTTAACGTATAAACATATTTCGGGGTTGCGCGGATAATAGCCACAAAGAGTGCGGCGAGGGCAGAGAGAGGTGCCTCGCCTTTTCCTGTTCCTCGTTATTCTCGCCGCTCTCTTTGTTCAAATATCCCGACGGGCACATCCACGTCGGCAAGAATACCCGGACCCTGACTCGATGTAACGAAGAGCCGCAGTGAAGACGTACCAATGCAAGAGGCTGGCGCCGTCAAAGCGCATGCCCGGGAGCTAGTTCCTAGTGTGGGTGATGAGCTCCACACTCCTAGAACATAAGAGGGCTCACGCTGCCCAGTAGTGCCTTCTAGTAGCCTCAAGCTGCATGCTTCGACTAAGTCTCAGATACATACTCTTCGTGTTGCTCCCACTACTTGCCGTGGTTCGCGATGGGGCAGCTGACTCTGCCCAAGAGCTGCGCCGAAAAGCTGGGCGGGCGCTTAACCAGCTGTACGCTTCGACCCCGGCGGCGAAAGCGATCGGCGATCACTCAGCAGGAGTGCTCGTTTTTCCCGAGATCTACAAAGGGGGATTTCTGATTGGGGCTCAGTATGGCGAGGGCGTGCTCTTTCGCCGAGGCGCTGTGGCGGGCTACTACCGCTCTACCGCCGGCTCGTTTGGCCTTCAGGCCGGTGCACAGAAATTCGGTTACGCACTCTTCTTCGTCTCAGAGAAGGATCTGGCGTACCTCGACCGCTCTGCAGGCTGGGAGCTTGGGGTTGGGCCAAGCATCACCATCGTTGACCAAGGAGTGGCTCGCTCTCTTTCGACGACAACCCTTCAGGAAGGGATGTATGCGTTCTTCTTTGAACAGAAGGGGCTCATGGCAGGAGTGTCGCTGCAAGGCACGAAGGTTACGCGGATTCATCCGCGTTGAGTGCCGTGCCGATGGATCCATTCGATTACTTTTTGGATGTCATTCCGCTGTGGGGATTCTTCCTGCTGACAGTGGCCATAATCGCGGCGGCACTGGAGGGAGGATTTAGGGCCGGGACTGCGCTGCGACGACAGCGCAAGGCAGAGCGGGAGAGCTCAGTCACGGCGATAGTTAGCGCCACTCTTGCGCTGCTTGGCTTCCTGCTAGCCATGACATTTAGCATAGCGGTCTCTCGTTTCGACGCTCGTCGATACGCATTTCTGCACGAGGTGAACGCTCTTGGGACTGCCTACCTCCGGGCCGACCTGCTGCCGGAAGCACAGCGGGCAGACGCTAGGAGCCGGCTCAAGGAGTACGTAGATGTGCGCCTGCGAGCTGTCGACGAGGGCGCCCTTTCGCAGGGCATTAAGCGCTCCGAGGAGCTTCACCGGGAGCTGTGGGCGATCGCAGTAGAGGCTGCTCGGGAGGCTCAAAATCCAGTAGTTGTGGCGCTCTTCATTCAGGCGCTCAATGAGGTTATGGACCTTCACGCGGAGCGCATAGTGGCGGCCTTCCAGTCGAGGCTTCCCGCCGCGGTATGGGTCGCGTTGTACTTCGTCGCTGCTGTCGGCATGGCCGAGCTCGGTTATCAATCAGCATTGGCCGGCTCGGCCCGGTCTCCAACGGTGCTGGGGCTCATACTCTCGTTTGCAGCTGTGTTGTGGCTCGTTGCAAGCCTTGACCGCTCGAGAGAGGGGCCGCTGCGGATTAGCCAGCAAGCGATGAGGGATCTTCAGGCGACGATGGCGGCGGGGGCGCAGCGCCCGTCCCGTTGAGTGCCCGATGGAGTAGATTGTATTAGGGGCTATTACTGATGCGGCGGAGTGGACTAACAGCTCGAAGTTAGGGCAGTTGGAAGCTTTTGCCTAGCTTATCTTTAAGTCCTGGAAGCATGCCGGGAAGGTCTTCGAATTCACCGTGGGGCTGAGCGATTTGTGGCCGGTGTTCTGGGACGCAAGCCGCAGCTCTATGAGGCGCGATTCAGCCCCGGTCGGCGCACTGGCTCGTGTCGTATCGCGATTTCGAGAACCTTGTTGTGGTCATTTAGCACCGAGGCCTGGGGCTCAATGCCAGGAAAGGTCTGCAGGTGCATCTCCTTAAACTTTTCTGCCGATGTTTTTACAATATTCGCGAGAGCAGACCAGGCTACCGATCGTCGCGCGGCAGCAACTTCGTAGAGCTTGTTGTAGGAGAATGCGGAGTGAAAAACTCCAGAGCCCGCGGCTGACCAGAATTTGTCAGGCGGCTGTTTCTCCCAGTAAGCCCGCTGCACGGAGGTGTCGAGTTTTCCGCCTACGATATTGCAGGGCACAATCTGCTCCTCGGTTTGGCGAAGGAAGTCGACGAGGTAGCCGCGAATTATGCTCCGAATTGCCGGAAGGTGGGGATTGGGCATGCGATCCTCATCTGCGGGCTGACCCTCGACTGCTACTGCCACCGAGCTACGGCCACCCATCTTCTCGTCGGGGACGAGTTGCGCTGTTAAATTCGCAAGAAAGCTCGCGCGCTCCATCTGTTGTTGAGGTGTTAGCTTCTCTTTGTTAGGAGAGCTTTCTTCGCGCGACCATAGGTTTTGGTCGGGCTGTTCTTGGCTCTTCCCACTCGCCGTTGCTGCCTCTTTCGCCTCAGCGTAACGAGCATGCGCCGTTTTATGGAGGGACTCGATCACTCGCTCGGTCACCTCATAGAGGAAAGGCTCAATCGAAGAAGCAAAGCTCTGTGGGCTTCTGAGCTGCAGCGTGGTGCTCCAGCTGTCAGCGTTCGTAGGCCCTTGTTGGCGGGGTCCGGAGGGTTTCAAGGAACAGCTCATCAGGTAAGGGTATGGGCGTGTCTCGATCTGGTGTGCGTTAGGGGGGCAGTGTGCCCCTCCCCAGGAGTTATTGGGGTGTTTTTGGCCGGATCTGTTAGCCGGGAGCTGGTCGGAGGTGCGATTGAGAGAAGTAGACGACTAAACAGCTCTGTTTCAGAAAGTAATGTGCCGAGTTCGTCGAAGGGTCACTTATGGGAGTTCATCGCCGACAGTCAGCCTTGCCGCATGTCGTTTCAATGCTCGGCATGAGCATAATCGCAGTGTTTGGCTCGGCGTGCTGCGACGAGAAGGCGCTTCCTCAAGCCTTTGAGCGGCTGCACAGCGAAAACGCTAGCGAGAGGAATAAGGCGCTGCATGTCGTCGGTCGCTGTGGAGCGCGCGCGGAGCGGGCGGTTCCCCGCATCGCGCAGCTCATGTACGATAAGAACGTGGGCGTTGCGAGCTCAGCTGCCTACGCGCTGCGGAAAATAGACACACCGTCAGCGCGCACTGCGTTAAAGACGGCGGAGGATGCTCGCGCGAGGCGGACTACAACCTCAGCAAGATGATGTCGAGAGAAGTTTGGCTGAAGAAAGCTGGCTTGTAGCGGTAGAGCAGGATCATCTGCGCGACCATCATGGCGAAAAGAGCGAAACGACCGGCATCGGTGCGGAACTTTGTGAGTACCAAGTACGAGGCTACCAGGGCGCTCAGAGCCCCACCGCAAGCAGCCACGAGGAAGAGGGAGACCTCCAGCGGTCTTGTTTCGTACGTCATCGGTTGTCGAGCTAGAACGACGCTGAGGAGAAACGCGACAAAGTTAATTGAGATAACGTAGGCGTGGATGAAAGGGTACCCAATAGCAAACCGTAGGCCATACATACCGCACAACACGAGAAGCGGGGCGGCGACCAGCCAGAGCCACTCTCCAGGACGGAAGATCTTGCGCCTGGCTAAACGGATGTTGACCGCAACTACACCGTTGGCGGTTTGAACCACATCGAACATCACGTGCTGTCCGATCAGGGAGCCGATGTCCGCCGGCTTATTCGTAAAGTCATCCTCAGCGAACAGCACCGCCTGTGGGGTATCCTCTATGCGTATGACGCCGGTCCGACGGGTCTGATCGTGTGTGATTACTTGGCCTATGAGGGGCATGGTGAAGAGGACTTTTGTGTGTTCGGTATGAGGCTGCCGATATACTACCCGCTGATGACCGGTTAGCAAGGGGGGGAGTCAGCTCCACCATCGGGAATTTTCCACGTCGCAGCCGGTACTTAGTGGGCACCTCGCCTACCACCTTTTCTCTTTTGTGGGTTGGAAAGAGCCGGTTTCGTGCTTACATTCTTGAGAAGCTCATCTATCCAACCACACAGGAATCAGCGTGAAATTTAGGGACTACTACGAGGTACTGGGGGTCGAACGGGGCGCCTCAGCAGAGGAAGTGCAGAAGGCGTACCGCAAGCTCGCCCGCAAGTATCACCCCGACCTCAATAAGACCAAAGAGGCCGAGGAGCGCTTCAAGGAGATCAACGAAGCGAACGAGGTGCTCTCAGACCCGCAGAAGCGGCAGCGTTACGACGCGCTCGGGGCCAACTGGAAGCAGGGGCAGGACTTTCAGCCCCCTCCGGAGTGGGACCGAGATGGCGGCTCGTTTCAGTGGCGCTTTGACGGCGGCAACGTCGGGGGGATGGAGGGCTTTAGCGACTTCTTCTCGGCGATCTTCGGTGCTGGCGGCGGAGCCTCGCCGTTCGGCGCAGAAGCGGGGCTCGGTGGCGGTTACGCCGGCGCTCGCGGGGCGCGCGGTTCGCGAAGGCGAGCGGCGCCTCCTCAGGAGGCCCAGATTGAGGTCTCGGTCGAGGATGCGTTCAACGGAGCCTCGCGCACCATCCAGCTACAGGAAGCCTCGGGGAAAACGAGGACGATCAACCTGAAGATCCCGGCCGGCACCACCGACGGCAGCACTATGCGGCTGCCTGGAAAGGACGGCGAGGGCGATCTCTTCCTCAAGGTCAAGCTGCAGCCCCATCCGCGCTACTCGGTATCAGACAGTGACTTGACTGTGCGGTTGCCGATCGCTCCCTGGGAGGCGGCATTGGGCTCAAAGGCAGACCTTGTTTTGCCTGATGGAACGATAAAGCTCTCTATCCCCGCGGGTTCACAGAGTGGCGGCAAGCTGCGGCTACGAGGACGCGGTTTTCCCCTCAAGCAGGGAGGAAAAGGTGACGTCCTTGTTGAGCTGAAGATTGTTGTGCCGACGAAGCTCTCGGAGGAAGAGAAGTCGCTCTTTGAGCAGCTTGCTAAGACCTCCGGCTTCAATCCGCGCGGCAACGCGTAGAAATGGCTCGCATTGTCGCGGCCTGATGGTTACTTCACTCTGAAGGGATTTGTACTAGAGGAAACTGCATAATGGACCTGCAACGATTCACCCAGAAATCACAAGAGGCGCTCCAAGACGCCCAAGCGCGCGCCGTGCGGCGCGGCAACACGGAGGTCGATGTTGAGCACTTGGTCTCTGCGCTGACGCAGCAAGAGGGCGGCCTCATTCCGCGGCTCTTCGAGAAGATGGAGGTTCCGCTCCAGCCGTTTGTTGACGAGATAGAGCGCGAGCTCGACCGACGTCCAAGCGTCTCAGGCCCAGGTCTTGAGCCGGGGAAGGTGTACCTCACCAACCGCCTCGGCCAGGTATTCGTCAAGGCTGAGGAGGAAGCGAAGCGGCTCAAGGACGAGTACGTGTCAGTGGAGCACCTGCTCCTGGCTGCACTCAGCGCGGACCCGAAGAGCCCCTTCGCCAAGCTCTGTTCGCAGTTCGGTCTTACTCGCGACAAGCTCTTCGCGGCGCTCAACGTCGTGCGCGGCAACCAGCGCGTGCAGAGCGCGAATCCAGAAGCTACCTACGAGGCTCTCGACCGCTACGGACGCGACCTCGTTCAAGAGGCGCAGAAGGGGAAGCTCGATCCAGTAATTGGCCGTGACGGAGAGATCCGGCGAGTCATCCGCATCCTCTCGCGAAAGACGAAGAACAATCCGGTTCTGATCGGAGAGCCGGGTGTGGGCAAGACCGCCATCGTCGAGGGGCTTGCACAGCGCATTGTGCGTGGCGACGTTCCGGAGGGCCTGCGGGACAAGACGATCTTCTCGCTCGATATGGGCTCTCTCATCGCGGGCGCCAAGTATCGCGGCGAATTCGAGGAGCGGCTCAAGGCCGTGCTGCAAGAGGTTAAGAAGTCCGACGGGCGGATCATCCTCTTCGTTGACGAGCTGCACACCATCGTTGGCGCCGGAAAGAGCGAGGGCGCTATGGACGCCGGAAATATGCTCAAGCCGATGCTCGCGCGCGGCGAGCTGCACTGTATCGGTGCAACAACGCTCGACGAGTACCGGAAGTACCTTGAGAAGGATGCTGCACTTGAGCGCCGATTCCAGCCGGTCATCGTTGATCAGCCGACGGTCGAGGACTCGATCTCAATTCTGCGCGGCATCAAGGAGCGCTTCGAGGTTCACCACGGAGTGCGGATTCAGGACAACGCCTTAGTGGCGGCGGCGACTCTGTCGAATCGCTACATCTCGGACCGCTTCCTGCCAGACAAGGCGATCGACCTGGTGGATGAGGCGTGCGCCACAATCCGCACGGAGATTGACTCAATGCCCGCGGAGCTCGACGAGATTACTCGACGCATCATGCAGCTCGAGATCGAAGAGGCGGCCCTCAAGAAGGAGACCGACCGCGGCAGCCAGGAACGCCTCAAGGCGCTGACCGATGAGCTGGCGGAGGCGCGCCTGCAAGCAGACGCGATGCGCTCACAGTGGCAGAAGGAGAAGGGGGCTATCCACAAGCTCCAAGAGATTCGGGAGCAGATCGAGCACATTCGCCGCGACATTGAGCGCGCTGAGCGGCAGTACGACCTCAACAAGGCGGCTGAGCTAAAGCACGGGAAGCTTCCGCAGCTTGAAAAGCAGCTCCACGAAGAGGAAGCCCGCATGTCGAAAGATGCCGCGCACCGTCTCCTGCGGGAAGAGGTGACCGAGGGCGAAATCGCGGAGATAGTTGCGCGCTGGACCGGTATTCCAGTGACACGGCTGGTCGAGGGCGAGAAGGCGAAGCTGCTCAAGCTAGACGAGATTCTGCACGAGCGAGTGATCGGGCAAGACGAGGCGGTTCGGCTCGTAACCGATGCGGTTATACGTGCGCGCGCTGGCATCAAGGATCCCAAGCGGCCGATCGGCTCGTTTATCTTCCTTGGGCCCACCGGCGTCGGAAAAACCGAGCTTGCCAAGACCCTGGCGGAGACGCTCTTCGACACCGAGCAGAATATGGTGCGGATCGACATGAGCGAGTACATGGAGAAGTTCTCGGTGTCTCGGCTGATCGGCGCGCCCCCTGGCTACGTGGGGTACGAAGAGGGCGGACAGCTCACCGAAGCTGTGCGCCGCAAGCCCTACTGCGTGATTCTGTTCGACGAGATCGAGAAGGCGCACCAGGACGTGTTCAACGTGCTGCTACAGATCCTCGATGACGGCCGTGTGACCGACTCGCAGGGGCGCACAGTCGATTTCAAGAACACGGTCATTATCATGACCTCGAACATCGGATCGCAGTACCTGCTTGAAGGGATCTCGTCCAAGGGTGAGATCACGGAGAGTGCGCGCAACCTCGTGATGCGGGACCTGCGCGGGCACTTCAGGCCGGAGTTCTTGAACCGTGTCGACGAGATCGTGCTCTTTAAGCCTCTAGCTCTCGAAGAGACCACGAAGATCGTGGACCTGCTTCTGGCTGATGTGAGGGATCGCCTTGCTGACCGGGGCATATCGCTCGATGTGACGACTGAAGCTAAGGAGCTGATAGCGAAGTCAGGGTACGACCCGGTGTACGGTGCGCGGCCCCTCAAGCGCTTCATTCAGCGCGAGCTTGAGACCAAGATCGGCCGGGCGATTATCGCCGATGAGCTGCACCACGGCTCGACGGTGAGCGTGTCCGTCAAGGACGGCGAGCTTGTTGTCTCGGGTGGCGAGAAGTCGGCGCAGGAGGTGGCGTAGGTCTTTTAGCGTTGGCAGGTTCTTGCGGAGCCGAGAGAGCCACTAGAGAGAGATTGAAGCGAGGCATAGCCTCCTCATCTTCATCCTAATCCTTCTCTTCATCCTGCGCCTGCACCGGCTCCTGCTCATAATCTGCGCATTCCCGCCGATTTCCTGCGGTGTCCGCCTTCGACCCCCAGGATGAGGACGAGGAATCCAGTGCAAGTGCAGGAGAATGAGAAGGACGAAGACAATGAGAAGGATAAGAGCCGATGGCTGTTAATCCCCTTTTTCGTCGTGCGATGATTAATTCGGCAGCGACTCGACTGTCTTCTTGAGCTCCAGGATCTGGCCGGCGGAGTAGCCGATGTTAGAGGTCCACACGATGCGACCGTCCTTGGACAGCAACACGGCGTAGGCGCTCTGGGGGCGCTCGTTTCCGAGCGCTGCGATGATTTTTGGAGCATCCTCGTAGACGGTCACAACCGATGCCCAGTCCGATTCAGGTATCCCGCTCCTCATGCCACTGTTGATAAATCCCTGAACCATCTGCGGCATCATCCCGGCGATGGTGGGCACCTCAACGATCTGAACAGGGATGTCGGCCTGTAGGGCGCCGAGTATCCAGCGGTCGATATCGAATTGCGACTTCTGCAGGTAGCCGACCAGCATGAGAGTCGGTTTTCCCAAGTACCGATCGGGGAGAATAACCTCCTGCTTGGTCAAGCTCTCGCCGCGCACCCGCGGGAACGGCGCGTCCTTAAGCGAAGCGGGAGCGGGCACTGTGCTGCTGCACCCTGACACAAAGACAGCCACAGCCAGGAACGCCGAAAAAATTGTGGAATTCCTCATGCTGCTGCCTCTACCTGTACGTCTGCAAAGTTGTCCATAATCCGCCCCTTCGTGAGGCACGCGAGGCGATCAAGGAACTGCTCCTTGGTGAGGGTTACCTGCTCCTTTACGCAGTAGCGGCGCAACGTAACGCTGCCAGTCTCGGCTTCCTTGTTGCCGACGATCAGGATGTTCGGAACTTTTCTCGTCACGGCATTTCTGATCTTTTTGTTGAAGGAGTCAGTAGAGTCGTCGACCTCAGAGCGGTACCCCTTAGCGTTCATCTCGGCACTGAACGCGTTGGCGTACTCGTTGCACCCTTCGTTGACCGGCACAACAACCGACTGCACTGGTGCGAGCCAGGTAGGGAAGGCCCCGCCGTAGTGCTCAATCAGGATCGCGAAGAATCGCTCCATCGAGCCGCACAGCGCGCGGTGGATCATGTACGGACGCTTCTTTGCCCCGTCCGCATCGGTAAACGTGAGGTCGAACCGCTCTGGCAGGTTGAAGTCAAACTGTATCGTGCTGAGCTGCCACTGGCGGTCGAGCATGTCCTTGACGCAGATATCGATCTTCGGGCCGTAGAAGGCGCCGTCGCCCTCGTTGAGGGAGTACGGCAAGCCGCTTCGCTCAAGAGCAGCCTTGAGAGCCGCCTCAGCAGCATCCCACTTCTCCTCGGCCCCGACGCGCTGCGGCGGCCGGGTGCTTAGGTACATGTGGAAGTCCTTCAGGCCGAAATCGCGCAGCAGGCCGACGCTGAAAGAAAGCACTCGGTCGATCTCTTCTGGCATCTGGTCCTCGCGGCAGAAGAGGTGGGCGTCGTCTTGGGTAAAGCCACGCACTCGAGTCAGCCCAGAGAGGGTGCCACTGCGCTCGAAGCGGTACACGGTGCCCCACTCGGCGAAGCGCTTCGGCAGGTCGCGGTACGACTTGGGGACTGCGTCGAAGATCTTGCAGTGGAACGGGCAGTTCATCGGCTTTAGGTAGTACTCCTGTCCCTCTACCTCGATCGGCGAGAACATCCCCTCCTTGTAGAACGAGAGGTGCCCAGAGGTCTCCCAGAGCGTTGAGCGGCCGATGTGTGGCGAATAGACGAAGTCGTAGCCGCCTTCCAGGTGCATGCGCTTGGCATGCTCCTCGATCAGGTACCGAACGAGGGCGCCCTTCGGGTGCCACAGAATCAGCCCTGAACCCACGCCGTCGTGGTCGATGCTGAAGAGGTCTAGCTCACGGCCGAGCTTGCGGTGCTCGCGCTCGCGCGCCAGCTCGCGCTTCTCGATGAAGCTCTTGAGCTCATCCTTGTTGCTGAACGCCAGGACGTACAGCCGGGTGAGCTGCTTGTTCTTCTCGTCGCCGCGCCAGTAGGCGCCGGCCAGGGAGTCTATGGCAAAGCAGTCAGGCGGAATTGCGCCAGTGTGCTCAAGGTGCGGACCCGCGCACATGTCTTCGAACGGGCCATTTGTGTAGAAACCGATCTCCTTCTCGCCACGCTCGATAAGCTCAAGGCAGTACTCAACCTTGTAGCCCTCGCCGCGCCCCTTGAGGTGCTCAACTGCTTCGGCTGCCGAGCGCTTAGAAGCGACAAACGGCTGTCGTTGGCCGATGATCTTTCGCATCGCCTTCTCGATCTCCTTGAAGTCCTCTGGAGTGAGCGGAGTGTCGAGATCGAAATCGTAGTAACACCCCGTGTCGATCGGGGGACCGAAGGCGAGCTTTGCGTTCGGTCGCAGCTTGAGCACCGCTTGGGCGAGCACGTGAGCTAGCGAGTGTCGCAGCGCGTAGAGAGGGTCGTTGTTGGCTTCCATACGAAACTATCCAGATATCGAGACCGGGTGTGACTGTATCGTAGGGGAATAACTCTTTCAATATAAGGTATTTAAGGGACAACCGCCCATACACATTCAAAAACAGCCGAGAAACCTCATGTTTTCGCCCCAATTCAGCGACTCCCCTTTGTGACTAGGGAAGAAACGGGGGAGTAGTCTTATGTCCGACACGGAGCTAGGGGCGAAGCAACATTCGGGTGAAAAGCAGTCCGCAGCCGCCGCGCCGAAAAGCGCGGGGCATCTAGTGTTCATTTGCCTGTGCCTGGTGGCGCTCCTGGCGGGCGCTGGAGTCCCGATGTTTCTCACAGGTGACGCCGGAGAATGTTACATCGAGGAATTGTTCGGTATGGCGGATCCTTCGGGGGCCGTTGAGGGCTGAGTTTTTGCCGGTTTGACACGAGACCGCCCAGAGTTCCAGAGCATTTGGGGCTCTGTCGAGGACAAATACCTCTTTGAGTGTGGGGTAGTTAAGGCGTAACGACCCACACACACTGAAAAAGAGATAAAAAACCTCATGTTTTCTACTGAATTCACCGATTCCTCCTTTCAGAAGGGAAGAAACGGTGGAGTAGCCTTATGTCCGACGCGAAGGAGAAGGAAAAACACGAAGAGGGCGGAGAGCAGCCTGCGGCAGCCAAGCCGAAGAGCAAGAAGAAGCTCATGTTTATTGGCTTGGGCGTGGTGGCGCTTCTGGCGGGCGCTGGAGTGCCGATGTTCCTCATGGGTGGCGGCGAAGAAGCTGCTGAAGAAGCTCAGGTCGATAGCGAAGAGCCCGCAGAAGAGGCGAAGCGCATGGAGACGCTCGACCTTGGGGTGTTTATCGTGAATCTCTCGGAAACTTCATCCTTCTTGAAAACCCACATCATTTTCGAGTACGACGCGAGTGCCCTCGAGCGCCAAACGATGTCAATTGAGGGACATGCGGGCGCCGGCGGTGGCGCTGGTGGTGGTTCCGGAGAGGGTGGCGGCCATGCTGGTGGTGGCGGCGAAGGAGAGGCCGCAGGTGGCGGCACCCCGCACTACCTGGCTAAGAAGGAGACCATATTCCGGCACACGGTGATACGAATCCTCTCCTCGAAGAGAGTTGAAGATGTGCTAACCCCAGACGGAAAGGACTGGCTCAGCGAGGAGCTCGTTGAAGGGCTCAATGCCGCAATTGGGCTAGAGCAGCCGGTCGTATCCCAGATCTACTACACAGAGTTCATCATCCAGTAGTGGGGGAGCCATGCGCCTCGTAGGCTACCTCCTAGGCAGTCTAGTATTGGCGACAAGTGGCGGCGGAGCGTATGCACGAGAGGAATGCCCCGTGCAGATCTCGTACTCCTACTACGATGTCGATGGAGAAACTTTTGCGGATATTAAAGAGTCGATCCGCTCTCGCGGCCCGGTAGATGAGCGGGGAAAGCGGCGCTACGCCCGCACCGACTGGAAGGTTGAGTGGCGCTGGGAGCGTGATGACGACGGTGTTGTCCGTCCTGGATCGGTCAAAGTTCTCTGTAAGGCGGTATTGACCCTCCCACGGCTAGACGCGAGAACGACACTCTCTCCCGATGAAGCAGAGCGCTGGAGGGCTTACGAGCAGCTCCTCTTGCGCCACGAGCTAAACCACGTGCGCCATGTTGAGGCTATTGCTCCTGAGATCTCGCGCCGTATCAAGCAGCGGCAGGATCGCTACGGAAAGGTGTCCGCTAAAAGCGCGCAGAGCGTCGCAAAATCCGTGTTGCAAGGCATCAGGGAGCTAGACCGCTCGTACGACTACCACACCGTTCACGGCGCAACAGAGGGCATTTAGCTACGTTGTTGCCTCCCATAAATTAAGCGAGCTTTTTTCCGAACGGGAACGGCCCCGCATGCGGGAGAAACTTGCGCTAATCGCGGCGGAGCCGCTGTGTAGAAAACGTCTGCAGTGTCAATTCAAGTCGTAGCTGGTTCATTTCATTCCTAGTCCTGATCCTAATCCTCCCCTTGTTCCTGCACCTGCACCGGCTCCTGCTCATAATCAAGAAATGCCGTGAGGTTCCCCAGAATATGTCCGGAACAAAGAGCGGAGGAAGACGAGAAATCTGGTGCAAGTGCAGGAGAAAGAGGAAGACTAGGACGACGATGAGGAGGAGAATGGCCGGTTAGTAACTCATTCGGGACACAAGACCTTTTCTACAGAGCACGGTGGAGCCGCTTCCGTATCCGCAGCCGTTCCCGGTTGGGAGGTCACGTGCTGCGACACTGAGTCACCGGGAGGAGCACCTGGAACGGGAATGCAATGGAGTATCACCCCGCTGCCAACACCCCCCGCAGCTCCCCATACGAGTTCGCAAGCGCCTCTTTTCGCCCCGGGGCTTCAAGCGCTGCCCTGAGTTGAGCAGGGAGCTCTGGATCAATTCCGATAGCGCGCCGCACGACAGCTGCAAATTTCGCAGGGTGTGCGGTGCCGAGCACGAGTCCTGGCGCTTCGCTCTGGCTGGCGTGGCGGAAACGCTCAAGAGCGTGGACTCCAACCGCGGTGTGCGGGTCAAGGATGTAGCCGCTCTGCTCATACGTTGATCGGATCGCCTGCAGGGTATCTGCTTCGCTCACACTGAAGCTTGAGACATCAGAGCGAACGCTTTCTACGGAGCCTCCGAAGAGTGATGAAATGCGGGCGAAGTTGCTGGGATTCCCGACATCCATTGCGTTGGAGATCGTCTCAATTGATGGCTGGGGATGAAAAGCTCCGCTCCGGAGGTAGTGTGCAAAGACCGAGTTTGCGTTCAGGGCGGCGATAAAGTGCCCGAGTGGGGCTCCAACTATCTGCGCCAAGAGCCCGCCCGTGATGTTGCCTAAATTGCCGCTCGGGACCGAGACTATCGGGCGACTCTCGCCCTGAAAATGAAGCGCCGCATGCATGTAGTAAAACATCTGCGGGAGGAGGCGCGCGATATTAATGGAGTTGGCCGAAGTCAGGGCGGTGGATCCAGCGAGGGAGCGATCTGCCAGGGCCTGCTTAACAAGGCGTTGGCAATCATCGAAGGAGCCGTCTACCTCGTACGCCGAGACGTTTCCGCCAAGGGTGGTCATCTGCTTCTCTTGCACCAGGCTCACCTTGCCGCGCGGGAAGAGGACACACACGCGAATCGGAGCGAAGGCATCTGGATCGAAGAAGGCGTTCGCTACTGCGCTGCCGGTATCCCCCGATGTCGCTACGAGCACCGTGAGGCGCCGAGAGTCCGAGCCCCAGAAGAGCTTAAAGAGCCGAGCCATGAAGCGCGCTCCGAAGTCCTTAAAAGCGCAGGTTGGGCCGTGGAAGAGCTCAAGCACCGAAGTCGTTTCCGATATCGGCCTAGTAGGAACGGGGAAGGTAAAGGCTTCCTGGCAAAGCTGCTTTAGCTGATCGCCATCGACCTCGGTGCCGAGAAAGGCCCGAGCGATCTCGTAGCAAAGCAGCGGGAAGGGGAGCAGCCGAAGCCGTGCCAGCTCGGCTTGTTCCAGACGTGGCAATGTGAGCGGAACGTAGAGGCCTCCATCAGGCGCGAGCCCCGACAGCACCGCTTCGCGCCAAGTGACTCTCGCTTCAGGATTGGAGGTGCTTGTGAGCAGCATCGCTTACCCCTCAGCTAGGACGGCTGCGCCGCTAGGGTTAACGCGCGATACGTGCACTACGCTCTCTAGCGAGAGGCGAGCAAACTCCTGCTGCATCGCAGTGCCGACGGCCTTTGCTGTCTCAAGCGATGTGCTGAGGGCAAAGATCGAAGGTCCAGAGCCAGAGATTGAGCAGCCCACGGCCCCGGAGGCGAGGGCGGCAGCCTTGACCTCAAAGAAGCCAGGGATGAGCTGCGCCCGTTCGGGCTCGATTATCTTGTCTTCGAGTGCTCGTCCCATCAGCGCCACGTCGCCCTGAAAAATTCCGGCTACCAGGGCTGCTACATTGCCCCACTGCGCCACCGCAGCGTCGAGAGAGACTGACCGTTTCAGCACGCGGCGTGCATCGTGAGTCTTGAGCTCAAGACAGGGGGATGCGACAGAGACCCAAGCCCCGGCTGGAGCGGGCAGCTCTACTACGTCCAGGGGCTCGTAGCTGCGGATAAGAACGAATCCGCCAAGGAGCGAGGGGGCTACGTTGTCTGCGTGCGCGGCGCCACATGCAACACGCTCTCCCTCCATGGCGAAGGGCAGGAGCTCTCTACGAGAAAGGGGGCGACCGAGCAGCTCGTTGGCAGCCACAACTGCCGCGACAGTGCTGGCGGAGCTTGAGCCGAGACCGCTACCAATAGGGAGACCTTTTTCGATTTTAAGCTCAATCCCTCGGGTGGGCACGGAGTGTCCTGCGTCTGCGAGGTGCTTGAGAAGTGCTGAAACTGACACTCCTGCGGTGTTTCGCTCGGAGTCTCGCGGTAGCTGCCCCTGGTCGCCTGAGATGTCAGTGATTCGAACTCCGGGGGCTCCAGCCAGGCAAGCCTCTACCGTGTCGCCCGGGGAATCAAGCGCGAAGCCCAGCACATCGAAGGCGGAGCCAACGTTGGCAACGGTCGCTGGCGCAAAGACTCGCACGCTCTTCATGCAGCACTCACCTGGCTACCCGAATGATGTCTGAGAAGACCCCCGCTGCCGTCACCTCGGCGCCAGCGCCGGGACCTTTAACCACGAGCGGCTGCTTGCAGTAGCGCCGGGTAGAGAAGGCAACGAGGTTGTCTGCTCCACGCAGGGCACAGAAAGGATGGTCGAGAGAGACGGAGCGCATCCCGATCTCAGCCGAGCCACTCTCGCAGTCGATGAACGCCCCGAAGTAGATCCGCTTCCGCTCGTTCTCGGCTTCCTCAAGGAGCTGCTCGAAGTGGTGGTCGAGGGAATGGAGGTTGTCCATGAACTCGCCGAGCGACCACGCGCTGGCTTCGGCCGGCAGCATTGGACTTACCTTTATCTGGTCGAACTCAAGAGCCACGCCCGCCTCGCGGGCGAGGATCAGAACCTTCCGCGCCACGTCCATTCCTGAGAGATCTTCGCGCGGGTCCGGCTCGGTGAAGCCCTGCTCCTTGGCCTCCTTTACGGCGGCGCTAAACGGCACTCCGTTCGCCATTGAGTTACAGATGAAGCTCAAGGTGCCAGAGAGTACGGCTTCAATCGAGCGCACTGTGTCGCCGCTGCGGACCAGGTCTGCGAGAGTGCTCAAGACCGGGAGGGCAGCTCCGACACAGGTCTCGTGGAGGAAGGGCACCCGACGAGCCTGTGCCGATTCGCGCAGCTCGGCGTAGAGCGCCATAGGCCCCGATATGCCGCGCTTATTGGGCGTTACAACCGCGATGCGGCGCTCAAAGAGGCTCGGGTAGAGCTTCGGCAGGTCGTCGCTCGCCGTGCAGTCAACGAATACTGAGTTCGGCAAGTTTGCGGAGATTGCGTGGTCGAGGAACTCCTTCGGGTCGTAGCGCAGGTGCGCGTCGAGCAGGTCAGTAGAGATCTGGAGCGGCTGCAAGGGATCCGCGGAGAGCGCCATTTTGCGGCTGTTGGCGAGGCCCCGGAGCTGAAGGTCGATGCCGAGCGTCTTCTGGAGCGTGTCGCGCTGCGCAGAGAGCTGCTGCAGCAGCGTTGAGCCGATCAGGCCGACACCGACGATCCACAGGTTGATTGTCTTTGAGTTGCCGAGGAAGAACTCATCGTGCAGAGCGTTTAGTGCTTTCGATTCGTCCTTGCCAGAGATAACGGCTGAGATGTTTAGCTCCGAGGACCCTTGCGCAATCGCTACGACGTTCACGCCGTTTGAGCCGAGTGCCGTAAAGACCCTTCCGCTCATGCCCGGGGAGTGGCGCATGTTCTCGCCTACAACGCTCACGATTGCGAGGCCATCTTCGACCTGTAGCGGCTCTATGAGTCCCGAGCGGATCTCAAGCCCGAACTCTTCTTCGACTGCGCGAACGGCGCCATCGATCGAGCCCGGCTCTATCGCGCAGCAGATTGAGTGCTCTGAGGAGGCCTGCGTGATGAGAATCACGTTGATGCGGTGAGCTGCAAGAGCGCGAAAGAAGCGCATCGCGGTGCCCGCTACTCCGACCATGCCGCTGCCCTCGAGCCGCACGAGTGCCAGCTTGTTAATTGAGGAGATGCCGGTAATCGGGTGGGAGTGCCGCTCGGCAGAGCCAACGATTCGGGTGCCTGGGCTCCCGGGCTTAAAGGTGTTTTTGATCACGATTGGAATCTGGGCATCAACAGCCGGCTGAATCGTGGGAGGGTAGATGACTTTTGCGCCGAAGTGGCAGAGCTCCATCGCCTCTTCAAAGGTTACCTGCGGGATCGGGAATGCCTTTGGCACTTTCCGCGGATCGGCAGTGAGCATTCCGTCGACGTCGGTCCAGATCTCGATCTCAGAGACCCCCAGTGCAGCGCCGAGCAGCGCAGCCGTCAGGTCAGAACCGCCGCGTCCCAGAGTGGTGGTGTAATTTGAGCCACGAGAGGCGCCGATAAAGCCCGTTACGACTTGCAGCGAGGGGTGCGATGCGAAGTGCTCGCGCACCTTCGGGTCAGAGGCGCTGCGGTCAGGCCGGGCGTTTCCGAACTCCTCACTCGTCACGATGACATCACGAGCATCGAGCAGCTCTGCCTTGTGGCCACGAGCGACAAAAGCCTCAGAGACTATAAACGCGCACAGGCGCTCTCCGAAGCTCATGATGTGGTCGAGCGTGCGGGGGCTACATTCTCCGATGAGGCCAACACCTTGCAGGAGATCAGAGAGCTCGTTGAGCATCACCTTGACGGATGCGAGCGACGAGCTGCGCTGCGTAGCCGGAAGCAGCTCCTGGAGCGCGTCCAGGTGACGGCGCTCCAGGGATTTGAGCCCGTCTGCGAGCGAGCTGTCACGGGCCGCCGCCTTTGCCGCGAGCTGGATGAGAGAGTCCGTCACCCCTTGGAAAGCGGAGACGACGACAGCCCGAACCTCTCCCGGCAGGTAGCGCGAGGTGTCAGTGACGATCTCGATAATTGAAACGATGCGTGCCGGGGTGCCAACAGAGGAGCCCCCGAATTTGAGTACTTTGCTGCGTTGCATGAGAAACCTTCCCTTCGAAGGTTACGATGAGAAGGGGGGCGTGAACGTAGCGGAAGGTGCACCCTAAGGGCTCGAAACGAAACCCAAAACAGTGTGCAAAATGGGATGAGGGGAGAAGAAATCGGGGTAAAAGGATTTGAACCTTCGACCTCACGGTCCCGAACCGTGCGCT
>CAYPUA010000010.1:0-5548 GCA_964413875.1 uncultured Bdellovibrionales bacterium
TCTGGCGCTTGCAGATGGTATCTCCCGCGTGGGAGATCTGCTTCGTCTGTATATGCTGCCATTTCTCGCGTTCTACGCGATCGATGGCACCCCGGCTGACCGGGCTCTTTTTAGCTCGGTCACATCACTGGTGCAGGCTGTGCCCACGTTACTGATGGGCAACTATGCCGGTCGCTTCGTGAGGAGAGTTTCTCCCCTCAGGGCGAGTATCAGCGCCAATATCGGGCTCGGTGCCCTGTCGCTGCTTACTGCTTTGGTTTGCGTCGTAGGATTCATCAATCCAACGACAACCCTGGTACTGGCAGCCCTGGTAGGCTTCATGGAGGTGGTGTACTACCCGGCCCGTGAGTGCCTGTACGCCGAGTTCGCCGATGGTGATGACAAGGCTAGGGATCGAGCTAACCGCAGGTCGACTACGATCCTCCATGCAGGCAGAGGCGGCTTCGCCATCTTTATGATGGTGTTCTGCTACGCGATGGGTGCTGTGCCAGATGAAGTTCCGCTCAGCGCTATCGCTGCAGCGTTCTTCTTCGACGCCGCGACTTTCGCGGTGGTCGTGCTGTTCCTGGCACTCGCTCCAAAGAGGGATACGCTGATTTCCGAAGAGGAGACCTTTACGGGCTCCTCGTTTCGGGAATCGGCCAAAGTACCAGGAGTGCTGCCCATCGTGGCCTGCATCTTCATGGTGTATTCCTTCGCCTACTCGGGGTTTTACTTCAGCTTCTGCTTCTACAAGGAGCTGGCTGGGGTAACCGAGTATGAGAGGCAGCTCAGCTTCTACGCAGTGCAATTTGCCTGCGCAGTCGGTGGGGTGCTTGGGGCGCGCTTCTGGGTCATGTCCTACCCGGGACTGTTCGCTGGAATCTTGGGCAGCTGCCTCGTTAATGGAACCCTGGCGATGGCGCCGACCAACTATGTGTCAGGAACAAGCTGGCTCATGGCAAACTGGTGCATATCCATCTTTGTTTATGCAGCCGTCTTTGAGGGGATCATCCCTCAACTTGTGCAGGGGCTGAAGCGTAATGCTGAAGTCGCTGCCCTGATCACTTTGGTGAAGGAAGGGATCTCCCCCTTTGTTATCGTGGGAGTTACAGCTCTTGCGAGTTGGCTCGATGCGCCGAGACAGGTCCTCTTCCTTGCAGGCATGACCTCGCTGGTCGTGTGCTTAGTGACCCTGCTTGTCTACAGGACATCAATTAAAGATGTCCTAAGTGGCAGTAGTTCGGTGACAAAAACGTAGTCCAGGGGGCCAGTTTCTTTAGGTTTTAAAAGTTGAAACTGGTTCCCCCAAAACTCTCTTCCCGATTGCCTCCGATGGTGGCAGTTCTTCTCCAGGCGCGGACGTCGTCATTTCCTCAATTCTCTCCTACAAAGTCTCTGAGACCTTGTAGCGGGGCAGAAGCCCGGCTACAGGCAAACGCGGAGCCGGTAAAAGCCGCAAGTCATGACTAACAGGAGTTTCTGACAGGAGTTTCTCCTTTGGTAACTAAAGACAGCCGCTGGTTTTCCTCGTCCCGACCACACATTAGCTACACATACATATGGTGACCGGCTCTGGCCCTTAAGCTCTTTGAGCTATTGACCGATACGAACGGTAATCGAGGGGAATTTTATGGAAAAACCCGGGAGACTGCGAACCTTTCTCATGGTCTTAGTCCTCGCGCTTGCCTCACCCGTTAGCCTTCGGCCTACGGCTTACGCCCAATCACGACAAGAGGGACAGAGCGCGTTGAGCGCAGCTCACTACAAGGTCTCTGAGACCTTGTAGTAGGGACCTTGTAGTAGGCCCAATCTCCGGGGGCGGGAGAGGGGAAGCATAGACCAGCGCCCACAGGGGCCACTCCAAGGTCTCTGAGCCCTTGTGGTTGGCCAAAAGGGCGGGATGGAACGTTGATCGGGCAGGCTGTGTGCCGGGTGTTGCACTCGCAGGAAAAAGTAGCCCGGCTAAGCTGAAAAAGGGCTTGGATGACTGCTTCGGCAGGACCTAGGGCCGCCCCGGCGGTACACCTGGATCTTTCAGTCTGTCTGAGATTCGATCGCCTGTTCCATGAGGCTTACAAGCTCTTCCACTGACCGCTTTGGTAAATTCTTCGCGGCATCTGGGTCAGTCACCCCAGTTTTGCGTGAAGCGGAAAAGAGCTGTGCATACACGGGCATGGAAACGCGCGCATCATTCGCGATAATATAGCCTTCGTGCCAAGTGAGCGTGCCGTCCTTGTAGACGACATCCAACGCAAGGCCCTCCGGGTTTTTCTTGACCGTAACGAGATCGCCATTCCTGGATTGCCCGTTGATCTCAGCGGTTATCTTAGCGCGGACGTCCGTGAGCTTGCCGAGCGCTTTAGCTTGCTGCGACTTCTGCAGATCCTCGACAATTCGGTCGCGGGCCTTCGCAAGTGCATCGAGGCTTTGCGGGCGTTCCGTTGCTGAGTCAATATCCCGGATAAGCTTTAACAACTCCTCCTTTTTCGCGGAAGTAATTAGCCCAGCACTCTCCAGGAAGGTGTATGCCTGATTTGCTTTCGGGTAAATTCCCCCGACCATAGGTTGTGACGGGCTGTCCAAGAGTTTTTCAAGCCTAGAAAGGGCCTGATTAACTGCCTTCGGAGATAATAGTAGGGCAGGGAGCTGAGGCACTTCAGTTCCGTTCGAAGGTGCTAGTGGGGCAGGAGGCTTTGCATCCTTCGCCGTGGGGGAGCTTCGGCCGTATGTGGTGCCCTCGCCAAGAACTGGGGTTCGTGGATAACCATTTGAATCCAAGTGGACCTTCATATTGTAACTCATCCCGTCTGGGCCCTTAAACTGGGGATAGAGCGTTTTCAATTCCGGCGCAGCCATGCCATCTGCGGCAGCGGCTCGGTCGAAAAGTTCGTTGAGGAATTTGCTAGCCTGCTCCACGACCGCGTCTGGTACGCCCTTGGGATAAGCTCCTCCCATATTCTCGAAAACTGACGCAGGCGTTGCCGGAACGCTCTCCGATACATTTCCGAAGCGATAAAGCTGCTGGCTTTCTTGAATAGTGTTGATAATTCGGACAGGCTCTCCGTAAATAGCCCCAAGGGCGCTGACCAAGTCCTGTCGGGTTTGAGGTGAGAGTCGCTGCCAGTTGCCTGTCGGAGTTCTGCTGGGGTCTAAGGGGTTGAAATCCTGGAAGGGATCGATATACAACCCGCCGTTAGTTGAGGTTGCAACTGGAATTTGGTAGCCACCGCCGTTGCGCATAGTGAATTGGTCACGATACTGCGACGAACCATGCTGGAAATTGCCATAGCTGTCGAGCGTTCTACCGCTTTCCGTATCGGCGAGGTTGAGAAACTTCCAGGAGAGACCGTTCCCATGGGCACCTATCTCCGTCTGCAGTCCATGGTTCTGGATCCCATCCTCTATGACCGCAGCTATTCCCTTCGCATTGTCATTCAATTGCGAAAAACGAGCTGCTAACGCCTCATCCTCCGCGATATGCCGCGTCATCTTTTCGAGCATCGTGCGATAGTGCGGATTGGTCGTGGCGCTTGTCAGATCAAATGGGATTGATTCCACGGCAGAGATCTTTGCGATGTTACCGCTTTGATCGAAATTGACTCTAGCGCGCACTCCAGCAGAGCCCGTATCACCAAGGCCATACAGGTTCACCGTCTTCGGAAGGATTTCTTGAGGAGAGCCCACAGTGCTAACTTCTTTTTGTATCGCAGCTTCGAGCCTCAAAAGCGCGCCTTCGAACACGCTCCTGTCAAAATCACTAAGCTTCAGCCTTGCGATCGCTTCTGCAGGCACTAAACCTCTTGGATCCGGGTGCTGGAAGGGCAATCCAGGTCCGTCGATAGCGGCCCTTCCTTTTTGCGCGGGGTTCTCTAGGTCCAAGCTCCTGGAGACTGTAGCGACCGCGCCTGATGACTCTCTTTCACTAGTCCACTTCGCGAGAGCGTTCTTGCCGCTTCCGGATAATCCTAGGACAAAGGTGCCTGCCGTCATTAGTGCGTTGCCACCAGCGACATCCCTCTCCTCCTGAGTGAGCGTCCTGCCAGTCACGGGGTCCACTCCCGATAGCGCGAAGACGAATGGACCGACGGTGAAATCAAGTAGCGGCCCGTAGAGTCCTATGTTATTTTCGTCGTACTGCTGGAAGCGATCGGCAAGCCCGGAAATTCCGAAAGCAACATACCCTGCAAAATCGCCACTAATCGCCGCCAGGATTTGATCAAATGGGTTCACCTGAACGAGCGCTTTGGCAACCTGTGCCCTATCCGGGTTGCGCCTCTTACTGTAATCTCGATCAATATCTTCTTTCAACTGGAGCAGTTTTCTTTGGTATTCCTCAGCGAGTATCTTCACAATTTGTTGGTTCTGTTCCCTGTATTTTTCGTTCGTCATTGGATATGCGATTCTCGGAAACTCTTCCGGGTCCCACAACTCATTAACCGTAGTCAATTTTGTGCCTTTCTGTAGTGAAAGCTTACATAACTTTAGGTCGAACTTGGCGGTTTTATTTGCTCCAGGGCCACACGTGTCGGAGAGACTCACAAGCGCTCCAGCGTTTTTGCATCCCTCGGGAACTGTTAATACAGGAGAGAGAGCGAGACCAGCTTCCTTCAGCGCCTGCGCCATTTGAGAGGTTATATTGGCAGCAATTACTGCGTTGTCCTGCCCGCTAAGAACAGGCACTGTAGTGCCATCCGTAGCTGGGAGAGCGTCGTACATAGCTAGAGCTGCGATATACCTACCTGCAAAATTTACCAGCTCGTTGTCCAAGGCAGGAACGCCGGTACTTAGTTTGCCGATGGTTTCAGTCATTTCCTCACTACCGATCTTCACCTCTGACTCATTATCGCTCTCAATTGCTCCACAAGAAACAGCTGTCGGCTCCGTTTCCCTTGTAAGCTGCATCGAGGAGCTAGTTGTCGTTGATTGTGCTTCGATAGTTGAACCATCGTTGTTATTGCCTTCACCTGAGCTACTGCTGCCTGCGTTCCCTTGGCTGCCGCCTGGGATAGGCGTCCCATCCCGGTCGTCGACGTCTGCCTGTTCTTTCTGGTCCTGGTCCCGGTACTCTTCCTGTTCCTGCTGCGTATCATGTCCATCTTCGCGTTTATTCGTGAACTCGGGGTCGTCCGCCCTCGGCGCCAATTCTTCTGGTTTTCCATCCGGGTCACCGTTTTGACCCTGCCCATTTCGCCCGCCGCTACCATCAGACCCCGGTGCTCCGTTTCCACCGCCACTGTCACTGTCTCCACCTGAAGATGTTCCATCCCCGGTCGTGTCGCCTGCTGCCGGATCGGTGCCATTTCCTCCTTGGTCACCTATGCCAGGGTTCTTAGAAGTGTTGTCTCCGCCACCATCGTTCGGCGAGCAAAAGCAATTTGTGGGATAACTGTGTGTGCAACCATATGTGCCGGGCTTACACTGATTCGGGTCGGTTATGCACTTTCCATCAGTCTCGAATAAACAGTCCTCTTTAGACTTGTCGGAATTCGAACCGCCACCCCCACCGGTGCTGCCGCTACCATCAGACCCCGGTGCTCCGTTTCCACCGCCACTGTCACTGTCTCCA
>CAYPUA010000010.1:5648-87059 GCA_964413875.1 uncultured Bdellovibrionales bacterium
CCTGAAGATGTTCCATCCCCGGTCGTGTCGCCTGCTGCCGGATCGGTGCCATTGGTGTCCCCAGGCGCCGCATCGGTGTCATCACCTTCTTCGCTCCCGGAATTGTCGCCATCGGAATCATTCCCAGGGTTTCTGTCGCTATTTGGCTCCGTTATGTTTGGGAGCTGAATAGGTTCTTCCCGCGGAGTTTTGCCAGAATTACTTCCTTCAAGACCGGAGCCGCCGCAATCTTTACATTCTTTAGCCTCATCCCGGCATGGGCACCCTATTGCGGTGCACTGAACTTCCTTCCGATCGCATTTACCATTGTTTTCGCACCATGGCTTGCAGCCGCGCTCAGATCGGTCATTTGACTCAGCGCCGCCAGGGCTGGTATCGTCCGAGGCGCCTGTTTCCGAACCCTGTCCGGAATTTTGGCTTGGCTCTGAGGGTCGATCGCCCCCCGTTTGCGCCGAATCGCCCGTTCCACCGGATTGCTCACCACAATCTTGCGGACAGCTCTGCGCTGTTTCGGGGGGGGAACATCCAAGAGCAAAGCATGTGAGCTCTTGACATTTGCCGTCGCCGCATAAAGTACCTGGCGCGCTGTCGTCAGTCCCGGGACCATTTTGACTGCCTCCACCAGAGCATGTGCCTCTCCCACATCCTTGCTTCAGGTATGCGTCAAACTCGCATCCATCGCGCACCTCCCGCGTCACACCTTTGCAGCACACCTGCGTTTTAACTATTGCGCACTCCTGCGGGTTTCCGGAGCTCGGGTTGCTCGACGGGTTGTTTCCCGAACCACTACCGGGCTGTTGGCCTATCGGGCCTGAGTTCGTATTTCCATTACCGCCACCATTACCGCCACCATTTCCGCCCAAGGGATTTTGCCCAGTTCCTGGACCGCTGTTGCCACCAGAGTTACCCGGATTCGATTTGGGGAGTCCGCCGCCTGAATTACCATTCGTCGGCTGCTTGTCAGGACCACTCGTTTTTCCTATGCACGAACAGGAACGCGGCGTTTTCTTCGTGCAACTCGGGGCCCCCGCGCAATTACTGCCGTTAACTTCACAGACACTACCTCTCGACCCACCGTATTTTACTAAAAAGTTGGGCGATGGACACGTAGCGGGAGGGTTTGATCCATTACCCCGCCCCGGCTTAGCCCTGCCACCTCCACTACCACCGCCCGATGATGGATTTTTCTTCTTCGAGCATTTCGAACCGGCTGCT
Source organism: uncultured Bdellovibrionales bacterium (assembly GCA_964413875.1). Classification (GTDB taxonomy): domain Bacteria; phylum Bdellovibrionota_C; class UBA2361; order UBA2361; family OMII01; genus OMII01. The sequence continues at coordinate 6,864 of CAYPUA010000010.1, forward strand.
GGGGAGCAACCTTTTTTGAGCAACTCGTCGCGCTGGCAGCTATTTCTGGCCGTGCTCTTTGTGTCTCCACAACACATCGCGAAAACACCTTTCGTGCAGCCCATACTCTCTTGCGCGTACGGCTCTTGCGAGTAAGCCGTACCAAGCAGAAGAAGTGCTGTCGCGACAAGTACCTGAAGATTGGCGTGACGAATCATGCGGCCCCCCTGACTTCCTGAAAGACAGAAACGGCAGCACCGTAGATTTACTTGAGGAAAATCCTCATTTTTTTGAAAAACCTCCTACAAGGTCTCTGAGACCTTGTAGCGGGACCTTGTAGCGGGTTCGCCTGCACGACAAAGCAGGTTATTGTGACTGGATAGAGGCGTTGCGCTCGGGCGAGAGCCAAGTAGATAAGCGTGTTGATCAACTGCAGGGGCACGAAAGGGAGTCCCTCTTCAGTTCTAAAGGTAATTAAGTGTATGCCCCCGGGTACGAGGTATCTTTGATTGCGCATGGAGGCGTAATCGGGTGGGGGCGGTTAGAGCTGCTTGCAAGGAGCCTGGCACCAGAACGCGAAGTCATAGGGGGTGGTATCGGACGTTCCATTCCGCTGTGAGTGTACATCGCCAAACGGCTGGCGCCAGGCTGGACATCCTGTGCGAGAAACGCGCTAACGGCCGTATTCGCACCCGCGGCGCTCGGTTCGGAAGCGTGTCGGCTCACGCACGTCATCGCTCGACTCGATTGTGATTCGAATTCACGAAGTCGAACGCTTCCTCGCTGAGGAAGGCAGGATCATGCGAAGAGAGTTGTAGTTTGCCCCACACCCCCGCAGAGAAGTCAGAAGAGGCCGCGGGGGAGGCTTCTGGCACAGGCGCCAAATCCAGAAAAAACTAAGCCTCTCGCTGCCATGCGTGCCCCGCTTCGCCTCGACTGGGACCCCGCGGTCCCCTGAACCTACGCGCCAAAAAGTATCTTTGTGCCGCCGGAACGTGCATCCTGATGGAGTTGAGCTGATAATGCGGCTCCACTGAAATGCTTGGTAGGGAAGAAGAGAGATTTTTAACTGGTTCACTCCATCGGCGCAGCTGTGGGCTGTATCGCACGACAGGCGTCTGAGACGTTGAAGTGAACCAGTTTCTTCCGTTTTTACCTGTCGAAACTGGTTCCCCCAAAAATCTCTTCCCGATTGCCTCCGATGGTGGCAGTTCTTCTCTAAACGCGCACAGCGTATTTCCTCAATTACCTCGAAATTAGGGCAAGTTAAGTACTTGGAGCCCATTCCGAGGCACATAACCTAAAGGTTCCAAGTCAAATTGACGTTCACCCCCTCGTAGGTCGGGGGGGGGGGATTATGAGAAACCGATACGCCTATCCACTGGTGGGCTGCCTGCTGGCGTTAATGTTGATCGTGGCGTCCAGTCGGCCCTCCTTGTCGGAGGCGCCGAATACGATGTCGGTGCAGGCAAGCAAAAATAAAAAAGCTCATGCTCTTATCTTCTCCGCTAGTCCTCCCGCGGAGGCAGTTACAGAGCAGGCGCTACAGCTTTCGAGGGCGGTTTCATCAAGCCTTGGACGAGGTGTCACACTCCAGGCACTTCAGAAGGCGACCAAGAAAAGCTCAAAGAAGATGATCATCACCGACCAGGCCGTGTTTGCTGTCAACGACGCGCGGGCAAGCGGAAGGAATCCAGCGAGCGGACGAGTGATAACGAAACAAGGGGACTTCTATGCTCTGTACCTTCCGACATCGGACGGAAAGACTATCGCGTTAGTGGCTACCTCAAGGAGGCCTGTTTCGAAATCTAGGGCGGACCGCACTCTAGCCTTAGAGCATGAGACTCTAGGCTTTAAGCTTTGGGATGTCGTGCTTAATTATCAGATAGCTCTCTGGAGTGAGACGTCTCCGAAAGGGCTCGCCGCAACCGTCTCGAAAGCACCCACCTTTGTCTCAAGGCCGCTCTCACCTGCTGCCGCGGAGAAGATACTTAGCTCTGCCGGGATGGGCGCAAGGGGTGGGGGCGGACCGAAGTCGGGGAACTGGTGTGGCACGGTGGGAACTGCGCCGGAGCAGCCCAGTCCGGGTAGTGGCAGTGATCCAAGTAACGACCCTGGAGAAGTTGGCGACCCTCCGGATACCCTCGAGGAGTGTAGGAAAAATTCGTGGCCCATTTTCTGCGTTTTGTATCCACCCGGCTGGAATGCGCCGCGAGGCTCTGGCTGCTTCTGTCAGAGTCCAGTCCAAACGAAAGACCCTACTGAGTGTGCTTCAGGAAAACTGCTCTGCACCGCATCGGTCGCCGGAGGAAGGTCGGAGTGTGGGTGTACGGGCGGTGAGTCAAATGGCGGAGGTGCAGGCTCGGGAGAAGGAGGTAATCAACCACCGCCCGATCCGGACTTACGAGACGGGAAGGGTCGGTCACCAGCGGATTGTCCAGGTGGACAGATGATCTGTCAGGGTATTCACCCAGGAAATGGTCCTGCCAGTGGAAGCTCCTCTGCCAGCAACGGCTCCGGAGCGTCTGGGTGTTGGTGCCCCGCTGATGAGGGAGGCCCTCCACCGTCTGTGCCTTCGAGCGATTCCGGTGGAGGAGGGGATTCAGCAGTGAAGGTACCAGTTCAGCCCCCTGGGGATGTTCATATGCTCCCGATAGGTAAACCAACCTTCGCGGCTGCCCCTCGAGAGAATCCCGCTTCAGGACAGCCCGATGCCGGTTGTGTAAATAAGTGCGGTGATGGAATTTGTCACGGCGCTATTACCTGTATGGCTACGACGTGCACTTGCGCAGAGACCGAAGATAGCTGCTCTCAGGACTGCTAACCCCGACACTAGGGCGTTCCGGGAGAAAACAACATTCAGCAGTGTATGACTGCCATCCGGAAGTCAGCTGCTTCTGACTACAACCAGTGAGGTCCCCCTCGGCTACGCCGGTGGGGCCTGTTCGACACGCTGCTCGCTGCCGCTGTTAGCGGAGTAGAAGTTCTGGAATGTCTCGGCTGTCTGAAGGAACCGCGACATGTTCACAGAGAAGGATGCCACGACGAAGACGGTGCAGAGCAACGCAACTACGTCTCGCCACTTGTTAGTCATAGCGAGTGCTGCGATGAGCGTCAGCGGCACAAGGAAGTGAGTTGCGTACAGGAAGGTGTCGTCGCCGTACTGCGAGTGAAGCACCCAATTGAACCCGATAAAGCCGACTAGTGAAAGCGCAAATGCGCGGTGTTCGCGCGTGAGAGCCGTTGAGAGGAGGCCAAGCACAATGAGGACCAGCCATATGCCGTGCATCCAGCCGTCCGGACCGGCGATTACCTGTTGAACATGGGGACTCCCGACCACAAGCTTGTTCTCTTTCGGTTCGAGGCGCGGTTCCGGTAAGGGCGCGACCATTGTGTAGAAAGTGATGTGGGTGAGGGTGTAAATATTGAGCTGCTTGCGCGGACCTAGCTCGCTCTGTACCCCAGAGTGCTTGGAGGGTTTCAGACTGTAATAGAAAATCGGAGCCTCTAACGACCACTTGTTCTGCGCTATAGCTAGCCACGATGCGGCCAGAAATGACACGGTTGAGAGCACCATGAAATCCCTAAACCGCCGACAGAGGAATGTCGCGATGAGAGCAGCAAACCAGTTACTGAGGGTGATTCCGATGGTAAAGAGGCCTGCAACAAACCAGGACAACGCGCTCGGAACTGTGCGCACTGCCACAGCAAGCAGCAGAAGGACAGCGACCCCGGCAACCTCAAAACCTGATGGGAAGCCTTTGACGAAAATGGCTGCTGCCGAAAGCAGCGAGAAAGCCACTAAGCCAGCGATGTCTAGCTTCGTCCATCCTCGACCCTCGCGCGATGGTTGGCTGGCGAGCAGGTAGAGGTACGCTAGACTTGCTCCGGCGAATGGAAAGGTTTCAGGAATCGACCACCAGAACATAAAGGTGCTTGAGGAGGCGAAGAGCGACACGATAAGCAGCGAATGGCGTATGGCGAGGCCGAGATTACGGCAGGTGAGGTAGAGAAAGGCTCCGGTTGCAGAAGCGCTGGCGGCGACGAGAATCAGGCACGCCTGAAGGTCCGAGAAGGAGAGCTCCATCAGCCCTAGCCCGAGCGGCATGAACATTATCATAAAGAGCGGGTGGACCCACAGGCGGCTCTGTTGCGCAGAGAGGTTTGTCATGTGGCCGACGACCCGGTTTATGTCGGAGCCGAAGAAGTTATCGTCCAGGCGCAGAACTGCGAGCGGGATTTTTGAGGCCAGATAGGCCGAGAAGATGGCGAGTGCAGCAGAGACAACAGCCAGCGCTACCGTGTCACGCCAGGTATAGAGATAGCCTCTGGGCATCGTTGCAACTTCCCCTAAATTAACTCTCTAGTAAGCTTGGTACCTCAAGGCCCTCGCATTTGACAGGGGCATACCGTAGCTAGCGCTGAAACGGTATCCTGGGAGAGCCGCTCTCGCCAGAGCCTCTTTTTATCCCATGCGCACAGTTACGGCGACCTCTGGTCCGTAACTTGGGTCATCGAAAGGAACTGTGAGGCTCGGCATCGATACGCCGTTGACCTCAATCGAGGCAACGCCGCTCTCAAGCCTCGATTCGTTTAGCACCTGCACCTTGAATGTGCGCCCTCTGTGTCGGTAGGAGATGGCGAATTCGCTCCAGCTGGCGGGGACGCATGGGCTTACGGTGAAGGAGGCGGGGCTAACCTTAAGTCCGATGATGTGCTCAACGGCTGCCTGGTAGAGCCATCCAGCCGAGCCGGTGTACCAGCTCCATCCTGCACGACCTGCCAGGGACTGCTCCGAGTAGACGTCGCCGCACATAACGTACGGCTCAGCCTGGTAACGGGCAACACCGGCGTCGCTCTGGGTGATACGCGTCGGATTGATTAGGTCAAAGAGCTCAAAGGCTTCCGTGCCACGGCCCATCTGTGCCGCCGCGATGATCACCCACGCTGCTGCATGCGTGTACTGTCCGCCGTTCTCGCGGATGCCGGGTGGGTAGCCCTTGATGTAGCCAGGATTCTTCGCGGTCTTGTCGAACGGTGGGGTGAGGAGCTTGATGATAGAGGCGTCACGGTCGACGAGCCGCTCACGAACCGACTGCATCGCCTGCGCTTGGCGTGTCGCTTGCCCTGCCTTGCTGATCACGGCCCAGGACTGGGCCAGCGAGTCGATCACGCACTCGTCACACTCGGCGCTGCCGAGCGGGGTTCCGTCGTCGTAGTAGGCCCTGCGGTACCACGCGCCATCCCAGCCGTGCTCCTCTACCGCCACCTTGAGCGAAGCGGCGTGCGCCCTGAGCTGAGAAGCTCGGTCGTTGTTGCCTTGCGTCTCTAGAATAGCGGCGAAACGGTTAATCACGTCGATCTGGAACCAGGCAAGCCAAACGCTCTCCCCGCGACCGTGTCGGCCAACTTCATTCATGCCGTCGTTCCAGTCTCCGGCGCCAATGAGCGGCAGGCCGTGAGCCCCAACGGCCGAAGTCACCTGGAAGGTGCGGAGGCAGTGCTCCAGGATCGAGCCCTGTGGGCCGTTCAGGTCCGGCACGAAGTACGACTCCATCTGGCCTTCATTGAGCGCGGCGCCCTGCAGGAACGGCACGGTCTCCGAGAGTATCGTGTAGTCGCCTGTCGTCTCGATGTAGCGGCTGACCGCGTACGGCAGCCAAAGCAGATCATCCGAGATTCGGGTACGGACGCCACGGCCAGTCGGCGGGTGCCACCAGTGCTGGACATCACCCTCGACGAATTGGTGTGCTGCATGAAGCAGGATCTGGGCTCTCGTCATCTCCGGGCGGATTGGGAGGAGGGCTAGGGAATCCTGCAGCTGGTCACGGAACCCAAGGGCCCCACCGCTCTGGTAGAAAGCAGAGCGCCCCATAATCCGGCACGAAATGGTCTGATACAGCAGCCATCCATTAACCATCACATCAAAAGCTTCACTCGGTGTGCGCACCGAGATCGCCGAGAGCACGTCGCTCCACCATTCCTCTACGCGCTGCTGCTCTGCACGTTGAGCCTGGGCAGAGGAGTAACGGGGGGCATCTCTGCGCATATCATCAACGGAGCGGTGCTCTGCGAGGGAGAATGAGATCGTGCGCTCCTCTTTAGGCTTCAGGGTCACAGACACCTGGAGTACGGCACACGGGTCGAATCCGGCCCCGGTTTTTCCGCTTAGCTTGACGGGCTTGGCCTTCGCTGGGAAGAACGGCACAGCCGCAGACTTTTCGAGCACTACTGGCCGGCTCAGGTCTCCATTTCGCCCGAGGAACTCAAGGCGTGATGCGGTGAATCCAGCAATAGGCTCGCTGGAGCCAACGGCAACAACCCGCCCCGCAAACTCGTTGTTGTAGTGGTTTACTGCACACAGCGCCTGCGCCGTGCGATCAAAGCTTGTTGAGACGAATCGGTACGTGTCCTCCCGAGTCACTCCTAAAACGAGGTCGCAGTAGAAATAGAGCTCGAGCTTCTGCTCAGTTGCCTCAAGGTTAGAGAGGGTCACAGCGTGCCACTTGACATGCTCGTTGGTCGAGCCGCTGAGCGTAAGGCGAGACTCGATTCCCTGGTTTGTTGTCGTAAATGTCGAGGAGCCAAAGCCGTGCTCAACAGAGTACCGCAGCCCATCACCCCGAGGAGCAGGGGTGAGAGACCAGTAGTCTCCGCTTTCGGCTCGGCGCAGGAAGACGGCTTCGCTGGGAGGGTCCAGTACTGGATCGTTGCTCCAAGACGTAAGCCGATTTTCGCGGCTATTTTCAGACCATGTGTAGCCACCGCCGGATTCCGTCACGATAAAGCCGAAGCCTGGGTTGGCGACCACGTTCGACCACGGGAGGGGCGGTCGGGATGGCCCTACCGACGGAAGGAGGTAGTGTCCGGTCGATGGAGCGAATCCACCGAGGGTGTTGCGAAGGATCGTCGCGGGTTGCGGCAGTGATGGTCCCGGAGCGCGCTTGAGCACCACGGGAGCGGCGTGTTCTGAGGTTTGATCAAACGCGCTCGATTTAACCGTCTCCGCAAGCCCACCCACGTCGGCATCGATAACAACACGCGCCGCTGTCTCAAGGAGCGCCGCCTCCTGGTCTGAGATCTGGGTTGAGGAACGCAGGAATACGCCTCCTGGCCGGTCGAGCAACGCCCCGGCGGGACTGGAGCGCACTAAGTAGTCGAGGTCCTCCGCAAGCTGCTGCATGTAGGTGCCTGGATTCTTGTGCAGCACCACCAGGTCAAATTCGATTCCTCGTTCACGCAAGAAATGGTGAGCCAGCAGGATCTCCTGCATCGTCTTGCCCTGGCGCGAGTCCGTAATCTTGAGCAGCACAATCGGCAGGTCTCCCGAGATGCCGAAGCGCCATAGGGCTGATTGGCTTAGCCTGTTTGAGGCCAGAATCTCTGGTGCTCCACGCACCGAGGCTTCGTTGTACAGCAGGCATCCAGCCAGGCGGTGGAAGAGGTCAGCTTGCGTGGCTGTGTAGGCGTGGCTCCGGAGCTCCACCTGAGCGCGGCTCCACGAGAGCTCGAAGGCGCGGTTGACGTGCAGAAGCTCCTGGTACCGTTCAATCAGGCTGCAGGCCTCTTTGCGAGAGCGGGCTGCGCCGCTCACAAACACCAGCGTTTCGCTCATTCCTGGCTCAAGCCGCACCTTGCAGCCGAGCGACACGAGCGGGTCAATGCTGCTCTCGGCTGGGCGCCCTGAGACTGGCTCCGCTGATAGCGCGTTAGGCTCCGTGAGCGACCCACCACGTCCGATGAAGTCCGCCCGTGAGGTGAAGAACTTAATCGGCGCGTAGCTCGTCCTGAGCGTCACGCGGTGGAAGAAGAAGATCTCGCGCTCTGACTCGGTGCGTGGGCGGCGCGAACAAAGAATAGCGTCAGCATCCTTGAGGGTCTCCACGCCCACGAAGAGCTTGCTGAATGCCGGGTGAGCAGCATCAGCGCGGCGGCTCACGAGCACCGGCTCCATGTAGCTCACAACGTCCAGCTCCCGCTCGCTGTCCCCGAGGTTGGTAACTGTAATTCGGCGCAGCTCGACATCGTCCTCTGGCGCAACCGTTATCTCGGTGTGCACGAAGATCTTGTCGTCGAAACGCTTAAACTCGGCTCTCCCTGGGCTGAAGATGGACTCGTACGAAGTGGGGTCAACCTTTGAGGGCTGGTACGCCGCCGACCATGTCTTTTTCTTCTTCGGATCGTGGAGGTAAACGAATGAGCCGGAGGAAGTTGTCGTTGGATCCTCTCTCCAACGAGTCAGCATGATATTCTTGTCGAAGCTGCTGAATCCGCCACCCGAGGAGTCGATTACGACTGAGTAGCGGCCGTTTGAGAGGACACGAACGCGCGGCGCCTGGGTGTGCGGCGACGTAACCACCTCAAGACCTGGGCTCTCAAGCGGCTCCTCCTCGTCGCGCTGTACCGCCTTGAGCTCGGGCTCATGCGGGACAATCGTTGATACGCGGTCGGGGAAGCGCTCGTGTAGCAGCAGTTCGGCTGACTTTACAAGGGGCTGCGAGTGAAAGCGGTCGCACATGATGCGATCATTGAGCGTGTTGTTGATGCTCACCAGCGACATTCCCTGGTGGTGGGCGAAGAATGACTGAACAATGTGCTTTCCGTCGGCTGCCAGGCGCCTGCTGCGAGTGTAGTCCACTGCCTCGAAGAAGCCGTAGCGGCCACGGCCGCCCTCGATCTCCAGCGTCCGAAGGTTCTCGGTGGCACTGTCGAGAGTGGGCGCGAATGGCAGTGCCAAGAAGGTCGAGTAAGGCGAGACCACCAGGTCCTCGGATAGTCCGCGCTTGAGGCCGAGCCCCGGCACTCCGAACGCCCGATACTGGTAGGTCTTTTCAAAGTCTACGCCGCTGTAGGCTGATTCCGAGATACCCCACGGCACACCCTGACGGCTTCCGTAGCTCATCTGCGCGCCCACTACGGCTCGCGCAGTGCGGCCGAGGATAGTAGTCGGGAAGTCGTGCATCACGATAAACGGCATCAGGTATTCGAACATCGTGCCGCTCCACGAGATGAGCGCTTTGCCGCCAGCAGTCGACGTGAGGGACCGGCCCAGAGAGAACCAGTGCTTCTGGGGCACCTCGCCCCTTGCCACAGCCAAGAAGCTCACGAGACGAGCCTCTGATGCGAGCAGGTCGTAGAAGCTCGCGTCTCGGCGCGCGTGCTCGGCATTAAAGCCGATTGTGAAAAGTGCGCGCCCCTCGTCGTACAGGAAGGAGAAGTCCATCTGTTCAACGAGCTTGGTTAGCACAGAAGACATTTGAGCCGATGTCTGCTCAAGAGCAACGAGAGCGTCGCGGGCTTGCTCAAGCGTCGATGAAAGCATCTCGAGAATTGCCTCTGCCTGGGAGTCAGAGGCTCCACCGCGGGCAGGAGCGACCAGAGGATGAATCTCTTCGATGGCCGCAAGCAGGGTGGGCGGCGTGAGAGAAGAAGAGGAGAGTCTTCCGAAAACCTCGAAGCTCTTCGTCACAAGCTGCTCAAAGGGGCTGCCATCTCCGTCGTGTCTCAGTTCGATGCTTCGGCCGAGGGCAACGATCTCTTGAAGCGGTGTTAGCCATCCGGCAACGTCAGCTGCTCCCGACATCTGATCGAGCAGGCTCGCAGCTCGATTGAGAGCTGGACAAGCCGCTACGCTCGCCTCCGTGCATTCGTCGAGGGCATCGCGAACCACGCTCCCCTTGGCGAAGAGAGTCAGGAGCCAAGCCACCGAATCACCATGGTGCTGCGAAGATAGGCTGTTTTTCAGCGCTCTAATCTCTGCCCGTGCTGGCTCTGGCAGGCCATTGTTCGCTTCGAGAGCGGCTTGGAGCTTCTCAATAGCGGCCAGCCGGTGATGGTGGGTGATGAGCGGAGTCGTTGACGAGCGCTCTAGGATGGCCAGCATCGTGTAGAAGTGCCCCAGCATGTTCCCGCTGTCGACAGTCGAGATGTAGCGCGGGCTCAGGGGAGCTAGGTCTCGAATGGCGTACCAGTTGTAGAGGTGCCCGCGGTACTTATCCATGCGCTCGATCGTTTCGAGGGTCTTTGACGAGCGGATAATGGCGTGGTGAAACGGGATAAATCCGAGGTCGTAGGCCGAAACAACGCTCAGCATCGAGAGCGAGATGTTAGTGGGCGAGGTTCTCTCTGCAACGACTTCTGACGGAACGATCTGAAGGTTGTCCGGCATGAGATGGTTGTACTCATCCCGCAGGTATTCATTGAAGAAGGACCATGTATCGAAGGCAGCAGTACGGAGGTAGCGGCGGTTGCTCTCCGTTACCTGCTGCACGACATCTTCAGATGGCCGAGATACCCGCGCCGCTAAGGCCGGCGAAGCTAGCCAAATTGCGACCATCGGAACAGAGAAAAAGAGCGAAGAGTGATCGAAGTACGCCGCAACGCCTAGCGCGGCAAACACAACGCACATGACGGGGATAAAGAGCCGCAGGAAGTCACGCGTTTCGTTCCTTGTCCTTCGCTCTGAGCGCTCAGCTGGCTCCCACTCAAGGAGATGCTTCTTGCTGACGAACACGCGGTAGAGCGTCAGGCCGATGGCATGCAGCATGAGCCCTGCCTGGTGCGGCAAGAAGGCCACCGCGCAGAGCGCCCGGAGAAAATTTCGCCACAGGTCTCGTCCGATGTCGCCCAAGAAGCCGCCAATCGAGATTCCGACGCTGGGCAACGCAAAGACGCTCGCCAATCCGGTAAACACCGGGAACGAGATGACGAGCAGCACCAGTACTGTCCATACGAGAGGCCCACCCGGAAGGAAAAGCCAGCCTGCGATGAGCGCCAAGAGCGACGCAGGCGGTAGGAGGCTGCGGCGCAGGTTATCGAACATCTTCCAGCGCGAGAGCCAGGTCAGGTGATTCCTCTCGCGCCCCGTGCGGGTCGGAACGGTTGGCCCAAGCCACGGCAGAAGCTGCCAGTCTCCACGTACCCAGCGATGCAGGCGCTTTGAGTACGCCATGTAGCGTGAAGGGAAGTCGTCGTAGAGCTCAATGTCAGAGGCCAGCGCCACGCGGGCGAAGGAGCCTTCGAAGAGGTCGTGGCTGAGAAGCGCATTCTCTGGCACGCGATTTCTGAGCACATGCTCGAAAGCATACACGTCGTAGATCCCCTTGCCCCAGAAGGAGCCCTCGCCGAAGAGGTCTTGGTACACCTCGGAGACGACGTTGGTGTACGGGTCGAGACCGGCCTGGCCGCTAAACAGCCGCGAGAAGAACGAGTTTGTTGCCGAGGTGAGGGAGATCGTCACGCGCGGCTGAATAAAGGCGTATCCCTTCACGACTCGGTTGACGGCCGGGTCGATAATGGGGCGATTCATCGGATGCGAGATCGTAGCGATGAGCTTCTTGGCCACGTCTCGCGAGAGCTGTGAGTCGCTATCGAGCGTGATGACGTACTTCACTCCCTTGAGGCGCGACTCGTCTCCGACGATCAGCTTGAGCGATGTGTCTCCTTCGCCGAGCAGGTAGCGATTTAGCTCTTCGAGCTTGCCGCGTTTCCGCTCCCAGGCCATCCAGACGCCCTCGCCAGGGTTCCAGCTTCGGGTGCGGAAGAAGAGCGCAAAGGGCTTCTCTCCATTGCGGCTGTGGCGCTGGTTTAGGACCTCGATCTGTTCGGCTGCCACCGAGATAATCTGCTGATCGCCCGGCGCTTCTTCGGAGCGCGCATCTGGCAGGTCAGCCATGAGCACGAAGGTGAAGGACGGGTCGTCGTTTGCCAGGAATCGCACTTCGAGGCCGTCGATCGCTCGCTGAATCGAGGCTGCTGAGCTAAAGATCGTGTGCACAACCACGATTGACTTATGGTCAGGGGCCACGGGGCCGTCCGAGTTCAGCTTCGGGAGGGGTTTCGGGGTGACCCAACGCGAGACGAGGTACTGCACGAGGCTTGATGCGAGCTCTGATACCGGCAGCGCAGCGAGCAGCATCGTGCAGACGAATTCCCAGAATCCGATCTCGGCCCACTCGGAGAGGAGGACGACGTAGCCGACAAGCAGCACGGAGACCAGGGCTATCGACCCGAGGTACGTCCGTAACGCGTGGCGAGAGACCCAGCGTTGTCCGAGCTGTGCAAACGAGGGCTTGTAGTTGAGCGCGCGCTCGAGCTCTTCGCGCTCGTCGCCGAGCAGGAAGTTGCCGACATGCTTCTTGACCAGCGACTGGTCGTCTGAGCCGGGCGCCTCTTTCGCCGCGCGCTCGGCGCACTGCACTGCTACGGCTGCGATTTCCGAGTCCGACATCTGGTTGCGCTTCGAGATCAGCTCTATCTCGTGCCGGATGGCGTCCCTGGTGGGGAAGTCGCTGCGCGGGTACAGGCCTGCAGGGTCTCTGCGCAGCACCCGATCGGCGAGGCTGATGCTCTCGAACCAGTCGCGCCAGTTCATCTGGTCGATGGCCGTAAGGGATGTCAGGGTGTTGCCGACTGATATCTGTCTGGCGGCCTGGTTGTGGTCCTCCGCTCGCAGCAGATCCTCAGGATCGAGCCCGCGCTCTCGCAGGGTCTCTTCCAGGAACTGCAGCGCCATAAACGCTTTGCGGCCTCGGCCCCGAAGCCGCTTGAGGAGCTCAAGGGCTCCGTGCGGCAGGAAGCTCTCGCGCTCACTGAGCCGCTTGAGCGGATCGAACATGATCTGGGTTATCTCTGTTCCTGTTCGAGAATCGTCTCCAAGCACCTCATCGACGAGCCTGAACGCATCACGCCGAGCGATCAGCTCCTTCTCTGCTTCACGCATGAGACGGCGGAGGTTCTCAAGCAGCGCGAAGCGCAGCATGATCGGAAATGCCCACAGTTCACCCGATGAGAGTTCGAGCTTCTCTTGGTAGGCACTGAGGAAGACCCCTGCAAGCTGCGGATCGAGAGCAGCGTCTGTGTGAATGATAAACTCAAGGGCGAGTTGGTAAATGCGAGGGAAGCCCTTGAAGTCACCCTGCCGCACCATGGGCAGCGTTTTGTAGAAGCCCCACGGCAGGTACTTCTTGATCGCTGCCGCATGCCGCTCAACGACGTGGTAGTTGTCGAGCAGCCACTCAGAGCCGGCGGTTAGGGGCTCGCCTTTGTGGGCTGCGTCGACGAGCCCGAGGTACACGCGCCGTAGCGTGTCGCGGTTTGCTCGGTAGCTGTAGATGAGCCGCTTTGCGCGGAGGGGGCCACAGCTTCCGGCGTGCTGCGCGGCTATCCCTTGGGCAAGCTCAATCAGGGCCTCGCGCGAGAAGACTTGTGGGCGCCACGGCGTGTCAGGCAAGGCGTCAGATGGCTGGGTGCCTATTCGAATCCCAATGAAAGAAAGTGGAGTCCGGACGAAACGGCTGCGGAAGGGCGCAATCAGGAAGAGGAAAGGGTTAATCACCGTCACGATTCCGCACAGAGAGGTCGATGAGGGGCGTCATGATAAGCGGCTTAAAAGCTTTTCACACACCGCGCCCTCTGAGGGCGTAAGTATAGACAAGCACGACGCATTTAGTCGACCCCGAGGGGCATTTTTTGGGGCTAAATAGTGACGATTCTGGGGCCTGGGCCAAAAAAGCGCGGGGCTGAGGCCGCTTTTTTGCCGCTAGGTTGATGGCAGCCCCAGCTATTGCTGCGCTAGCAGCCGTTCTAGCCGGACAGTCCTCAGGGTTCCGAACTCTTCTGGATGTAGTTCCACAACCGCAACGGTGTTGCGCCACTCGATCGGGGGAGTCAGAGCGGAGGGGTAGTAGCGGTTTACCAGCAGGCGCTTGAGGTGTTCCTGCAGATCTGGGGTCAGTGGGTTGATCTCTAGGAGAGCAAGAACCGCAGCGTACCGCACTGATGGGGCGCTCTTCTCCCGCAGGCTCCACAGTTTCGACACGATCGGGACGGCTTGCGGGCCGAGGGCGGCCCCCACGCGGCAGGCTCCTACCACTCTGTCGCGCTCATCGGAATCAAGAGCCGGAGCAACTTCTTCGAGCACCAATGACGCAGGCAGAAGTTTCAGCACCTCCCGGATCTGCCCGAGGTGCTCCTCATCCTTGCCAGCAGCATCTATCGCGTCTCGCACGAATCTCTTCCAGTCGAAGCCTTGATCCCCAAGAGACGCCAACGCCCGCAGAGCCGCGGAGCGAAGCTGCTCATCTTTGCCAGCGTCCTTTGCAATCCCCCTGATCGCCTCAATCGCATCGACTGATGCGGCTTCTCTGAGCTGTGACGATGAGAGCAGCTTCAAGCGCGCCGGACGGGAGCCGTGCTTGAGGGCTTCGGCGGCGAGCGCTGAGAGCTGGGCGCCTGATAGGGTAGAGGAGAGAGCAAGGTCGAGTAGGCGCTCCTGAAGCTCGTCACTGAGTCCGCCGCCAGCGAAGGTCCGAGGCAGGGCTGGAGACTGCGCGATCGCTTCAGCCAGAGAGCCGCCGATAAGCTCCTTTGCGTCACGCTCCTGCATCTCCCCAAGACAGAGAGCGCACCTGTCCCGCAGAGGAGCCAAGGATGCTGAGTCAATGTCTCTTCGCGAGAGAAGTTTCTGAATCGCTGCGCCTCTGCCGGCGAGCTGTGCGCAGCCTTCTGCGGAGAGGGCGCCCAGAAGCTCAAGCGAATCCTGTTTCGAGGCGGATCCGAAGCTCTGCAGTAGGGCTAGAAGAGGCGTGCGCTCCGCGCCCGCTGCCCGAGGGAGCGCTTTCTTTAGAAGCGGTACCGCTTGGGGGGCGGGCAGCCGGGCCAGCGCCGCTTCCGCTTCACGAGCTAGCGCCGGATCTTTGAGCAGATCGAAGGCTGGCTGGATGGCTCGCTTCGGGAAGCTCTTCATCGAGGCGATTACGGCCAGCGCCCCGTTTGCCGCCCCAGGCTCTCGACTCTGCAGCATCTTCACCAGCTCATTTTCAGCGGCGCCATCGCGGGCCAAAAACGACACTGCCCCAGCAGCCGGAGGCGACTCCCGTATTGCCTGAAGCGCAAGCGGGACCAGCTTTGCGCTCTCCTTGTTTTGAGGAATCTCTGCGAGAACTTCAAGCGCGGCTTGCCGAGTTGCTCGGGCTTCTTCGCCACTCTCTGTCGATGCCTTCGTAAGCAGGGCCGCAAGGGCGAATGATGCTTCAGTCCGCTTGTCGGAGGCGAAGACAAGATTTTTGAGGGCAGCTCGACGCACTGAGTCGTCTGCACTGAGAGCTAGCTGCTGAATCTTGGCAAGAGCAGCTGCTCTCTGTTCGGCGTTAAACGACTTGGGGCTTCCCGCAAATATCTCAAGCGCCTTGCGCTGCTCGTCTGGGCTAGAGGAGGAGAGCATGGCAACGACCCTCTTTGACAGCAGCGGGACGGAACGCAGCAGGCACTTCTGCTCCTCCGCGTCGAGTTGATCGAAGGCAGAGCGCTGGGCAAGCAGCGGGGCTATCCCCGAGTCGATCGACACAGAGCCCAGGGCGATGCAGCTCTTGGCGAGCAGTGGCAGGAAGGCCGCCGAGCGGCCCTGATCTGCGGCGAGCCGCGCAAGCTCCGGCATGAACTGAGCTAACGACGCGGATTGGGGAAGAGGAATCTGCCTCGCTAAACGACGTTGCTGCTCGTCCGGCAACGAGACGAGAAGGTCCAGGAACGCGCGCATCGAGCGGCTGCCGTCGGGGTCAACCTCAGAGAGGAACTGTATGACCTTCTGTCCGTCAGAGCCGTCAAGCATAGAGAGATGGCGTACGACTTGAGGCAGGGCGAGGCTCACGTATTCGTGCAGGAAGTTTTGAGCGATAAGCGGCCGTTCAGACTCAAGCACATGCACCGCAGTTGCCAGTTCCGCTTCGGAAGGAGTGAGACCCTGTCGATGCGCTTTCTCTGCAACACTGGCCGTGGCCTCCTCAAGCGCTACGGCGATTTCGTCGCTCAAGTTCTCTTTGCTGTAAATCTCGGCAAGACCGGGGACGGAGTGAAGCGCTTCGGCTCCTGCGGCCTCGAACAACTCGACAGCGCAGCGTTTGCCGCGCACTTCCCGCTTGGCATCGAGGGTGTGCCAAGCTGGCCCTGAAACGACCTCGCCAGGGCGAGTCTGGCCTGGCATCTGAGCAAGAAGCTCTGATGCGCCCGGCGCATGAGTGCTGAGCGTTATTACTCGTGGCAAGAAGTCAAAGATCTCTTGGCGCCTCTCCGGGGCCAGACGGGCAAACGCCTCTCGGGCCGCGCTGCAATCTTCGAAGATGAGGTCCTCCACGCGTGGCTCTGCCGTGACCGGGAGAGCCGGCAAAAGCACGAGCGCTGCAATTGCAAAGAGCCTCATCGGTAGGACCATGTTCCATCCCCCCGAAGCTCAAGCACGTTTTCATGAAAGTCAGCCAAATCAGAAGCGCTACCCGTGCTGACGTAGTGCTCAACAATCGTCGGTAGTATGCGGTACAGCTCTTGCTCGATGCCACGATCGAGCGCTGTCGTCGCCTCGTCCAGAAACACGAAGCGCGGCTTGATCAGGAGCAGGCGGGCGAATGCCAACCGCTGCTGCTCGCCGGTACCGAGCACGTTCGGCCAATCGAGTGTGGCATCGAGTCCGCCGACGCGGTCAAACATCTCTCCGAGCTTGACGCGCTCAAGGACGCCGATCAGCTCTCTGTCGAGAACGACGCGGCGGCGCAGGCCGTACACGAGCTGCGAGCGAAGCGAGCCGAGCACCATGTACGGGCGTTGAGGAAGGAAGAGTGCCTCTCTGAGGTCTGGCCGGACGACCTGCCCTTTTCCTGCATCCCAGAGACCGGCGATGACCCGCAAGATGGAGCTCTTCCCGCTTCCGCTCGGCCCGCACAGAAGCAGCGACTTGCCTGCGAATGAGAAGTTTAAGTTGCTTACCAGCGACTGTTCTCGGCGAGGAGTGAAGATAGTGACATTCTTAAATTCAAGTACGTCGCCAGTGGAGCTCTTGATGCGCTCGCCAGGGGTTACAGGTCCAGTCGCTCGGTCGAGTGCCTCTGAGAAGGAGCCGAGACGGTTAATGACCGCGGCGAAGATGCTGAGGTTGCTGAAGTGATTTACCACGATTGAGAGCGCGTTAATAACGACGGCAAACGCCGCGGCCGAGAGGCTCACAACACCAAATTCAATCTGTCCGTCAAAGAAGAGAGGAGCCACCAGCAGCGTTGGCAAGACGCCCAGGACGTAGTTGTACCCGGTGGTAAAGAAGAGCAGGTTCCTGTTGCGGTTGATCACGAGGAGCAGGTTGCTGAGAGCCGACTTAAGCCGCTGACGAGTGCGCAAGAACTCGCGCGGCTCCCGGCTGTAGAACGCAATCGATTCTGCGCTGTCTCGGACGTTGATGAGCTTGTAGCGGTAGTCCGCCTCTTTCTTGAGCTGCGCAAAGTTGAGCCCTATGAGTGGGCGGCCCAGGTAGTAGGTGATGATTGAGCCGGCTGTCGCGCAGGCAACGGCTGTTGCCACGAGCACCCATGAGATTGACCAGAGAACAGCCACCCACATGACGAGCTGCACCACGGCGCCGAGGAAGATGAGGCAGAACGAGAGGGACTGCGCGCAGAACGAGCGCACGTCCTCCTCGATACGTTGGTCTGGGTTGTCTATGTCCCCCCGCAAGTTAAGCCGGAAGTAAGCGCGCTCGGAGAAGTAGCGAGCCAAGATGCGGTGGCTGAGCCAGCGGCGCCACAACAGGCTCAGGCGCTGTTCGGTGTACGTGTAGAAAACCGCGACAGGGGTCGCGACAAAGAATGCTCCAACGTACAGCAGGAGCTTGGTGTAGAAGAGCTCCTGGTTCTTGGTTTGGAGCGCTGTCATGACAGCCGCGAAGATGTACGACATCATGACCGAGATGCCGTTGGTGGTCAGGATTAGCCCCACGAGGAGGGCGAAGAGCCCGATCGCTTTCCAGCGCGCTTCGGAGCGGAAGAACGGGAGCGCCAGCGATATGAATCGTCGGACGACGTTACGGTCGATCTGGCTCATGCGGCTCCTCTTGGTGAGGCACGCCAGCCATCCTGAACCCAAGCTCCTGTCACAAAACCTCGTAGTGCGAAAACCTCAGTGTTCGTTCTCATCACGCTTGAGCGCTCTCTCCGCTCACAACTGTCCGTTCATAGTCTGCCCAAGCGGCAGAGAAGCCCCGTCCAGCGGCGCGCAGCTCTGGGAAAGTTCCGATCTCTTCCACGCGGCCATCCCGAACGTAAATTACCTTGTCGAACAGCGGCACGAGCGCAAGCCGGTGGCAGGCCATGATGACGGTCAAGGAGCTAAACTCGTGCATGATGCCGGCGAAGATCTGCTTCTCGGTGAGGGGGTCGAGGCTTGAGGTCGGCTCGTCGAGCAAGAGGATGTCCTTCCCCGGGACGCGAAGGATGCCACGCGCCAGGGAAAGGCGCTGGCGTTCTCCGACCGAGATGTTGAGGCCGGCCTCCTCAAGCACGCTGTCCCAGCCGTTGGAGAGCTTCTGCAGTAGGTGCGAGACGCGGCAGATCTCGAGAGCTTTTTGGAGCTGCTGCGGCTCAAACGGCTCCCCGAACGCGAGATTGTAGTGCAGGCTCTCGGAGAATATCTCCGGCTCTTGTGGCACAAGTATGCTAACGCCTGCGATGTCGTCGATCGAGAACTGGGCGCCATCCGGCGTTGTGACGTGACCATGCTGCACTGGCAGCATGCCGGACATCACCTTGAGCAGTGTTGACTTGCCACCGCCGCTCGGGCCGACGAGAGCAACTTTTTCACCCCTGTGGATGTCGAGCGATATGCCCTTTAGGTTCGCTACATCACCGCCGTATGAAAAGGTCACGTCACGTAGCGTGGCTTTGTTCCAGCTTCGCGGCAGGCTGCTGTGAGGCGCAGGCAGCTTGAGCACGCCCGCCTCGTCGAGCACTGACGATGCGTCATCGTAGGCGATCGCTGCCTCGATGATGCCGCCGTAGTACCCCGTGAAAGCGCCTATCGCCGACCAGATCCGGTCGAGGTAGTTGAGCAGCACGTACGCCCGGGCGATGTCGAACGGAGTGCCGAGCGCTCGCTGGTTGTGGAGGTAAATGAAGAGCGAGAGGCCCATCACCAGGCTGTACCCGACTGCGATCGTGCCCCATTTGAGCTCCTGGTACTTCCAGATCTTTCGACTGAGTCGCAGTCCCTCTCCACGCTGCGCGATCAAGTAGTCGACCGCAGGCTTTTCGAGGCGCAGCGTCTTTACGGTGATGATGTTCGACATGTAGTCGACGGTCGTGCGATTAAGGCGATCGTTGAAGCGATTGTTCTTTCGAATGTTCTTCGTTAGGCGCTGGTTGAAGAGCAGCATTAGCGCGACTGTCACCACACCCATGCCGAGCACCGTGAGAGCAACCTCGGTGTCGAGCACGAAGATGAGCATAGCAACGACCACGAACTTCATGACGCCGTCGATGATCTGCCACGTGTAGTTTGAGACGACCGACTCCACTGCACCGACAGAGCGGTTGAGGCGGCTCAAGTTTTCGCCGGTATGGTGGTAGACGTGCCACTTGAGCGGAAAACTAATGAGGGCGGTGAAGACCTCTTCGAGTTTCTTGAAGCGGCTTGTGAACGCCGAGATCCCCTTCAGGTAGCTCGCCAGGTGGTGCGAAAAAGCGTACGTCATCTTGAGCCCCACGAAGAGCCCAATCGCCTTCACTGCCGGCACGAAGGCCTCTGCTGAAAGGCCGTCCTTGACGAATATCTGCAGGATCTCGCCAAGCGCCCACGGAACGGCGAGGTCTATGCCGTAGGCGATCATGAACAGGAACAGAAACGCAAAGAAGCGCAGACGCGCGCCGGCCGTGGAGTCCCAGGTAGCTACAGCGAGGCGTCGGATGGAGTGCCGCGCGCCGTTGCCGTTTGAGGAACCAGAGTCGTTCATAGAGGATATAAGCCCGGGCGAGACGATGCCCGGAAGACCGAGCCCAAAGTCGCCGCGTTATAGCAGAAGCGTTGCCTGAAGTCTTGAGTGGCGGGCGCGCTTAACAGTACGCCGACGCTCGCATTTTTCTTCAAAACACCTCACCGATTTCGATGCGCTCCGGTCGTGCCAAGTCCCCGAAATCGCGTCACCTGGCCAGCACGAAACCACCGCGAACTCTCAGGGAACTCGCGGTACGGGTGGATGGGGGCGGTCGGTGAGGCTGGGGGTGGTTAGGTATGGCAGTTTTTAGGGAATCGTTGCGGGCGGTTGGGAATAAATCGTGGGGTGGCGAGTGGGGGAGGGTCTATCATAAGAGGGAGAAGAAAAACGCCGGAGGTTGTTTTGCTGGGCGAGCGGGTGTTTTGAATGAGGGCGACGTCGTTTCTCTTTCGGGGGCTCATTTTGGTCGGGGTGTCTCTGGCCGGGATGCACTACGGTCGCTGCATTGATGGAAGAGGGGAGCGAATAGCCTGCCCCGAGGCAGTAGCGCACCGAGCTGGTGGGATTGAGGTAGGAGAGGCCGAGCACTCGCGCGCTGCTCTAGCTAGGGCTGTAGCAGATGGCGTATCGGTGATCGAGCTAGACCTGCAGGCCAGCAGCGATGGCGTGCCGTTTCTTGTGCACGGCAAACACCTAAAGCAGCATCAATACATCCTCCCGTCGGGAGTCGCTCGCGTGAAGGTCGAAAACCTTTCGGCCCAAGAGCTGCGACAGGTGTGCCACAGAGCAGCGCCCTCCAACTGCTTGATAGACGCGAGTGAAGGCTTCGCAGCCCTGAAAGATTCTCGCGCAGACCTGCTGATCGATCCCAAGGAGAGCAAGGGCTCCTCTCCGATCCAAGCGGCGCTTCGACTGGCGGAGCGAGCTGGAGTGCGTGATCGCCTCATTGTCCTCTGCTCTCCGGCACACGAGTGCAGCAGGATCTCAAAGCGTGTCCGTTTGATGTTTCGAATCTCGACAGCAGAGGAGCTGCGAACGGTTCTTCCGTACAAGCCCTATGCAGTGCAGGTTGACGAGGAGCTGCTTGATTCCCCGGAAGTGGTAGCAGCTCGCGCGAGAGGCGTTAGGCTGATGGTGAAGACACTCGATGAACTCGGCGATGATCCAGAGCATTGGAGAAAGCTTTATGAAAAAGGAGTCGATTCGATACTTACGGATTTCCCGCGCCTGCTTGAGAAACGCATCTGTCGGGAATATCCCGAGTAGAGCGGAAGAAAGCGACAGTGCCAAAAATGATGAGCACATTTGCAAGCAGCAGGTGAATGAGTTTTAGCCACACTGGCGCGAGCAAGAGAAGGGTGGCAACTCCGACAACGATTGCGGAACAGAGCACTGCCAGCAGCCTGCGGCACGCCGCTTTAGCCTCCGCGTTCGGCGCTGCGGCGCTCCAACGGGCAATAGCCCAGGGCCCCAGCAAAGCGAACCCCAGCGCCAGGAACGGGTGCAGTAGCCGAAGCCGAACGGAGAGGTGTGAGTCGGCCGACAGGTCCTTTACGAGTCCGGACGCGAGAGATGAAGATGGCGAAAGGTGCGACCCGAGCGCGGCTACTGCACCTGAGCAGAGCAGCACGAGCACCCCGGCAGAGAAGCACCAGATCGCCCAGCGAGTGCTTGGCTCAAGAGAGCGTCTCTGGCTCGCGGCGAACGACAGGCTTTCTGCCAGCATCACCACACTGACGATGAGTGCAGACGTGTTGACAAGGTGCAGGGGCATGACGATCAGGCGCAGCAGGTCAGTGTTCTGGTCAACGAGCCCGAGTGTAACGAGCTGCCGGCCTATCAGCGCCTCGGTTACCGTGAACACCAGCGCAGCAAGAGACCAAAATCGAGCGGAATGTTTTGCTGAGAACCGCCGCCAGGTGGCAACGAGCAGGCCCAAAACGAATATCCCGTAGAGAGCAGTTGAATATCGGTGCGAGATCTCAATCCAGGTCTTTGCACCCGCGTCTACGGGGATCGCGGCTCCATGACACAGCGGCCAGTTGTCTCCACAGCCGTCTCCCGAGTGCGAGATGCGAACCCAGGCCCCCCACAAGATCACGAGAACCGTGTACCAGACCAGGGCCCACGCGAAGCGAGCGAGCTTAGTTCCTCGTTGTGGCAGGTTTGCAACTGGAGCGTTCACGTGCCCACGGTAACACACGCCGCATGTGGCGAGCTACTCGGGCTTCCCGGAAGGAATGATTAGGGTTGGCACGTGCGAGTGGCGGGCGACGTGTTCGGCGACGCTTCCGAGCAGCGCGCGGGAGATGCCAGTCCGGCCGTGGGAGGCGAGTATAACCATGTCGGTCTCGCTTTGGCGGATATGCTCGACGATAGTGTGGTGCACCGGCCGAGGCGCTTCGGCAACGGCGTGCTTGGCCGGCATCCCTGGAAAGTGCCGCAGCAGGTGCTCTCGCAGCTCCTCCTCAGTGCGAGCTTTGGCAGCTTCGACCGCTGCAGGGAGGTAGACAAGGGGCATCTCAAGCCCAGAGCTGCTCTCTCCGAGATGCACTGAGACATCGATGCAGGTGAGAACCGTCACGACGGCGTCGTACGCCACTGCGAGCGAGCGGGCCGCTGGGTACGCCGCTGTAGCAGCGGGGGAGAGGTCAGTGGTCACCAGGATCGAACGGGGCAGGAACTCGGGCATAGCACCGAGCAAACAACGGAAAAGAGCGATCTAGTATTCCCCCGGTCATACTCCGTCACCGAGCCGCTCGCAGCGAGCACGGAACAGCTCGCCACGGGATCGCCGGGGCGCCGCAGGATTAACGCGCGTGCCCGAGCTCTCCCTTGGCCTCACGCGGCAGGGCAATCCAAGAGCGACGCGAGATGCGGTCGTCTGAAACCACCGCCTTGAACATCGGGTCGGCTTCGCTCAGGGTCATGACGCGCCCGTCTTCAAGAAGCACGAGCATTGACTGTCGAGTGTCGCCTGAGTGCACGTCTGCCGTGGAGATCTCATGCAGGTAGTAACGTGGGTCGAGCCCGAGTTTCTCAAGGGCGCCACGCCCAGCAGCGACGAGCGACTCCATGCTGGTGCCTGGAGCGCAGCGTATCGTCTTAAACAGCCTGCGGTGCAGCAGCCTGTCACACAGGTCGCGAAGGATGGCATCGTCGCCTTCCGACCACCGAGAAATATGATAGCGCCACCATGATTCCCGCATGCGGAAGATTGAGTCGAGCGTGAGCGCAGAGGCATCTTTTGCCGCCAAGGCGTGACGCATAACTGGATCGGCGAAGCTCAAAGAGTCTCCCAGGTCGCGCGCCCGCTGCACGATCGCTTTGTTGATCATGTCGGCAGCGAGCAGCACTCGGTGCTGGTACACCTGCCGGTACATGGCGTGGCGGGACACCATGAAATGCATCATCGCGTCGAGCCTGTTCTCCATAAGAGCGAGGTGCTTGTCGTTGGTAAGAACCATCGAATCAACGAGTGCTGGGATGTTGTACTTTCCGTAGCTCACTCCTGCCAGCACACTATCGACAGTGGACCAGTTTCCGCGATCCACGTTCCAGCCGCCGCCCGAAATAATCTCCCAAGTCCAGGCCGGGACGCTCTCGGACTCAGCCAGGATAGCAGTAACAGCCGGCCGAAGCTTTGGAGAGAAAGCATCGAGCAGCCCAGAGATCTCGGGATCTTCATTGATAACCAGCTCAGCGATCTCTTCATGGCAGTCTGGCTGGCCTGGGAACCATGTCTTGAACGCTGTGTGCGACCCCGGAGCGAGGTGCCCTACGTCGTGCAGCAGGGCGGCTGTGAGGATCGCCGCTTTGTGCTCGCGCACATCATCCGGAAACCGGCGCGCGAGCTTCTCCAGCACCAGTTTTGCGAGGTAGGCCACTCCCAAACAGTGCCCGAAGCGCGAGTGCTCCGAGAACATGTACACGAGGCGGGTGTTCGCGGTTTGGCTGATATCCCGCAACCGCTGAAACCAGCGGGTGTCAGCCAAGCGCAGGAGCAGCGCCTCTGCCGGATCTGACGGGGAGAAAGAGACAGACTGGTGAACTACGTCTGCAAAAGTGATGTCGCTCATACGATGTGCCCTTGGGCCGAATCTACACCAGGAAGAGGCTGCTGAGAAACGATTGTGAGACCGAAGCTGGCGAGGCCGGTGAGTGAGCGGCTGCTGCTCGACAGAACTTCAATCTGCGACACCCCAAGGTCGCGCAGTATCTGGGCTCCCACGCCGTACTCTCGCATCATGCTTGCCGGCTTAGCGCTGCCAGAGGCGAGCGACTGCCCGGCGTCAATCGGATCCTCGAAGGCAGGCCGCCGCAAGTACACCAGAACGCCAGAGCCACGCTCCGCGATTGCTTGCAGCGATGCTTGAAGCAGAGCCCGGGAGCTCCGGTTTCCGCCGCCGAAGACGTCTGAGAGCGTGCTCTCCGCCTGCACGCGCACGAGCACCGGCCCGCCGTGCCCCACATCTCCCTTGATAAGCGCGATATGCTCCACGTCATGAATCTTGGAACGGTACGTTATTCCCCGAAGCTCACCTGCGATGCGAGAAGGGATGACAGCTTCAGCCGTTCTCGTGACAAGCGGCTCGCGGTGCAAGCGGTACGAAATCAGCTGCGAGAGCCCAACCAGAGGAAGCCCTTGTTCGGCCGCGAAGCGGCACGACTCTGAGGCTGACAGCAGCTCACCGCTCGGGCCAACGAGGTCGATGAAAAGCGCCGCGTCTGAAAAGCCAGCCAGCCGCACGATATCGAGAGCGCCTTCGGCGAGCGCCGCTTTTACGAGCACTCCGCCGCTTCGAACCTCAACTGGGAAGATGTGTCCCGGCTTCACTAAGTCGCGTGGGTGAGGAGTCTCGCTGCCGAGAATTCTGACCGTTGCTGCACGGTCTGACGCACTGATGCCCGTTGAGATTCCTTCGCGCGCCTCGACAGAGCAGAGCATCTTGAGAGAGTCAGCAGCTGTCGATGTAGCGCGGTCTGAGCGAGCAGGTGAGGGGCGAGTCATCTCGGGGAGCATAAACGCGGCGGCCCGCTCCGCAGAGACCGCGACGAAGGTGAGCCCGCCCGAAAGCGAGAGGGCGCGGTTCATGAGCTCCGGAGTCATGCCGTGCGCGGGGGCGATGAGGGCCGCACGAGGCGGGCCGATGTCATCGACTACGATACCGAGACGTGAGGAGCTGAGCTGACTGAGAAAAGCCGGAAGCGGCGACATTCGGCGATTAGACCAGACTTTGAAGGGGCTGTCACGGTTGCGCAATTGCCGCAAGCACTCGGAATGTATTGAGAAATCTGCCCCCAGAGATTCCGTTTAAGGTTTTGCTCCGGGGAGTCGAAGATACTCTTAGGCCAAGGAAGTCCTCACCAAGTAGTTCTTGTAGTTCTCAGTGGTGCAAACATGGATACGGAAGTTGTTGAACTCGATCTAACCAGCCGTGATGGGCTGGAGAAAGCGATAATTCGTGCACGTCGCACGGCTTTCGTCGCGCGATTCATCGTGCTGCGAGAGTCGAAGCGGACGAGAGCGCACCGCGTTATCGAGCTGATGGAGTGGGGTGAGCTGACCACAGTTGAGGAGCTCGCCGGACGGTTCCGTGCCGCGTTTGTCGAGAACGGGGATAACATGGTTCCTGTGGACAGAGACCTTCGGAGAGCGCTGGCGCACTCGTTCCGGTCGCTTAAATTCTTCGTTGAGGAGTATGCCGTCAGGGCAACTCTCAACTTCATCGATGCGCTTGAGGACTACGAGCGCTCGAATGAGCTCCTGTTCGGAGCGGAGGATCAGCCGAAGCCCGGTGGTTGGCGCCTCCCAACCGAGTTGCGCAAGCTGAAAGTGCAGGATGCAACAGCTGCAAGTAAGCGCGGTCCAAAAAAGCCAAAACACGCAGCTCACCCCTAGGGTCGAGTGCGGTGGTGTTTTTCTGTTGAAGGGAGAGCTTGGCTCTCCCTTTCTTTTGGCTGCGTTTGGGGCCTAAAAGAGCGCGTAGATGAATGGCGATAGGGCCGAGCCCTGGGTAGTAACGAGCACGAGCCCGAGCAGCAAGAAGACGACGATGATTGGCGCAAGCCACCAGGCCTTATGCTCTTTTAGGAGCCCTGCAACTTGAATGAGAGTGTTGGTTTTGCTCATACGTGTACTACCTCGAGAACGCTTCGCGTCTTTGCTCCACTACTCTGTGCTGCACTACGAAGCCGGAAGACTATGACGCCGAAAGAGAGGAGGTGAGGTAGCTACGCTGCCACCCGATTCTCATCTTCATCGTGCTCGGGATCTGGGGAGAGTTCGCTTATGATCCTGTCGACCTCTTCAATCAGCGACCCGATTGCGTAGGCCCAAACATACTGTCCGGCCTTCTTCCCGGTCAACACTTCGGCGATTTCGCCCTTGTCTTGAATGCGGTGCTTGATGAAGAGCTGCTTCCCGTCAGTTAAGAGAACCATATCACTCGGGTTCTTGTGCAGCTTCGGAAGCTTCTTTCGCAGGTAGTCGATACCTCGGCGGAAGCGGTTGACCGGCAGCCCTTCACGCTTCATGCGGAAGAGCCAGCAGAGCAATATCAGGTCTGGATACGAGTACTTGGGACGACCGCGGCTCTTGGTCTTGCCCGTCGTCGGCACGAGGTTCGTGCGGGCATAGTAGTTCAGGAGCGCGAGGCCGATCTTCTCGTCGCCCCCGGTGAGGGTGCGGAGGATCGACTGCACCTGCTTAGCAGTGAACTCGCGGTCAAGAATGTGAACGGTCATGAAACGGACTCCTGAACAGCCTGCGACAACCGAAAATTCCCTGTTACTACAACCATCTTTAAGTAACGGTACAGTGCGCTTCGGCGGTATGTCAATCAGCCTTGTTTGCTTAGCGCCCCGACCCGTACCGAAATTCGGAGTATTTTCGGTGGGCTGTGCTCGATGCAGAGCAGGTTTCAGCAGCCAAGTCCTGGGTCGTCAAGACGCAGGCTAGCGAGGCGGTTGGTGCTGTTCCCTGTCTGGATTGGTAGGCACCAACGCAAGCGCAACCGGCACATCGTCCCGTCCTGGGAAACTTTCTTCGCGCACTGAGCCCGCGTGCCCCGGAATCTCGCCAGAGATGTAGAGCTGAGAAGAGCCTCCACCATCAAAGTTCAACGCATCGACGCATTTTACTCCGGGTGCGAGCAGGAGCCGTTGTAAGAGCGGCAGTGAGGCGCCAAAAACTCCCGCAGAAACTCGGTAGAGCACGACTCTCCCCTTGTCATCGAGGCATATGCCCGAGAGGTTGGTGCGAAACGACGATTCTTTGAGGCCCGAGACAAGCTGGCCGTCATCGAGCACGCGTGGTCCGGCTTGCGTCGCTTCTATGACGCCTTCGGGCGAGAATGCGTCTCGGTGCGCGATGCCGACAGATTTCGGCGTGACGAAAGCAACACCTGTGAGTGTCCCTCCGCCGCGATGCATCTTCTGCTGAATAATCCCGCGGCTGATGACGAGTCCGAGCGCGCGTCCCTGTTCATCGAAGAAGTTGGAGTTGATACAAGCCGACGCGCCAGCCTCTTTGCACATTGCGCGCACGTTCGCGCGCTTCCAGCCGTAGTCCGCCGCGCGCAGAACCTGGAGCCGATAGTTTGTTAGAGAGGAGCGAATCAGGACAACGGACGCCGAGAAGACCGAATCTGGATTTAGCTTGGCGTTGGCCTGCTCAAGGTCGGTTCCGAGCGCCTCCCAGGCGATTTCAGGCTCCGCGACTGCCACGCACTGCGGCGCAAATGCTGCGAGGGCCGACAGGAAAACCGTTTTGATACGACTTCGCCTGTCTCTCTCTCTTGCAGCCATCGGCGAGCTTAGTGTTGTCCGCCGAAGTCTGCGTTGAGCCGCTCTCGCTCGGGCAAGGGGCCTTTGCTCGAGTCGGCAATCCGCTGGCGGAATTCATCCTTGAACTTGGTGGTGAAGCTTCTCACCGGCATTGCGAGCGAATCACCGAGGAAGCAGATCGTGTGTCCCGCAACTTGAGCGCAGATCGTCTCAAGAAGCTCCAGGTCGCCTGGAAGCCCCTCGCCCTGCGCCATGCGCTGGAAGATCTTCTCAACCCAATGACCGCCTTCACGGCAGGGCGTGCACTGGCCGCAAGACTCGTGAGCGTAAAAGTGAGCGAGGTTGAGGATGGCATCGACCATGTCAACGGAATCGTCCATGACGATGACGCCGCCCGAGCCGAGGAACGTTCCGAGCTTGTTCCATCCCTCGTAGTCCATGGTCGCATCTTCGATATCTTCCGCGCGCAGGATCGGAACCGACGAGCCGCCAGGGATAACGGCTTTCAGTTTTCGGCCGTTGAGCATGCCGCCACACTCTTCCTCAAGGAAGCGCTTGAAGGGATACCCCATCTCG
Organism: uncultured Bdellovibrionales bacterium; assembly: GCA_964413875.1. GTDB lineage: Bacteria > Bdellovibrionota_C > UBA2361 > UBA2361 > OMII01 > OMII01. Next base: position 34,954 of record CAYPUA010000010.1, read on the forward strand.
ACTTCGTACACGCCGGGCTTGTTGATGTGCCCCGATGCTGAAACGAGCTTTGTGCCTTTTGACTTCTCTGTTCCGATGGCCGCGTAGGCGTCAGCCCCGTTCGCAACAATCCAGGGAACCGCTGCGTAGGTCTCGACGTTGTTGAGAACCGTCGGCGAGTAGTACAGACCCATCGTTGCCGGAAAGTACGGCGGCTTGAGGCGAGGCTGCCCCTTCTTTCCTTCAAGAGACTCCAGGAGGCCTGTCTCCTCGCCGCAGATGTATGCTCCAGCGCCTCGGTGCACGACCAGGTGCAGCGAGTATCCACTGCCGAAGATATTGTCTCCGAGGTAGCCCTTAGCGTACGCCTCGTTCACCGCTTTCTTGAGCTGTGTGTACGGGTAGGCGTACTCGCCGCGGATGTAGACACACATCCAGTGGCTCTGCACCGCCCAGGCCGCGATCATCATTCCTTCGATTATTGAATGAGGATTCTTTTCGAGCAGAAGCCGGTCTTTGAATGTCCCTGGCTCGCTCTCATCTGCGTTGCAGACTATGTAGGTTGGCTTGCCGGTGTTGCGCGGAACGAAGCTCCACTTCTGGCCGGCCGGAAAGCCCGCGCCACCTCGACCACGCAGGCCCGATTTCTTTACCTCTTCGATAAGCGCGGCAGGGTCCATCCCCATCGCCTTCCGGATAGCAGCGTATCCGCCGCGAGACTCGTAGCCCGAGATCGTGTGCTGGTCGGGTTGCTTAATGTGCTCAAGAAGGATCTGACGGTTCTGTCCCACGTGCTGTAACTCTCAGTAAGAGACTGCCTAGGCGGCATGCCAACTCCTGGTAGGATAGTAAAAGGGCTGGCCGCCTGCAATCGAAAGGGAGTCTTAAGTGACTTTCTCGGCAGCTCGGAAGGCGGCGGGCACTAGTCCGCCTGCACCGAGATCGGCGAAGAGGCCGCGGGGTCGAACTCCGGAGTTTCGACCGAAAACTCGCCATCGTTGCTCTGCAGCGGGTCGTCCACATCCACGTCGACTTCGATTAAGCCGTCGGTAACGGCCTCAACGCCTTCGAGCTGCAGGACCACGGTGCCTTCCTCGCCCTCGTACTCCTGGCCACTACGCCGGAAGAGCGACTGTGGAAGATAAAACACAAGGTAACGGTCGCTGTCCTCGCCCGCCCCGTTGAACTTTGGGGTTATATCGATCTCCTTCTGTCCAATGAGCAGCAGGGCAGAGGATCGGACGTACCTGAGGGCATCTGGGAAGCGGAGCTTAAGCGCCACACCATCCTCGATTACATTTGCCAGCGTGATCGCCACCTCCGTCCTGTCTCCGGAGTCGATATCTGTCGGAGATACGTCCAGGCCGACGTCGGCAGCGCCCACAAACGAATCGCTGCCACCACCACCGCCGCCGCATCCGGCAATAGGCAGTGCAAGAGCCGCGGCAAGCAAAAGAGAGTGGAGTGTCAGGCGGGTAGAGTTCATGACTGTGAAAACAAAAATTGTTTAATGTCTCGGATCTATAAGGGGTTTGGCGTATTTGCACCAGGAGAAATAATGCATCCCACTCCGAACTTAGTGAGTGGTCGCCGGGCGCCTCTGCTGATACCCTGCCAGGGGGTTTTAGGTCTGATCTGGCATAATCAAAAGCCGTACTACGGGAGCTTTATTAAACTCCCCGCTCCCTGTATCTTGCCGGGGTCGGTTGTCTGGGGCGATATGCGGCCCTAACCGTTTGCAGGGTTTAACGATTTTGTCCGTTTGCCGCGCTCTGGCGAGAGCGTTTCGGGTGCCTTCGGACGCAGTTGATGGAAGCAGCAGCACAAGATGTCTCAGCTCGCGCAGAAAACAGAGATCCCCGAGCAGCAAGCGCCAGATGTGAAGCTCGCTGCATCCTCCGCTCGCAGTGCCCAGCCTAGCTCGTGGTGGCGTCGGGAGCTAACAGTAGTCAACGCCTTGGCCGCGGTTGTGTGCTTCGGCTACGCCTACCTCTTCCTAAACAGCATCAGCAGCTTCTGGTTTCATAAAGACTGGACCACAGACGACGCTCTGCAGCAGGTCTACCCGTTTCACGAGGTAAACTACCCCGGGCTCTTTGCAGGTGACATCGTCACCGAGGTGATGAAGGGCTACCTTGCGCCGCTGCACTACTGGATCTGCTACGGCGTAACGATGCTGACGGGTGACCCGATCATGATGTCCCACTGGGTCATGCTCATGCAGGTCGTTCTTACGGTGGGATTCCTATTCGTAGCGATTCGCTCGGCGGCAGGAACGGCACCGGCGCTTATCGGTATCGCGTGGCTGTTGCACGATCGCAACCTGATGCAGCGGCTCACAGCTGGCCTGCCGCGTGGCTGGTCAGCGGTGGTCATTTCGGCCTTCCTCTGCTTCGTGCTGCGCGGGAACCACCGCGCCGTGTTAGCGACAATTTTGGCGGGATGCCTGCTCAATCCTCCCGCAACTCTCGGGGTGGCTTTCGCCTACGGTATCCTGCTCGTTTGGCGCTCTGTTGTGGGGTCGCATGAGTCCCGGGGAGCCTGGCGCAGGAGGCTTCTCACGTACGTCCTCATCTCGCCGCTTTTCGCTCTCGTTACGCTGGCGGTAGTTCAGCGGCCGGCCACGATCGGCCAGATGGTTTCTTTCGAAGAAGCGTCCCAGATGCCGGAGTTCTCCCGTCCACGTGGACGATTCCCGTTCGTGCCGCTCAACCCAGCCGGTGAAGAGGTCAGGATCGTCGGGCTCGAAGCGTTTGTTAACCGCTTCTACAATCCCGGGCGCGACGTTCGTGCATACATGCCGCACATCGTGCTCGGCTCGCTAGCGCTCTTGGCGCTGATCGGCGCTGCTCGGCGCCGAGTGGTTGTGCCAGCAGAGCTCATGGCCTACGGCGCTGGCGCCCTGATCGTCTACTTCCTCTCGCGCATCCTCGCCTTCCGCCTCTACGTCCCCAACCGCCACCTGCAGATTCCGATGGCTATCTACTTTATCGCCGCTTTCTGCATCGCGGGCTGGAAGACCTTTCATCGTGGCGACCAGAAAGCAGCAGAGGCTGACCGCTCGCTGCGCGATACGCGCCTGCGGTTTAGCTGGGGCAGCGCGCTTGCGCTCGCAGCCCTGGTTTGCCTCGTCGCTGTTGGCTCTGGCTGGGGGCTGCGCGGAGCTGCGAATTTCAACTACTCGGCGGACAAGAAGGGTGGGGTCTTCGCGTGGATTAAGCAGAACACGCCGCTCACTGCTGTAATCGCCGGCCATCCGACCCAGCTCGACCCGGTGTTTCTGTTCGGAGCCCGGCGGGGCTACATAACCACTGAGACCGGACACCCGTTCTACAAGCGCTACAACGAAGAAGTGCAGCGCCGGAATGAGATCTCGCTCCGCGCTCACTGGGCCGCATCGCTTGAGGATCTCGTCACGATCCTTGAGCCAGAGGGTATCACGCACTTCCTCTTCCGGCGTAGCGACTTCTCCCCCCAGGGCTTGCAGCAAGCAACGTTCTTCCCTCCGCTGACAGAAACGGTAAAGCAGCTCACCTCCAAGCCGGCTGGCAGCTACGCCTACGACAAGCTGCCCAAGCAGTTAGACCCTAAGCAGCATCCGTACGTTGTGTTCATCGACTCTCAGTCGCTCCTGGTAGACGTGCAGGCGCTCAAGGCCTACCTGCAGTCGAAGGGATGGACGCCTCCCCAGGCTCAAGGGGTTCGGGCGCTTCGCCAGCTCGATCTCTCTCCCGACCAGCTTGGCGGCGCAGCAGTGGCGCAGGCGCCGTCGCGTTCATATCAGAAGACATCAGGGTAAGGTTCTCTCATGCTAGTTCGCTCAACACCTGCCCGGCTGCTCGTTGTGTCGTTTGCAGCCTTCCTCGTTGCCCTGATTGCGGTCACTAAGCTCAATCGCTCGGAGTGGAGCGGCCGCCAGTTCGCGCAGATGTCAGACGGCGGGATGTACGGAGATGGCTGGCTTCGAGACGAAGCCGCTGTTTCCGTTAGCGGCTTCTCGACGATCGCAAACGTAGTCGAGCTCTCGATAAGCCCGGTGCGATTGGCGGCTGACGGCCCGCCGCGCGTAGCGGTTTCTATCTGCGGCGGACAACCCACCGAGCTTGATGTGCGGAGCATCTCTCCGCATCCATTCGCCATTCCATCCGGCTGTTCCCCTCTGCAGCTCGATATCAAGGCGCTCAATTCCTTTGTGTTGCACGAGCAGGGCGGAGACCGCACCGTTTCGGCGCAGGTCAATGGCCTTAAGATAACTTCATCTCTCGGCTTCCCGCTCTTCTCGTTTGAGATCGTGCTTGAGTCCTTCCTGGCGATCTTGCTGCTCGCCCTTTGCGCGTACTGGGCGCCAGGCGATCTGAGTTCGCGACGGTTCCCGGCGTCACTGGCAGCCCTCGGGCTGGCGGCCGCGATGCTGCTCCTCGGCACAGTTGATGCTGACAAGTACCTCCCGCTCTACCTCTTCGTCACAGCGGTGCTGGGCGGCATGGCGCTCTTTGGGGCCTGCAAGCCAGAGCAACAGACAGAGGAGCGACAGGCGCCGCGAGCGCTTATCCTGGCAATCGTCGCACTGGGCGCTTTCCTGCGCTTCTACGGGATTGACTTCGGGCTTCCGGCGCACTTTCATCCGGATGAAGTTCCGAAGGTCAATGCCATCATGCGCATGGTCGAGCAAAACACCTGGAACCCTCAGTACTTCCTTCACCCGTCTCTGCTGCTCTACTCAACCTACGGGATGAATTCGCTCCTGCACCTGCTCGGCTTTGAGGGCGCATTCCGCGATACTGCCTACCTGGCAGGCAGGCTAGTCAGCGCCACAGCGGGCACACTCTCGATAGCGCTGACCTACGCCATAGGCCGGAGGCTTCTGTCGCGCAATGCTGGTCTGCTTGCGGCGGCGTTCCTCGCGGTGTTTCCTCTGCACGTCACCTGCAGCCGATACCTCAAGGAGGATGCGCTGCTCACCTTCGTGGTTCTGAGCTGCGTGCTCGCCACGGTTGTAGCCGTGCAGTCTGGCAGGCGTTGGATGCTGCTGCTTGCGGGTCTCCTGGCAGGAGCCACGGCCGGCACGAAGTACTCAGGGATCCTGCTCGCGATTGTCCCAGCATCGGCTCCTTGGCTTGCCTCACGAAGCTGGAAGCCAGACCTGCGTTGGCTTCCCTGGTCGCTCGCCGCTGTGTGCATCGCTCCGCTTGGATTCTTGGCGACCACTCCGTACGCCCTCATAGACAGCCCCAAGTTCCTCAAGGACTTCGCTGCCGAGTCGCGGCACATGCAGACAGGGCACACCAACACGATCGACCCGTGGTCGCAGCTCTGGATGTACCACTTCTACCGCAGCATCCTTCCGGGCATGACGCCGGTCTTGGCGATCGCCTCTGCGATGGGGCTCGGCTTCTTGGTGCGGCGAGCGAAGATTGAGGGGCTCTTCATCGTTTCTGTTGCGTTGCTTTTCTACCTACCAGCCGAATTCGTAAAGGCGAAGCCAGCTCCGCAGCCAGAGCGTTATATTGTGCCGTGCCTGCCATTCCTGGCGTTGGCCTTAGCCGCGTTCGCCGGGGCAATCGGACGCTCGCTGCGAATCCGTCACGGAGCCCTGCTGTGCTCGTTGGCGCTGCTTGCGGCGCCATTCTCGAGAACGATCTCACTCGCGGCAGATCTCAAGGATGACACTCGCGAGCAGATGGCGGTGTGGATGCGACAGCACATTCCCGCGGGCGCAACGGTCCTTATGGACTGGAAGCCTTACTGCCCACAGCTTGAAGGAGCGGCCTTTAAGGTAGAGCACATCGAGCGTGCGCGTATTATTCCGGAGCTTGACCCTCTGGTTCTGCGCAACTCAGGCGCAGATTACCTGGTGCTCTCAAGCCTGTTCTACGCGCGCTACTTCAACCAGCCGGAGTCGAATCCAACACTGCGGCAGCGTATTCGCGACGTTTTTCAGATGGTGCCGATAGTAGCGCAGTACCGCGCTCCTTCGGGCGTATACGGCTTTCACAACCCAGTCTTGACGCTCTTTAGCCTGCGCAAAGATGACTTTGCGAAGCTCGACCTCGAGCGCACGCAGAAGCTCAAGGGGCAGATCGCTGAGACCACGAACGAGGCTCGCGCGCGAGTTCGCTGGTAGTCTCTAATTGTAGCTGACGTTGATGTCGACGTAGCCGTGCGTGAGGTCACACCCCCACGCCACAGCCTCGCCTCGCCCGAGATTGAGCTGAAGCCTGACAGGAACCTCGCGCACTGACATGAGCTTCCTGATACGCTTGCGGTCATGCGGGACAACCTCGCCCCGCCGCATTACAGTAGCGCCGGCAAAGGTGAGGTCAACTCGGCGTGGATCGACTTTTACGGCTGGATCCTTTCCTGCGGCAGCGAGCACGCGCCCCCAGTTTGGGTCTGCGCCGTGGATAGCTGTCTTAACGAGCGGCGAATTGATCACGTTCTTCGCGATTACTCGCGCCTCGCGCTCGGTACGCGCTCCGACGACCTGAACCTCGATCAGCTTCGTGGCCCCCTCGCCATCTGCCGCGATCATCTTGGCGAGGTGCTGGCACGCCTTCGTCAACAGCGCGAGAAACTCTTCTTTCTCCTTGGTCCCCGTCACCTTGTTCCCCTTGGCGCCAGTGGAGAACGCCATAACCATGTCATTAGTCGAGGTATCGGTATCCACTGAGGTCATGTTGAAGGAGTCGTTGACTGCCCGGCGCAGCAGGGTTCGCAGCGCGGAGCTGTCGACCTTGGCGTCCGTGACGAGGAAGCCGAGCATCGTAGCCATGTTAGGCGCGATCATCCCTGAGCCCTTGGCGAAACCTGCAACGCTCACGCGCTGTCCGCCGACGGTTCCACTGACAAAAACCTCTTTTTGCGTGAGATCAGTGGTCATGATCGCCCGAGCTGCGTTCTTTCCGTCGCGTTTGAGCGGATTTTTCAGAAGCTTCGCAAGGCCCGCTTTGACGGTCTCCATCGGCATAAGCTTTCCGATAATTCCCGTGGACGAAACTGCCACCTGGTGCGGCTTGATGCCGAGAAGCTTCGCGGCGACCTTCGCAGTCTCTCGAGCGTCACGGAGGCCGATCTTGCCCGTTGCCGCGTTGGCATTTCCAGAGTTAACGATGAGGGCTTTCACCGTGCCACGTCGGAGGGCCTCTTGCGTCACAATAAGTGGGGGTGCGATGAAGGCGCTCTTCGTGAACACCCCTGCACTGCCGTAGCAATCCGGGATGAAAAGGTATGCTAGGTCTTTCTTTCCGTTCGCCTTGATTCCAGCCGAGATGCCGCCAGCGAAAACGCCTTTTAGGTTTGTGATGTTTTTCTTCATGTCGCTCCGAGTAACACATCACTCGCACTTCTGGTAGCGGTGTTCGCCACCGAAGGAGATCGCCCTAGTCGATTGCCGTTCTGACTCCGTTCCGGAAGGCAGTGGATGACTCATTCGAAGCCAGTCTCTGTTATCCTTGAGTTGTCAGTAGGGCAGGTGCCCCACGATCGAAGTTCTCAGAGGTTGGCCAGCGCACGTAATAGGCTTACGTGTGAAAGCCTTTTCCTCCCCTCCGAGAGCTTCGATGGTGGGGCAGCTCTTCTTGCGCTTCCAGTTACCGCCGTTGCAAGCCGCCTTGAGAGTGCTCCAGCGCAGCTCTGTTTCACCAAAACTTTGAGTAATATCCTTCCTTTGTGCCCCCAAGAGCACACCTTCCAACCCTTTGATCTCTCTAGGCACTTCGGCTATAACGTACCGAAACGTGGTGCCCGGTCAGGTAGCGCTCAAAGAGCCGTCAGTCCCGGGGAGCCCGTTTTGGGCTAAGCCCGCCCAGCGCGCCGCGGTAACGCGTCGGGTTGCCTAGGTTACGGGATCGCTGCTTGGCCGGGGGAAGCCAGGCCGGAGCACCGAACAAGACGGAGAGAGTCAGATGAATATAGCGGTTGTCGGCACGGGATACGTTGGTCTAGTCGCAGGGGCTTGTTTCGCCGAGACCGGCAACGAAGTTATCTGCGTCGACAACAACGCCAAAAAGGTAGACTCCCTGCGCGCAGGCGACATTCCCATCTTTGAGCCTGGGTTGGAGGACCTGGTTAGGAGCAACACCAAAGCAGGGCGCCTTTCCTTTACTACGTCTCTCAAGGATGCGGTGCACGCCTCGGACATCATCTTCATAGCGGTGGGCACGCCTCAAGACGAGGACGGCTCTGCCGACCTGACCCACGTGCTTGCGGTCGCCAGGGGTATTGGCGAGAGCATGAACAGCCCCAAGGTTGTTGTTGACAAGTCCACCGTGCCGGTCGGAACGGCGGACCTTGTTCGTGCCGAGATTGAGAAGGTCTCAAAGTTCCCGGTTGAGGTGGTCAGTAACCCTGAGTTCTTGAAAGAGGGGGCCGCAATCGATGACTTCCTCCGGCCAGACCGTGTCGTTGTTGGAGTAGCTTCCGAAAATGCGGCAAAAGTGATGCGAGAGCTGTACCGGCCGTTCGTCCGCACCAACAACCCGATTCTCGTGATGGATGTGCGCTCCGCTGAGATGACGAAGTATGCGGCAAACACGATGCTCGCGTTGCGCGTCTCGTTCATGAATGAGATAGCGAATCTGTGTGAAGAGGCTGGTGCGGACATCAATAAAGTGCGGGTGGGTATCGGCACCGACTCGCGCATCGGCATGAGCTTCATCTTCCCAGGCATCGGTTACGGAGGCTCCTGCTTCCCGAAAGACGTCCAGGCCCTCATCCGCACCGGTAAGGTGCACGGCGTCGACCTGCGCATCGCCCGTGCAGTCGAAGATGTAAACAAGACCCAGAAGATGCTGATGGTGCGCAAAGTGATTGAGCACTACGGCAGCGAGAAGCTGGACGGCAAGACCTTCGCAGTCTGGGGGCTCGCCTTCAAGCCGAAGACAGACGATGTGCGTGAAGCACCGGCCCTCACCATTTGCACGGAGCTCATCAAGCGTGGAGCCAAGGTGCGAGCGTTCGACCCCGAGGCGAACGCAACCTTCCGTGAGAAGTTCGGCGAGAGCAAGAGCATTGAGTACGTCAGTTCAAACTACGACGCACTGAAGGGCGCCGACGCCCTGCTCGTGTGCACCGAGTGGAACGCGTTCCGGCAGCCTAACTTCAGCAAGATCAAGCAGGAGCTCGCGGAGCCTGTCATTTTCGACGGGCGAAACATTTACGACATTGACGACATGCGCTCGTATGGGTTCCTGTACTACAGCGTGGGCCGGCCGAGCCTGAAACAGGGCTAAAGCGAAAACTTTCGGGAGAGGGGAGAGAGACTATGGCACGAATCGTTGTAACAGGAGGCGCAGGCTTTATCGGCTCCCACCTCACGGACGTGCTGCTGTCGCAGGGGCACGAAGTAACGGTCGTCGACAACCTCTTCACAGGGGCGAAGCGCAACATCCTTCACAATCGGGACAACCCCAATTTTGAGTTCATTCGGCACGACGTTACTGAGCCGCTGATGATCGAGTGCGATCAGGTCTACCACCTTGCTTGCCCTGCCTCGCCGGTGCACTACCAGTACAATCCGATCAAGACAATCAAGACCAATGTCACTGGCACTATTAACATGCTTGGAGTTGCCAAGCGCACCCATGCAAGATTCTTGCTCGCATCGACTTCAGAGGTGTACGGCGATCCGCTACAGCACCCGCAGGTAGAGAGCTACTGGGGTAACGTTAATCCGATCGGTCCGCGTAGCTGCTATGACGAAGGGAAGCGAGTTGCTGAGACGCTGACGGTGAACTACCACGAGCAGGGGCACGTCGATACCCGCACGGTGCGCATCTTCAATACGTTCGGCCCGCGCATGCTCTTCAACGACGGGCGGGTGGTATCAAACTTCATCGTGCAGGCCCTCAAGGGCGAAGACATCACCGTATACGGTGACGGGACGCAGACCCGCTCGTTCTGTTTCGTTGACGACCTGGTGGCAGGCATCATCGCCACGATGTCTAAAGACGGATTCGTAGGGCCGGTGAACCTCGGCAACCCAAATGAGATGACGATTGCTGATCTCGCAAAGAAAGTCATCGAGATGACTGGCTCGAAGTCAAAGATCGTCCAGAAGCCGCTTCCCAAGGATGATCCGACTCGCCGACAGCCGGACATCTCGCTTGCGAAGCGCGAGTTGGGCTGGACCCCGAAAGTTGACCTTGAGGCGGGGCTCAAGAGAACGATCGCCGACTTCGACGAGCGGCTGCGCCGCGGCGAAACGGCCCGATAAGAGTTTCCAGTTGTGATAGAGAAGAGCAAGATTCGGAATTTTAGCATTATTGCGCACATCGACCACGGTAAGTCGACCTGCGCCGATCGCATCCTGGAGGTGACTGGTGCGCTGCAGGCGCGCGAGATGCAGGCACAGTTTCTCGACAAGCTAGATCTTGAGCGTGAGCGCGGCATCACGATTAAGGCACAGACGGTCCGGCTGTCGTACACAGCCGACAACGGAGAGACCTACCAGCTCAACCTGATCGACACCCCCGGCCACGTGGACTTCAATTACGAAGTTTCCCGCAGCCTCTCGGCCTGCGAGGGCGCTCTCTTAGTCGTTGACGCCTCGCAAGGGGTAGAGGCGCAGACGCTTGCCAACGTGTACTTGGCGATTGAAAACGACCTTGAGATCGTTCCGGTGATTAACAAGATCGACCTCCCAAACGCCGATCCTGCCCGTGTAAAGGAGGAGATCGAGTCCGTGATTGGCCTCGATACCTCGGATTCGCTTGAGATCAGCGCCAAGACTGGCATCGGCATTAAGCCGCTGCTCGAGGCGATTGTGAAGCGCGTGCCGCCCCCAACTCGCGGGTCAGTCGATGCGCCCCTCAGGGCGCTCGTGTACGACTCGTGGTTCGATTCGTATGTTGGAGTTGTAGCCCAGGTCCGCATCATCGATGGAACGCTGCGGCCGGGCGACAAGGTGAAGTTCTTCTCGACCGGCGCAGAGTACGACGTCTACAAGCTCGGCGTATTTACCCCGCACCCGCAAGAGGTTGAGGAGTTGACGAGCGGGCAGGTGGGCTACTTCTCTGCAGCCATCAAGAACCTCCGGGACGTCAGGATCGGAGATACTGTCACCCATGCGCGGAAACCCGCTCAGGAGGCCCTGCCAGGATTCAAAGAGGTCCGGCCGATGGTTTTCGGCGGTCTCTTTCCGGTAGAAGCAGACGATTTCGTTGCGCTCAAGAGCGCCCTTGAGAAACTAAGCCTCAACGACAGTGCCTTTACCTACGAAGCTGAGACCTCCGCGGCGCTCGGATTCGGGTTTAGGTGCGGCTACCTGGGGCTACTGCACATGGAGATTGTGCAGGAACGGCTTGAGCGCGAATTCCTCCTCAACCTGATAACCACGGCACCATCAGTAGTGTACAGGATGGTGCTCAACGACGGCACTGAGCTAATGGTTGATAATCCGACCAAGATGCCCGACGTCGCCCAGATCCTCCGTATTGAGGAGCCGATAGTGAAAGCCACGGTTCACTGTCCGCGCGAGTTTGTCGGAAACGTGCTCAAACTGTGCGAGGACCGTCGCGGAGTGCAGGAGAACATCTCGTTCCACGGCATGGAGCGCGCTGTAATCGTGTACCGGCTTCCGCTCAACGAGATCGTGCTCGACTTCCACGATCGGCTCAAGTCGCTCACTAAGGGGTACGCCTCGTTCGATTACGAGCTCGTGGGCTACCAGGAGTCAGATCTCGTTAAGCTCGACATTAAGCTCAACGGTGACTCGGTTGACGCCCTGAGTATCATCGTGCACCGCGACAAGGCTTTCCACCGCGGTAAGGAGTTGACTGAGAAGCTCAAGGATATCATCGACCGCCAGATGTTTGAGATAGCTATACAAGCTGCGATCGGAGCCAAAATCATCGCGCGCAGCACGGTCAAAGCGCTGCGCAAAAACGTCACCGCGAAATGCTACGGCGGAGACATTAGCCGAAAGCGCAAGCTGCTCGAGAAGCAGAAAGAGGGCAAGAAGAGAATGAAACAGATAGGAAAGGTCTCAATCCCTCAAGAGGCCTTCCTGGCGGTGTTGAAGCTCGGAGATGACAGCTAGTTCGCACAGCAAATCACCCGCGCTCCTGCGGGTAATTCCAGAGCGGCCGGCTCGAGTGTTCGCTGTTGGCGATATTCACGGCTGCGCTGACGACTTGAAGGTAATGCTCGACTTCCTCAAGCAGGAGCAGTCCCTCGGTGCAGAGGACCTCTTGGTATTTCTCGGAGACTACATCGATCGTGGGCCGAAGTCGCGCGAGGTGATTGATCAGGCGCTTGCTGTCCAGCGGGAGCTGCCGAGCACGGTCTTTCTCAAGGGCAACCACGAGGACATGCTACTCGACTACCTTGGCTTCGGAGGAGAGAGCGGGGACGTCTACCTTGAGAACGGCGGCGCCGAGTTTCTCAAGAGCTACGGGCTCCATCCCTTCGCGACCCGTGCTGACATCTTATCGGCGCTGCCGGCCGAACACGTCGAATTTTTCAAGAGGCTTGAGTTAGGGGTTGTGCTAGCGGAGTTCCTCTTCGTTCATGCCGGCATCCATCCGAGCCGAGCGCTCGATGAGCAATCGCCGCATGACCTGATGTGGGTACGTGGAGATTTTACGCACGCGAAGCACTCCGCCGGCAAAACGGTGGTCTTCGGGCACACCCCGTTTGAAGACGTGATGCTTCATTTGCCGTATAAAATCGGGGTAGATACGGGGCTGGTTTTTGGCAATCGGCTCTCGGTTGTAGAGCTGGTTCACGGCCAGCTTTTTCAGCTCGATCAGGGCGAAAACAAGGTTAAAACCTTTAGCCTCCGAGAGCGCTTGGGCGGTTGATCTGAAAGGCTTAGCGTCCTATTGTCACGCAGTTGCTTTCCTCGGCTTGCCGGGCGCTTTGTGTGCGCCTCATAGCCGCGAAAAAGGGTGTGAGCCGCCGAAAGACGGGCCGCGTTCATGCACCCAGAATTGAAGGAGCGTTATGTCAAAACCAAGCGTAGGAATGATCGGCCTGGCCGTAATGGGCTCTAACCTTGCCCGCAACATCGAGAGCCGAGGAATACCGGTTGCTGTGTACAATCGCACTGGAGAAGTGACGAAGGAGTTCATGGCGAAGTTTGGGGCTCGGGATGGCAAGCCAGCCGGGTTCACTGCATCCTACACGATGGAAGAGTTCGTGAAGAGCATGCAGTCACCGCGCCAGATCATCATTATGGTCAAGGCAGGAGCGGGGACCGATGCGGTGATTGACCAGATTGCGCCGCTCCTTGAGAAGGGCGACATCGTCATCGACGGAGGCAACGCGTACTTCAAGGACACTGTGCGTCGTGAACAGAAGCTCACGGCGATGGGCCTTAACTTTCTCGGCATCGGCATCTCCGGCGGCGAAGAGGGCGCGCTCAAAGGCCCGAGCCTTATGCCAGGTGGTCCGAAGGAAGCTTGGAAGATCGTCGCGCCGATGCTCGAAAAGATCGCCGCGCAAGCCGATGGCCCGTGCACGAACTACGTCGGTCCGGATGGCGCAGGGCACTTCGTCAAGATGGTTCACAACGGGATCGAGTACGGCGACATGCAGCTGATCGCAGAAGCCTACGATATCTTGCGAAGCGTGGTCGGCTGCAAGCCAGACGAGCTGGCAAAGATCTTCGACACGTGGAACTCAGGCGTGCTCTCCTCGTTCCTGATCGAGATTACAGCCAAGATCTTTACCAAGAAGGACCCGCAGGGCTCCGGCTATCTCGTCGACAAGATTCTCGACAAGGCGGGCCAGAAGGGCACTGGAATGTGGACAGCACAGACCGCTCTTGACCTCGGAGTGTCGATTCCGACTATCTCGGCCGCTGTTGACGCGCGCACGCTGAGCAGCATCAAGGAGCAGCGGGTTATTGCCTCGAAGGAGTTTGCTGGGCCGTCCGTTGAGGACTTCACTGGCGACCGGCAGCAGTTCATCCAGGCCGTCCACGATGCCCTGTACGCCTCAAAGATCATGTCTTACGCACAGGGCATGGCTCTCATGGCGACGGCGTCGCAGCAGTGGAACTGGGACCTCAAGCTCGACCAGATCGCCGCAATGTGGAAGGGTGGCTGCATTATCCGCGCCAAGTTCCTCGACGAGATTCGCCGCGCCTTTGCTTCGAAGCCTGCGCCGACCAACCTGCTGCTCGACTCCTTTATGAAGAAGGAAGTCACGCGGTGTGTTCCGAACCTGCGCAAGGTCGTCGGTGCCGCGGTTAGCCGCGGGGTGCCAGTCTTGGGCTTTGCAGCTTCGCTCGGCTACTTCGACAGCTTCCGCACCGCGGACCTGCCGCAAAATCTGACCCAAGCACAGCGCGACTTCTTCGGTGCCCACACCTACGAGCGCAAGGAGGCTCCAGGCACCAGCTACCACACCGAGTGGGAGCAGCAGTAAGGAGCTACGCTCGCGTGAGCAGGCCGAGCACTTCGCAGTGCTCGGTGAGCGGGAACATGTCAAAGAGGGCGATACGGCCGAGGCGGTACGAGCCGCGCATGGCTGCAACGTCCCGTGCAAAGGTCTCCGGGTTGCAGCTTGAGTAGAAGATATGCTCGGGCGCAACTCGAACTATCGCATTGACCAGCTCAGGCGACAGCCCCCGGCGCGGTGGGTTAACCAGAACGGTGTCGAAGCGCGACTCAACGAGGGATTCTATCACCAGCAAGGCATCTCCTGCCAAGAATCGAGCTTTTTCGGAGAGCCCTAGCTGCGCGGCTGCCGCTGAAGCGCTCTGAACGGCCGAATGAGAGATCTCTACCCCAGTCACTGATTCACAAACCGGGGCAAGCGAGAGCGAGAACCCGCCGACTCCGCAGAAGACGTCGAGCAGGCGTCCAGGCCGAATCTCATCAGCCCAGGCCCGAGCCTTGGCGTAGAGTGCTGCCGCCACTTCGGGCGTTACCTGCATAAACGATTGCGGCGAGAAGAGCAGGCGGACGGGCCCGTACTGCGCTGAGATCTGGGACTGCTCCGTGAGCACAATCTCTTCTTCTCCCTCGAGCAGCGCGGCAGGCAGGGGCTGTATGTTGCAGCTTACGACCTTCACCCACGGGTGAGCCGCAGTGATAGCCGGAACCGCCTTCCGAATTCGAGCAACAGCTTCACTGCTCCGAAGAACGAAGCGGAGAATACCCTCGGAGTGGCTGCTATCCGACATCACAATCAGACCCTTTAGCTCACCGCGGCGCGCCTCGATCTCGTAGGGAGTGAGCCCATAGGCTCCAATTACCCCTCGGATCTCCCCAAGCAGCGCGCGGAAAGGGGCAGGGGAGAGGGGACACCCTGCGAGCTCAACGGCTTGCAAGTCCGAGCGCACAATTCCGATAACGGGAGCTGACGCAGTGCCTGTGACGCTAACCTTTATCTTTGATCGCGAGCTCCAGGGGCTTGAGGGCAACAGAAGCGGCTCGACCTGGTCCGTCACAACGCCCGCCGTTCGCAGCACATCAAGCACACTGGCCGTCTTAGACCTTGCCCGATGGCCCTTGCCGAGGGCTAGCAGACCGCAGGAGCGGCACGTGCCAGCGTTGTACAGGGCGCATGAGGCGCTCTCGTAGCGTTCCGCTGGGGTTTCTCCCTCTGTCTTGCCGGGCTCTGTCATGCCGCTCATTCTTGCCTCAAATGGGCTGCTAGGGAAGTCCGGCAAAAAAGTTGCGCAGGACCGCAGGGGGATATCTACAAACAGAGCGGCGAGGGCGGAAAGGGGGAGAGGCTCGAGTGTTCAATTCCATCTCCCGTTCTCGCCGCTCTCTTTGTGAAAACTCATTGTCTCAACCCTTTAGTCACCGCCTATCAAATGAATAGCGTCTCCGCTCATCAATTTTCGGGTCATTAACGAGCCGATTTCCGAAGTTGCCGAAGTGCTTAAGCTCCCCCTCCGACCCTCATCTCCTCGTGGAACCCGTGGCAACTCGCCGTAAGCCCTGGTACAGTTCGCAGCATGAAATTCTCTCGCTACCACGCCCTTGGAAATGACTACTTGGTGATGGAAGCTGCCGAGCTTGGTACGGAGCCTTCCGAAGCCGTGATCGCGCGCATCTGTGACCGACACTTCGGAGTCGGTTCCGACGGAATCCTTCTGCATGAGGCACGGCGCAGCGACGGCGCTTTTTCGCTCCGTATCTACAATCCGGATGGTTCCCAGGCGGAGAAGAGCGGGAACGGGCTCCGTATCTTCGCTCGGTACCTTTGGGATCGGGGCCTCGTTTCTGATGCCGCCTTCTCGGTGAGCACGGCGGGGGGAGACGTTTCGTGCCTCGTGTCTGAGTCCGGGCGCCGTGTAACGGTCGATATGGGCCGGGTAAGCTTCTCAAGCGGCGCCGTCCCTGTCGTTGGGCCAGAGCGCGAAGTGCTTGACGAGAAGGTAGAGGTGGGCGGCAGAGAGCTCATTTTCTGCGCTGCGACGGTCGGCAATCCCCACTGCGTTGTTCTCGACCTCGATCCGACCCGAGAGAATGCCGAACGCTTCGGTCCGCTTCTTGAGCGGCACCCGCTCTTTCCGAACCGCACCAATGTGCAGCTCCTGCGTGTGCTCTCACGATCGGAGATACAAATCGAGATCTGGGAGCGTGGCGCAGGGTACACGCTAGCATCAGGCAGCAGCAGTTCGGCGGCTGCAGCCGTGGCCCACCGTCTCGGATTAGTTGACGATGTTGTTGCTGTGTCGATGCCTGGCGGCAAACTCTCGATAGAAATAGGAGCGGCATACGCAATCCGGATGACCGGCCCCGTTACTCGCGTGTGTGACGGCGAAATCTCGGCAGAGTGTCTCTAGCAAGCTGCTCGCAGCCCTGCAGCCAAGCGCCCGCTCAAGAGCCTGCCGAGGCGGCGCGTGAGCTAGAAGAAGTTGTAGTTAATTCCGAGAATGAAGGAGCGGCCCTCAAGCAGTGGATTCTCGACACCGGTGATAGTGTTGTAGTCGAAGTCGCGATTGAGAATGTTGTCCACTCGGAAGAATACGTTACCGTGCTGTTCCGGGAATCGGTAGGAAACGGCTGTGTCGAAGAGCCAGAAGCCGCCACCCGCTTGCGATTCATCCGGCAGGTAGCCTGGAAGTCCGGAGATGTTCTGGTTTCGGTAGGTGCCCGAGACGGTGAAGGAGAGGTGCTTGCCGTAGTACTGGCGGGCACCGAGGCGTACCCTGCGGCTGATAATAGTGGCTGGATCCATGCCGGGATCCTGCAAATTAAACCAGTCCATCAACGTATCGGCTGTGAAAACTGTGCTGTCTGACAGTACCGAGTACAGGTATCCCCGGAAGATTTGGTCTTCCGCGTAGGAGTTCTCAACGTCAAAATTCTCAAGTCCGACCAGCGAGAGATCGGGGTACGCCAGCTCTGAGTACTGCTCCACGTAGCCGATGGGCTCTTTGATGTTTCGGTGGGTGTACTGCGCGCCCACGTACACCTTGTTGGGAGCTTTTGCGTCCAGGCCGAAGGCGTAGTTCTCACTTTCCGCTCCGGACAGGTTGTTAAAGTCCTGATTCAAACCTCCGACGAGGGTCGGCTCAAGGGAGCTCAAGTCGGTGAGATCGCTCTTCGAGAGGTTCTGGAAGTAAGCGGCGCGAGTTGTTAGCCACGAGGCAGGGGTGGTGACGAGGCCGATTTTGGGGCTCAGTTTGCTCTCTCGCTCTGAGGATGACAGGTACGGAGCTATGTAGTTTGGCTCATACTCGACAGTTGTAGCTGTGAGGCCAAGCGTCAAGTTCGCCGTCTGCGGGATCTTAAAAGAGAGATACTCGTACGCGTCGCCGGAAGAGAGATTGACGGAGGATTGAGTTTCGATATCTCCTTGCACTGGAACCCAGCAGCCGGGGGCATTCTCACCCTCGCAGATGTTTAGTGCCTGAGCCGGAGAATTCTCTAAACGGCTCGAATCGAAGTACAGCCCCTGCACGCCTGCAACCGAGTCGATGTACTTTGACGTATAGATCAGCTGAGCCGAGTAGTTATTCTGGCTAATCACATCCTTCGGATTAGACTGGAGCGCCAATGGTGCATAGAAAAAGTCCTCGGGAGATGTGAAATTTGACGACAGGTTGTTGTCTCGGATCTCTTCCTCGGAAAATTGGTTGCTGTCTCTTCTAAACCCGGCTTGTGCAAGGAATGTAGTATTGGTTGAGAAGCGATGATTGTAGCCGAGAGACACGTCCCCGTTGTGGAATCCCTCTGACTCGTACGATGAGCTCCCGTCGCCGCCCACCTCCTGCCTCTCGGTAGATGCCCTAAAGTTTCCCTCAAGCACAAACCTATCATCCGGCGTCATTTGGTACTGGAGCGCGCCACGGATCGAATTCCGTGAAAAATGATTAGAGACAGGATTGGAACCGTTTTCGTATTGCGGCGCATACCTGAACAGGTACCCGAAAGAGTCTGTCTTGCCAGTCGCAAGCAGCTCGCCGCCGACCTGATTCTGGTTGCTCTCCCAAACCGCCTGAAATGCCTCACGGGTCTCCTTCTTGTCGAACAACGCGTTGTAATCGCCGAGGGCTGTCGACTCGCCGATGCTGTTAAAAATGTTAAAGCTCAGAGGCGAGAGCAGGTTTGCAATACGCTCTTCCGAGAATCGGGCCTCGGCATCAAGAATCGAATTGTACGAGTCCCCGAGAAGCCGGTGTGCGGAGTAGTTTCCGTAGTCGTCGCTAATTGACTTGATAGCCTCCACGCGAGCAATGTCACTGAATCCAAGTTCGTTGAAGACTCGCGCCAATCCTGCGCCGCGTACTGCCAGGTCTCGGTCAAGCAGGAGAGTTGAGCGGTAGACGGCGCGGTTGTTGTTGAGCGCGATAGATTTCTCCACATCCCGCAATCCACCGATCACATCGTTCTGCGCAACGTCGACGTAGGAACGGTACAGGTAAGCAGTTGGATCGTTTTTGTCGAGCTCAATCGCAGCGTCGTACTCCTGGCGAGCTGCGTCTGAGTGCTCGTCATCGAAGAAGAGCTTTCCGAGGTAGGAGCGGTAGGAAGCCACGGAAGGGTCGAGCTGAACAGCTTTTGAGAGGAGCTCCTTCGTCTCGCCGTACTCACGGTCATTGACCTTGACCAGTGCTTGTCCGAGGTAGGCGAGTGATTGTGAGGGGTCCTCGCGCTGCGCCTGGACGAAGTTGGATTGTGCGTCCTCGAAATCGTGCCGGGAAAGTGCGGCAAATCCCGCAAGAATCGAGTTCATTGAGCTTGCCCCGAACTCCGCCCGGCGCTCGTTGAGGAGCTCAGTAGCATCCGCGTATCGGTCAAAAGAGAGCATGAGCTCAGCTTCGCGGTCGTACAGCGATGCAACTTTGGGGTGTGCTGCGCGAGCTTGCTGGATAACCTCCAGTGCATCATCGAGGTCGCCCTTCGACTGCAGGACGTATGACTCCAGGATCGCTGAGTTCACCATCCCAGGGCGGGCGGCCTTCGCAGCTTCGTGCTTAGCCTGTGCTCCCTGAGGGTTCCCCTCGACTAAGTCAGTAAAGGCGAGGACTATGTCGCGCAGGGCCCGATCCGTAGCACTAGCCCCGGTGGGGACGTTGCGAAGTGCTGAACGGGCGCCTGATGGATTCCCAACGCGCCAGTCGGCCACGGCCCGGAGCACTGCTCCGCGAGCCGTGCCAGAGAGAGGCTGGCCGTGCTTGTCGAGGGCAGACAGGAGGGTATCGCCCTTGTTGACATCCGCCAGGACAGCTCTTACGGCATTTGCGCACGCATCTCCGCAGCCAGCATCAGGCGAGGCGAGCAGGTCGCCCTCTGCAAGCACAAACGGGAAGTTGATCATCCACTGAACTGAGTCGGCTGGACGCACTAAGATCGACTTCGTCGGAGCTTCGTTGAGTCGCGCGACTGCACGGTCGCCAAGAGCGAGCGATACGCTCCCTTTAGGGTTTGAGGCGTTCACAGAGCCGTGAAGAACATCGATCGTGGTGGAGTCGGCGGACACGTCGACCACAAGCTCGGTGCCGAAGATGGCGGCGTTTACGTGTCGGGTCTTAATCTCCGGCTCGCGCTTCGCGCCACGAGAGAAGAAGTAGGCTTTTCCTTCTGTCTGAGAGACTGATGGATTGCCGGCAGCGGTGACCTGCTCGAAAGTGAGGGCTGAATACCGGCCCAACCTCACCAGTGCCCCATCCACAAACTCAACGGCTGCTTTTCCGTCTTTGCCAGTTCGGAGCGTGTCCCCTTCGCGGAAAGTTGCCCCAGTGTTGACGCTCTCCCAAGAGCTGGTGCCGACTCGCCTTACGGAAACGGATCCCTCGCTAGCGTATAGGGTCGCAACGGTATCTTTCTGTGCGAAGGCGTTCTGCGGGCTGCAGAGCAGCAATAGCCCAGTCAGCAGGGCCAAAAGCGAGAATATGGGGGGCCTGCGCAGGAAATCCAAAGGGTTACCTCTCGGCGTGTACAATCCTCTCCTAGATGGAGATGCTTGAGACTCGTATTCGGCATCAGAATTTTTAGGGGATCCCGCTAAGCTTTCTTGCGGTACTGCCGATAAGACCCTCGTGGATGAGAGACGTTCACCGGAGCAAGGGTCCAGCTGTTTGGGCTTTTGGGGCATAAGGTTGCTTTCGACAGTTGGGTCGAACTTCTTTAAGCCTTCTGCGTAGGGACGATAGAAAAAGCATGGCTGAAACCGGAACAGAGACCAGTTCGTTCTTTTCGCCGGGGCACATCATCGGCAACCGCTACAAGGTTATCCGGCCCCTCGGCAGCGGCGGTATGGCGTCAGTCTACCTCGCAGAGGACCTGGTGTTGGGTGAAACCCAGGTAGCGGTCAAGATCCTGCGTCAAACTGGGAACTTCAAGGAGGACATGGTGCACCGCTTCTTGCGGGAGGTGCGCCTCACCCACAAAATTAACCACGAGAATGTGGTTCGCACCTTTGACTTCGGCCAAGACGGAGACACGCTCTACTACACCATGGAGTACCTGGCCGGCAGCACGCTCGAAGCCGCGCTAGGAAACGAAGTCATCCCGCTTGAAAGCATCCTGGGAATAGCGGTTCAGCTTATGCGCGGCATCTCGGCCGTGCATGCGGTTGGTGTCATACACCGCGACATGAAGCCAGCCAACGTGATGATCCTGGACGAAGGACGGCTCAAGATTACCGACTTCGGCATCTCGCGCGGAGGCGTGTCGAACCTCACGTCATCCTCTGGCGAGATCGTCGGCACGATTGCGTACCTGGCACCGGAGACGCTCGTCGGCGAGGAATCAACCATCGCTGTTGACTACTACGCTATCGGAGCGATCCTGTACCAACTTCTCACTGGGCATCCTCCGATCGACGATGAGGTGCCAGCGCGCCTCATTATGCGCAAGGTGGAAGAGATGCCCCCCGATCCTCGGGAGTTCCGCCCTGATGTTCCGGAGTGGCTAGCCCAGGGGCTGCTCGGCCTGCTTGAGATCGACCCAAAGCTGCGGATGCGTTCCCTGCCGACATTTGCGGCGAACCTGGACAAATACGCTCCCCGCCAGCTGGATGAAGGCCTAGTTGCTGGGCTAATCAACAACACGCTCTCGATAGACAAGCTGCTCGAAGACGCGCCGTTGCACACCCGAATTCTGCGGCGGGTAAGCCAGGGAGCGGTAACCAACCGTGTCATGATGGGCGTAATCCTGTCGCTCTTCGCCATACCCCTCAGCTCCACTGACATGTTTGCCAGTATCGAGCTGTCCCAGTCTGACAACCTCTTCCGGATGCGCGGTCCCCGCGAGCCGATGGAGAACATCGCTGTTATCTCCATGGACGAAAACAGCTACCAGGCACTCGGCGTCCCGATCACCGGCGCATGGCCGCGCCAGCTCCATACCAAGCTTGTGAACCGCCTGGCGGACGACAAAGCGAAGCGGGTTGTTTTCGATATCATCTTCAACGACAAGTCGGCTGATGAAACAGTTGATCAAGAGTTGGCTACCGCAATGAAACGGGTTCCGACCGTATTAGCGGCGGCGCTTGGCACAACCCAGAAGGCAACCCTCAACGGCTCTTTCATGCTTGAGGAGCTCATTAAGCCCGCTCCAGTGTTCGAGGATGCGGCGGTTGCAATCGGCACGGTAGGGCTGCCGCAGCGTTTCGGCCGTGTTCGGCAGTTTAACGTGGAACGCTCCGAGCTTTTCCCTGATGTGCCATCCCTCGCTCAGGCGGCAGCCAGCCTGCCAGAGGGGCAGGCTAAGCAGCCGAATGCCTCCTCGCTGATCAACTTCTACGGACATGCTCGGACTATTCCGACTGTCCCGTACGAAATGGTAGTGGACGAGAAGAAGCCGCTGCCTTCCGGCAGTTTTAAGGACAAGATTGTGTTCGTTGGACTTGGGCTGCGGAGCCGCACGGGGCCGTCTCAACGAGAGTCATTCGTTACGCCGTACGATCAGGGGATGTTCGGGACTGAGGTTCACGCCACCGCCGCCTCTAACATGGAGAAGCAGGACTGGATCCAGGAGATCTCCTCGGTGTGGGGCACTGTAGCGTGCGCGGTGATTGCATCGCTCTTTGCAGCGATGATCCTTACCCTCCAAGGCTCCCGAGCTGTTATTACTCTCTGTGGGTCGGTCTTTGCGGTTATTGCGCTACAGCTTGTGCTGTTTAACTTTCGGGTCCTGGTGCCGGTCGTTTGCCCAGTTGTATGGGGGACCTTCTCTGGACTCGTTCTGCGCCTTCTCTTCTCTCAGGCTATGTACACGGGCTGGCGCCGGCGCTAGATCGTAAATCTCGTTAGCTCTATTCCGTACAGGATCAACTTCCATTGTGGTCCCGGGCCGTTGCGGGCCCTCCTAAAGGTGTTATAAGCCAGGGTATGGGGTTAGAGCCTAAAGCAAAAGTGAACCGGAGCGCTGAGCGGCCTGAGACCGAGAAAGCAGCCTCAGCCGCGTGCACAACGAGTCCAAGAGCTCATTCAGCCCTCAGCCTCCTCGCTGATGAATCCCTTACCATTCGCCGCGGGGCGGCAGAGCACATTCTCTTCTCGGTACGGAGCTTCAATGCGGTGCCCAGGGAAGTAGTGAGCCGTCTCTGCGAGGAGCGGGACACGGAGCTGGTCTCCTCGCTTCTCTCCTTTCTCGGAGCCGTAAAGGATCCGGCTGGTGTCGCCCCAGTTCTGTGCGCGCGCTTCATATCGGACGCTCGGCCTGGTGTTGCGATTGATGCGGCTGCTGCGCTCGGCGAAATCGCTACGCGCTCGACCGCACCGATCTTGCCGATGGCCGTGCTTTCGAGCGTTACGCCGTCGCAAGACGACCCACGGCTCAAAGCTTTTGCTTCGGGAGACATCAGGGCAGCGCAGAACGGTGAGATCCAAGATCTGGTGTCGCGGTGCCTACGACTCTCAGAGCGTGCCCAGAAAACGGACCTCAAGCATTTTTCCCGTCCGATTGAAGGCTCATGGAATGAGGAGCAGCTCCATGTAGTTCTCATCGGCCTGTGCTCGCCGGGTGAGACTGTTCGGTCGTTCGCGCTGAAGCTGCTCACCCTGTACGCAGACCAGCTTCCCCCTGAGTGTCTGCCAAAGGTCTGGACGACGTTGTCGTTCGTGATGGACCGCCTTGAAGCTGCGAGTCCGGTGAAGCAATTCGAGTACTTCAACGCGCTGCGCAGAGTTGAGTTGCCCGAGGAGCTAGCGCCCCTCGTTGAGAGCTTTACGTGCCGGGCGCAGTCAGTAACGAGCATGGCGCGCGATTTTACTGCCGTGTATCTGGCGCGTCGCGGTAGTCCAGTTGGAGCGGTGGCGAGGACTGAGGAGGTTCTTTGGTCGGATGCGGCATCGGCCAGTGGCGGAGCAGCAAGCAACTTTATCATCTTGGCAGGACTTGACGACACAAATCCGGCTCTTGCCTGGAGCATGGTTCGAATGACTTTCGAAGCGGCTCTGGAGCGGGCTGGTGACGGGAGCCCAGTCATTCGTGAATTTTTACGAGCTTTCTCGCTATTAGAGGCCTGTCAACCAGAGGTGCTCAATTTCTGCGCTGACACGATTGCAACGAGCTCATCTCCGGATGTGCTTACCATGACAGCCCGGTTGATCGGCTGTATTCCATGGGAAAACTCGGAACTTCAAGCCGAAGCAGGGGAGCTGCTTCGGGTTCTCACGAAGTCGCGGTTCTCACGCGTTGCGCTTGCTGCAGGGAAAGTCTTGGCGCAGGCAGTTGAGGGCTAGTGCCTCGTCTAAAAAAATTCATTCGCCTAGCGACGCTGCAGCCTCGAACAAGGCGCTAGCCATATCTACTAGCGCTGCCTTAAACGGAGTTAAGGTGAAAAACTTTTTGGATGCGGCACTAGGGTTCAAGTGGCCCGCGGGTGAGCTGTTAGTAACCGGTGCCGTTCCCGGTGCCGTGCCCTGGGAAGAAGCGTCGCAGCGTGCGCCCCGCTAACCGGGAGCGGCCTCGGCAACGGCTCCGGTTCCGCAGCGCTTAGCAAAACTCCCGAACAAGCAACAGCATCTCTCCCGCCCCAAACAGGATTGAAGAAAAATACTTTTTGAAAGCAGCGCTAGTCGCCTTCGCTCTGCATGTTGTGGAAGACGGTCTGCACGTCGTCGTCTTCTTCCAGCCTCTCAATCAGCTTCTGTATCTCCTGCTCCTGTTCGGGCGTGACTTTGACGTAACTGGCGGGGATACGCTGAGGAGCAGCACTTTTGACCTCGACCTTGTGGGCCTCAAGCACTTTCTGGAGGTCGCCGAACTGCTTGAAATTTGAGTAAAGCAGGAGTCCGTCGTCAGACTCAAAGATATCCTCAAGGCCGTGGTCAATCAGCTCAAGCTCAAGCTCATCCATGTCGCCCGCGGGCGGCACAATCTTGAATACTCCCTTGCGGTCAAAGATGTAGTCGAGAGCCCCAGAGGTTGCCAGATTGCCGCCGTTCTTCGTCACGATGTTGCGAACGTTAGCCACGGTGCGGGTGCCATTGTCCGTCGCAGTTTCGATGTACAGGCCGACGCCGTGCGGGGCAAAGGCCTCGTAGGTTATCTCGGTCAAGTCGGCTGCATCCTTCGCAGAGGCGCGCTTGATTGCGCCCTCGATGCGATCCTTGGGCATGTTGAGCGAGCGGGCGGTCTGCACGGCCATGCGCAGCCGCGGATTGCTGTCTGGCTCTGGGCCCCCAAGCTTTACGGCGATCGCGATCTCTTTCCCCAGTTTGGTGAACGCCTTGGCGGTCTTCGCCCAGCGGGCGAACATGCGGTCCTTACGCTTCTCAAAAATGCGGCCCATAGCACTCTAGTAGTTGAAAAAAACAGGCAGAGAGTAACGCTAAGAGCGGGCTGAGGCAAATGGAGAAAGCGCAGTAATTTCAGGGGGTCGCCCTGCGTGTCGGGAGCATTTGGGCTTGGGCCGATGGCGTGCGACCGGCTCACATTCGTGGAGGTCGGCCCGATGGGTTCCCTACCAGTGAGACACCTCGCTTCCGCAGCCAGCAGAGCCAAGCAAAGCCCTGGTAATCGCCATTCGCTGAGCTGCGTGAGTGATTATGGCCCGAGGGCAGCCCGCATCTAGGGCGCGCACGGCGCACTCGACCTTAGGTATCATTCCGCCGGAGATTACTCCGCCTTCGATCAGCTCTGCGATCAACGCCGGAGTTAGGCGCGGGATAACTTCGCCGTCACGCTTTACCCCTGGAACATCCGTGAGGAAGACGCAGGAGGAGGCCCGCACCGAGCCGGCTAGGGCTGCTGCGGCGTAGTCAGCGTTCAGGTTAAGCGCTGAGCCCTCACTCGTCTCGCCGACTGGACTAATTACCGGAACAAAACCTCCGCGCAGCACGGCCTCGACCGCCGTGGGGTCTGAGCTCTGAACTTCTCCGGTGCGACCAAGGTCCTCGCCTCGTTTGCTACGAAGCTTAATGGCGCGAAGCAGGCATGCATCACGACCAGAGAGCCCTATGGCGGGGGCTCCGGCGCCCGTGATGCGTGACACCAGGTCGCTGTTAATCGTGCCGGAGAGCGCCATCTCGGTTGCTACCATGGTTTCATCGTCGGTCACGCGCAGCCCATCAATGAAACGAGATGGCAAGCCGAGTCGCTCGAGGAGGCGCGAGATCTCTTTTCCACCGCCGTGGACCACAACGATTTCGAGTCCTAAACGAGCAAGCGAGGCAACTTCAGAGCAGACTAGCTGCTTTGTAGCGCTCTCTTCCATGGCGGCACCGCCGTACTTCACGAGAACCCGTCTCCCTCGGAGCTGCTGTAGCTCCGGATACAAGGCCTCGAGCTCGGCTGGACTAACAGCGTGGTTGCTCATGCTGGACCCACGGAGGCGTGCAAGAGGCCGGCGCTCTCTGGCATGCCAAACATCAGGTTTAGGTTCTGGAGAGCCGCGCCGACCATTCCCTTTCCAAGGTTATCAAGCGCTGCCATAACAACGAGCTGTCTGCCACGCAGAGCGAATGAGATGTCGCAGAAGTTCGTGCCAACCACGTCCACAAGGCGCGGGGGGGCGGCACGGAATCTGATAAACGGTGAGTCCTGGTATGCCGCCTCGTAGCGTTGGCGGATCGCCTCAACGCTTGTGTCAGCAGCTAGGGTCACGTAAGCCGACACGAAGATTCCGCGCGAGACCGGGATAAGGTGCGGCACGAACATGAATCCATTCTCGCGAGGCAGGGCGTCGCCGAGGGCCTGGAGGATCTCTGGCTCATGGCGGTGCTGGAGCGCCTTGTACGCCGTGAAGTCACTGAACCGACCCGGGTGGTGCATTGAGGGTTGGGGCTCTCGGCCGGCTCCGGAGGTCCCAGTTTTCGCGTCGACGATCGTGGGACCTGATATCGCCAGGTTCTTGAGCGGCCAAAGGGCCAGGATCGCGGCACTTGCGAGGCAGCCGGGGTTGGTTACGAAGCGCGCCTTCGAAATGCCTGTTCGGTCTAGCTCGGTTAATCCGTACACGAAGCGTGAGCGTAGGTCAGGGGCGAACTGCACCTCCGGATAGAAGCGGGCGTGATCCTCTGGGTTGCGCAGTCGGAGGTCTCCAGATAGGTCCACCAGGGCAGTAGTGTCCGGGAGCCCATCCTTCAGCAGGCCTTCGGCAGCCGAAACAGCCTGCCCGCTGGGCATCGCCAGGATAATCGCGCTCCGGTCGTACTCTCGTAGCCGCTCCAGAGCAAGGGCAGACTCAAAGCTTAGGTTGCACACGTGCTGTAGGTGAGAGTGCACCGAGCTGACGGGCTTTCCTGCATGCGCCCGTGAGGTCACAGAGCATGCTTCGATCTCGGGGTGCAAGCTAAGCATGCGCAGCAGCTCGCCGGCGCCGTAGCCACTGCCTCCGACGATTCCGACGCCGAAGCGTTTACGCTCTCTTCTTTCCCTTCCAGAATAGGGCATACTTTTCATGTAAGCAGTCGCCGAAACCAAGTTTCTCAAAGTAGTCGGGCGAAGATGTCACAACGAGGATCTCACGGATAGCACGCCTCTCGCCCTCTTCGACTGCAGCCATCGCGAGCTCTTTTCCAACGCCGCGGTCGCGGAATTGGTCGTGCACAACGAATGAGCGCAGTTCGGCGATTTTAGGGCTGTAGATCTCAAGCACGCAACTCCCTACGACCTGCCCCTCGATCTCCGCCACCCAGGTGGTGTCGATAAGCTCAGAGTACTCTTGCTGCGTGCGCGGGAGGAGCGTCTCGGGATTTGCGGCTACGAGGGCGAGAATTGCGGGGATGTCAGAGGCGGAGGCTTTTCGAATCATACGGCGGGTTCAGGGAGAAACCCCCCGAGTCTGTCATGTCTGAGGCGAAAAGGGGAGGGAGCAACCTGAGCCAACTCGGGTGAGCAGACGGGGCCTCGGCTAGGCGAATCTCCTAACCGGAGTTCGGGTTTTCGTAAGGGCGGCAGACCGATCAAAAAAGGTCCTAGATTAGGGTGGTTGGAATGATGCTGTCTGAGGCTTTCGAGGCGCCAACGACCGAAATACCGCAAAAATACAGGTTTTTTAAAAAAAGCCGCCGCGCATCGGTAAGCGTAGCCCGCTGCCTGCCGAAGAAACCAAGTAGAGCGGAGCAGGAGATTGTTTCACGGACGCAACGTTGAGCCATGAGGGCATTAACGAAGAGTAGTGAGAGAAGAGGCAAAGCTGTATGAGCCAGGTTCGGGGAAGCAATAAGAGGTTTTTGAGCGACACTCCAGAGGAGCTGAAAGGTTGGGGTGGACGCAGCAGCAGTGATGACTGCTCGGATGAGGAGGCTGATTGCGGCTTCCCGTTGCGTTCCATCAATCCGAGCCACAACTCGGTGCTGGTGGTCGACGACGACCCAGACCAAGCCAAGATGCTTGAGAACATCATTCGCAAGGCTGGTTACCACGTCATGTCGAGCACCTCTCCTGCGGAGGCGCTCGGAATGGTCGCAGAGAAGCAGTTCAGCGTTATCGTGTCCGACTACAAAATGCCTGAGATGAACGGCTTCGAGTTCCTTCAGGCGCTTCGTGGCCTCGATGCAAACTGGCCCACAGCAGATATTCCTGTCATCATGCTAACTGCGTGCGGAGACGATCTTGAGTTCGCTGCACTTGAGCGTGGTGCAGACATGTTCTGCGAGAAGTACCGGGCTGACTCGCTGCTTGTTAAGCAGATACGGTTTCTTCTTGAGATGTAGGATTCATCCTCCTAATCCTGCTCTTCCTCCTGCACCTGCGCTGGCTCCGATATTCGTGTCAGAAGACCCGGATGATGATTTGGAGTTGAGTCCAGGTGCATAGCATTCCTCCTCTTAATCCTAATCCTGCTCTTCCTCCTGCACCTGCACTGGCTCCTGCTCGTAATCAGGAGGCCTGCGTAGCATTGGCTCCCATATTCGTGTCGGAAAACACAGAGGATGATTAGGAATTAAGTGCAGGTGCACGACGAGGAGAAGGAGGCGAAAAGGAGCCGTTGGCGATCAACTTCTTCGATTCTCCGCCGTGCGGTGTCGGGCATGGTCACGAGTTCGTGGTCAGTCCCTAAATAGGCTTTACATGTGAATAGAGTTCGCGTGGCGCGCTGGTGGGCTGTTCGGAGCCGGAACCGGTGCCGTTCCCGCTACCGTGCCCAGGCAAGAAGTGTCGCGGCATGTGCCGCACTAACCGGGAGTGGCCACGACTTCGGGGCGATTAAGTGGTGGAGAAAAAGAGAGTAGGAAGGGCACCTCGCAGCACAACACAAAAAACCTAGAAGGTTCAAGTGCGCTGCGAGATGTCCGACCTTCGCCTTATGTGTTCCGTTGTGGGACATATGGCGGAGTAATCACTTTCCCGTCTTGCTCAGGATTTGCTGGCGCAAATCCAGTGGAGCCGGTCGGGCGTGGGTACGGAAGCTGCTGTTTCGGCGCAATGCTAGCGGCGGGTGCCGGGAGCGGTTGCGCGTAGCTCGGGGGGAGTTGCTGCTGTGCTGGTGGAAAGAACACCGGCGCAGGAGCTGGCTGAGGAGAGAGAATCAGCGCGCCCGGAGGGGGCTGAGACACGACCTTTGGTCCGCAAGCTTGGCAGCCCGCGTTAGCCAAAACCACACCCAAGACCAAGAGCATCAACGTATTTCTCATGTTTTCCTCGACAGACCACTACTCGTGGCGAGAGAGGTCACAAGATTCTCAAAGCACACCTTTGAGGTCTCGCAACACCCTTAAGGAGAGCGCGTTGCTCTTTCCTAAGGGTGGTGCGATTTCAACGGCGTGCCGGGTCGGACAATCTACTCACAGTGCTTCGTAAGAACCGTACAGGCTTCGAGGCACCCATATGAATTTTTGAAGGAGCGGGGGATTGGGCGCTGCCCCTGAGGCGATAGCGACCAAGCCGTGCCTGGAATCATGCCGAGAATTCAGAAGCTACTCACCTAAACTGCCAAAGTTACTTAACAAACCGACCCTAGCGCACCATTCCGAACAGCCCTGAATCCCCACCTTGAGGGCTAGAATCCTAAGTCCTTGTCATGACAAGAACGCAGGTTTTCGCCCAGCTTCCCTTCGATTCGCGCATCTTCGTCGCCGGACACACGGGGCTCGTGGGATCCGCCATCGTGCGGGCACTAGGCCGTCACGGCTTCAGTAACGTCGTGGTGAGAACCCGCGCGGAGCTCGACCTGCTCGACCAGGCGGCTGTGCAGCGCTTCTTTGCGCAGGAGGAGATCGAGTACGTCTTCCTCGTTGCGGGAAAAGTTGGCGGCATCCTCTACAACGCCAGCCATCAGGCGGATTTCCTGTACGAGAACCTAACGATCTCAGCGAACGTGATTAAGGCCGCGGCGGACAACGGAGTGGAGAAGCTGCTCTACACAGGAAGCTCCTGCATCTACCCCAAGCTATCGCCTCAGCCGATTCGCGAGGAGTCGTTGCTCTCCGGCCCGCTTGAGCCGACCAACGAGGGGTACGCCCTCGCAAAAATCGTTGGGCTCAAGCTGTGCGAGAAATACCATCGCCAGTACGGGAAGCGATTCGTATCGGCGATGCCGACAAACATGTACGGCCCAAACGACAACTTTCAC
The DNA here is from genome assembly GCA_964413875.1 of uncultured Bdellovibrionales bacterium. Lineage (GTDB taxonomy): Bacteria > Bdellovibrionota_C > UBA2361 > UBA2361 > OMII01 > OMII01. The sequence continues at coordinate 65,311 of CAYPUA010000010.1, forward strand.
CCGGATCACTCGCACGTCATCCCCGGAATGATGCGGCGGTTCCACGAGGCGAAAGAGCGGAGAGCCAGCTCAGTCACGGTGTGGGGAAGCGGCATGCCCCGCAGAGAATTTCTGTACGTCGATGACTTCGCCGAAGCTGCCCTAGTCATTATGGACCGCTACGAGGAGCCGACGACTATCAATGTCGGCACGGGAGATGACGTTACGATCCGGCACCTGGCGGAGGAGCTGCGTGAGGTGGTTGGATTTGCGGGAGATATTGTTTTTGACGCGTCAAAGCCAGACGGAATGATGCGCAAGGTACTCGATGTGTCGCGCATCCATGGGCTCGGCTGGACGCCCCAAGTAGGGCTCAGGGAGGGGCTGGCACGCGCGTACTCGTGGGCGGCTCGAAGCGGCAAGCTCGTGGCCTGCAGCGAGGCAGCCGAACTTCGCTAATCTCGTGGAAAAGAGCATCGGCTCATAGTACCGTGCTCAGGTATCATTCCATAGTCGGAGGCTCACCATGACAACCCTTGACCTGCTCACCCAGCGAATCGTTCAATTTCGCGACGCCCGCGACTGGAAGCAGTTTCACACCCTGAAGGATATGGCTCTCTCGCTCATGCTTGAGAGCGGAGAGGCAGGAGAGCTTTTTCAGTGGAAGAGCGATGCGGAGATCGCGTCAAAGCTGCCAGATCTTAGGCCCGAGCTGGGCAGGGAGCTATCTGACGTTCTCTACTGGGTGCTCCTTATGGCTCACGACGCGGGCATCGACCTCCCCAAAGCGTTTGAACAGAAGATGCGCGAGAACGAGGCGAAGTACCCAGTCGATGCGGCTCGCGGGTCTAGCCGGAAGTACTCGGAGCTGTAGGCAGCCAACAAGTTCCCCCTCCTGCTCAGCACACCGTGTATTGTCCTAAATGAGTTAATAGCTAGACGCTTTTCCCGCCCGCCATCCTTCTCCTTGTCTTTCTCCTGCACCTGCACTCAATTCCTCGTCCTCATCTTGTTCTCCCAGAAGTCTCGTGATTACGAGCAGGACTCAGTGCAGGTCCAAGAGGAAGAAAAGGATTAGGATGAAGATGAAGGATGGTATGCCCGGCTAAGAACTTATCCTGCACCCGATTCCGCACCCGGAGAAGCGGAGCTACAGCTTGAGCTTTTTGAAGATGAACTCAGGGATATGAAGAATAATAAGCATGATGAGGCGCCAGAAGCATGGCGCGTACACGACGCTCTCTCCGCGGGTCATCGCTTTGTGAATTCTCTTCCCTACTGATTCGGCTGAGGCGAACAGGGGGCCCTTCTTGATGTTCGCGGTCATCGGAGTATCAACGAACCCGGGCTTGATTGCTGTGACTGAAACCCCGTGATGCGCTAGCCGGTTCCGGAGCCCCTGCAAAAATGTCGTGAGACCGCCTTTGGCCGCCCCATACACGTAGTTGCTCTGGCGGCCCCGGTCTCCCGCGACGGACGAGATGACGGTGATGTTGCCCCTCTTCCGTCCCTCAAAGAAGTTTGCAAGCCAGGTAAGAAAAGCAATCGGGCTTAAAAAATTAGTGGCGAGCGAGCGCTCTGCCGCATGCCAGCTCTTTTCGCACTCGCGCTGGTCCGGGAGGTCGCCGTGCGCGATAAGCGCCGCATCTATGTCACCCAGCGCTGCGAGCGCTTTCTCCATAACCGGCTGGTGAGAGCCTAGGTCATGCGCGTCAAACGTCGCGGTGTGCACTTGGACACCGCTTCGCACACGCAGGTCGTCAGCCAAGCGCTCGAGCTTTTCGGCGTTGCGCGCCGCCAGGAATAGGGTGGCACCCTCCTGAGCGAATATCCGGGCAGTTTCGGTGGCCATGGCCGATGTTGCGCCGATGATCACGACCTTCTTCATGACTGCTCCATAACTCTGCGCCACAGGCTTGAGGAGAACCTGGGGTCAACGTACTGCTTGAACTCCTCCCAGCGCGGGTACGAGAGGCGGAACATCTCAGGTGACATGCGCGCGTCTTTAGCGGCGTAGATCTTGCCCTGGGATTCCTTAACGATGGTATCGAGCTCGTCCATCAGTGCTAGGGTTGGCTTCCCATCATTCGGAAAATCCAAGGCGAGAGTTACTCCCTTAGCCGGGAAAGACATCATGCCGGGTGATGGGACATCGCCGAAGGTCTTGAGCACTGCCAGGAACGAGGCCCGCTTCGAGCGAGTGATGCGGCGGAAGATCTCCTTGATGATGTTACGGTCCTGCTCAAAAGGGACAACGAGCTGGTACTGGAAGAAGCCGCGCTTGCCGTACATACGGTTCCAGTTAAGGACCGCATCGAGTGGGTAGAAGAACGGCTCATAGTGGGTCAGGGCATCGAGTGAGCGCTTTCGCTGCTTGTTGTAGTACAGCATGTTGAAGGAGCGCATGAAGTACGAGTTGAGGAGCCACGACGGAGCCTCACACGGAAAGGGCAGGGCGAGCGAAAGCGGCTTCTTGCTCTTTGTGCGCTCGGAGAAGTTCCCGGCCATGAAGAGCCCGCGGCCAAGGTTGTCACCCTCAGAGGTGCAATCTACCCAGGAGACGCTGTAGTCAAAACGCTTGTCGCTATCAGCCGATATATCGAAGAACTCGTCGAGGTTCCTAAACTTGATGGTGCTCGTGTCGAGGTAGGGTGATTTGATCGGGTGGAGCTGCAGCTCTACCCACGTAATCAGCCCAGTGAGCCCGAGCCCCCCCACCGTGGCTGCGAAAAGCTCATAGTTCTCTGAGAGCGAGCAGGTGCGGTGCGTGCCATCCGACCTGAGCAGCCCAAACGAGAGGACGTGCCTCCCGAAGGTGCCGGCCTTGTGGTGATTCTTCCCGTGGATGTCGTTGGCTATCGCGCCGCCCAGTGTCACAAACTTCGTGCCCGGGGTAACAGGAAGGAACCAGCCTCGTGGCACGAATACATCCAGGATCGTAGCGAGGCTCACGCCGGCCTCAGCCTTGACGATGCCTCTCTCAGAATCGAAGGAGATAAAACAGGAGAGAGGAGTGGTGTCGATTACAGCGTTGTCGTTGTTGACGCAGCTATCGCCGTAGCTGCGACCCAGACCGTACGGCAGGACAGTCCTGCCGTCTGTGGGCAAAGGAAGCTGTGCTCGCGGCGAGCCGATTGAAACTACTTTTTGGTCTTGGAGCTTGGGGAACCTGCCCCAAGATTCGAAAGTCTTCACGAAGTAACCTCACGGCTCACGTTTTGGCAGAATATCCACACCCCTCTCAGCGCGCAATCCGGAGAAGTTTCGGTGTTTTGCCGCCTTGTTTGAGCCGTGACGGGGGTCGGCTCGCCTGCTATAACCGGGTTCATGCAAGGAGAGATGCCAAACATGCAGCCAAAAGCCCCGATTGTGTACGCGGACGTGGATGGGACAGTCCTGGCCACAGACCTGCTGTACGAGTCGCTGCTCTTCGTTATCAAGCGCAAGCCAGGCATCCTGTTCCTCATTCCTTTCTGGCTCATGCGTGGCCGAGCCTACCTAAAGGAGATGCTCGCCCAGCGTTCCACGGCTCTGGCAATCGACCTTCTCCCCCTGAATGAGAACGCGGTGGAGTATCTGCGACAAGCAGCCACGGATGGCCAAAGAGTTGTCCTAGCATCAGCCTCCCACCGCTCGATGGTAGAGCGGGTAGCACACCGCCTTGGCTTCGTGTCGGAAGTCATTGCGACCGATGGGGCCGTAAACTGCAAAGGCAGCGCCAAAGCCAAAGTGATCCAGGAGCAGTCCAACGGCGCCGCGTGGGAATACGTTGGCGACTCGAATGCCGACATGGCGGTGTGGCGCGAAGCGGCCGGGGTTGTGTGCGTGACGGCAAGCAACTCCTTTGCCCGGAAGGTAAAAGCCGCCTACCCGGGGGCTGAGATTATCTCCAAGCCTGCCTTCACCCCCACGGTGCTCCTCAAGGCGCTTCGGGTGCATCAGTGGCTTAAGAACCTGCTGCTCTTTGCGCCGCTGATCCTGGCGCACAAGTGGTTCGACCCCGTGGCAGTCCGCTCGACAGTTCTCGCTGCGATATCCTTTTCGTTTTGCGCCTCGGGGGTCTACCTGATGAATGACCTGCTCGATCTTGAGGCGGACCGTCAGCACCCACGCAAACGCAAGCGGCCTTGCGCCGCCGGGAGGATGCCCCTTTCTGTGGCGATGGCGCTAACGCCAGTGCTCTTTGTCGCGGCTTTTGCGATAGCGGCTACTACCAACGCCGGCTTTGTGCTCGTTCTGTCGATGTACCTGCTGCTGACGAGCCTCTACTCGCTGCGCCTCAAGGCGCTCGCGCTCGTAGACATCATCCTCCTTGCCATCCTCTACACGATGCGAATTATCGCAGGCGGTGTTGCAGCGAACATTCACCTCTCGCAGTGGCTCCTCGCGCTCTCGATGTTCCTCTTCCTGAGCCTTGCGTGCGTCAAGCGATTTTCAGAGCTGCTTGTGCTGCAGCAGCGCAACGAGAGCCGAACGTGGGGCCGAGGCTACTCGGTTGGTGATATCGAGCAGGTCTCGCAGTTTGGCTCCGCCAGCGCATACATCTCCGTGCTCGTTTTGGCGCTGTACGTGAGCAGCAAAGAGATCGTCGAGCTGTACGGAAAGCCGGAAGTTGTCTACCTCGTCTGTCCGCTCCTCTTGTACTGGGTGAGCCGCATCTGGCTCTTGGCCAGAAGAGGGCTCGTGCATGATGACCCACTCGTCTTTGCGCTCCGCGACAAGGTCACGTATGTTGTGGCTGCCATAACGTTCGTGATGTTCTTCGCAGCAAAGTGAAAATCGACCGACCCGCGCCAGCCGCAACGCTTCTCCGCCGGTCGCCGAGACCAGGCGCGATCCTCCTCGCAGCCCTTCTTGTATGTTCTGCAGCGGGCTGTGCCGTGCCGGTGTCGCACAGCCAGTTCTCAATTCCAGCCGGGCCTGGCAAGGAGGGTGACTTCGCATCAACTACCGACCTGCGCATAGCCGGCTTGGCGGCCGAAGCCATGAACTACTCAAAGCGCGGCCGCTTCTTTGAGGCCGAGAACCGCCTGCGGCAGGCAGACTACCTGGCGCCCGGCAATGAGCGTGTCGAGTACAGCCTTGCCGTCGCCATGAACCAGACGGGACAGAGCGAGGATGCCAAGCAGATAGTCGAGGGGCTGCTCAGGCGAAAGCCCAACGATCCGAACCTGCTGGCAGCGCTGGCTGACATCGAGTTCAGCCTCGGAGCGCCGCAGGAGGCGCGAACTCGCCTCAAGGCGTCATTTGTTCAGTTCCGTGAAGCAGGCAACGCGCAGCAGGCCTCGCGCCTTGCGCGCTCAATAGCGAACCTGGCGTTCATCGAGGGCAATGAGCAGGAGGCCTTATGCTACTCGCACGAGGCCTGGACGCTGGGACAGAACAGCGAGCAGCTCGCCTGGCACTTGCGGCTTCTTGTGGCGCTCAACCTCTTTGCAGAGGCGAAGGAATCGGCAGTGGGGGCGATAGCGAAAAACAAGGCGCTGGGCCGCAGCGCCCCCGTTCAGCTTGCCCTAGCGTTGGCGAAGGCTGGACTTGGAGACTTTGAGGGCGCGAGCGAATCAGCCGAAATCGCAGTTGACCTCATTCCAGAGGCCCCCGAGATGGGCTCTGAGATCTCAACAGTAGCCTGGCTTGTCAGCAAGCGCCTCGATAAAGCTCCGGCAGCCCCAGGGGGCGAGGAAGCTGAGGCGGAGCGGGTAGAGTTGGTGCTGGGTTTCAGGGCCCGCGAGCCGCATGAGCTAATCACGTGGCCGCCCGTGCTTCGAGAGCAGCTGGCCGCGGTGCAGCCGCTAGAGTAACCGCGCTGCAGCCGCTAGAGTGGCGCTGTTAGGGTATAGCTTCTAGAAATCCCCGCCAGCCTGGGACTCAAGCGCAGCAGCAAAGTCGGTCTCGTCCAGGTTGTCAAAGCGGGTGTACTCACCGGAGAAGGCGACACGCACCGCCCCGGTAGGTCCGCTGCGCTGCTTGGCGATGATAATTTCAGCCACGCCCTTGTCAGGCGACTCCTTGTTGTAGACCTCGTCGCGGTAGATGAACATGATCACGTCGGCGTCTTGCTCAATCGCTCCGGATTCACGCAGGTCCGACATCATCGGGCGCTTGTCGTTGCGCGACTCCACCGAGCGGTTGAGCTGAGAGAGCGCAATAACGGGAACATTGAGCTCCTTTGCGAGCGCCTTCAACGAGCGCGAGATGTCCGAGATCTCTTGCTCACGAGAGTGTGAGTAGGCAGGGCTGCGAACAAGCTGCAAGTAGTCGACGATGATCATGCCGAGCGGATTGTCCCTATGCAGGCGCCGTGCTTTTGCCCGCAGCTCTGTGATCGTGAGGGCCGGGGTGTCGTCGATAAATATCTCGGCCTCTGAAATGCGGCTCGCGCCGTCCACAATCCGGGCGAAGTCACGCTCAGAGAGGTCGCCCGTGCGGACTTTTGAGTTGTTGATGCGCGACTCGCTGCACAGCATTCGGAGCACGAGCTGCTCCTTCGACATTTCAAGAGAGAAGAACGCCACCGGCCGGCGGACGTAGATGCCGACGTACTGCCCCCAGCCGAGCGTGAGGGCAGTTTTTCCCATCGATGGGCGCGCTGCCACGATTACAAGGTCTGAAGGCTGAAAGCCGGCCGTAAGCTTGTCGAGCTTGTCGAGCCCGCTCGCTACGCCCGTGACGGGCTCCTTCTGGTCGTAGAGCTTTTCAACCAATCGGATAGAGTCTTGGACGACGTCGCTCACCTTGTGAAAGGACGAGTTTACGCGGAAGTCCGAGACTCCGAGGATGCGCTGCTCGGTGCCGTCGAGGAATTCCTCAAGGTTTCCCTCAAGGTTGAACGCTGACGATATAATGTCGTTCGACTCATGGATAAGGCGGCGCCGAATGGACATCTCCTTGATTACGCGCGCGTAGTATCCGACGTTCGCGGCGTTCGGCACAGAAGATGCGAGGTAGGAGAGCACCTGCGCACCCCCAACGTTCTCAAGCTGGCCCATCGAGCGCAGCTGTTGCCCGAGCGTTACTATGTCTATCGGTTCGCGGCGATCTGAGAGTGTCGCCATCGCTTCGAAGATCGTTTGGTGACCTGACTTGTAGAAGTCCTCGGCACGGATCCGCTCAAGGCAAACGTTAATGGCTTGATTGTCGAGCAAGATGCTACCGAGCACGGACTCCTCTGCGTCGAGTGACTGCGGGGGGACTCGGCCGGCAACTGGGGCTTGAGGGCCTTCTGAGCGCACGTTGTCTCGGTATCGGCGGCGGGTGTTCTCCATATCCAGTCGTCGGATCTTCCGAGTTAAAAGAGACGTTTGAGAAAAGGAACTCTCGGGAACAAGGTAAAACGAACAGAGCCTAAACGGCGCCTCGCGGCACTACCCATCGCCCCAGAAGTGCGGGGTGGAAGTATTAAACAGGCACCCCCTGAGGTCAACTGCAATCTGAGAGGTCAAGGGAGCGGATTCGGGTAGCTAAATCGGCTTTCCTACTGCTTTTTGCGGTCTCTGAGGAATTGCGCAAGAGAAGATGTCTCCACCTGCGTAGCTGAAATCGGAGAGGAGTCAGTGAGCTCCTGGGTTAGCTTAAAGAGCTCTCGAAGCTCCTGCCCAGAACGGAGCGGCTGAGCAAACTCAGCTACGAGGCTGTGTACCTGAGCGGGGTCTTGAGCGAGAGAGAAGATGCCAACGACCCGCTTGATTCCCTCAGAGCTTGTTAGCAGGTCCATCCGGTCGAGCTGTCGAGGACCAAAACGCTCGAACGAGGCGAGGCACAGGTCGCTATTGCTAAGCCATCCCAAGCGCATGTCGCTTGGGTCTCCGCCGGTAGCCTTCGCCCAGAGACGGGCTAGCTTGCCGCTTCTATCGTACGCCTGGAGGGCTTTAGGTCGGTTCAGCGGGGGAATTCGCATGCCCCGCTTGTCGTCGAACGGCGACACTATGGTGTTTACATCACCTGACTGGTTTACCAGGTCGAAGAGTACTTTCTGGATCTCCTGACGAGTGCGGTTTGGGCCGGCCCCTTTCCTCGCCTCGGAATCGCTCAGTATTTCGGCAATTGAGCGAATTATCTCCTGGTACCCGCCATTTGCCTCGCAGGTTGCGAGACACAATTTGGTCTTGAGCTGACCACCGAGTCTGTTCCAAGTTCTCACCGATAGCGAATGGTCGGGGTAAATCCCAAAGAGGGCTCGGTCGAAGTTAACTAAGTCAGCCACACTGTCAGAGCTGCGGAACCTGGTGACCTGGACTAGTTGAATGCCGTTCAAAAGCTCAAGTATCTGATCGTCGTTATCAAACGCAGGTGCACTCGCTGATACGACTACGCCACCGAAAGATTTGAGGTCTGCGTCAAAACCGAAGCCAAGCAACTTGTCAGCAGAGCCACTGCCCCCGTGCGGGCGTCCATTCTTCCTGGCGCTAAGTGAGCGGAGCCCGTCCAGCGCCGTAAGTCGCTGCTCTGGTGTGCCCGAGCTAAGCATTTCCGCGTACTCAAGAAGTTCCGCTCGTGCGAGCGAGCTCTCCTTCGTCATCCCTTCACGATCAGTGACAGTCCAGCCAATCCAGGAGGAGAGTTCGCTGCTGTTCGGGGAGATCGAGAGGAGCGCAGCCTTAATCCCTACATGAACCCTGAGTTCCGCCCCGGAGCTCAAGGTTCGGGCAAAAACCGGCTCCCCTTCATGGCGCTGCCCGTGGAGAATATTCGTATCGACCGGGTTGTTCGCTCGTAGCCGTCCACCCAGGACAGTCCTTGCGCCGACCTTGGCTGTAGCAAGCTCCGCTTCGCCCTGGTGCCTAGGTGGCTTAAATGGAAAGTGAGATATCCTGTAAACGAGCGCGTCGAGCCCGTCTCTTCGGAACTCATCCATCGCCTCAGCGGTGACCCGTTCCAGGTTGTGGTGCACCTGCTCGGGCGAACTCCCCAACACCTTACGGGACACCCCAACGGTTTGAGAGTCACGACCTATGGGGATGCCCTCACCATCAGACATCAAGAAATCGAACGCTACGCAGTCTACCTCGCCCGGCATGAGCGTGGCGGTCACTGTTGTAATAAGTCCGTGCCGTTCCAGCGATGAACGCCACTGACGGTCGAGCGCGAAGCTCGGATCTCTCGCCAGTTCTGGGAAGCTTGGCAGAATTGGCACCATGTGGGCAATGCGAACCGACGGCTTTTCGCTTGTGTTTGAAAGCGCAGCCTCGCTCTCTGTCGGGCCGACCTCGGTGTTGCGAAGCCGTTCCCAAGCGATGTCGTCTGACTGGACCTCGCATTTTTCCACATTTCTAAGATGCTGCGTGGTTGCAAGATCGGCGATTGGCTCGCCTTGCCACGCCACGTCTCTGAAGCGGCTGACGATCTTGGCGAGGTCTTGCAGCATCTCGTCTGCTTGCTTACCTTTTGCACTCAGTATAACTCGACCAGCCTCGACATCCGCTATTTCGAGTCCGTCCTTTGCGCAGAAGTAGGCTCCTAGTTCGAACCCAAGGTCGCCATCAAGTCTCGGTGAAACCTTGTAGGTACCAAGCGGGGCTCCCTTCCGCGATAGAACTTTGACGGTCAGATCGAGAACCTCTGCTAGATCTGATCCGCGTTCACCAGCGATGTGGTGTACCGAGCCTTCGATAGCAACGCGCTTCCCGACCTTATCGATCGGCTGCACGCAGCTCGATAACCGGAGGTAGGCATTCGATGCGCCTTGGAACCATTCCGGAGTCCCAGCGTCTGGCAAGGTAGTGCCAGCCGGTGGACCGTCAGCTCCGAACAAGTCTTTGTTTGCGAGGTTTATGACCACTGTTGTGTTCCCGGGCGAAAACGCCGGTATTGTCGTCCGATACCCAAGCAGGCACAAGGGCAACCTCCGGTTAAACCCGCCCGGAAACCTTAAGAAGCTGGTTTTAGCCTACAATTTTTGAAGCCGCGGCGCTGGCAGAGGGGCCCAGATTACCCGGTCGGAGGCCATTTCGGTCCAGAACCGGGGCGACCCTCCCGGGCCGCGCGCCTCAGTCGCGCCAGATGGTTTCTGAGTCCGAAAGATCGATCCACTTCGCCGCAGACTTGAGCACATCACCCGTATTGAACTGTCCGAAGTCAGCCGAGGTGGTGTCGCATCCAAGGTCCTTCGACATGCCGAGCGGGTAAGCGATGTCACGGCTGGGGCATACAACGACGATTGAACGCTGAGCAGAGAGGTCCGAGTCGCGCGTCAAAAGCGCTTTGTCGCCTGCGGCTGCAACGCGCGGTTCCGGCGCGTCATCCTGAGAGGCGCCGAAAGCTGGCTTCTTACGACCAAAGTTCGTCACAACGCTGGAAGGCGTGGCCATGCGCAGTGGATGGTCCGCCGGCATGTACTCGTTCTCTTTGCTGAATGATGAGAGCCCCAGAGAGAAAGCAACGATGTCTGCTGCCATTTCTATGTCGATGCTCACCTGTCGGGTGATTCCTTTCGGTGGAAGGCGCTTCACAATCACGGAAAGGCCTGCCCGAGCGACCGCGTCCAGGAAGGCGCGCTGACGCGAGTCATCTTCGTACGGGATGAGGGTGTAGTAGCGGGCAACCACGGGTGTGAGTCCCGATGTGACACCGCGCACGAGGGCACTCATATCGACTTTACGGTTTATTCGACGAGTGGCGCGATCGAGCCCGGTGCCATCGATAAAGAGCCCTACGACACGCTTCTCGCGCTTTTTGATGAATCCCCCACCTAGCTCTTCGTACTTCATACCCTACCTCCACGCCGCCTGCGACGCATCGTTGTCCTGACCCAGCAGGAGCGCCCAGCGGTAGCGCGCCGTGGTGGCGTCGCTAGGGGGACTCTCGTCTACTCAAAAAAGGCTGCTGACAGGGCTTATACACCCTTCTTTGGCGCTAGTCGAACCGAGATCGATTCAGAGGGTAGGGGCCCATTTAGTGAATGTTCTCGGGTGGTCTGCCTAACGAACTTCGACGACGGTGCCGACCCGTGCCAGCTCGAAAAGCTGGGCCATGTCGGACGGGTTGAGTCTGAGGCCCCCGATCTCGTTGGTTCCCACGGGACCGCTGTGCAGCGGGGTTTGGTCGTTCAGGAAAAGCGCTTGGTTGCCCAGAGCGCCGCGCTTGAAGCGCTCTCGGCTGCCCTCGGCGGGTACCCGCATGTCTCGCTGTCGGAAGTATGAAGCCGGGGCATACCACAGAGGGTTCGTCTGCTTGAGCGAAACCGTGTAGCTACCCGGCCTAAGTGAGCTTGCAATGTGGGCGTGGAAGGAGAGGGGAGATGAATCCGGTGCTGCATAGGAGACTAAACCGGCGGCGCGGGAAATGCGAATCTTGGCTTCTGAGACCGTAGTATCCTGCGAGGAGATGGACTCCGTTCGCATGCTGGCTCGGTCGACTGGGTAGCTGTTGATCGGTGGAATTGGGCGCGATATCGCGAGAGAGCCATCGGCGAGCCATCCGCGTTCGCTTTTCGGAGTGGCGGCGTTGGAAGTAGGCAGCAGGGCACACCCGCCGATCGTTACGGCGAGCAGGGTCACGCACACACGCCGGCAGGCGTACCTGAGCGGTGCGAGAGAAACCATCAAATCACGATGTGCGGCTTTCGCCATGCTGAAACCCAAAAAAACCGCGAGGTGGTTAGCCTACCTTCTAGTCGCCTGACGACCTAAAGCATCCTCAATTGGGAGGATTCGCGTAGTAAGTAGGATGCGGGTTCAAGAAGCGAGGATTGCTCGTTGTGGGGCTGTTTATCGCTTTGAATGAATCGTTTTCTAGAACGCAATTATAACATTTTAACGAATTGCAAATGTCATATTTTCAGTGGGTTGTAGCTCATCTGGAGCGCTCTCCCGAGCCGGGTTGCTTGCCTGAGTGCAGGTCTTAGGATGTACTCGGGGGAGTCTGGACCAGCCCCTACGGGCGTTCGGGCGCTTTTTGCTGTGTAACCTGCAAACGTATGACATCGCTGCTTCGCCGCATCATTGTGGCACTTTTTCTCTTCGCAGTCGTAATTCCATCGGTAGGGTGTGGATTCCTCCACCGCAACCTGGGAGTCGGGGACCTCGGCCTAGCTACTGAGGACGAGCTTTCCAGCGGACGCAGCCCCCAACAGCTCTCAGTTCAGGTCGCCCGTGTGCTCCCGAAGCCAGAATTCGGCGTAACACCTGAGGTACAGGTTGAGCTTGATCGCTTCATGAAGCAGGACCGTGGTACCGTTGAACGAGTCCTTCAAGAGCGAGCGGCTGAGCTCGAGAAGATGGAAGAGGTGTTCGAAGGCCAAGGTGTTCCGACCGAGCTCCTCACTGTGGCTGCAGTCGAGAGCGGCTTGAACCCGAAAGCGGCCAGCCCGGCGGGTGCCAAAGGTATGTGGCAGTTCATGCGGACTACGGCTCAGTTTTACGGACTCAAAGTGAACGCCAAGCAGGATGACCGCCTGGATCCGGAGCGATCAACGGTTGCAGCGGCGAAGCATCTGCGGGACCTGTTTACCAAGTTCAACGACTGGCACCTTGTTCTAGCGGCGTACAATGCGGGTAGCGGTGCCGTCGGAAAAGTGTTGGCGCGAAATTCCGAATCGGACTTCTGGAACCTCTCCCGTGGCGGGCAGTTTCCAGGGGAAACGCGACGATTCGTGCCACGAGTCATCGCGCTCTCCCTCATCGTTAACAACCCAGGCCAGTACGGCTTTGGTGCCGCTAAAGTGGTCGGTTAATCTGTAGACTCAGGGTCGCTAGACCCGGAGCTCCGCTTAGCGCATTGAGAGCAGGTGCTCTAAGCCTTTGGGGAATGCTCCGGCCGTCAGCACTTCCGCTCCGCGAGAGCCAACAAGCACGTCATCCTCGATGCGCACGCCGCATGCGGGCAGGGGGCCTACTGGTTTACTGAAGTACAAGCCAGGCTCAATCGTTACGACCATCCCCTTCTCGAGTCGCTCAATGCGGTCGTTGGCACCAAGAGCGACGTCGTGCACGTCGAGGCCGAGCGAGTGTCCGATTCCGTGCGGGAAGTATGGGCGGTAGGCTTGTTTCTTCATGAGCTGCGGCAGGGGGCCCTTCAGTACGCCAAGGTACTTCAGCCCGATCGTAAGCTCTTTCGCCGCAGTCAGGAACACGTCGCTCATGAGCACGCCTGCCTTGACCTTCTTGATAGCCATCATCTGCGCGCGCAGGACGATGTCGTAGAGGTCTTTCAGCTGCGGTGCGAGCGAGTCTCCGACTGGAATCGTGCGGGTGATGTCGCTGGCGTACATGTTCAGTTCGCAACCCGTGTCGATCAGGACGAACTCGCCGTCGCGCAGCTTGCGTGACAGCCCTTGGTAGTGAAGCGTCGCAGCCGACTTGCCTGCGGCAACGATAGTCCCGAAAGCAGGCTCGCCTCCGGACGCGCGGTAGTAGTAATCCAGAAACGCCGCGATCTCGTGCTCTGATGTGCCGCTCTGAAGCAGGGGCAGCGCGTTGAGCAGCGCCTCGGAGGTGACGGCGGCGCTCTCCTTGATCAGCTTAATCTCGTGGATGTCCTTGATGGCTCGCAGGCGCGCGGTGAAGCGCTCCGCCTCAACAAGAGCGCCCGGCAGTCCGCGTCCCGCGAGAGAGCTTCGCGCCGAGAGGTCTGCTTTCAGCGCAGCGCTCGCTGTGCCTGGGATCGACTGAAGGTAGGCAGTATCGGCTCCCCGCACGAGAGCGATGAGGGTTTTTAGGTGATCGCTTGAAACTACCACCTCCGCTTTGAGCTGGCGGGCGAGTGGGCGAATTGGTGGCTGCGGGCCGTCCCAGACGGCTTTGACCTTGTCCTCAGGCGGAACCAGCAGCACTACAGGCTCTCCGGCGTACGGGCGAAGCAGGAGCGTGATGTGCTCGGACTGGCTGCCCGTGAAGTAGAAGAGGTCGCTGTTCTGTCGGTACGGGAAGTGGGTGTCGCGCGATCGAACCGGTAGCGGGTTGCTTGAGACCACAAGAGCCTCGCGACGGCCAGAGGCCTTGAGCAGTTTGAGAGCCTTGGCTATGCGGGATGAGTAGAGCGTCTTCATGTTTCGTACCTTGCCGTTTCGGCTGCTGTTTGGATGCAACTCCATCAAAGCACGATTGTCCTCCTTCCGCATGCCGGTTTTGCGGGGCTCTATTTGACAGGCAGCTCGCGGTGCGCCAGCATCATGAAGCAGGAGCGCCGCATGTTCTCAATCAACGTCACCATCGATGATTCTTGGGTCGAGCCGGTCTACGACCACGTTCACCACGGCCGCAGCCTGTCGCTCTTCGAGCAGGCGCGCTGCGCGCTCCTGTCGCACATAGGCTTCCCGAACGAGAAGCTGCTCGAGGAGGGGAAGGCGCTCGTTATTACCAAGGTCACCGCCTCATACAAGCGCGAGATCAAGCGCGGGGAGGCGACGGTGACCTGCGACCGGGCAGAGGTCCGAGACCGGACCTTGGTCATGCACCAGACCCTGCTCAATGAGCGTGGCAAGCCCGCGGTAGAACTGGTGATCGAATCTGTCTTTATGGATATCAATAGCCGCCGGGGAATGGAGCCACCTGCCGATTTTCTCAAGGCTTTTCAGGCCTGGGCCGAAAGTTGACAGGGATCAGCCGGTACAGTACCCTTCCGCCGCTATGAAAGAGAACATCCACCCAACCTATCATGAAGCAACGGTTTATTGCGGAGGCTGCGGCAGCACCTTCGTAACCGGCGCAACTATCCCTGAGATCCGCGTTGGAGTGTGCTCTCAGTGCCACCCGTATTACACCGGCAAGCAGAAGCTCCTCGACACCGAGGGCCGTGTAGATCGGTTCAAGAAGAAGTACGGCAAGTCACCAACACCGTCTTCGAGCACTCCCGCTCAGTAATTGAGAGGTCCCCCATATGCGTCGAGTATCACGCACTTTCGCTGCAGTGGTAATGGCACTCGTGTGCTCTTGCGGCGGCGGTTCAACTGGTTTCAACCCTGGTGACAAAGCTCCCGAAGTGAAGGGAACGGACGTCAAAGGCAACGAAGTCGCCCTGAGCCAGTACGCGGGCAAAGTCACGTTGGTAAACTTTTGGGCTACGTGGTGCGCGCCGTGCGTAGCAGAGCTTCCTCTGCTTCAGACCATTCACGATACCCTGAAGGACAGGGGCTTTCAGGTGGTCGGCATAGCGGTCGACGATACTCCCGAGGCCGTTGAGAAGATGAAGGCTACGTACGGCCTGACCTATCCGATGGTCATCGACTCTGATTCGCAGAGCAAGCGGCTGTACGGTATTCAAGGGATGCCGGAGTCGTTCGTGCTCGATGCCCAGCAGAAGGTTCTCGTTGTAAGTGACCCTGACAACAAGTCGGGCCCCGTAACGCGCATCATCGGCCCGCGCAACTGGAGCGAGAAGTGGGCGTCGCAGTACCTCTCGGCTCCAGCCGCGGCGCCAACAGACGTTGCTGCCGTGCGGTAAAGGATGATTCCAACCCTCGCCAAGCTAGGCCCGCTCCCGATACAGAGCTTCGGGCTCATGGTAGCGCTTGCGCTGATCCTCGGCGGAATGCGCCTTGCAAAGAGCTTCCGCCGAAGCGGTATCGACCCGCAGCTTGCAGAGCGTTACGTGATGGCGGCAGGAGTCTCCGGTTTGCTTGGCGCTCGGCTCTGGTTCATCGGGGAGAATTGGCAGCAAACGAGCCGAGATCTCGCAGGAGCCCTCTTTGCAAGCGCAGGCTTCACCTTTTACGGCGGTTTCATCATAGCAGCCATCACGGTTATCTCTCTCGCTCGCAAGGACCGCATCGAGGTCGGGCGTCTGCTCGATTCTCTCGGGCCGTGTCTGGCGCTCGGATATGCAATCGGCCGGCTTGGCTGCCAGCTCTCTGGAGACGGTGACTACGGAATCGCCACGCAGGGGTTCTGGGGGATGTCGTACCTGCAAGGAGTCGTGCCGACCCTGCCGGGTGAGCTGGTGTATCCAACGCCGCTTTTTGAGTCGACGGCTAGCCTTGTAGTGTTGTGGGTGCTGTCGCGAGTTGAGCTTTCGTCAGCTCTGCCGCACCGCTACCAGCGCTTCGGACTATACCTGTTTCTGATCTCGATTGAGCGAGTGGCCGTAGAGTTCCTCCGAGTCAATCCTACGGTTCTCCTCGGGCTTAGCGAGGCACAGGTCATTGGGCTTCTGTTCATGGCGCTTGGCGCTGTGCTCCTCGCTGCGCCGCTCAAGGCAACCGCTTAGCCTGCAACATCTTCCCCATCATCAACGGTGTTGCTCTCATTGAGAGTGCCGTTGATAACCGTCGAGAAGCTGCGGTTAGGATAAAGCAACGTCGCAATCACTGAGTACGAGAACGGCGGGGCCGTTTGCCCTGCTGGAAGCGTTAGTCCGATCGGTCCCGGTTGTGCTTGCGACCGTAGCTGCGTCGAGACGAGCTGGCGGTTGATGTAGAACTCAAACTTAATTGGGTACTCAGCGTAGTCCTCGTTCGGCACGTAGGCGTCGGCGAGGATTCGGCTGAAGGCTCCACCTGCGCTCTTGGCTTCGCTCGTGGAGGCGGCGAAGTAGAAGGCGTTAATCGTCAGCACTGGGCCGCGGTGCTTGTAGTCGACGAAACCTTCGATCCCCTCAAAAGACTGATTTTGGGCGGTTGCTGGCAGTGGTGCCGCTAGCATCGCCAAGCAGAAAGCTGTTCCGAATAAGCGCCCAAAGCCAAACCGTCGTTTTAGTTTCATGCTCGCTCTAGCCTCTCGATAACTTCTTCCTAAGGGAGGTATCGTGCGAAGGCGACCGCCGCTAAAGCCAGAACTGCTCCGAGCGCTTTTCCCCTGTCGGCATGCGCCGGATTCGTGCAACATACGGGAGCTGTTGGCGCCAACAGGGTGGGTTCAGGGTCGTACCGTGGTTTTATTCTTAAGAGATACGGCCGTCTCGGATTTTCTAGGCGCACCGAGCACCGTCCGCGCCCGGCGTCGACTGAGCTTCGCTCAAGCGACGCCGGGCGCTCTCTTTTTCAGCAAACGCGTTTTTTTCTGCGCACTCCTCCCTCTAGTCTCAGTGACATCTGCTTGCGGGGTTATCAAAGAGAAGCCCCCGGACCAGCCCGACCAGTTCTCAGTGGTTGGAAAGGAGATGCCCCCCGAACAAGCTAAGGAAGTTCTCAACGAGGTCGGCGGAAACTTCGCGTATGGCCCGGGCTTAGGCGATACAGCCGTGAACGTTGGAACGGTCGTAGTATTTCCGCCGTACGCGATCTATCTTCTCGGTAACGCGGTGCTGTCGCTGAGCGGCTACGAGCCGGTGACGGTGGCTTCGATGCTTCCTGAAGAGTCGGGCAAGCAGTGGTCAGACACCTACGACCACATCGTCTCCGGACCGGGCAAGGTCGTTGCTGCCGTCTCGGGGCATGAGTATCGAACGAGGGAGGTGGCAGACGCGCGGCTGCGACGTGCGCTTGAGGCGCCGCCGAGCGCGCAGTTGCCGGAGCAGGAGGAAGGGGAAGAGAGATGATCCAGAGGATGGGGCTCGTTATCCGAGCAGGCAGCCAGAGAGCCGCGAACCTTGCGAAGGAGGTTGTTGCGTGGTGCCAAGCGCGAAGCCTGCCACTTGATGTTTGCACTCAAACGGCGAAGGCGCTCAAGCTCTCGGTTGCGGGTGTTTCAGCTAGGGAAATAGTGCAGCGGGCAGATCCGATCATTACCCTCGGGGGCGATGGCACGCTGATCGGTGTCGCGCGTTACGTCGAGGGAACCTCTCCAGTTTTCGTGGGAGTCAACTTCGGCAATCTCGGATTCCTGACAGAGGTGCGCCCAGACGAGCTTATTGGGGTGCTCGATACCGTTGCTAAAGGCAACGTGAAGTGCGCCGAGCGGGTGCTCTTAGATGTTCAGGTGCATCGCAAGGGCACGATTGTGTTCGAGTCGCGCGCAGTAAACGACGTGGTCGTTCAGAAAGGGGCCCGCTCGCGCCTCCCCGAACTAGACCTCTCGGTGAACGGCAATGATGTCGCGCGTATCCGGGCGGATGGAATCATCCTGGCGACACCGACGGGCTCAACCGCGTACTCGCTTGCAGCCGGCGGCTCTATCGCGCATCCGTCGCTCAGCGTCATTCTCGTGACTCCAATCTGTCCGCACTCGCTAACCAATCGGCCTCTCATCCTGCCCGGCACTTCCCAGGTCGAGGTCGAGCTGCCGAAATTCGACGATGAAGTGATAGTTACCGTAGACGGGCAGGTGTCACAGCCGCTGCTGTCCGGCGATATCGTGAAGGTCAGCCAGGCTCGCCAGACGGTGAAGTTTGTGGTGTCGCGCGAAAAGAGCTACTTCGACATCCTGCGCACAAAGCTCAACTGGGGAGTTCCGAATCGGCCGGATTAGCTAGCTGCAGCGGCTGCGTGAGTTGCCGCGCGACTACAAGCCGCACGTCGTCGGGAACGCCGCAAAAGCCGCCATGACAGTCGAATCCGCCATGCAGAAGTTCATGTCCTCAAGAGCCTCCGCCTGGCAGGCCTGAGCGACCGTCATGAGCGCCGGATTGCCGAAGTTTATCGTCAGCGTTACATCCGCATCCGCTGAACACGAAGTGTCCGAGAAGTCTGGACTAACCGAGGCTGGTGTTGAATAGAAGGAGTCAGTCGAGAAGTTTACTTCGCTCAGGTCGTCAACCAAGGCGTTGCCCGGCGCGCTCACGTACTTTCCTACGCTACCGCGGTACTCGAATCCTCCCTGACGATCTTGCCCGCCGAAGTTATCTTTGAGCGCTGACTGAATGAGCCTGAAATCAGATAGCCCGGTTCCGCTGAACTCCGAGATGGCGTAGTTCTTGCGGCCTCCAGCACCGAAGAAATCGTACACCTTGGTCTTGATCAGGTTCTCTGGGGTGATGGTGACTAGCGACTTAAAGCTCACACCGCCGGAGAGGTCCGCCTGCGACTGCGAAGTGCGGTTCTGGGTCGTGTCAAACTGCACCGAGGTACCGCTGCCCGAGAGCTGCGCTGAGATCGTGGTGCTAAAATTCGCTGGACCAGCGCCGAACTCCGCTGTGTAGTCATACTTGCCCGACAGCGAAACATTCATGCGCTCTTTGCCCATCGGGGTCGGCTGACCGGTCATGCAGAAGTATGAGGTGAGTCCGTACTGCCTCCCTGCGTTGGCTAGTTTTCCGGCAGAGTCGACTTTGACGAAGCCATTTTGTCCCATGCCGAGACCGCCGATCTGGATCTTCACCGTTCGATCTGTTGCGCCTGGCGAGAAGAGGTTTGCGATTCCCCCGCTCGGAAGCGATCCATCTGTTACGGTGATCGCTCCGGCATCAAGCAGGCTCTGAGAAGCGATGTTCTTGATGAAGCAGGAGCTGTTGCTGCCCTGCAGCACGGATTGGAAGGAGTACCCGACGCCCTGCGCTGAGAAGCAACCTAACAGGCCCGACGATGTTCCGTCTGTTGAGCCAACGAAGAACTCAGAGCACTGCTGGGGGTCGGCCGTGCCGTTAGCGATCGCATCTACGACACCAGAGCCCCAGAAGAGGTTCTTCACTCCTCCCGGGAAGTCTGGAATATCTTTGAGCACCGGTGGCGTGCCGTTCGGATCGCTGACAGAAGCGCCATTTGAGCGGCTCTTGAGAAGCGCTGATGCCTTTGGCAAGCGGCCGAGACCGTTCTTCTTGAGAGCCGTGGATGCGAGAAGGCCGCGGCAGCGGGTCTTGCTTGAGTTGTCGATAACGTAGGACTTGCCGCTCGATTTCTTAACAGGCGTCCACTTGTTTGAGATCAAGCCGCACGGCTTCCCTTTGTACGAAACGAGCTGTCCCTTCTTAAAGGTGTACTTGGTTTGCGCGGAGGCGGTATTAGAAGCCACCACCATGAGGAATCCAGTGAGGATGAGAATTGCCAGCCGTTTCATGTGTTGTACCCCTATGTGAGTAAACAAAGCGCCCAAAGCCGATTGTACGAAAACGCCGGGCAACAGGGCACCCAAAAAGTACATTCTCCTGACTCCGCCTCCCTCGAAAAGGAGTAGTCGGAGTGGCCGTGGAGAAACTTGAACCGTCCCTTACAACCGACCCAACTGCCCGAAAATCGATGCGATAATCCTATGGGTGTTTCTAGCTCAGTTGCTGCAGGTTGTGGCGTAGGCTGCCATAGCTGCTGCCACCGACGAGTCGTCGACGCAGAAGTTCATGCCTTCGAGCTTTTCCTGCTCACACTCCTGGGCGATCGCGCCAAGGTCAGGATTTGTGAAGTCCATCTGTAACGTGACATCGGCGTCAGCCGTGCAGGAGAGCCCGGAGTAGTCCGGATTGACGGAGGCTGGCGCATCAAAGAATGTGTCAGTGGCGAAGTTCACCTCTTCGAGATCTCCAATTAAGCTGTTGGATGGCGCGCTGACGTACTTTCCGACCGAGCCGCGATACTCAGTCCCCCCGTCGTTTGAGCCAGAACTAAACTGCTGTTTAACAGCTGACTGAATGACTCGGAAGTCTGAGATGTCGGTTCCGCTGAATTCCGATATGGCGTACACTTTTCGACCGCCAGCTCCGAAGAAGTCGTAGGTTTTATTCTTGATAAGGTTCGCCGGCGTGATTGTGACCGACGATTTGAAGCTCTGCCCGCCTCCAAGGTCCTGATTTGATAGCGAGGTTCGGTTCTGAGTGGGGTCAAATCGGATCGTGGATCCCGAACTCGCGAGCCGTGCACTGATAGTATTCTGGCCGACGAAACTGCCCTGAGAGTAGATGCCCTGGTAGCTATATTGTCCCGAGGTCGAGACAGTTACGCGCTCTTTATTTGTCGGTGTCGAAGAGCTTCCCTCGCAGAAATATACTGTGAAGGCGTACTGATGTCCCGCATTATTGAGCTTCGAGGTGGAGTCGATCTTCAGGAAACCGTTCTGGCTTCCTCCACCACCAAATCCGGCGATGACTACTTTCACTAGGCGGTCCTGAGAGCCAGAAGGCGGAGAGAAAACATTAGCGATTCCCCCGCTTGGTAGGGACCCGTCGATAACCGTGACAGCACCTGAGTCAACTAAGCTTTGCTTCGCAATATTTTTCATGTAGCAGCTGCTGCCGGCACCATCGAGTACCGACTGGAAGGAAAAGCCAACTCCCTGCGCGCCGAAGCATCCTACTAAGCCAGCCGATGAGCCGTCCGTAGAGCCGGCGAAATATTCACTACACTGTTGTGTGGTGGCTGTCCCATTTGCAATCGCATCAATTACGCCGTCTGACCAGAAAAGGTTCTTTACGCCGCCCACAATGCTCGGAATATTCTTGAGAAGCGGCGGAGTGCCATTTGGGTCGCTGATCGAGGCACCAGAATCGCGAGATCGAAGCAGCGATGACGCTTTCGGCAGCTTTCCGAGACCGTTTTTCTTCAGTGCCACCGGGGACAAGAGACCCGAACAGCGCGTCTTGCTCGAACGGTCAATCACATAGTACTTGCCAGACTTCTTGACCGGAGTCCACTTGTTCGAGATGGAGCCGCACGGCTTGCCCTTGTAGGTGACGAGCTGTCCCTTCTTGAAGGTGTACTTGGTTTGCGCGGAGGCGGTATTAGAAGCCACCACCATGAGGAATCCAGTGAGGATGAGAATTGCCAGCCGTTTCATGTGTTGTGCCCCTATGTGGTAAACAAAGCGCCCAAAGCCGAGTGTACGAAACCTCTCGGCAGTAGGGCACCCAAAAAATGCACTCTCCCGACCCGCGTCCCTAGACTTAGAGTAATCGGTTGGCCGTGGAGAAACTTGACCCTCCCCTTACAACCGATCCAACTGCCCGAAAAATGGGGCTATCTGCGCATCGTTATGCAATCCGCTCTTCTTCCGATGCCGCGGGTGGCGTCAGTGATTTTCGTAGCGAGCCAGTCGCTT
>CAYPUA010000011.1:0-6179 GCA_964413875.1 uncultured Bdellovibrionales bacterium
CTTCCTGGATTGAGTAGACGTGCGGGCTGGTGTGCTTCGAGCGAACCATGTGGTCTGCAATCGCCTGGCGCATGCCATCCATCATCACGACGCGCGTTCCGTCTGCTCCCCAATCTCCGCTCGGAGTGTCCTGAGGGGGCGCAGAGGGCCGAGCAGCAACTGGCGCTGGCTTCGGAGCCGGCGCAGGCGCCGCAGCCACTGGAGCTGCAGCCGGAGCTGCGCTTCCGCGCGTCTCGACGAACTTGAGGAAATCCTCCTTCGTCAGTCGGCCGCCCTGACCGCTTCCTGGAACAGACTGAAGCTCCGCGAGCGAGATGCCGTGCTTCTCGGCCAAACCCTTAACGAGAGGCGAGAAGAACCTTGCCCCCTCGTCTGCAACAGCGGCCGGTGCCGGCGCTTCTGCCTTCGGTGCAGGAGTTGGAGTTGGGGCCGCATGCGCCTTGGCAGCGCCGTTTGTCGAGGCGCCGTTGGCGCCCGGTGCAGCAACGCCGCCCGCGGTGTCGATGACTGCAATCTTCGTTTTTACGGGAACGACATCACCCTCACCGAAGAGCACCTCTGCGAGTGTGCCAGCGGCAGGAGCGGGGATCTCGGAATCAACTTTGTCTGTGGAGATCTCAAGGATGACCTCGTCCTTCTGGACGGCATCGCCTGGCTTCTTTCGCCACTTCGAGATGGTAGCCTCTGCAATAGACTCGCCCATCTGCGGCATCAGCATCTCAACTTTCATGGTTAACAGCTCCTCGGCTCTACGAAATTAGCTTCGTGTTTATAGCCCCGTACGGCTCTTTGATAAAGATTTGAGGCAGAGGTTAGATGATCTTAGTCTGCGCTCGTTCGCAGGAACCTAAGACGACGCCCGCAAACATCGTTTTGCAAGATGAGCTATGATCGCGGACCCCGCCGAAAATTTAAGAGGCGGTATTTTTGTCTTGCCAGATCAGCAGCTTACGAGAAATGCCCTGAGTAGCAGCGTGCGCACGATGGAAGGTACTTCTCCTCCGCGCCGAGATCGATCGCGGGACCCTCTCGAGTTGGCTTGCCGTTGGCGAACTTGAGATTGAAGAGCGCGCGACTGTCACAGAAGAAACAGGTGGTCTTCACCTCAGAGATCTCGTCGGCCAGCTCGAAGAGGCGACGAGAGCCGGAAAAGAGATCCGTGCGAAAGTCAGTGCGCAGGCCGTAGCAGATAATCGGAATGTCGAGATCGCACGAGATGCGACGGAGCTGGTCGACGAGCTCTGCGCTCAGGAACTGCGCCTCATCGACAAGCACACAGTTGACCCCCTCAAAAGCTTTCGGATCAAGCGTTGACTCTGGATGCACGAGCAGGTCGGCATCTCGCTCCAGCCCGGCACGAGACTTTACCGTCTCGCGCCCAAAGCGATCATCGAGCGCTGGCTTAATGACGAGCACGCGCTTGTTCTGCTGGTTGTAGGCGTGGGCAACCGCGAGCAGGTTAAGCGTCTTCGCGCTGCCAACTGTGCCGTAACGGAAATAGAGCTTTGCCATACCTGTACCGGTCGCGGATTAGAGCACGGCAACGCGCCGTTTTCCAGCTTTTCTGCGGGCAGCACCAGCCCGCCGCCCGGCTAGAGGCAGTTTCAAAGGTGGGCTACTGCCCTGCAGAAAACGTTTTTCCTCAAAAGAGTTCCCGGCCAGTCGTCATTTTCCTCATCTTTCTCCTTCTCATCCTCCTGCCCGTGCACCGTATTCGTCGTCTTTATCCTGGTCCTCTCAAAACGCGTATCGAGGGTAATCTGCGGAAAATGATTATGAGCAGGAGATTGGTGCAGGTGCAGGACGAGGAGAAGGAGCAGGATGAAGATGAGGAGTGCCATCGACCGCGCCATCTGCGGCGCGGCTGGAAGCGGTTTTTAGCCGATCCCTAGAATTCCAACAGCTCTTCTAGCGCACTCAAGATATCCTCGGTCTGGGGGAGGACAACGTCCTCAAGCACCGGTGCGTGCGGCACCGCAGCCGCGTACTTCATCCCGACCCGCTTCACGGGGGCGTCTAGGCTAGAGAAGCAGGCCTCAGCTATCTGCGCTGCTATCTCGCCGCCGAACCCGCCGAACAGCACGTCTTCCTGGGCTACCAGAACCCGGCCGGTCTTTCGGACGCTATTGAAGATGTGCTCGATGTCGAGCGGCACAATCGACCGAATGTCGATAACCTCAACTGAGCAGCCACGCGCCTCCATGGCGTGGGCTGCAAGAAGGCTCTTTTGAACGAGCGCGCCCCACGTGACGATCGTGGCGTCTTCGCCCTCGCGCACAGTCTTCGCCTTGCCGATCGGCACGAGGAAGTCTGCGTCACCCTCCGGGCCCTTCGCGTAGACCTGCCGGTAGAGACCCTTGTGCTCAAGGAAGAGAACAGGATCCTGCGCACGAATCGCCGCCTTGAGCAGCCCCTTCGCGTCGGTGGCATTCGACGGGTAGAGCACGAGCAGCCCTGGAAAGTGCGCAAAAGTTGCCTCGATGTTCTGCGAATGGTACGCGCCCCCTCGGATGTATCCGCCGACCGGGATGCGTAGCACCGCCGGGCAGCTAAAGTCTCCCGCGCAGCGGTAGTGGAGCATTGCAAGCTCGTTGCGGATCTGGTTGGCCCCGGTCCAGACGTAGTCGCCGAACTGGATCTCGGCAACGGGCTTCATGCCGCGGGTCGCAAGCCCCACAGCGGCGCCGACAATCGCGCTCTCAGCGAGCTGGCTATTGAAAACTCTCGTGACGCCGTACTTCGCGGTGAGTCCAGCCGTGACCGTGAACACGCCACCCTTTCCGTGGGCGACATCTTCGCCGAAGATGCACATGTCAGGATTGCGGGCTAGCTCCTCGTCGAGCGCATGGTTAAGCGCATCAACGATAAAGACTTCTTCGCCAGTCGCCGTGCCCTCGTGGACACCTTCCCACGGCGTAGGATTCTTCAGGGTGTGAGCGCAGGCGTCTGTAGCATCCGGGTCCGGAGTTGCCTCGGCCAGCTCCGCTGCCTCATCGACGAGCTTCTTAACTTCGGAATGAATCTTCTCGATCTCACTCTGGGTGGCGAACTTTCTGTCGAGCATCAGGGCGCGGGTGAGGCGCAGCGGACAGCGCAGCTGCTCCTTTGCAAGCTCTTCAGGGGTGCGATACTTGAGGTGGTTGTCTGAGATCGAGTGGCTCTGCAGGCGCGGAACGTGAGCTTCAATGAGCGAAGGCCCATCGCCGCGACGAGCGCGGTCGTGCGCTTCTTTCAAGACTGGGATGCACGCCTCAAGGTCAGAGCCATTCACCTGGGTGGCATAGAGGTTCTCGTACCCTTCGACCATCTTGGCGACACTCGATCCCGCGAGCTGCTCCCGAATTGGGACTGAGATTGCGAAATCGTTGTTCTGGATGACAAACACCACCGGCAGCTTCTCTCGAGCCGCCCAGTTTAGGGCCTCATGGAAGTCCCCCTGAGAGCAGGTGCCCTCGCCGGCGGACACGTACACCACCTCGTCCAGGCGCTTCATCTTTGCGCCGAGTGCACATCCGACTGCTTGCAGGAACTGGCTGCCCGTAGGGGAGCTCTGCGGCGGAATCCGAAGACCGACATCTGCCCAGTGCATCGGCATCATCCGGCCGTGTGAATTGGGGTCCTGCACCTTGTTCATGGCGTTCATCATGAGCTGCTCGGCTGACATGCCGACGCCGACTACGAGTGCCATGTCGCGGTAGTACGGGTAGAACCAATCCTGTCCCGCTCGAAATACGTGAGCAGCCGCCACCTGAACACCCTCGTGCCCAGCGCAGCTAATCTGGAAGTGGCACTTGTTCTGCTTGTAGAGCGTGATCGTCTTCTCGTCGGCGATACGAGCAAGCAGCATCGTGCGGTACAACGAGAGGGCGCTCTCCTTGTCGAGAGCGAAGGTTGGAGCAGGAGTATTGGCCGGACGTGACGTAAGCTGAGTTGCCTTGTTTGCTTTCTGCATCTTCGGACCGTTCGTTTCTTGCCAGAGTTTCGTTTCTTTACAGGGCCACCTACTGCGGACATCCAGAAGCGTCCACCACTAAGAGCTGCTTGATCCAACGCCGGAAGGGCTCGCCGGACAACTCGACAACCCGCTCCATAGCACCAAACGAGCTGCATAACCATGAGTCACGAGCAGGAGATTTTGCCGGCCCGAACCTTAGTAATGTAAAAGCTACGTTTCGTATCCGAAAACCTCACAGAAGTGCCGCAAGAGCATCTGGTTAGCATCGGGAACAGTTGCCGGTCTCGACGCTAGCTCGGCGACCGATACAACCTGTATCTCACCTAGCCCACAGGGGTTGATTGCACGGAATCTCTCGCTGCAGGGCAGAACGTTTAGCGAGAAGCCGTGCAAAGTGCACCAACGGGATATACGAACCCCGCTGAAGGCGATCTTGCTGTTTTCGTCGGTCCAAACACCGGTCTTTCCTGGGATTCGGCGCCCCTCGATTCCATAGTCAGCCAGAGTCCTGATGATGACCTCTTCAAGCGAGCGCATGTACCAACCCACATCGGTTTTGTGGTTGTGCAGGTTGATTATCGGATAAAAGATCGACTGTTCTGGACCGTGGTAGGTGACGCTTCCGCCACGCTCGACACGAACGAGGGGAGTGCCGCGCGCGGTAAGCTCTTCGGGAGATGCAAATATGTGCGCGTCTTCGGTCGACGTGCCGCAGGTGATGACCGGCGGGTGCGAGCACACGAGCAGTAGATCGTCCTGTGAGCCCTCGATCAGCTTTTTGTGGTAGTGCCGCTGCAGCTCCAGGGCCTTCTGGTACTCGATCGTACCGAGGTCGTACACCTCAAGGAGCAGCTTCTCTCCGTCTGCGTCGCTCGTGCCCAAAGTGCTAGAAGTTGATCGGTCTTCCAAGCGCGATCGCCATCGCCTCCATCGTTGCCTCCGACAGGGTCGGATGCGGGTGTATCGTGTCGACAACGCTCGCTGCGATACCCTCGTGCGAGCGGATGATAGCAGCCTCGGAGATCAGCTCGGTAGCCTCGGAGTGAATAATGTGCACGCCGAGAACCTCGCCTACCTGGTCGTCGATGATGACCTTGACGAACCCGTCTTGCTCGCCGATGGCGATAGCCTTCCCTACCGCCTGGAACGGCATCTTTCCGACTCGGTACTTGATGCCCTTCTCCTTGCACGCGCGCTCGGTGAGGCCGACGGAAGCAACTTGCGGCTGACAGTAGGTACAGCCCGGGATGTTGTCGTACTTCATCGGGTGCTTCGACTTGCCGGCCGCGACCTCTGCAGCAACGATCGCCTCGTGGCTCGCCTTGTGGGCAAGCGCTGGCCCTCCAGCGACGTCTCCGATTGCGTAGTGGTGCGGCACGTTGGTGCGCATCAGCTCGTCGATCTTGATGAACCCGCGGTTCGCCTCGATGCCGGCCTTTTCAAGGCCGATGTTCTCGGTGTTTGGCATGATGCCGATGGCCACCAGGCACGCGTCGCCGCTCCACTGCTCGTCGCCGTTTTTGCCCTTGAGCGTCGCGCTGACTGACTTGCCCGAGCGCTTGAGGTCGTGGACCCCAGTCGCGGTGCGAATCGTCATGCCGTTCTTGGTGAAGATCTTCTCCAAAGCCTGGGCAACTTCGGTGTCCTCGACAGGCAGGATCTGGTCGGCCATCTCTACCACGGTAACTTGAGTGCCCAGGGTGCTGAAGAAGTAGGCGAACTCAATCCCGATGGCTCCCGCCCCGATGATGAGCATCTTCTGCGGAAGTCGCTTGTTTTCAAGGATAGTGCGCGAGGTGTGAATCACCTCGCCGTCGACATCGACCCCAGGGAACGGGCGCGGGCGCGCGCCGGTGGCGATGATGATATCCTTAAAGTCGTAGGTCGTGCTCTTCTTTGCGCTGTCAGTAACGACCAGCTTGTTGCCCTTCTCAAGCACGCCGTTGCCCGAGATGACCTCGATCTTGCCTTTGCGCATCAGGTAGTTCACGCCACCGGAGAGCTTGCCTGCAACCTCGCGCGAGCGCTCGATGATGCGCGGGAAATCGATTGAGACCTTGCCGGTCTCAAAGCCGAACTCCTTGGCATGCTTCATGTCGTTGTAGAGCTGCGCCGAGCGAAGCAGAGCTTTGGATGGGATGCATCCCCAGTTGAGACACACGCCGCCTAGCGCCTCGCGCTCGACGATCGACACCGTGCGTCCGAGCTGAGCCGCGCGGATGGC
>CAYPUA010000011.1:6279-33978 GCA_964413875.1 uncultured Bdellovibrionales bacterium
AAGACGCGCGCGAGCCAGAGACGGCGGCTGGACTCCAAGAAGGTGCACGGAGAGCGAAAGGCGGTTCGTCGCAAAATTAAGCCTGGCGCAGATGACTGATCAGCCGCCGTTACAGGCCGGGCACAAGCCGCTGCGGCTGCGCAGGATCCCCCTGAGGCAGAGGCGACGAGATAGTTTCGCCCGCGTCCAGGATCAGCTCCACAAGACGAGCCTCCTTCTCGGGTGACGGGAGCTTCTGCACCTGCTCAAGGATCGAATCCAGGTGCGCGTCGTGCAGCTCAATGCAGTCCGGCACCCTAGCTTTAAAGTCTCGCAGCGCTTTTTCAACGAACGGGTTGTTTTCCATAAGGTCTCTCTTTTCACAGCAACGCGAGCAGAGTACCAGCGGCGCGCACAAGGCACGAGGCGAGCAGCTTTCAGTTGCTAACGGGGATCAGGCTGCGCTGGCTCTTACTCAACGGCCTCTTTGAGCTGATGCAGAGAGAGGATCTTGATCACTCCAGGCTTAGTGAGATCGAGCAGCCCTTCGCGCTCAAGGTTCTTGGTGACACGGATGGCGGTCTCCGGAGTTGTTCCGGTCAAGTCTGCAAGCTCCTTGCGCGTCAGGAAGATGCGGGTTTGGTCGTCGGAGGTAGAGGGGCGCCCGAACCTTGGAGCGAGCGCGAGCAGCGCAGCGACTATTCGGCTTTCAACCCTCGAGTGAGCGAGCCCGAGCGCCAGGTTGTTGGCGCGCCGCGAGCGCTGCATGAGCTCGATAGCGACTCGGCGGTAGATGAGCGGATTCTTCTCGACGATAGCCCGCAGGTTTGGAGTCGGGATGGCGAGCACCTTTGCATCAACTTGCCCACGAATCGAGGTGTCCATCTCTGTGGGCTCAAGCGCTCGCAGCATCCCAGTGCAGTCCCCAGGAATGAGCAGCTCAAGAGTCAGCTCTTTCCCCTGTGGAGTGGACTTGATGACCGCTAGCCTGCCTGAAATCACCATGAAGCCGAACTCCGGCTTCTCGCCGTCCATCG
Source organism: uncultured Bdellovibrionales bacterium (assembly GCA_964413875.1). Classification (GTDB taxonomy): domain Bacteria; phylum Bdellovibrionota_C; class UBA2361; order UBA2361; family OMII01; genus OMII01. The sequence goes on from CAYPUA010000011.1 coordinate 7,296, forward strand.
AAACGAACTCTCCGGCGTGAACGTCGCGCACCACCGCGCAGTTGGCGAGATCGTGCAGGTCTTTGAGCGCCATGCCGTCGAAGAGCCCGATTGCTTTAATGGCCTCGTACTTGTACTCGTCTATCCCCCCGGGGGTGAGCACGGCCTCCTCAACAACCTGCCGCTCCTCGTCGAGCTCATCAACTGGCGCGGCTTGCCGCAGCTGCGCGTTGTGCAGGGCGATCTCGATGTTTGCCCGGAGCTCGTTCGGCTCAAACGGCTTAAGAATGTAGCCGTAGGGGCGGGTTATCTTCGCGCGCTGCAGAGTGACCTCATCAGCGTGGGCGGTTACGAAGACAAAAGGGATGCGAGATCGATCCGCGATCTGCTGTGCAGCTGAGATGCCGTCGATCTCTCCTTGAATTGTGATGTCCATGAGGATCACGTCGGGCTTAAGCTCGAGCGCTTTCGCAACCGCCTCCTCGCCGTTGGTGACGTGACAGACGACTGAGTATCCCGCGGACTCAAGCTCGTGGGTCATGTCGAGTGCCACAACCGCTTCGTCTTCAACAATCATCACCCTGGTAGCCATCAGAAGTCCCCCATAACAGCCGCAGCTGCACAAAAAGTTATGCTGACACCAACGACGTGTCACCGCCTATCGAATCAGCGCCCGCATAGTAGGGGAAGAAAGCACGGAGTTAAATCGCAAGTTATCGGAATGATGATGGCTCCGGTTCGCCGTATGACCGTGCTCAGGGGGCGGTCGCAGCAGGTGAAAGAGCAGGCGGACGGCCCTTGTTCACCGCGTCACCGAGCGAACACTCGGTGTTTGCGGTCTTCCGTCCAGCCAATTCGGAGTGAGTTCCTCAGGAAGCGAAACTTCGATCGACTCTCCTGACAGCGGATGCGTGAAAGTTATTGAGTGGCTCACAAGGTGAAGCGAAGAGGCAGGAGCGCCACCGTAAAAGTTATCGCCAAAGATGGGAGCGCCTTGGGAAGCGGCGTGAACACGGATTTGGTGTGTGCGGCCTGTGACTGGCTCAGCACGAACTATCGTTACCGCTGTTCCTTCAGATGAAGATGTCCCGATGCGAGAGAGTCGCGTCTCGGCCTGCAGCCCATCGTCTCCTGTCACAGTTCGAAGCACCGGATGGCGCGGGTCGCGAGAGATCGGGAGATCAACCTTGAGCACCTCCCACGGCACTGCCGCAGATGTGGCAAGGTAATAGGTCTTGTGCACGCGCCGAGACTCGAATGCTTTCTGCAGGTGAGCGTGGGTTGCGGGATTGAGGCTTACAACGACGATTCCTTGCGCTGAAACATCGAGTCGGGATGGCATGTGAACCTGCACTCCGAATAGCGCATCGAGAGACGCCTTCAAGCTGAAATGGCGCTGCTCCTTCGCTGGCATGCTCGGCAATCCGGGCGGCTTGTAGGCCACTGCGACGGCCTCATCGCGATAAACAACGAAGCGCTCCTCGAAAGCTGGGAAGATGGCTGAAGCCTCTCCGATAGCGAATTTGGGCTCGTAGTACTCGACTCGGCAGGGGTGCGGTAGCGGCTGGTCTGCAAGTGCCTCGCGTCCATTCACGTACACGCCGCCGAATTCGAAGCGCTCCTTCCAAGACGCGAGTGGAATGTGCGGGAGACGCTGCAAGAACAGCTCCTGAAGCGAAGGAGGGCCGTCGGAGGGCAAAGGGAGAGTGAAGCAGTGGTATGTGGTGCGTAGGGTTTTTTCGACGCGCTCAAGGTCTATCCGACGCTCAGCCGCGGTCGAGGGGTCGGCGGTAACATGCTTCGCATCGCTCATGGAGAGAGACCGGGCAGAAGGGGCTATTGATTCTTAAAGCTCTTGTACTTTTTCAGGGCGTGGTCGAGGCGAGTGAGTCGGTCTACCAGCTCAGCCGGTGGCAACGAGGATGAGAGCGGTTCTTGGCGAGAGAGACCGAGCGCTGTTTCGAGCTGCGTGAGCCTCTGGGTTAGCTCCGGGGTGAGCAGGGCAGTAATGTTCGAACGCAGCAACTCGGAGCGAGCGATTCGAACGTCCACGAGCTGTTGCAGCGGGCCGAAATGATTGAATTGAATGGCGAGAGACGGATCCTCGGGCGGGCAGTTTGGTATCGAAGCCACGAGTGCTGCCGTACTAGACAAGAGAGCAGGAGTCACGTTAGCGAAAACAACATCGCCATTCGAGTTAAATGCCATGGCAGTTGCCACGCTGTCTTCAGAGAGCGCCGAAGCGTCGACCTTAAACGAAATGTCGTACAGCTTATCTCCAACTTTCTCGATAGTCGTGTCGTTTATCTGAAGCGTCTCGCCGGCAGAGAGTACTATGCCGATTGCCTTACTTGGTTCGGGCTTCGCTTCAACCTTTACCTTGACGACCACTGCGCCAGATTGTGGAGCAGCGAAGGCCGTTGAAAGACCAACGAGCAAGACAGAGAAAGCTGCCGTAGCAACTGAGAGGCATTTGAGGGGGAGGCTCTTCATCGTCGGCAACTCCTCACTGATTCAATGATGCTTTGATGTCTTTGAGCGCCTTGAGAGCTCCCTCAAGGTTCTGGGTGTCTCGCTCAAGAGTTTTTGACTTTGCAATCAGGGTGCCGAGCTCGTGCTTAATACGGGCATTAGGATCGTCCTGAGAGACTTCGACCCTGAAGTTTTGAATGCAAGGCCGCTTGATGAGGTATCGAGCCGATGTGGTTAGTGAGCCATCTGGCTGATGGACGATAAACTGGTAGGTCATCGCAGCCAGCGGCGCCGGAACGTTCAGCGAGAATTCCGCATGATCTAGTTTATTGAGGGCTCCAAGTGGAAATGCGATGTCCATGAACCGTCCGTCGCGTGAACCGACGAGGCGGATCTTTGCTTCAACGTCACGCGAGTTCACCAGTTCGACCGTGAGCGTCATAGGTGAGCCTGGAGGCGGAATCTTTGCGGTCTCGGGTTGACGGTGCCCGACTTGAAGCGTCGAGGGGGACTCGGCGGGAGTGGCCTGCGGCTCGGCAGTCGCTACGTGATAGGGCAGCACGGCTGAAACGATCGCCAGAGCGAGTAACGTGAGAGGTAGTCGACTGAACGGACGGAACATTACGGGGCCTTTTTTGCGCTCCAGGTGCCGGTCTCTCCGGTCATGGTGTTAACGAATGTACCAGTAATTACGTCTGACGACAGCTCCCCAGTAAGGTTTAAGACGACCCCGTTGGAGCGGACGACCAGAGTGTGATTTTCGACCGCGCCATCATCGAGCGTGGAGCTTACTGAGGGTGACCACCCCTCAATACCCACGATCACGGCCACCTCGTGTTTGCCTGGGAACGAGATAAACGCGAGCGGTGAGCGGACTCCCGGGATGATCCCATCGATACCACCCGAGTAGAGGCCGCCAGGCATAACTGGGAACGAGATCTCTTGTGCTTCGGTCTCTTCTACAGACGAATCGAGCTGCGTGGGCGTTTGGAGCGGATCAAACGATTCGTTGGGAGCATCGGAGTGTCGAGGACTCCTACCGACCAGTTCTGGGAATTTCTGTAAAACGGCGCTGAAGATCACTGTGAGAGCTGCTGCCGCGGCTCCGATGTACATGAGACGTCGTAAGCCACCAGGGGCCGGGGGTGGTTTTCGAATGGCGGTGCGCGGCTTCTGCTGGTGCGGCTTAGGCTCAAGGTTGTACGGTTCCTGCTTCGGCGGCGTAACAAGGGGCGGAGCCGGTTCCGATTCGGGTTGCTGACGTCGTGCTGCCAGTGACGCTTTCTGCTCAGCATCTTTTGAAAGAATTTCTTTAATCCGTGCCAGGTCAACCTCTTCTGTTGGCTTTGACTCACGCTTCGCTGGAGCAGGTTCGGCGTCGATATCGTCTAGGTCATCAAGGTCATCGAGATCAAAGTCATCATCGTCGAAGGGATCGAGGAAGCTTTCGGCCGAGTTGGCAGCAGCGGCTTGAACGGCTTGGCTAGCTGCTGAGGTCACTCCTGCCGTGTCAGAATTCAGGGCTGTCGATTCGGAGACGGAAGCCTCCGAAAGGGCTTTTGCTGCCTCTTTACCATCGAGCGCCCTTACGGCCTCGAGGGCAGATTGGAATCGGCTTTCAGCATCGTACCGAATCAGCCTCGCGATTACATCAGATACGTGTTTCGGGACGCCTTTCGCTACTTCGTGAAGTGGTGGAATCTTTCCATCCCGGCGCGCCTCAAGTTGGTCCGCTAATGGCAGGCTGGAGAACGGATGAAATCCTGCGAGTGCTTCGTAGAAGCAAAGCCCGAGTGAGTAGAGGTCCGAGCGTTCATCGTAACGAACTCCCTCTACTACTTCCGGCGGGAGATACGAGAATGACCCAACACCTCTCTGCAGGTCCTCGATGTCGACCTCGTCGCCAGGAAGTAGCGCTAATCCAAAGTCTGCTAATCGGGCCTCCTTGTCGTTGAGGACCAGAATGTTATCTGGCTTGATGTCGCGGTGAATGACTCCTGTGGCATGGATGAAGTCTAACGCTTCGAGGCACTGCCGCAAGAACGCCTCCCCCTGTTCTGACGGAAGGGTACCCCCGCGGTCAGAGAGATACTTTCGCAGGTCACCCTGCGCGGCATACTCCATGGAGAGGTAGCAGAGGTCGTCTACCGAATGGAAATCGTCGAGGCGGACGACGTAGCGGTGCCGACACGAAACGAGTGTTAAAGCCTCTTTTCGGAGCCGCTCGGATAGCGAGATGTTGCTCTTCTGGTTAAGCAGTACCTTGAGAGCGACTTCCTGCTGCGAACCCTGGATGTGCCGCGCGTGGTATACGACGCTGTCGGTACCCCGACCGACGATTGACAGGACTTCGTACCGTCCGTCAAAAATTTTTCGTTTTGAATTGCTCGGCAGCGCCATGCGATGACCTTGCAGGGTCCCTAGTTAAAAACCACTCTGAATGCGGACCTCCCGTAACCAATCTGGTTCGGAGGTGTTCTATCCTATAATCTTTAGTTTTGGGAATTCTGCTTCAGGAAGACGCATAAGGATAGCTAACCCATTGATTTTAGGTTGCTATCAATTGTTAAGCGAGGAGATTACCGCGTGGACCAATCGTTTGTAAGTGAGTTTTCTGTATGTTTCCGCGGATGGTTGTAGCGGCCTGAAGGGCGCAGTTTTGGTCGGACCAGCGCTATCTGCTACCCCGCGCAGGGCAGTTCCAGCGTACACCCGAGCCGACGAGTTGAGCCAACAACTCCAATGGACTACGCTGCTCGCCCTTGCAGGAAGGATGCGGGTCCCCGTAGCTGTATGCTCGTGGTATCCTCCCCACCGACTTGGTGTTCGATACCAAGGTCTAACTGCCCTACGGTCGCTCACGCGACACGGCTTGAGGCAGAGCAAGGATCACTGTGCACCCGTAGCTCAGTTGGATAGAGCACCCGCCTTCTAAGTGGGTGGTCAGAGGTTCGAATCCTCTCGGGTGCGTTTTTTGTGCGAGGCTTTGTGAGTCAACTCGATCCGTATCTCGGTGTGCTGCTGCTTGGCATAGCCGCCGCAGGATTTCTCATCACGATGGTTCTACTCGCGATCTTCCTTGGCCCAAAGAATCCCACCAAAACGAAGCAGATGCCGTGGGAGTGTGGAGGAATTCCTGTGGGCTCAGTGCGGGAGCAGCGGTTCCCAGTGCGATTCTACCTCGTCGCCATGCTATTTATCCTCTTCGATATCGAAGTCATTTTTATGTATCCGTGGGCTGTCGTGCTCGACCAGATGGGTTCCTTCGCGCTCTGGTCGATGCTCTCGTTCATGGGTGTACTCGTCGTCGGCCTGGTCTACGTTTGGCAGAAGGGCGTTCTTAACTGGAACGACTAGGTCAACTCAGTCCGGCTTGCGGTGACCGCATGAGCAGAATCGGTCTCGTAGGATTGGTCTCGTGGCTGCTCATTGTAACTGCTCTGGCTATTTGCCACCTGAACCATCCGCGGCTCTGGATACAAGACCTCCTCTGTAGTGTGTCACTGTATTGGCTACCCGCGGTTTTCGCCGGTTTCGTCGCAGTTCTGTGGCGCTGTATCCGGACTAAATCCTGCTCAGTAACGCTTTTCTATGCGCTAGTAGTGCAGGCATTCCTGGTCTATCGAGTGTCTGCACTTGCGAGCCCATACCTCCACTTCTCCCGCTGGGCGGCGATTGAATCGAATCGAGCCGTAGACCTTCCCATGCTCCTGTCGCACACGGACTTCACCCCGAGCGGAGCACGGAGGCTCGCAGATGTCGTTGCGGCGCAGGCTCCGGCCGTCGCTATCCTCGTTGGTCGACCCGAGCAGCTCCTACGGGCCCAGGAAATCCTTCCGAAGTACCCGTTCGTCGTCGAGAGCGAGCCGACTGGGGTGCTTGTGCTCTCTCGATTTGAACCAAGCGAGGAGAGTCGAGTGAGCCTAGGGTTCGACTCGCTCCCCGGACTATTTCTAAATCTTAAGGTGCCAGACGTCGGTCCGCTATTGCTGGGAGCCCTCGACTTAATCCCAGCGGCCTCGCAGGACGATTTCTTTGCGAGCAAAGTGACTTCGCGACGGCTTGCGACTCTGATGCGTTACCGCGAGGAGCCGAGAATCGTAGTTGGAAGCTTCAACGCGACGCCCTTTGCACCGCTCGTGAACATGTACCGTCGGCAGCTCAGTATGCGTTCAGTCATGTTTGGTCAGGGACTCATCAGAACATTTGACCTAGCTGATCCGCTCGTACGCCTTACGCTAGACAATGCGTTTGTTTCGAAGGACGTCGCGGTCATGCATTTTGAGGCGCTCGAAGGAATATCCGTGCATCGCAGCACGCTCAGCTGGCAGGTGAGACTGGCGCGCGCTGAGTAGCGACTTTTAGCGGTAGCGCTGCGATTGGCAGCTGCTCGAACATTCTCAAGTCGGGTTGAAGCCCCCTCTGAAATGACCGCCAGCCACGTGGCCTAAGAAGAAGCGACTTTGAATACCGAAACGTTTGTCTTCTTGTTGCCCTTGAATTGACGGCTCTGGGGTGCTTTTTGCTGTTGCTCCGATTTCGGCTGTTGGTCCGAATTGGCGGGAACCTGAGCAGTAGGTGACTCTCGTTGGGCAACTGGGGCTACATGCTCTGGGCGCTCTTCTCCGAGCGCCGACTGAAGGACATGAGTCAGCAGTCGTACACTATCCTCGTCATCATCAGGTAGCGTCGTGTTGGAGTTGAGGCGAAAATGCTCTCGCCCGTCTCGGAGTAGGGTTTCGAAGAAGAACAGCGCGCCTCGGCGAGTCGTGTGAGCGATGCTCTCTAGCGGGACTCCAGCCTCCTGGAGCTTCGCAAGTCGCCCCTGCTCGGAGACCCCGTGAATACATTTCTCTGCATCTTCAATCGAGAGCCCCGAAGAAGTTAATGCCGAGCGCAAAGCTATCGTCACGGCGTTTCGGAAACAGTAGCGCCGTTGCCAGAAGAAGTACTCAATTACTCTCTCGACGGTGGGAAGTTCGCTGAGACGGGCTTCAAAGAGAGCCTCCTTGCCACTGGCTTGCATGAAATGAACAGCTGCCGCCGACGCTACTGTCGATATCAGCTTGCTTCGCCGCATCGGGTTAAGGGTCTCGGTCGGATCGACCAGAAGCGAGATCTCGTCTCCATGCACGAACGCAACGAGCACCCGAAAGGTTGAGGTCATGAGTGTGCGGGCTGTTGTGTGCAGCGCCTTTGTAACTGCAGGGCCGCACGGGTACTCGGCGTTAAGCACACCCCAATCACCCATGCGGTGCGCGTCTAAGCGCACCACTAGAAACGTGTCCGGCAAGATGAAGCCGTCGTTGTAGCTCTCAAAGCGCTCCAGAGAGCGCTGTAGATCGCCTATACCGCGTTGTGACAGAATTTGGCGCGCCATACTAAATCTTGGTTGTTATGGGTAAAACGGGGTCAAACGTGACGTTTTCGGCTGCTTGCGTGGTCTGAAAGCCCATCGTCAGTCAGACCAGGTACTTGTAATGCCGTTTCTGCCTCGAAGTACAGCTTTTTAGAAACTCCGAATTGTAGAACATCGATTGTCTCACGCAACGGCATCGACCTCACGAGGCGCTCAATAACACTGAAAGAGGAAGGGGTTCGCGCGACTGCAACGCGGGTGTGGAATTGGGCGACTCACTGGTGTGAGCTCCTGCTGGGTTGCCCTTGAGCAACCACTAGGATTGGCCGATAACCAAAGTTGGATGCTAACGGTCTACGATACAATCAGCGGCTGGGGGGGGCTGGGGCAGGTAACGCTCCTTCTCTTGTTCCTACTTCCGTTTTCGTACTACGGCTACCACGCCCAGTTCTGGTATTCGAGCGAGCGGCTCCGATTCCTCGATTTCCTTCTGCAGAGCGTCTCGATACTTCTCGCCGTGGGAGTCGTCTTCTACATGTACGGAGCCGGAGTTTCGGGGGACGGCGAGCAGTTGCGATGGGGACTCTTGCACCTTGCGCCGCTCGTGCTGGCATTCCTCGCGGTCTCTCGCGGGAAGAGACTCGGACTTGGTGATGCGTCGCGAAGCGGTAGCGGTCGAGGGGCAGCTTCCGAGGAGAGTACGGGCTTTACCCCGCGCGCCCGCAACGAGGAAGTTGACGAGATTGCGTGGGATGATCTGATTATCTCCCAACAGACTAAAGACGAGCTGCAGTCCGTGATCACGTTGCTCAAGAATCCTGAGAGCGCTCGGCAGTACGGGATTGCCCTGCCGAAGGGGATACTCTTCAACGGTCCGCCGGGCACCGGGAAAACCACTATCGCGAAAGCTGTGGCTACCATGGCACAGCTTAACTTCTTCGTGCTCAGAGCCAATGAAATAGTCTCCAAGTGGGTGGGAGACTCCGAAAAGAATCTTTCAAAGCTCTTCGAGACAGCTACGAAGAACGCCCCGGCTGTCATATTTATTGATGAAATCGACTCGCTCGGAAAGAAGCGTTCGGGGGCCGATGCTGCGCCCGGAGATAACCTACTCAACCATCTCCTGCAACTAATTGATGGTGTGCTTAAAGCAGAAGGGGTCTACATCATAGCGGCTACCAATCGAGCAGACCTCGTTGATGAGGCTCTACGTCGAGCTGGTCGGTTGAATCGAGTGATAGAGATCCCCCTTCCAGACCTTGAATCGAGGCGAAAGCTGTTCCGCGTTTACTCTCGTAGCTTAAAGCTCTCCCAAGACGTCGATGTTGATGCCCTCGCGAGGGCTACAGAGGGAAGTTCGGGCGCCGATATTAAAGCGATTTGCAATCAGGCCGGGCTGCAGGCCTACCAGCGAGAACAGATGCTGCCAGAGGCTCAGCGCAAGAGAGTCGTATCCTCGGCCGATATCGAGACCGCTCTGGAGATGTTCTCCGTGGATGAGGAAGAGGCAGAGCGAATCGAGTCGGAATCGAAGCCCGAAGCGATGAACGGCAAGATAGAGAAGCTCACGTGGGGCGATATCATCATCGATCCTGAGCTAGAGACAGAGCTGAAGAGTGTCATAGAGCTACTCAAAGACCCTGCAACAGCGAATCGGTATGGGATTTCAATCCCGAAGGGAATCCTGCTCAATGGTCCTCCAGGCACCGGCAAGACAACGATTGCAAAAGTCATCGCGAATGAGGCCAAGCTTTCGTTTTTTGTGCTGCAAACCAACGATGTTGTATCGAAGTGGGTTGGCGAATCCGAGAAGAACCTGACTCGCCTCTTCAAGGCAGCTGCTCGTGCAGCCCCTGCTGTTATCTTCATCGATGAGGTGGACTCAATTGCGAAGAACAGAGCAGAGGGCAATGCGCAGCATGCAGATAACTTACTCAATCATCTACTGCAGCTTATCGATGGAGTGGTTCAACGCGAGGGAGTGTACGTAATTGCCGCCACAAATCGTGCTGACTTAGTGGACCCTGCGCTCAAGCGTGGTGGGCGTTTGAACAAGACGATCCAGGTTCCACTGCCAAATACTAAGGCTCGAGAGAAGCTTTTCGAGCTCTACCTCAGAAAGTTGCCGCTGGAGGGAGTCGTTAACATCGAAGCCCTGGCACGTTCGACCGAAGGGAGGTGCGCGGCGGATATTCGGGAGATCTGCAACCAAGCCGGGCTCAACGCTTTTAAGCGAGAGTCGGCGAGAGGGAGCAGAGAGTACGCCGTAACACCCGACGATATCGGTGATGCTCTCCAGGAGTGGTTACAGCTCCACTCTCCTGCCAACTAAGGTAATGGTAGTGGGAGCGTGGTGGCGCCTTGCTACTAGTACTTGTCCGTCATGCTCTGTAGAGAACGTGTTTTGTCCCGAGGGAGTTACCAGCGGGCCGCTCATCTCTTAGTCCTTCTCTTGGTCTTCCACCTTCTCCTGCACTCGCACTTCCCTGGGAAGTTTTACAAAGAGGGCGGCGAGAACGGAGGGAGGGGATAATCCAGTCCGTTGCTGTCCTCACCGCTCTCCTTGTTTAAATCTTCGGTCGGCTAAGGCTATATCGGCGGAAATCCGCTGAAATTCCCTCATTATGAGCAGGAGTCGGCGCAGAGGAGAAAGCGAAGGATAAGGATGAGGAGGGGATATGCGCGGCCCAACAATAATCGACCTTGAGTTGGCAAAACTTCTTTGCGGAGTAGGTCGGGTACCTAGTACCCGTACCCGTAGCCACCGTAGTAGACGTTGACGCGCCTGTTATTGCTCTTGCGCAAAGCGCGCGCGTTCGAGTTCACCGCACGGTTGAAGGCATTTGAAGCTGATCGAGAACCGTTCATGTTGTTGATAACGATCCCTCGGAGCATCTGCCTGTGCTCTTGAGCACTGAAGAGTCCATCGAACGGCGAGCCAGATGCTCGTGCGTATCGAGGGATGACCGATTGCCCTTGTGCGCCGAAAGAAACGAGCGACCCCTCCTGAGGCCCGGCGATGCCGCAGCCGTAAGCATCAGCCGCTTCGCCGAAGCACTCGGCTTGCACAGAAGAAGTAATTCCAAGTGCCAGTGCAGCTATAATAGTAAAGCAGAAGGAACGCATAGGGTTTGCTCCGATTCTTTTAACTTGGGGATTATAGCACCCCGCTGATTCCTACCATAGCGATATGGGTGTGACGTGGTTTCAGGTGCTCTTAAGGACGCCTGTTGAGACCAGTCGTTTTTAGTCTGGATTGGCCTCCGATTACTCGCTCGAAAGGGCTGCATGGACGGTTTTGGGGGGGAAGCCCAGCAGCTCCCACAGCTTATTAGAGTCTAGGCTGACGTCTTCCGGGCGTGCCGGCACTGAGGGTATATCGAACCGCTTAGCGGGCCGAATGACACTTGGGTCGTATCCGAGACTTTCTGCGACCGTCAGTCCAAACTGAAGCCGTGACATGCGGTCAGGGCCTCCGCAGTGCCAGATGCCGGTTTGCTGCCTTTTACTTAGCTCCAAAAGCGCACGCGCAGCATCCGCGACATGTACCGGAGTTCGAAACTCATCTTCGAAGAGGATTAGTTCTTCTCGCGCATGCAGGGCATCTTCCATCCAACCGAGAACTCCGCGAGAGGCAGAGAGGGAGTGCCCGTACAACAGCGAGCATCGAACAACACAGCCGCGCGAATGGTTCAGCGTTATCTTTTCGGCTGCGTACTTTGATCGGCTGTAGGCAGAGGCAGGTGCTGGTTGGTCGGTCTCTGTGAAGCCCCTGTTTAGGGGCGTTGCTCCATCGAAGACAAGATCGGTGGACGTTGTCACGATGTGCGCTCCACATTCAGCTGCAAGGCGCACAAGAGAGTCGGTAAAAGCTACGTTACCACGCTCGGGGAGTTGCGGGTCACGCTCGCATGCGGCCGCGGACGAGACGGCGGCGACGTGAATTATATGGCTTGGAGGACGCGTCCCCACGAGCCGTCTGAGAGCATCGAAGTCCGTCGGATCTGCGAGCACCAATTCCCGAGAGCCGAGCGGCAGCACACAATCGACGCGAGAGGCGCGTACGACCGAGAGCTCAATCTCAGGGAACCTCTTCAGAAGGTCGACGCAGGAGCTTCCGAGAAAGCCGGAGGCCCCTGAGAGCAGCACGTGCATGATGCCGTTATACAGGTGGCTAACGGCTGTCGACAAGGAGTGTTCGGCGAGCACAAAGTGCCCGGGCCGGCAGAGAAGTCCCTCTGTCTCGCTCGTAAGTTGTTGAATTGGGTGCCTCCCCAGTCTGGCAGTGAGTTTGCACCTCAGACTATGGGGGACCTGTCACCAGGCAAGGATTGCCGGCGGGAAGGTCCTGTTTCAGAGAGCATGCCGAGATGAGACTCGAATCAGCGATCAATACCAGCAGGGAAGGAATCACCGCGCACGGACAGGCGATAGCGGTGGTGGGCGACAACATATCCAACGCGAGCACACCTGCGTTCAAACGCGGGCGGGCTGAATTCGCCGATATCATGGGCGAAATACAGGATCAAAGAAACGCGGAAGTTGGCGCAACTTCTGGAGATGGCGCGTTCATTCGTCGCACGAGACTCAACTTCGAGGCAGGCGCTGTAGACTACACTGGGCGCTCTCTCGACGTGGCGCTCTCTGGCAATGGATTTTTCCTCGTGGGTGACCCAGCCGCCCCTATGCTGACACGGCTTGGCAACTTTCAGGTGGCGGCCGATGGCACGCTCCAGACACCGAGTGGGGAGCCGGTTCTTGGCTACCAGGGTGCTGATGTTGCTCAGCTCGTTCCAATTAACATGGAGCAGGTAAACATTCAGGCTACGGCGACAACGACCCTTGAGCTGTTCGGAAATATTGACGCTAGTTTGCCGCCCACGACTCCGCCTCCTCCAGGCTCAACGTTCGCTGAAATCAACAACGCTGCCACCTTCGTTGCATCCCAGAGCGTCTACGATTCGCTCGGTGAGCGTCACGATGTGACCATGACTTTCTTTAAGAACTCTGCGAACCAGTGGACAGTGCAGTCGTACGTGAACGGTTCAGAGACAGGCGCGGGTGATGGCGTGCCGGTCCTCGTTGGGCAGGTCACCCTCAATTTCAACTCAAATGGGCAGATTGACGAAGCTGCTGCGCCTACAGCCAATATCCAGGGAACTATCAACTGGGCAAACGGGGCCGCTGCGAGCAACTTGACCATCGACCTCAAGGCCTTCACGCAGTATGCCGGCGGGTCGCGCGTCACCAATAGCACGCAGGATGGTCGCGGCGGCGGCGAGATTATTAACTACGATATCGACCCCACAGGCGGCATCTACGCGATCCTGGCATCCGGAGAGCGGGCGCAGGTAGGAACGCTGCCCGTTGCGATCGTGCAGAACGTGGACGGACTGAAGCGGCAAGGCGGCTCGTTGTACGCGACTTCGGCCGAGTCTGGAGCTATGGAGGTCGGATTCGCCGGACAGGGCGGCTCCGGGGAGCTCGCTCCGTACTCCCTGGAGAGCTCTAACGTTGATATCGCAAACCAGTTCGTTGAGCTCGTGATCTACCAGCGCGGCTACCAGGCAAACTCGCAGGTGCTATCCGCCGCCAGCGAAATGCTCAAGGGAACGATTGCGCTCATCAGGTAGTAGACGTTCGGCAACAGCAACACGCAGAGGCCGATTCCCATCAAGAAGCTGTCGTTATCTGTATCAATTGATGCGTTCAGTAGCGGCAAGAATCCCCTGTCCGTGCGCAGGCGCCCTGATTTTCGGGGATATCGCGCTACCGCAGCTCTCTGGGGATTGAATCCCACAGAATCCGCGATAGGATTGCCTGTCTATTTTTGCGGTAGATGAGGGGAGCGTCACCTGCTTTGCCGGGTGATTGCGCGACAGCCAGAGTGAAGGGTCGTCGCGTTGGTCTGTTTGGAGAGAGCGCCTGCCAGGCTCTTTCTCGAGGCAGAGCGTGTCTGTCTTTTGTTTCTGTAAGGTTTTCTCTTTTTTAAGGAGCTCTCATGGAGACTCTAGTTCACATCCTGAATGAAGCCGCTACATTTTCGGCAGCTGGCACGATCGGGATCGTTGGTGGTGTTTTTCTTGCGGCGATCAAGCTGCGTGAACAGCTTCGCGAACTTGACCTCAAGTACGCAAAGCGGACCAAAGAGGAGATTGTCGTCGCCGAGAATCTTGCTCCGCGACGGCACCCGTTTGGACTCTGGTCGGGGCTTGCGCCTTTTGGCAAGCGAGTTTCGACGGTGTTCGAGCAACTCTCGACGAAGCCGGTTCTCAATGTGGTGGTCTCTCCACAGTACCCGGAAGCTTTCATCAGCTTCGCTTCGGCGCGGCGAGTTCTTCCTGGCACTACGCTAAGCGTTGAAGTCGCTCGGGATCGTCTCACAGGCAAAGTCCTTGAGATTCGGCCTGCAGCGTAACGTTCATCTGCGTTCTGTAATAACCTTGAGAGACAGACACGGCTCTGCCTCTCCCCTCATTACTTTCGCCGTTCTAGTAACGTGGCGGTTGCAGCAAGGCGCTGTAGCGTGTCATCAAATTTGGTCTCCTCACCCAGCTCCTGCCTAAGGCAGTCAAGAAGCGGCTCCTTTGCTGATAAAATTCTCTCCAGCTCGTCGTCTGGGCTGCCGCCGAGGAGGAGGATGTGCCGTTCTTTTAGCAGTCTCGAGAATGCGTACGAGACTGCTTGCGCATCGCGCCTGTGGGCCGGCGATGCAACCCTCGAAAAGAGGCGAGACACGCTTGAAGTGACGTCGATGGCCGGCATGATGCCGAGGGCTGCAACCTCGCTGCGGAGACAGATGTGACCATCGAGCAGGCTCTTTATCTCGTCAGCGAGAGGATCGATGTCGTCGTCTTGGTTGGTCAGAACGGTGTAAACGGCCGTAATTGAGCCGGTAGCAGTGCGGCCGGCACGCTCGACGAGCTTAGGGAGCTGCGTGTAGACGGAGTTTGTGTAGCCATGGCGAACTGGCAGCTCTCCGGCAGCGATGCTCGTTTCTCGAATAGCTCTCGCCATACGTGTTAGGGAATCGACGATGAGCAGCACATGTTTTCCGGCATCTCGGAAATGCTCGGCGATGGCGGTTGCGGTGAGTGGAGCCGTCTGCCTCAGGAGGGGAGAGTCGTCACTTGTTGCGACCACTAAGACAGTGCGGGCAAGCCCATCGTTACCAAGCGCCTCTTCGACGAATTCGAGTACCTCTCGACCCCGTTCGCCCACCAGGGCGACTACGATGACATCGGCACTGGCTCGGCGCGCAATCATCGCAAGCAACGTTGACTTTCCTAGGCCGGCAGAGGCGAAGATGCCGATGCGTTGGCCACAGCCAAGGGTGCAGAATCCATCGATCGCACGCACTCCAGTGAGGAAAGTCGTGTCGATCAACGGACGCTCTGATGCCGGTGGGGGCTTGCCCAGCACAGCTCGTCTCAAGCGGTAGGGGAGAGACTCTGTACGGCCGTCCATAGCTTCACCGAGTGGATTGATGATACGACCGAGCAATCCCTCCCCGACGGCTGTGGAGAGAGAGGCTCTGAGTGTCTCGACGGTTGCTCCAGGGCAAACCCCCTCTGGCTCGCCGAAAATAGCGAGGGAAAACAGGGTGCCCTGAAAAGAGACTATTTGGCCGAGCAGCGGCTTTCCAGCTCGAGTTGCAACCCAACAAAGATCACCAACAGCGGCATGAGGAAGCCGGGCGGTAATGGCATTTCCGTGCACCGACGTTATCTCGCCCCTGATGCGGAAGAGATGGGGGTGAGTCACTTGGTCCTCTCCGCTTTTAGCAGCTCCTCAAGGGCGGTGCGCCAAGCGAAGGAGATTTCGCCGCTGTCATTTGCTATCACGAACTCGGCAGTCTCCGTTGAGGGTGCAGCGACGATACGCACGCCAAGGTGGTGCACGTTGAGGTGTGTTGCTACTGCCGATAAGTACTGCTGCCGAACCCGTACCGTAGCACCTCGTCTCGACGCGAGTATTTCAAGAGCGCGGTCGAACCAAGGCAGTAGTATATCGGGCGGTTCGCGTTGCATGAGCTCTGCGCATATCTCAACAACCAGCTGTCTGACATCGTCTGAAGCGGCCGTGCTCAGAGCTCCGTAGAGGGATCGAACCTGTTGAGCGATGTCTTCGAGCTCTCGCTGTGCCGCGGCAAGGCCATGCTGGTAGCCTCGGGTGAACGCCCTAGTGCGAGCGGAGCGCAGGCGCTCTGCTAGCCGGACCCGACTCTGTTTGACCCTTGCGGTAGCGTTTTTGAGGGCATGTCGCGTTACTGCACGGGCTACCGGGAGCGACATCTCCGAGGTGGGATTTGAACGTGGATGTAGCGTTGCTCGGATCATAATTCGCGCTGCACGAGGGTCGTCTGATGAGAGTCTTGAGGGAGTTCGCGGATAGCTGGTGAAAAGTTGCGGAGTCTCGGGACCTAGTTGAGTGGGCGCTAGCGTGCCTTGAGGGAACGAGAGCCGATGGAGAGCGCTGTCGCCGCACATGCGTAGTTAATGATTGCTGAGACGACCAGCCCAGCCACGAGAAGGAGAGTTGGAGAGTCAGAGAGTGGTAGGATATTCGGCGCAAGAGCGTATGCCCCAAACGACAGACAGATTGGCACTAAGCTTACGACTAAGAATAGAAAGCTGAGCGCCATGAAGAGGAAGCTGCCTACATTCGTCGACAACTGGCTTGCATACTCCCACTCAAAGTGGGCAAAGAGCGCACCGAGGCCAACCGCGAGCCCGACAAGGCCATATGCGAGGATAATCCCGGCGAAAAAAGAAGCCAGCACGAGAGGCTCTTCCGCGCCGATCGCCATGGCGCCGGACATATATATTACTCCACTGATGGTTGCTATCGGCAGGAACCAGCTGGCGACCTTCGCCCGGAGGATATTTCGCATCGACACTGGCGCACTCTGCAGGATCCAGAACGATGAGCCTTCTAAGGAAACAGAGGGGAATACGAAGCGTGAGCAGATACAAGTCACCACGAGAAAGCTAAGGGCTGCGTTCACCAGCAGGAGCAGCAGCTGCCACAAGACACGGACTTCCTCCGCCATGCTCGCGGGCCCTTCAAGTGCTTGGAAGTTGTATAGGTAGATAAAGCAGATGGCGAGGAGCATCGCGAGCTGGATGGTATGGCTCAGGTCTCGGGCAAACAGCTTGAACTCTTTTGCTATCAAGGCACGGCGGTCAACGCGCACGAGAGGAAGCAGCAACCAAGCTAGGGTTTGGCTCGCACGGCTGTTAATTTTTAGTAGTTCCCCCTCGTTTCGAAGGCGAGTGTAGGCGGAGAAATAAGCTTTCGAGGCAACGAGCCACAAGGCTGTCCAAAGCCCGGCGGCAACGGCACACGCTGCGAGAAGCGTTAGACTGGCGGGAGCAAAAGACCCGTTCCGGATATCGAGGATCGCCCGAGCCCAAAAGTGACCCGGAGTCCAAGATTGAGAAGCCGCACGCAGCAGCTCGAGGTGAGGAGCCAGTGATGCTGTTGACAGCGTAGTGGTGACGGAGGCCGAATTGATTGAGCAGAAGAACAGCAGTAGGGAAGCCATAAAGAGGAGAAGGAGCAGCGTGCGCCCTCGCCTCGGGGAGATGATTGTGCCAAAAGCAAGCGCTGCGAGCACACCGGCCAAGACGGCGAGGCAGACGGCAACAGCTGAAAAAATCGGTGCCATTATGAAGAAGGCGGCTCCACAGTCGAAGAAAGTTCCGAATGCCAGCAATGAGGGCATCCCGAAGACGCACACCATCCAGCCGGTGGAGAGCGCAACTTCACTGCACCGCCCACGCAGGAAGCGCCCTAGGGGCACAGGTGACGACAGGATGAGGTCGAGGTCCTTAGCCAGAAATAGGGAGCCTATGCCCGCGATAGCCGCGGAGAGAACGAGCATTATGAAGAGGCTCGTGAGGAGCAGGCTCAGAGGCACAAACGGGTCCAGGGCGCCGCTGTCGATAAGCTGCGAGCTGGCCTTCAAGGCGGCGCTGGTGGAGAGGTACATGGCAACGACCATGGTGGCCGAGGCAAAGATGCCGACAAATTCGCGCAGCGAGATCGCTCCGCGCCAAAGGTAGCGGTTTTTCAGCGCGAGGAGAGAGGGCCTCAGGAGCAGGGGGACGATAGTCATGCGGCGCCCTTCATAGCTTTTGCCCGGTTTAGTGCTCAGCTGTGGACGACGTTAGTTCGAGGAACATGTGCTCGAGATCCTCCTCTTGCTGACGTCCCGTCTTGGCTCGAATCTCATCGAGCGTTCCAGCCGTAAGTAGCGACCCTCGGTGAATGATTGCCAGGAAGTCTGCAAGCTCCTCGGCCACGTTGAGAGAGTGAGTCGAGAGGAACACGGTGAGTCCTTGGCTTGCGTAGCGTTTCAGGGCCTCTTTCAAGTGCTTCGCTCCGTGGGGATCGAGCCCCACCATCGGCTCGTCGAAGATGAGGACTCGTGGGTCATGCACGAGCGCCGCGCATGCTGCGAGCCGCTGCTTCATGCCGTGCGAGTAGCTCTCAATTAGTTCGTCTTGCCACTGCTGAAGCGAGTACTCCTCAAGCGTCTCGTCGATGCGGCGCTCTGCTCGCTTCCGATCCATGCGGTACAGATCGCAGATAAAGTACAGAAACTCACGCCCGGTCAGCTTCTGGTAGAGATTTGGCCGGTCTGGGACGAAGCCGATGATCGATTTCGCTTCAATCGGCTGCTCAACGATGTCAAAGCCGCCGACGGTAATTGAGCCACTTGTCGGCTTCAGTATGCCGGTCATCATCCGTATGGTGGTTGTCTTGCCGGCGCCATTAACCCCGAGAAAGGCGAAGATTCCGCCCGCAGGGATGGCTAATGAGACGCTGTCCACCGCGGTGAATGAGCCGTAACGTTTTGTGACTCGATCGAGGGTAATCATAGTGCTGGGAGATAGTCTGAGACCCAATGAGTTAGGATGCCTCGGAGTAGGGAAGTTGTGCGCTGTCCCGGTGCTAAGAAAACGCAGGCGGGCTCAGTTGTTCCAGGGTCTTAGTCGAGGAGATAAGGCTTTTCCGGTGCCGGTGCCGGTGCCGGTGCCGATGCCGACGACGTGGGGACGTTTAGGTTAGGGCTTCGAGCATGCAGAGAGGCTTGCCCTGGGACTTAAAGAGGTACTCGAACTCAGTTGGGATATTTTCAGCTGTCCACGAGCTGCTGAGGAGGTCAGTTGTCTGCTTCCCGATCCGCCAGCCCGCGTCAGCTAAGAGCTTTCTAGTGCTCGCGAAGTACTCTTGGTGGTCTGTCTTGTAGCGGAGAAATCCATCTGGCTTGAGCAGACGGCGCATGGTGAGAAGCAGCTCTGGATTGAGCAGGCGATTTTTCAGCCATCTCCGCTTGTCCCACGGATCTGGGTAGTTCACAAAGAACCCGTCGACCTCACCGTCACCAAAGAGTTGACCGATCTGGCGCGCATCTGAGCGCATCACGAGCAGGTTTGAGAGCCCAAGCCGCTCGGCCTTTTCCCCAGTTTTGAAGGCCCGCTTGAAGCGGATCTCAAGGCCGAGGCAGAGCGCGTCGCGATTCTGCTCTGCGAGCGTGAGAAGGTGCAGCCCTGAGCCGGAGCCAAGCTCAACAAAGACCTTCCCGTGTGAAGCCGCCCGCTGCCGGAGCTCAAGCCTCGCGGCGTCTGAGACGTCCGACCGGTCCTCCTCCGCAAGGATGATCCCCGGCTTGCTTTTAACCATCTGCATGTACTGGTTTTCCCACGCCATACCGGGGTTATACTTCAAGGCTCGGTGGCAACTCAAATGCACCTCACGGGAAAGCTTGCGAATCGTATATTGGGGGCTCCTAGCTGCCCGTAACTACTCATGAGCGCCGTGGAACGGCTGGCATTATAGCAGGCTGCTCCTTGACTCAAGACGCCTAACGCCCGCCGAGGGAGAGATCCAGATGAGGCTACCGTTGTTCTCGCGCTCAACGAGCATCGGCTTCGCAACCATGGGGGCCCAAATTGAGGCTCGCCATCGTCGCTGTGAACGTTGGTGGGCGCCGCACGTTCGCAACACGCGAGAGTTTATTGCGCAGCATGTTCCGCCAGGATTGAGAGTTGGAGTGCTGGGAGCTGGGCGCCTCATCGATGTGGACGCTGATGGGCTACTTGAGCGAAGCCGCGAGGTGCACCTCATTGACGCCGATCCAGGCTGTCGAAGTGTGTGGCGTGCAGTAGGTTCGGCGCAGCAACGGAAGAAGCTCGTGGCTCGGACGGAGGATGTCACAGATTGCATCATTTCCTGGTCCCGGCGGATTGCTTCTATCGGCGGGCGAAGCAAGTTAGCTGCAGGCCTCTCTACTCTGCGTGCGCCTCGGCCAGATTGGGCCGATGAGCCCTTTGACCTCATCGTTTCCCTAAACTTGCTTGGCCAGATACCGCTCTACTGGCGAGACTTCGTGCGATCCGTACATGCCTCTCTTTCAGAACACGAGGAGGAGGGGCTTGCGCTATCGATGGGCGAGCTCCAATCAGCTCATCTCCGAGCGTTGTTCAGCTCGATGGCTTCCCGAGTGATTCTCATCTTCGATTCTGAATACTACTTTTACGAGGCTTCACGCGCCGAGTGGCGCGTTGAATCGGCGCTGTTTGGCGCTGCGGCAGATGCCCTTCGCGCTGGTACTGGCTCACGAGCGCTCGAAGGGAGAGATACCTGGCTCTGGCACCTGGCGCCCCAGTTCGTTGAGCAGGAGGACGAGGGCGAAATACACAAGGTTGAGGCCTTGGCATTTGGCTAATCAGGGCAGTTTCAAAAAAACTGAAGCCGTGAGAGAACTACCGGCACGCCATGGACCTCCTAACAATCCCGAACCTGATCGCGCTCTTCACCCTCACCTCGCTTGAAGTGGTGCTCGGCATCGACAATATCGTTTTTATAGCGATTGTGGCGAGCCGGCTCCCAGAGGAGCAACGCCGCCTGGCAAGGCTGCTCGGGCTCGGAGTAGCAGTTGTCACGCGCCTCATGCTGCTCTTCACCCTGTCGTACCTGGCCTCGATGACTGAGCCGGTGATCGCATACGGCGACCGCGACCTAAGCGGACGGGACATTATCCTGATACTCGGAGGAATCTTCCTAATCTACAAGGCGACAAAAGAGATTCACGAAAAGACGGTTGGAGAGGAGAGCGAACTCAGAGTGAAGGATGCAAGCCGTGCTCCGACCCTTCGAGGAATCGTGTTCCAGATCGTGCTGATTGACATCATCTTCTCGCTCGATTCAGTCATTACAGCGGTAGGCATGACGAACAACCTGCCGATAATGGCGACCGCAATTATCATGGCAGTCATTGTCATGCTGATCTTCTCCGGCGTTATCGTGGATTTCATCGAAGAGAATCCAACCGTGAAGATGCTCGCATTGGCGTTCCTCCTCATGATTGGCTTTGTGCTTATTATCGATGGCTTCGGCTATCACGTAGAGAAGGGCTACGTGTACTTCGCAATGGGCTTCTCCCTGTTCGTTGAGATGCTGAACCTTCGCTCCTTGCGCAAGCGCTCAAGGTGAACCCCAGTAGTAGCCGCCCAAGGTGGATTGGCCAGCGGCGATAGCACAGAACAGACGACTAGCTAGAGCGTCGCCGCAATTGCTGCAGCGCCGAAGAGCGCTGCGTGGTCGTCCTTAATGATAAACACAGGCGTCGCTTCGACCCGCTCTTTCTGCTTCCCTTTCTTGAGGTAACCTTCGACAAATGGGCCCTTAGTCAAGAACGGAGCGATCTTCGGCGGGATGCCGCCGCCGAGGTA
Organism: uncultured Bdellovibrionales bacterium; assembly: GCA_964413875.1. Lineage (GTDB taxonomy): Bacteria > Bdellovibrionota_C > UBA2361 > UBA2361 > OMII01 > OMII01. Next base: position 28,848 of record CAYPUA010000011.1, read on the forward strand.
GACTCCCCCTGTAGCGAGGTACGTTAGCACGATGTTGCTGCAGTGGGCGCCGAGCATAGAGCAGAACATTCGCATCGTCTTCACGCAGATATCGCACGTTCCCTCCATCGCAAGTTCCGTTACAACAGAGGTGATCTGGCTTTCAGACTCCGGGGACTTAAGCTGTGCCGGCTCATCTCCACGGCCGGTATCCCGGAGAAACGAGTAGATGTTGGCGATGCCGGGACCGCAGAGAACCGACTCTACGCTGACGTGAGAGAACCGACCCTGCAGGTAGCGCAGCAGCTCCATCTCGTCCTCATTCGTTGGAGCAAAGTTCGCGTGGCCCCCCTCCGAGGCAAGGAGCACGCTCCAACCCGCTTCGCGGTGGATGAGCGAATGTCCGAGTCCGGTTCCGGGAGCAACGACTACGCACGAGCCGCCGCGGTCAACAAACCCGCGACCTTCGTACACGGTAAGGAGGCTGTCTTGACCGAAGGTTGGTATCGCCGCAGCGGTTCCCACCAGGTCATTGACGAGCTTTATCTTGTGAAGCCGGAGGGTAGCCCCAACATCAGCCTGAACAACTTGCCATGGCAGGTTGGTAACTTTGACGCGACCATTCACAACCGGCCCAGGGAGACCGAAGCACGCAGCCTCAAGGCGCTGGGTGATGGAGGACTGATGCTTGTCGAGAAACTGCTTCAGAATCGCCTCAAGCGACGAGAAGTCTTTGCTGACGTACCTCTCCGAGAGGATCATCTCGACTTTGCCCTGCCGGCGTTCAAAAAGTCCCACCCGCGCTTTGGTTCCGCCAATGTCTCCGGCTATGATCATAGGTATGCCCCGAGGTAATTCCCTAAAACGGAGAGGCTATACCACTCCAAACGAAGTTCTCCAATATTCGACCAGGCGCAAGAAACATTGTTTTGCGCGCCGCCCGAGGCTCGTGCCAGCCAGCAGGAGTCGCGTTGCTCTCGCGTTCCGGTGCAGCGCCCTCAAGGCAAAGAGGTCCCCGTCGTGGACTTCGACACCACCGATCCGTATAATCCGCCCCTTCCACGAGTCCTGTAACCCGTCGTCACGCTTATGAAGATCCTGATGCTTGGATGGGAATACCCGCCCCACATAGCCGGAGGCCTCGGGACGGCTTGCCAGGGGCTCACCTGGGCTTTGGCCGAGCAGGGCGTTTCTATTCACTTCGTTGTTCCACAGCTCTTCGGCGGTGAACAGGCGGGGCACATGCTGCTGACCGATCAGCTCCGTCGAGCTGCTGCGCCGGTAGCTGACGACGGCGGCTGGTCACGACGCCACGCCTCGTTCGAGACTACACGGATTCCAGCGCTGCTTCAGCCGTACTGGTCTCCGAGCCAGTACCACTCTGCTGTCGAGGCTTCGCGACCTGCTCGCGCCAAGCCGAAGAGCGCCGAGCGCCGTGACGACAAAGTGGCGAAGGCGCTGATCGATGGAGAGGTGTACGGCGTTGACCTGATCAGCGCTCTGTATCGCGAGGACTTTTACCCAGAAGTTAGCGGTCCGTACGGCGAGGATATCTTCCGGGAAGTTGAGCGCTTTACCGGCAACGTCATCACCCGAATCGCTAGCGAGGAGTTTGATGTCATCCATGCGCATGACTGGATGACGTTCCCCGCGGCAGTTGCGCTCTCGCAGCTCACCGGCAAGCCTCTCGTGGTCCATGTCCACAGCTTGGAGCGTGATCGCAGCGGCCTGTACGTGAACCAGCAGATAGAGCAGATAGAGCGGTTCGGCGTTGAGGCTGCGGACCGAGTGATTGTGGTGAGCCACTACACCAAGCGCATGCTGGAGCAGCACCACGGCGTTACGGCGGACAAGACCACGGTAATTCACAACGGCATATACCCGCGCCAAGCCGTGCAGGACTACAAAATTAAGAAGACCTGGCCACGTAACGTTGTGCTCTTCCTCGGTCGCGTCACGTTCCAGAAGGGGCCGGGGTACTTCGTCGATATAGCATCACGAGTTATTCCTCACATTCCCGATGTGCTCTTCGTAATGGCAGGCAGTGGTGACATGCTCTCGGGTATCGTCGAGCGAGTCGAGGAGCTGCATCTGCAAAACCACTTCCTGTTCCCAGGCTTCATTCAGGGAGAGGAGCTTGAAGAGATGTTCTCGATAGCTGACCTGTATGTGATGCCCTCAGTGTCAGAACCGTTCGGCATAGCTGCACTTGAAGCGATTAGCTTCGAGACACCGGCTATTATTTCAAAGCAGTCAGGGGTTGCAGAAGTCCTCGACCATGCCCTCAAGGCGGATTTCTGGGATGTAGACCGCATGGCAGACATGATCATCAACGCGCTCCTGCACGAAGAGCTGCGTCACGAGCTCATGTGCAAAGCTCGCGAAGAGGTAAAGAAGCTGCACTGGGACGCAGCCGCGCAGAAGACGATTGCGGTCTACCAAGACGTGGCGCTCTAGCGGCAGTCCTGAGAGAGGTGGCGCATGCCGGCAGTCAGCCTGTACTTCCAAGTCCACCAACCCTTTCGGCTCCGGAAGTTTTCATTCTTTGAGGCTGGCACGGGCGCAAACTACTTCGATGACGGCCTCAATGAGCTTGTGATGAAGCGGGCCGCCGAGCGCTGCTACCTTCCGGCAAATGAAATACTGCTTGAGGCAGTGAAGCAACACGGCGAGGACTTCAAGGTCGCGTTCTCGATTACGGGAACGGCCCTTGAACAGATGCAGCTGTACGCTCCAGCCGCCCTCGACTCGTTCCGCAAGCTCGCAGACACGGGTCAAGTCGAGTTTCTTGCCGAGACGCACTACCACTCCCTTGCGGCGCTCTACAGCCTTCCGGAGTTCGAGCGACAGGTGCGCATGCATCGCGAGACGGTTCGGGCATTGCTTGGGCAGGAGCCCTCGTCTTTTCGGAACACAGAGCTGCTCTATTCTGATGACATAGCGGAGCGGGCTGCGGCGCTCGGCTTCAAGGCTGTTCTTGCTGAAGGAGCTGACTCGGTTCTCGGCTGGCGCTCTCCAAATGCGGCGTTCTGTGCGGCCGGTTCTGGGCTCCCGCTTCTGCTCAGGAACTATCGGCTCTCCGATGATATTGGGTTTCGCTTCGGCAACGGGGACGGACCCGGCCGCCCGCTCACCGCCAAGGAGTTCGCTCGCAGGCTGTCAGCGCTGCCTGCTGACGCAGATACCGTTGGCCTTTTCCTTGATTACGAAACCTTTGGGGAGCACCAGTACGCGGAGAGTACCATTCTTCGATTCCTCTCTGAGTTGCCGAGAGCAGTCCTGTCGATCCCATCGTGGAGTTTTACTACGCCGACGGAATCTGCTCAGCGCTCGAACAGGCGTGATCCGCTGTCCATTCCTCAAATGACATCGTGGGCGGACTCGGCACGGGATACCAGTGCTTGGAACGGGAACAGCATGCAACAAAGCTGCATCTCAAGGCTGTATGCGCTTGAGGAGCGGGTGCTTGAATCAGGTGATGCCCAGCTCCTAGAAATCTGGTCACGACTGCAGGCATCAGACCATGTGTACTACATCTCCACGAAAGGGGGAGGCGACGGCTCGGTGCACTCCTACTTTAGCCCGTTTGATTCCCCGTACGACGCCTTCATCGCGTTCATGAACGTGGTACGCGACCTGGAAAATAGGCTGGAGTAGGCTGTATCCCAGTCGCCCCACGCGCGAGAAACCGGTATCGTCACCGTATGAGGGCATTCCCCTGGGTAATTGTGATCGTGGCATTCGCGCTGAGAGGAGTTTCGCTCCTGGATCAGTCGTTCTCGCTCGATGAAGGGTACTCCGCCATCTTCTCACGAATACCTACGACCTCGATTTTCAGCAATGCGGGGCTCGACTCAAATCCGCCGGTCGGAAACGCGTTCTTCCACGCCTGGTGTGGCCTCGTGGGGTACGACCCGGTGCTTATGCGCCTGCCGGGGGTGCTCGCGAGCGTGGCTTCCCTGTGTGTCATGTGGCGCCTGCTCCGAGGGCTCCTTCCGAGCAGCAGCCTGCTCTTTGTGCTGCTTTTTAAGGCGGTATCGCTCTACGATATCTTGTATGCGCGACAACTCCGCATTTACCCCTTTGCGGAGCTTTCGCTGATCCTGTCGTGGCTCTGGCTCCGCCGGCTCGTTGAGCGGCCTTCGCGCCAGGCGTATCTCCTGTGGGGAGCATTCTCGGCGCTTGCTTGCCAACTGCACTACTTCTGCCTGCTCGTGGTGGCAGCGACTTGCCTGATAGCCCTGGCAGGATTTAGGGCTCGGCGCGCCGAGGTGCTCAAAGGGTGCTCAGTGGTTGCGCTCCTCGTTGCGCCGCTGTCTATCCCACTCTACCAGCAGCTCTCGTCGCACCGAAGTTTTGGCTGGATAGCAGAGCCAGGCACCGGAGCGCTCTTGGTAGCGGCGTACCAGCTCTGTGGGCACTCGCTCGTCGTGCTGGGACTTGCCATCGTGCTAGCCTTTAGCGCAGCAATCATTCGCAAGCCGAAAACAGGAAAGACTGGCATCCAGGCGGAGTGGCCGCTAGCAGCCCCATGTATCGCGCTCGTGGCAATAGTCGTTGGGCTAGCGGCAAGTCTATCGCTTGCAGGCGGGTCGTTCTTTCACCCGCGCTATTTTTTCTTCCTGCAGGTCCCTTTTCTTTGCCTCGTCTCGCTTGGCCTCAGCCCTTTCCCGTCAAGGGCAGGAGTGGCGATCGCTCTCGGAACGGCAGGAGCGGCGCTCGTCCCATCGATTGGCTACCTTTCAACTGCTTCGAGCTACCCGACTGGCGCCCAGGTTCTACAGCAGGTCGCGCCAAACCTGGGCGATAGGGCACTTGTAGTGCACCGCACAAAGTGCTCGTTTTCTGTAGGGCAGCTCTACGACAAGTTTCGTCACGAGCACCGACTTCTTCAGGGAGGTGGAGAGAGCAACGTGTTTAGCTTCCCGGGGCTTCCGCCCGTGTACATCACGCAGCAAGAGGCAAGCGCGGCTCAGGAGGCAGTTTTCTTGTCTATCACCGAGGGCTGCCCCTCGTGAGATGCCCCTGAATCGGCAGCATCCGAGCGCTCGATGGTGCGCTCAATGCAGAGCGAAACAAGGGAAGTCCACCCGGTTTGGTGGCTTGCGCCTATGCCGCGGCCGTTGTCGCCATGAAAGTGCTCGTAGAAAAG
>CAYPUA010000011.1:34078-82276 GCA_964413875.1 uncultured Bdellovibrionales bacterium
GGTGGCTTGCGCCTATGCCGCGGCCGTTGTCGCCATGAAAGTGCTCGTAGAAAAGAATGAGCTCTTTCCAGAATGGGTCTGTCGCATACCGCGACTCATCGCCGTGGCAGGGTCGCTTCCCTTCCTCGCCCGGCATGAAGAGGGAGCTTAGGCGTCGCGATATCTCATCAGCAACTTCCTTGAGGCTCATCATGTTGCCCGAGCCGGTTGGACACTCAACCTTAAAGCTATCTCCGTAAAACTTGTAGTAACGGTCGAGCGCCTCTATCAGGAGAGCGTTAATCGGGAACCACACCGGACCGCGCCAATTTGAGTTGCCCCCGAAGAAGTCGGTGTTCGAGTCTCCTGGGCAGTAATCGATACCATAGTCCTTGTTCTCAAGCTTGAGCCGGTACGGAAACTCTGCGTGAATTTTTGAGAGTGAGCGCATCCCGTACTGTGAGAGAAATTCCGACTCATTCAGGATGTACTTGAGCATTCGGCTCAGCCGCTCGGCCGAGGGCACTGCCAGAAGACGAACGCCCCCGGGCGCTCGAGTGCCGTTTTCGCCTATTACAATCTGCGCCGAGTGGTCGGTGTACGCGATCTGCTTTGAGAGCTCCGTGTGGTTCTCGATAAACCACTCAAGCCGCTTCTTGAACCCAGGCAGACGATCCACCGTGGCATTGTCCATGACCTCAACGGCAAACAGCGGGATTACCCCGACGAGTGAGCGCACGCGCAGCGGGATGCTCGTGCTGTCGAGCTCAAGCTGGTCGTAGTAGAAGCCGTCAAGCTGGTCCCACAAGCCGGTGCCGCCGAAGTGATTGATGGCGGCTGAGATTGAGATGAAGTGCTCGAAGAACTTTGAGGCGAGGTCCTCGTACTCTTCATTGCTTGCGGCAAGCTCAAGAGCCATCGAGAGCATCGTCGCGCAGTAGAATGCCATCCACGCTGTTGCGTCGGCCTGCTGCAGCGAACCGCCCTTTGGCAGCGGAGCGCTTCTGTCGAACACCCCGATGTTGTCGAGCCCGAGAAATCCGCCAGTGAAGAGGTTCTTGCCGTGGGTGTCCTTGCGGTTTACCCACCAGGTAAAATTGAGCAGCAGCTTCGAGAAGGCGCGCTTGAGAAAGACCTCATCGCCCTTTCCATCTTGTTTCGTCATCTGGTAGACGCGCCAGCATGCCCATGCGTGCACGGGAGGGTTTACGTTTGAGAATTCGAACTCGTATGCAGGTATCTGGCCGTTCGGGTGCATGTACCACTCGCGCAGCATGAGCAGGAGCTGCTGTTTGGCGAAGCTCGGGTCAATGCGGGCGAATGGCAGCATGTGGAAGGCCAGATCCCATGCGGCGTACCATGGGTACTCCCATTTGTCCGGGACCGAGATGATGTCGCGATTGTACAGGTGCTCCCACTCGTTGTTGCGCTGCTTGCGGCGTTGCGACGCTGGAGTTGGCTGGGTTGGGTCTCCCTCAAGCCACTCGCGAACCGAGTAGTAGTAAAATTGCTTCGTCCAGAGCAGGCCGCTGTACGACTGCACCAGCACAGCGCGTTGCTCCTCGGAGCAATTGTCTGGGAGGATGGCGCTGTAGAACTCGCGACTCTCTTGCTGCCGCGCCTCGAAGAGCCGGTCGAAATCCTTTGTGAAGCGCTCCTTGTGTGGTGTCGAAGACGATTTCAGCCGGAATTTTAGGGTACAGCTGCCCTGAGCTGGCACCTTGAGCCGGTACATGAGCGCCGCCTTAGTCCCGGACAGAGTTGGGTTGACCGCGTGCTCCTCACCATTTATCAGGTAACGGTGGAAGGCGTCTTTTACGTATGACGAGGCGTTTTCGCCGCCAAAGAGCCGCCAGCGGTTCGTTTCATTCTCGGTGAAGAGGGGAGTGGGGTAGACGGCTGCATTGGCAGGGTCTGGCAGAAACACAAAGGGATCGAGCTGTGGATGGACGAGCAATATGCGGTCGTCATCGAGCAACGAAACGCGCGGCTTAATCGTGTACCCCTCGCCAGTCCTGCCCCAGCTCCAAGTATTGCGGAACCAAACCGTCGGAAGGATGTGCAGCGGAGCATCGACGGCGGCCCGGTTGTGGACGGTAAGCTTAATCAGGATGTCGTTCGGCCCAGCTTTCGCGTACTCAACGAACAGGTCGAAGTACTCATTGTTGTCGAACACGCCGGAGTCAATGAGCTCGAACTCACGTTCGTTGCGGCTGCGCCGCCTGTTCTCATCGACGAGCTGGCCGTACGGGAACTCGCGCTGCGGGTACTTGTAGAGAGCTCGCATGTACGAGTGAGTCGGAGTTGACTCAAGGTAGTAGTAGCACTCCTTCACGTCCTCGCCGTGATTGCCCTCTGCGCCGGTCAGGCCGAACAGCCGCTCTTTGAGGATGGAGTCTTTCCCGTTCCAGAGAGCTGGGGCGAAACAGATACGACACTGCCTATCGCTGATGCCGAGCAAGCCGTCTTCGCCCCAGCGGTAGGTTCGGCTGCGTGCCTGGTCGTGCGAGAAGTAGGACCACACTGAGCCGTCGGGGGAGTAGTCCTCTCGGACAGTGCCCCACTGCCTCTCAGACAGGTAGGGACCCCAGCGCTTCCAGTTCTTGGAGCGCCTATCGTCCTCCTGCATCCGTTTCTGCTCTGCTGTTAGGGAACTCTTTGGCATCGTTGTCCTTTTAGATGACCCCCATCGGTTGTCTGTAGCGCGGTTAGGCGGATAACTGATTCTGTACGAGCGGCTTTTTCTGGCCTGAGACTAGCTCGCCGCCGCATCATGCTATCTATCTGGAATAGCTGATTATCTCCTGGCAGATACGGACAGAAACAGACCCCTTCTGCCTAAAAAGAGGTTTTAAATGCAACGCAGGGGCAGCCAGCAACCATAACAGGGGAAGAAAGTAAGGTAGCTGTAGGTTTACCCATGAAGAAGGCTTTTATCTCCCTCGTTGCTGGAAGCGCAATGCTCATATCCGGGTGTGGCGTCAGTGGTGAGTCGCTCGCGTACGGCGGACTCGGCGGAGCCGCTGCTGGAGCTGGCACGGGTGCAATCATCGGTACAGTCATAGCCAACGGAGATGTTGCAACAAGCGCTCTTCTCGGAGGAGCGATCGGAATCCCGGTAGGAATCGCCCTCGGCGCAATCATCGATTACCACAGCGATGCCCGGGTAACTGAGCGCCGAGTAGCAAAAATTCAGAAGAACCAAGCAGAGATCTACGACCGCCAGCGCGAGCTCGACCGGCTTCGTGACGAGATTCGAGATGACGGCCCGACGGGCAATCCTCCCGCGGATCTCCAGCGATATGAGTACGATGGGAACACGCTCGGCAACTGGTACCGCTAGAGCCTAGAGCACCGCGAAAAAAAGCCGCCGATGCCCCACTAAAACTCAAATTGGTAGACCTCGTGAATCGGGGTGCCGGGATCGATCTTGTAGAGGCTCTTTAACAGGCCGTCCTTAACGCCGTACACCCAGCCATGCAGCGTGGGCCGCCGGTCCTCAAGCCACGCCTTCTGGATAATTTTTGTCTTCATCAGGTTACGGAGCTGTTCGTGGATATTAAGCTCTACTAGCTTGTCGGCTTGCTTCTCGAAGTCTCCGGCAGCATCAACCTCTTCTTGGTGGTTGTGGTACGTATCTTTGATCTGCCTCAGCCACTCGTCGAGGATGCCGTAGCGGTGGCGGGAGAGTGCTGCTTTCACACCGCCGCAGCCGTAGTGGCCGCAGACGATGATGTGCTTCACTTTTAGGTGATCCACGGCGAACGACAGAACGCTGTGAAAGTTGACATCGGTGTGGTTCACCAAGTTGGCAATATTGCGGTGCGAGAAGATCTCTCCAGGTTGAGTGCCGGTAACTTCCTCCGCAGGCACACGACTGTCAGAGCAGCCGACCCACAGGAATTCTGGTTTCTGCTCCTTGGCGAGCAGGGAGAAGAAGTTTGGAACCAGGTTGATCTTTTCCTGCACCCAGGCCTTGTTCGCCAGAAGCAGCCGCTTGTACGAGTCCATTACTCCTCCGTTGCTTCAGTTTAGGCCGAGATAGCCGATTTCACCGGGTTCAGGTTTCGGACGTTCACTTCGATCTTGCGGTCGAGCGACGAGCGCCGGAAATCCTCGATAATTTCTAAAACGTCGTAGTCGATAAACATCGCGCCTCCGCCATCGATAAACACGGTCGAATTGTCAGGGATCCGGGCGAGCGCTTTCTTGATCGAAACTTTCTGGAGGAACGACACGTCTTTTGCAAACCGCAGGTAGAAATGGTTGTCGTCTCGAATGAGGCTAAAAGCTGAGTGGTAGTTCATCTTGAGGACCACAAGGAGCCCAACAAGGGTTCCAATTGCGACGCCCGAGAGGAGATCAAAGGATACTACTGATATCGCGGTCACAGCGAAGGGCAGGAATTGATCCATTCCAGCCTTGTACTGGCTTCGTACCAATTTGATGTTCGCGAGCTTGTAGCCCACCAGGATTAAGACTGCTGCGAGAGCAGCTAGCGGTATTCGAGTAAGCAAGCCGGGGAGTGCGAGGACGCTCACGAGCAGGAAAAAGCCGTGAATGAATGCAGAGAGACGAGTGCGGCCACCTGCGTAGATGTTCGCCGAACTACGGACGATAACAGAAGTCATCGGGATTCCGCCGAGAAGACCGGCCGTGATGTTGCCGACTCCTTGGGCCATAAGCTCTCGATTTGGCCGGGATACTCTGCGCAAAGGGTCGAGCTTGTCGGTTGCCTCGAGACAGAGCAGGGTCTCAATGCTTCCGATGAGTGCGATGGTGATGGCGGTTGACCAAACTGTTGGCTCTAGCAGCCATTTGCTCGACAGGGATGGTCCGCCATCAAAAAGGTCGAGCACGCCGCTCAAGCGAGGCAGATCCACGAGCTGCCCAGCATCTTTGTGGAGCATGAGTTCAGGCGAAATTAAGCCGACGACAAAGTTTAGCGCCACACCGAGAAGCACAGCCGCGAGAGCACCAGGGAAAAGCTTGAAGAACTGAAAACCCTTGGCAGCACATTTTTCCCAGAAGAGGAGTAACGCTACAGAGAGCACGGAAACAAGCAGAGGTATAAGGCTCAGGTCAGACAGCGACTCCATGAAAGAGCCCGTTGTGCTATGGGCGCATGATCCGGGGAGGAGACAGAAGATGCTCTCCTCAAGCTCGACTTCCTGGTGCCACCCGATCGCGTGAGGAATCTGCTTGAAGGCGATGATGATACCGATGCCAGCGAGCATTCCTCTGATGACACTTGTGGGAAAGAAAGTCGCTAGAAGCCCCGCGCGCAAGCCGCCGAACAGGAGCTGAAAAACTCCGGATAGAGCAGTTGCCACAAGCAGGCCTTCAAAGGACCCTATAGCCTGCTGACCGTGAATGACCGTTACCGTGAGGCCCGCTGCTGGACCACTCACGCTCAGCTCACTGCCAGACAGGGTAGAGACGAGTAGTCCAGCGACTATGCCGGTGATGATACCGGAGATAGGGTCCACGCCGGAGGCAAGTGCGATCCCAAGACAGAGCGGGAGTGCTACGAGGAAGACTACGAAACCGGCGGCAAGGTCTTGCCTGAAAAACTCTAAGCGAAACTTCTTATCGACCATGGTACGTTTTTTTGCACGAAATCAGCCATTTAACAACCAAAAACGGTGCTGTGCGCCCTAACACGGCGGGTTTCTGAGCTGCTCGCAGTGTTACTTCGAGCGGACAACGCGCCGGGCTCTCAAAAGCCAGCAGCTCGCTTATGGCGCAGCAAAGTCGAATTGGTAAATACGGTGAATGTGCGAGCCTGGCTCTATTTTGTAGAGATTCTTGAGGCGTCCATCGTTGAGGCTGTACACCCAGCCGTGAAGCGTTGGACGGCGCTCTTCAGCCCAGGCTTTTTGAACGATCTGCGACTTGACCAGATTTCGGAGCTGCTCGTGAATGTTGAGCTCAACAAGCTTGTCAGCTTGCGTGTCGAAATCGCCAGCGTCCCGAACCTCATCTTGGTTTGCGTAGTACGTGTCTTTAATCTGCCGAAGCCACTCATCGAGTATGCCGAATCGGTTTTTTGAGAGCGCAGCTTTCACGCCTCCGCATCCGTAGTGTCCACAGACGATGATGTGCTTCACTTTGAGGTAGTCGACTGCAAAGGCAAGCACGCTGCCCAGGTTGATATCCGTTGGATTTACCAGGTTCGCGATGTTGCGGTGTGTAAAGATCTCTCCCGGCTGTGTGCCGGTGATTTCTTCGGCTGGAACTCTGCTGTCCGAGCAGCCAATCCAGAGGAATTCAGGCTTCTGCTCTTTCGCTAGCTCCTTGAAAAATGAGGGAGATAGGCTGAGTTTCTGCTCAACCCAATCTTGGTTCGCCTGAAGGAGGCGCTTGTATGATTCCATGGCGTCGCTCCTAAACAAAAAGCGGTGACTTGTAGGCGTGGATGTTTAGCACAGAGACTTCGATTCCTCGTTGCTTGGCAGACTGTATGAAATCCTCAACTACGTCGCGGATATCGAAGTCTATGAACATGGCTCCTCCGCCATCGATGAACACCCGAGAGCGATCAGGCACCCTGGCCAACGTCCTTCGGAGCACGAATTTCTGCACGAACGTAACATCTTTCGCAAAGCGCACAAAGAAATCATTCCCATCCCGGACAATAGTAAAGGCAGAATGGAAATTCATCCGGAGAACGATCAGCAGGCCAACAGCAGTCCCGAGGAGAACGCCGTGGAAAAGGTCTACAGCCGCCACACTCACCGCTGTTACGATGAAAGGAATGAACTGGTCCGCACCGTTTCGGAGCGAGGCCAAGACAAGCTTGGGGTTTGCGAGCCGGTAGCCAATTGTGAGGAGTATGGCACCTAGGCTCGCCAAAGGGATTGTATTGATAAGTCGCGGAAAGAGGAAGATCGCGACCAGCAGCAGGCAGCCATGGAAGAAGCAGGCGAAACGCGAGGATGCCCCGGCGAAGATGTTGGTTGATGAACGGATGATGACTGAGGTCATCGGGAGACCTCCCAGCACCGCGCTTGCCATGTTGCCTACACCTTGGGCGATAAGCTCCCGGTTCGGTGAGGAGTGCCGGCGCAGCGGATCAAGCTTGTCAGTCGCTTCCAAAGAGAGCAGGGACTGAATGCTCGCCACAGCCGCCAACATGAAAGCGAATTGCCACACCTCGACCCGAGCAAAAGCCGAGGCGGTGAGCATCGGGAGCAGAGAGACGAAGTCTCCCAGTTTAGAGAAAACCGGAATGTTTACCAGCCGGCCAGAATCCTCCCCGAGCATGAATTCTGGACCGAGGGCGCCGAAGATGAGGTTCAGCACGGAGCCAACACAAACTGCGATGAGCGGAGCTGGCAGAAACTTTGCGATTTGTCCGCCTTTTCGAGCTTTTCGGTCCCACCACACCAACAATGCGAGCGACACCAAGAAGATCGTTACAGAGCCCTCGTTGAGAGATGTCGCGGCACTTTTTAGCATCTCCGAGGCTTCGTGCCAGTACGAGTGAGACGAGAGCCCGAGCAGGCTCTCTTCAAAGTGCAAGTCAGCCTTTAAGCCAAGGGCGTGCGGCACCTGCTTGAACATAATTATGAGCCCGATGCCGAACACCATTCCTTGAATCACACTTGCTGGAATGAGTGAGGCCATAAACCCCGCTCGGAGACAGCCCGCCAGCACCTGCAACGCTCCCGCAATTATCGTGGCAGCGAGCAGTGCTTCAAAGGATCCTAGTGTTTGTTGGCCAGCCACTACGAAGGCTGCGAGTCCAGCAGAGGGACCACTGATGCTGAGCTGGCTACCTGAGAGCAGCGATACGAGCAATCCGGCTGCAAGCCCTGCTACTAGTCCAGAGACGAGGGGCGCGTTGGAAGCGAGAGCAATTCCGAGGTTGAGTGGCAGTGCAATCAGGAACACCACAAGCCCGGCTGTAAGGTCGCGCTGGAGGTTCGCCTGGTTCGTAGCTGGGGCATTTTGGAATTTGGGCATGTGACTGAGAAACCGGCAAAGGGACTCCGACGGTTCTTCCACGCTGGCTCGCTTTTTTCAACTCGTAGATTTCACTTGTCGCTGTGGGAGATAGGGCGGTTTTCCGGGGAGATAGTTCGCGAAAACCAAGGCTCGCTATTGATCGCTTAATGATAATGCGTTATCAGTAGCACCGATTTGATGTTATCATGTGCTTTCAGGTAGTTATCATGGCCAGACAAACACGACAGAAGAGCGTTATCGAGACGGTGATTGAGAGTGCCGGTCGCCCCGTGTCGCCGCAGGAGGTTCTGGCAGCAGCGAAGCCAAATGTGCCGCTGCTTAGTTTGGGAACTGTCTACCGGGTCATCAAAGGCTTAGTAGCCGAAGGAGCTATCGCACCCGTAACGGTGCCGGGCGAGGGAGATCGGTACGAGCCTCACTCCAAGGCGGCCCACCACCACCATCATTTTCAGTGCAACAGCTGTAGGCGTGTGTACGACATTCCCGGCTGCGGGTTGCGCGTTGAGCCGCATCTTCCCCAGGGCTTTAGTGTGTCGCGTCACGAAGTGATGCTCTACGGAAGCTGCGGCACGTGTTCGGTAGCTGTTTGAGAGGGGGCTATGCGAAGGTCACTCGATATCGCTCCCCACATCGCACTCGCTTGGCTGTTGGTGGCACCATTTTTCATCCAAGCAGCTTCTGCTCAGGTGCCTGACACAAACCAGGCATTTGACCAGGACAAGGAAGAGTACCGACTTGACCGCATAGTGATAGAGTCTTCGCCCCTCAAAGAGACGCTCTTCTCGTCCTCGCAGCCCGTCTCGATTCTTTCCGGCGATGATTTGGACCTCAAGGCACGAAACTCCCTCGGAGACACATTGGCTTTGGAGCCAGGCGTTAATTCGTCATCTTTTGCCCCAGGTGCTGGACGGCCAGTAATTCGAGGTCTCTCGGGTGACCGGGTCCGAATCCTTGAGAATGGAATTGGGACGCTTGATATCTCGAACGTTAGCCCCGATCACGCAGTTACCGTTGAGTCTGCATTGGTCGACAGAATTGAGATTATTCGCGGGCCTGCGGCGCTCCTGTACGGAACAAGCGCTGTTGGCGGATTGGTCAACGTCTTCGATAACCGGATCCCCGAACAACTCCAGACCTCGCCCCTCAGCGGTACCGCTGAGATTAGGGGCGAGAGTGTGGATCAAGAGCGCTCGGGCCTCTTTGCGCTCAACGCGCCAGCGGGACCACTCATGTTCCACATTGATGGGGCCAAGAGCCGCAGCGATGACTACCACATCCCCGGTTACGCACGCACACCGGAGCTTCGCGAGACGGAGCCGCTCGATTATCCAGAGCCTCAGGGGAAAGTTCCGTGGAGCTATGTGGACAGTGACTCCCTCACCCTCGGCAGCTCGTACATTTTTGAGAAGGGGTTCCTGGGAGCATCGGTCAACGACTACAACACTAACTACGGCGTGCCAAACGGTGAAGAGGACATAAGCGTTGACGCTCAGAGAAGGCGAGTAGACGTGCGCGGAGGGGTGCGCGACACAGGCGTGTTTGTCGATAGCGCAGTGTTCCGCGCAGGAATAGTAGACTACGACCACACTGAGTTCGAGGGCGCAGAAGCTGGCACACAGTTTAAGCAGAACGGCCTAGAGGCGCGGCTCGACATGAACCACCGCAAGGTGGGGGACCTCACGGGAGTGTTTGGATTGCAGTTTCTCGACTCCGACTTCCAAGCCGAAGGAGAGGAGGCCTTCCAGCCACCCACCACATCCACGACCTACTCGCTCTTTGACCTCGAGGAGTACAAAATCTCGCCGAGCTTGACAGCTCAGCTCGGTGGCCGCCTCGATTGGGCATCGGTCGAGAGCGATGGGTTTTCGGGAACGGGGCTCGATAGCGGCTCAAGATTTTTTAATACCTTCAGTCAGTCAGCGGGTATCGTTTGGGACGCCACACAAGATTATTCGGTTGCGCTCTCCCTGGCTAACACCCAGAGGGCTCCGACCGGTCAGGAGCTGTACGCCGATGGCCCGCACGTGGCCACTGGCGCGTATGAGATCGGCGACGCGAACCTCGACCCAGAGCGCTCGTTGGGCACCGATATCACCCTTCGAAAGAACACAGGGCAGTTCCGCGGCTCTGTTGGCGGCTTCTACAACCACTTCTGGAACTACATTAATCTCAATCCAACTGGTGAAGAGGAAGACGACTTAGCAGTGTACGCTTTCGAGCAGATCGAGGCGGACTTCGTGGGATTCGAGGCCCAGGTCCAGTACTTCGCCATCGACAGCGCAAAAGAGGAATGGTCGTTTGACTTTCAGCCGGATTACGTTTGGGCGCGGAGCTCAACAACCGGCGACTACCTGCCACGTATGCCGCCACTTCGCATGCTGATGGGCTCCGACTACTCAAACGACGTGCTCGGCAGGGTTCGTTTGGAAGTTCAGCAGGTGTTCGCGCAGGATATGGTCGCCGAGAACGAGACTACAACGGCTGGCTACACGATGCTCAATGCGTACTACAGCCGAGAGTTCCCCGTCGGCTCGCAAACCTGGGAGTTTTTTGTGCGAGGCACGAACCTCCTCAGCGAGAAGGCGAGGAACGCCGTGTCATTCACCAAGGATGTTGCGCCGCTTCCTGGTGCCTCGGCCATGGCGGGCATTCGGTACCGCTTCTAGTTGATGACTCTACGAGTTTAGCGCCAACGGCCGGGAACCCTCAGTTGCGGAGTCCTGCGCTGAGGTCTCGAATTCGGCATCGAAAGCCTGCAGGCAGCGCTGCAGCGGAATCGCCAGGCCGTTTCTATCGTCTGCTCGAAAGAAGCAGCTTTCGCCGTGTAAGTTCCTAAACTGTACTGTGACTCCTCGAAAGAACTCTGTGCTGCTCGGTGTTGAACTGGCAGTTCCTAAATCGCCATGCTCTATGTTCATTTCCGCGGTGTGTGTGACCACAACAGGGGTTACCATGATTACGGGACCTGGGAGCCCGACAGCACGGAAGGCAACCACGCGCAAAGCCTTCCCCAAATCCAAGGCGCTCACCACGACGGGTTCTGGCGAGTTCCGGTACCGCTTCTCAAGCAGGAGTTTTAGCGACGCCACAACGCGCAAGACTTCGTCTGGCTGGAGGTCGGGCTTCGGGGCGCACGCCGAGGGGCGTTCTCGTGCTGAAAGTGCTAATGAGTTGCCTTTTGACATACAAGCCCCGCGCCACCGTACACTCAGGGTGCGACCACTCTTGAGTATGAGCGAGGGTGAAGGACTACTAAAGCTCTTTGCGCTTTTCGGAATCCTTCTCAGGAGGGAAAATCTGGCTTCGGAGCTGTTGTCCCGGCTGGCTAGCCAAGGGCCGCCTTGAGCGCGGCAGACTTATCCGTCTTCTCCCAGGAGAAGCTGCCATCCTGGCCAGGGTCACGACCGAAGTGGCCATACGCTGCGGTCGGACGGTAGATCGGCTTCAGGAGGTCCAGGGTCCTAATAATGCCTCTTGGAGTAAGGTCGAAGATCTCCTGAACTGCGGCCGAGATCTTCTCCTCTGGCAGCTTGCCGGTGCCGAAGGTGTTTACGTACACGGACACTGGCTTTGCGACGCCGATGGCGTACGCAACCTGCACCTCGCACTTCTGCGCCAGCCCTGCCGCCACGACGTTCTTGGCGATGTAGCGGGCTGCATAGGCTGCAGAGCGGTCAACTTTCGATGGGTCCTTTCCGGAGAATGCGCCGCCACCATGTCGGCTGTACCCGCCGTAGGTGTCCACGATGATCTTTCTGCCAGTGAGTCCGCAGTCTCCAACCGGCCCGCCGATTACGAAGCGGCCAGTCGGGTTGATGAGGTACTTCGTTTGCGCAGTGAGGTACTGTGCTGGCACCACTTTCTTAATCACGTTCTCAATGACGTACTCCTCAACCTGCTTGAGCGAGGCTTCCTCTGAGTGCTGCGTAGAGACCACTACCGTGTGCACTGACTCTGGGCGACCGTTCTTGTACTGAACGGTGACTTGGCTCTTCGCGTCTGGCTTGAGGAAAGCTCCCCGCTCGGTTCGGCGGTCGCGAGCGAGAGCCCGCATGATTTGGTGTGACAGCGAGATTGGAAGCGGCATGAGCTCTGGCGTCTCGTCACAGGCGAATCCGAACATGAGTCCCTGGTCGCCAGCTCCCTGCTCCTTGTGAAGCCCTTCGTGCTCATTGACCCCCATGCTGATGTCCGGCGACTGCTGGCTCATGAAAGTCATCACAGAGCAGCCCTGATCGTCGAAGCCGAGCTTAGGGTCGTTGTAGCCGATCTCTTTGACTACTGTGCGCACAAGTTTTTCGTAATTGACGACGTGTTTCGACGTGATCTCGCCAGCGAGGATTACCACATCGTTTTTGACCAGCGTTTCGCACGCTACGCGCGCGGCGGGGTCGTGCTTCAAGAATTCGTCGAGCACTGCATCGCTAAGCTGGTCTGCGACCTTGTCCGGGTGTCCTTCACCAACTGATTCTGAGGTAAAGAGGAAGTTGCTGAGCGTCACGGGTATGTCTCCTAATCGTTACTTTGTCCGGAGGATTTCGCGCCAGAATACGTCCAAAAATGACGTTTCAACAAGGGATAATTAGGCTAGCAACGCGCGTTCCTCCACCTATCAAGATGCCGGAAAATGCCCCTTGGAAGGACAAAAATAAGGGGCGGGTAAAGCTCGTTGACTCAGTTAGTTGGAGGGGAGAGCCGGCACTCAAGCGCGTTTGTCGGGGCATCGGTGCCGGTTAGATATCTCGATGCTTAACGCTGACGAGGTAGCGAGAGGGGTCGATCGTCTTGCTCAGCGCCTCAGCAATTGCAACAGAGCGGTGCTTTCCACCAGTGCAGCCGACACCGATGTTCAGGTATGCCTTCCCTTCGAATTGGTATTTTGGCAGCAAAAATGACAGCAGCTCGGCATAGCGCTTAACGAACTCCGCCGCATCCGGCGACGAAAAGACGTAGTCCCTAACGGGCTGATCGCGGCCGTCTTGCTCTCGCAGGTCTTCGATGAAATGGGGGTTCTTCAGGAATCTCACATCGACGATCAGATCGCAGTCGATCGGGGTGCCGCGCTTAAACCCAAATGAGAGAAAGTTCACCAGCATGCTTCTGGCTGAAACTGTTCCCAGGTTCTGGAGAAAATCACGCAACTCACGCTTGAGCGCATGGATGTTCATCGAAGAGGTATCAAGAACGAGATCTGCGGCCTCTTTGATCGGCTGTAAGCGGGCGCGTTCGCGCTGGATAGTTTCCTCAAGCGACTTGTCCTTGGCAGGATCGAAGCCTGGATGTGGGCGACGAGTCTCGCTGTACCGCCTGACAATTGAGCGCGTGTCAGCATCCAGGAAGATTACTTTAAGGTTGGGGGGACGAGACCCAGCGGCTCCGATCAGGGGCAGTAGTTGGGCACGGCTGTCCTGCGAATCAACGTCGAGCAAGAGCGCAGTTCGAGCGTAGCGTTCCGGCGCGCTTCTCGACAGCTCAAGGAAGCTGTTGAGAAGCGGCACCGGTAGGTTGTCCACACCGAAGTATCCGCAGTCTTCGAGCAGGTCCATAGCCGACGACTTGCCGGCTCCGGATAGGCCGGTGACGACTACAAGGGACTGGATATGCCCGAAATTGGCGAAGCTGCTCAATGGTGCCTAGTTACCTTCTCTTTGTGCTTACGGAGCTGCTGGGAGAGGGAGTCCGTGAGTTTGTCAATCGATGCGTACAAACTGTCACTCTCCTCCTTGACTATAAAGTCATGCCCCGAGAGATGCATAGATACTTCTGCTATCTGCCGGGTCTTCTCGACCTTGAGGACGATGTGAGCCTCCGTGTCTTGGTGGGCGAATTTCTGCACGCAATGTTTTACCTTGTCTGTCGCGTACTGCTTGATCGCGTCTGTGGCCTCGACGTTTAGAAAAGCGATGTTAATGTTGATCACTCTAGCTGAGTTGCTCATGGTTCCTCCGTTATCGAGCCTACGCGGTTTCTTCTCCCCTCAAAGCTTCGTCACTTCCGCCACGACTGACGTCCTTTCGTGCCCGCGCCAGGCAAGGTCGCCCGGAGCGTTGGAATCCGATGGACTCAGTCGAACCAAAGTATTCAGCATGCTTGAGGAAAGTAAAGAAAAATATCGGTAAAACACAGGTAGTTCATCGGGTTACTTGAATGATGAGTTCGGGTTCCCGTGAGCCTGCTCTACCACCCACTAATAGGTACCTCGGCAGATTGGGGGTCCGACATGACCCTTGGAAGCTCTTATGCGGGTCCGTGCTAGAAGTACTGTTTTCTGTGAGAGGATGGCGGAATGCCTAGGGTCTCCCGGTACTTAGCAACAGTGCGACGGGCGATGTCGATCTTGTCCTGCTTGAGCAGGTCAACGATATGCTGGTCACTCACCGGATTCTGCGGGGACTCCGCGGCGATTATCGCCTTAATCCTGTCCTTCACTGCTGACGATGAGATGTCACTGCCACCATCAGTTTTAATTCCTGACGTGAAGAAAAACTTAAGTTCGAACACGCCACGTGGGGTGTGGACGTACTTCTCTGAGGTAACGCGGCTCACAGTCGATTCGTGCATCTCGATGTCTTCTGCCACATCTTTGAGCACAAGGGGGCGCAGCCCTTCCACTCCGTTTTCGAGGAAGTTGCGCTGAAACTTCATGATGCTCTCTGTTACGCGGTAGATTGTCTGCTGTCGCTGGTGGATGCTCTTGATCAGCCATGACGCCGCACGCAGCCTCTCTGTGAAGTACGCCTTGTGGGACGCCGCATCGCCGGCTGGGGCTTTCAGCATGCTTGAGTAGAACGGATTAACCCGAATCTTCGGAAGGCCGTCTTCGTTGAGAACAATCACCCACTCTTCGCCGATCTTCTGAACGTAGGCGTCAGGAATGACGTACCTCGTTGAGTCTCCCGAGTACGGCCGACCTGGCCGCGGCTCAAGCGAGCGTATGGTGTTCATTGCGGCCGCGATCTCCTCAAGGGTTACCCCTTCTGCTTTCGCAATAGACTCAAACTTGCGCTTCTCAAGCTTCTCGGTGTGCAGAGCGATGATCCTTGCCTCAAGGCCATTCGCGAGCCCGCGCGCTTCAAGCTGTGTCGTGAGGCATTCACGCAGGTTGCGGGTGCAGCAGCCAATAGGATCAAAGAAGCGCATAACGTCCGCCACGGCATGCACGTCATCAACCGGACAGTTGCACATCCCGGCAATCTCCTCGTGTGTGCACTCAAGCAATCCATCGCGAGTCAGGTTGCCGGCGATGTTTTGCGCAATTACTGAGTCCCGCATCGAGAAGTCGTACATTCGCACCTGTTCGAGCAGGTGCTGCTCAAGGCTGTCGGTTATTGTTGCGACCACTTCCGGTGGCTGGCGGTCGTCGTACTGGGTTATTCCCTTCGCGCCAGCAGAGCCCTCGTAGTCAGTGAAGGAATCGTAGTAGTCCTCCCAATCCGCCTTGGGCTCGGTTTGGTTGGCGTCAGATGGCCGGTCGTCGCTTGTCCCATTCGTGAGCGGCGCAGTTACAGTCGGGCCGACGGTAGAGTCGGCATCTGGCGCCGGAAGGGAGTGCGTCTCCTGCTCTTCGCGCACCTCTTCAAGCATTGGGTTCTCGAGAAGCTCTCGTTCGATCGCTTCCTTGTACTCCAGGCGACCGAGCTGAAGTAGCTTGATTGCCTGTTGGAGCTGGGGAGTCATGAGAAGCGACTGCCCCATTTTTTGAACTAATTTTGTCTCGAGTCCCATAGAACGGCTTTTGTAACCTCCGTGGGAGCCCCAGTGTAGGGCATCCCTTTCCTGAATAGATGACAAAAGTGGAGATTAGGGGCTGATGTTTTTGCAAGTTCCGTGCACAAATACGCCAGAAGTCGGCGCCGGACTTAAAAAAACGATTATCTCTAGTGAGTTAGCAGCTTCGACGGAGCGCGGTTTTTTATTGATACGCCGGCAGCAAGTTCCTGCGGGTCTGCGTAACCAGAGATCCTTCGGCAGTTTTTGATCGCCAAGGATAGCTAAGGCTCGGCTACAGTTCGAAGTCGCCGCCGAGGTAGTACCTGCGGGCTTTTTCGGACTGGGCGATCTCCTGCGGAGATCCCTCCTCGAGAACTTTCCCGTCGACCAGGATGTATGAGCGGTCACAGATGCCCAGGGTCTCGCGGACGTTGTGGTCTGTTATCAGGACTCCGATACCCTTTCTCTTGAGGGCAGAAACTATCTCCTGAATGTCCTTGATAGCCAGCGGATCTATTCCGGCGAACGGTTCGTCCAAAAGGATGAATTGCGGGTTACGCGCCAGGCAACGGCTGATCTCTACACGCCGCCGCTCACCGCCGGAGAGCGCGCTCGCCATGCTGTCTTTAAGGCCCAGCAAGCCGAGTTCTTCCAGTAGCTCAGTCAGGCGCTCTTCCCGGGCCGCGCGACTGCTGAACTCCATCGTTTCAAGGATCGCCATGACGTTGTCCCGGACCGATAGCTTTCGAAAT
Source organism: uncultured Bdellovibrionales bacterium (assembly GCA_964413875.1). Lineage (GTDB taxonomy): Bacteria > Bdellovibrionota_C > UBA2361 > UBA2361 > OMII01 > OMII01. Next base: position 50,491 of record CAYPUA010000011.1, read on the forward strand.
ACGGAGGCCTCTTGCGGCAGATAGCCGATTCCAAGCCGCGCCCTAGAGAACATTGGCTCAGGCGTTATGTCTGCCCCATTGAGCGTCACGCTGCCTGTATCGGGAGCTGCAAGGCCAACGCACATGTAGAAAGTCGTGGTTTTGCCGGCTCCGTTAGGCCCTAGGAGACCAACCACTTCCCCGGCCTTGACCGATATGGAGACGCCGTCGACGACCTTCCGGCCCCCGTATCGCTTCGTCACGTCGTTCGTCTGAAGTGTTGTTGTCATCGTGCTCGGTGTTCTACCTGCGTCGACGGTCAGCTCCAGCGCGGCGCGGCTCGGAGTCGTGGTGGACGGCGTCCTCATCATCGAGCAGGGGACGCATCAGGTTCAGCCTCTGCATATCTTCGCGCGTGAGGCACGAGACTTCAAGGAGGGTTATGAGCTCTGGCAGCAGGGACGAACGACGATACGAGCCCGGCTTGAGCGCTCGAACAGGAGTAGCTCGCACTTTAGACCAAAGGGAGAGGAGCATCTGGATCTTCTCGCGCTCCTTGCGAGGAACCACGAGCCGCGTGAAGCAAGCGCCGAGCCTCTCGCCGAGGTCGGACGCTTCGGGCAGGGTTTCAGCCAGGTCTTTCAGCCAGATCGAGTCGCCTGCGATGAAGAGCGCGATAATTGTCAGGACAACGGTGGGAGAAACGCTCTCTCCCGAGAGGACCAGGTCATCAATTTTCTCTAGGCACTGGCTGAAATCACTCTCAGCCGAGAGCAGCCGCCCGTTATTTTCAAGCAGCTCTGGAAGAATGTACTCCACCAGCCCCGTATCGCCGAGGAGCGACAAAATGGTGAGAAAACAGCCCGAGCAGAAGTCTTTCTTGAGCTCGTCAAACACTCGCACCTGCGAGCACTGAGTTATCCAGGAAGAGTGGTCAAGAATCGCGCTCCAGCAGGCAGGATCGATACTAAAGCCGTTGCGGGCTGCGTGGCGCACCACTCGCAACATGCGCACGGGATCTTCTTTGAAGCGAAGCTCCGGCACCCCAATAACTCGAACGATGCCTCGCTTCAGATCTTCCATGCCGCCGACGTAGTCGATGATCTCCATCGTGGAGACGTCGAGAAAGAGGCCATTGATCGTGATGTCACGGCGGACGGCGTCCGTGCTCTCTGTGCCGTAGATATTGTCGTTCATGACGGGGGAAGCTGGAGAGGATGGCTGCGGCTGCTCGCTCTCGGCAGGCTCGGTCCACTCTACCAGGTCGCGAAAGGTGGAGACTTCAATCGTCTTGCCGTGACCGAAGAATATGTGCGCCAACTTAAACCGGCGTCCGATAATTCTGCAGTTACGAAAGAGGGACTTGATCTCTCGCGGAGTAGCGTCTGTTGAAATGTCAAAATCCTTCGGCTGCTTTCCGAGCACGAGGTCGCGCACGCCGCCGCCGACTACGTACGCTTTGTAGCCGGCTCGTTGCAATCGGTACACGATCTTGCGCGCGTCTTCGTCGATCTCACTCTTTCGGATCGGGTGATGCTCAGGACCGTACACGACGCATTCAGCGCTAAGGTCCTGGACGGGGGCAGTGTCTGATTGGTCAGATGAGGTCATGGGAACTACACACTATCTTGCGCACGCGCGCCGCGAGCCGCGCACACTCGCGCGGCAATAGCTTCTGTCGATAGAGGTCGCTCTCTCTTGAATGGGAACTGACGACGCTCAACACGACTGGCTAGAATTTAAGCAAATCAACACGTTGAGGCTGCCCTCAACGTCTCACAGTGTAGGAGGGTCGGGTCGAATTCTCAAGCAATAGGCCCAAAGCGACGGTACCTTTCTCCCGACTCAATCGAAGTTTGACGAGTTCCGAGACCGTTCCGGTTATAATTTGCTAGGAAGTACAGGTAGTTGCAGGCATCCGGCGGAGTGCTCTGCAAAGTTCCACCTCAAGAAATTCAAGACTTCCTCCGAATCTCTCTGTAAGGCGGTGGAAGTGGGCAAAGACCTGGAGCCCAAGCCGCTAAGAAGGTTTTCGTGGGCAGTTTTGCAGGCCTTTCGCAGTTGAGCCCGGACGCAGCCGGGGCGCGGCTCCCAAAAGGAAAGGGAAGTCGTGGAGTACCGACAGTAGTGAGCGGGGCAAGGAAACCCAACCAGGGTCGATATCTCCCCGCTTCAACTCATGGAGGAGCACGGTATGGCTAGAGCTGTATACCCACATGAAATCACTGACCCCGATTTTCAGTGGTTACTCAACAACTATTGCGAGAGCCATCCCAATGCCTTCAAGCTCGACTCGGGATCGCTGCCGGTGGTAATCATCACGGGAACAGAGGGCCACTCGGACCGATCCGGTGCATTTCAGCAAGAACAAGTGCTCCCGCTGCCGCCAGAAGTCGCAGAGGATGGCGATACAACTTCTCCGAAGAAGTAGCAGCAACTTCTGAGCAGCCGATAGCCATGCGGCTTAGAGCATTGCTACGCGGCTACTAATCAATCGGATCAAGTTCTATGAGTAGCTCCCCGTACGATTCGGGGAGAACGCCGCAAGGGTAGTTCACGTTCAACGGTGAGCTGAGCGACCCGTTACAGCGGACGTAGTATTCGGCGGGGTCGGCTCTAGCTACAAAAGGGCCTTTATTGCGCTGCGCATATCGAAGTTCTTTCTGGGCCATGACTCGCGCGTCTTTCGCGTCACGGATTGAGGACAACAGCCACACCGTTCCCGAAAATAGGAGCGTTACGAGGACCGCTAGGCCGAAGAGCAGGAACTCCGCCTCTCCTCGCTGTCCTGCTTTTGACCAGTAGCGATTAAGCTGGTGCTGATTCGACATCGTAGAAAAACCTGTGAGTCGTTAGGTACCACTGTAGCGCCCCCGTTGAGGGACCGCGTACTCTTTTATGTAGTTATGGTCGGTTATGGTTCGTTTGTGCTCTTAAGATAGCGCGCCACGGGCTACCCAACCTGTTGATAGCACAGGGTTAATTACCGCTCAGCATTGCTCGCTCTTAAAATCACTGGTGCGGGGGCCGCACAAGCCAACAAGTGTGGGGGGACACCTCGGAGTCCCGAAGTAGCGCTTCAACGGCGTGTGCGTGCTTCTCCGATAGGCCGGCGAACGGCAGCTCGACGACTACCACCTGAGGACGTTTTGCGGACTGCCCTGATAGCGCTGCGGCGACGAGTTGTACTCGGCGCCGTTCCGAAAAGCTGAGCAGAGCGATTGGCATACCTAGGGGGAGATCTTCGAGATCTAGAAGCTTAAGTAACTTGAGAGGCAGTAAACTTTTCGGAAGCGCACTGAGAACAGAGAGTAATTCTGAAAATGTCGAGTTGAGAATCTGAGAGAACGTGAGCCCCCGAAACAGTAGCTTCTCAGCACCGCCCACGAACCGCGCACCATCGCACGCATAGCAACGAGAAGCCCTTGGTCGGCTGATGTGTTCGAGATGTTCAAGCAGCACCCCTAGTCCGCCACAGTTGCGGCAGGCAAAGCCACGGCTACCGCGCGGACGTAGCGATATATCTTTTGCCGATAATCCAAACGCACGGGCATCGATGGATGATGCGAACAGTTTGCACAACGAATCGAAGAGTTCGAGCGATTCAATCAGCGTGGTTCGCTTTAGCGAGAATGAGTCGTAAACCCCGAGAGAAATGACGCTCGTATCAGCACCAGGCTGCACACGCTCCGCGAGCTGCTGAGAATCTTCGCGTGAAAAGCTCGCACCCGCCGGGAGTAACCTTAGACCTCGCTGTAACGGGACATTTCCAGAGGAGCTTTGAAGCGTGGCAATCGTGCCGTGAGATGCAAGATTGGTAGAATGTTCTGCCATTGAGTGAGCCGCTGCCGTCGGATGGCGACCTACAAGAACGCAAGGGGCGATTGCTGCGTGCATGGCTACCCACTCTTCCACCGCCGGGATCCGCGTTTTTGGTAGGGTTCCGTGGGGTAGATCTATAACAGCGAGAGCGGAACTCTCTCGTAGTGTCGTCGCTATGACCAGTAGCGTCAGAACCTCAGTCGACAAGGAGCTTGTGATCGCTCCGAGAGGAATGTGCTCGAGGCCTAGGGCCGCAAGGTTTCTTCTGAGATCTTCTGGTACGTTCGATTGGAGTGATGCAGGCAAGGGAGTTAGTCCGAGCGGGGTGTCCAGGGCCTCGCGAAGGGACAAGCCACCGAGATCGAGGCTCAGTTCGGTGTTACTCGAGTCGTCAGAGGGAACTCCTCGTCGCAGAAGAAAATCTATTCGAGATTGAACGGGGGCAGTAAAGAATCGACTACACGAGGGACATACTCCATGCGGCGCAAGCCTGATAGTAGACGCGCTGGTTTGCGCGATGAGGCAGAGGTCAGGCATTCTCCAGGTAGACTGGAGTATTGGAGTAAGAGCGACGATAAGAGCGTCATTCACGACGCCCGAATCAAGCCGAAGATGCCAGCGCCCGTCGCGTAGCTCCGAGTCCTGGAATCCTGACTGTTCGCCCCACACTTTTAGGGACTCGGAGCTGCTAGAGATCGATATGACAGCAGAATCTCCCCGCAAGGAACTCAGAACAGTCGAGCACAATTCGTGGGGTCGTCGAAATAACGGGACAATAACTTTACAGTCTTCACAACGGATACTGAGAGCACCTATCGCAGCAGCCTTTATTTGCTCCGTGCACGTGAGTAGCGAGAGTACCGTTCTGGGCGATTGGCGCAGCTTTTCTGCATCGACGAATCGCACCGGGAGCCCTTGCGGTGACGCTGAGCGTGTCGACGCGACCGGCGGCACCTCTCCTCGGCGAACGGCCTCGACGACAGCTGAGGATGTCAGAATCTGTTGCACTACCCCGTCAACCCACGCGAGGGAGCCGGCGCGACTTGACGTCTCTCGCCCGGAAGTGGCACCAGGCAGAATCTGGACTTTAGTGCGGAAGGTGCCAGCAGATGCGCTCGGAGTGCCGTGTGAAAGGGCTCGGAAGAATTCTCGAGCTGAGAATGTCTCAGCTAGCACTTCCCTGATCCCTGTTTCTTTCACTCAATCCTCCGCAGCGCACGAGCGGACGGATTAGCGCGCCAACCGAGCTTTAATGTCCTCGATACGATCGATGACCGTTTTTTTGTAGGTCTCGAGCAGGCCTGTCGACTCAGCCTCGAAGCGCATCACCAAGACCGGCTGCGTGTTCGAGGCCCGCACGAGCCCCCAGCCCTTGTCGAACGAGATCCGAACTCCGTCGATTGTGGCCACTGCGAATTCGGGGAAGGCTGACTGTGCCTCTTTGGCTATCTGGAACTTAATCTCCTCTGGGCAATCCACCCGGATTTCTGGAGTTGACACCATCTGGGGCAGCCCGGACAGGAGCGACGACATCGGGCCTGAGTGCTTGCTGACAATTTCGGCCAAGCGCGCCGAAGAGTACAGCGCATCGTCAAAGCCGAAGTAGCGATGCTTGAAGAAGATGTGCCCGCTCATCTCGCCAGCGAGGTCACCGTGAGTCTCCTTGAGCTTGCTCTTAATGAGAGAGTGTCCCGTCTTCCACATTATCGCGTTAGCACCGCGGCTATTCAGGTCGTTGAAGAGAAGGCTTGAACATTTCACGTCGCCGATAATCGTGGCGCCCGGCTTCTCCTGAAGGATAGCTCGGCCGTAGAGCAGCAAGAGCATGTCCCCGAAGACAACCTCTCCGCGCTCGTCCACAACCCCGATACGGTCTGCATCTCCATCCCAGCCGATGCCGAAATCCGCCTTGTGCTCTCGAACCGACTTAATGAGGTCCTGAATGTTCTTGAGGACAGTCGGATCCGGGTGGTGATTCGGGAATCGCCCGTCAGGCTCGCAGAAGAGCTCTATCACGTCGACTCCGAGACCTCGAAGAACAGCCGGACCGACGAGTCCTCCAACGCCGTTGCCGCCATCAACGACCACCTTCAGCTTGCGCGACCCCATGTGAGGCCGTGCGTTCTCGATCAGGGCGTCGATGTACTGCTGGCGGATATCAAGATGCGAAATAGAGCCGCGCTTGGCAGCGGCTGGCCTGCCGACCGCGCGCTCACAGCGCACCTTGAGGTCCTGGATGTCATTGCCCGAGAGGGTCTGCTTGCCGAGAAGGATCTTAAACCCGTTCATGTCCGGCGGATTGTGGCTGCCGGTGACCTGGATTCCGCCGCCTAGGTCCTGAGAGAAAACTGAGTAGTACAGCTGGGGCGTTGGACCCATGCCCGTCATGACCACGTCGAGGCCCTCGTCCGCTAGCCCCTCTGCCAGCGCTTGGGCGTACTCTGGCGAGCTGAGCCGGCAGTCGTGGCCAACTCCGATTCGGTTCATCTTGTTTTCAACGGCGAGTGCCCCGTAGGCACGCCCGAGAATGCGCGCAAACTCTGGGGTGAGCTCTGTGCCCACCGTGCCGCGGATGTCGTACTCCCTAAAAATTACTGGATTGATCTTCATACGGGCTCCTTTGTCTAGCGGTATACCTAAAGCTTCTTGTCGACTGAGTGCTTCTTGTAGAGGTCGTTTATGAAAAACGACGAGACTCGGTCCTGACTCTTCTGCTTCTGCAGCAGTGACTTAACTTCCTGTCGCACTGCCAGCTGATGCTCTTCGTCATCGTCATCATCGATCGCCGAAAAGCGTTGCTCAACATAAAAGATCTGGGCCCCCTGAACGCTGCGGATGGGGGGAGAGTGCTGCCCTTTATCGAGGGGGAAGATCGCCTTGACGATTGCTGGGCTGAGGTCAGATTCCGCTACGAGCCCGAGGGAGCCTCCCTCTGCTGTGTTAGGCCCGTCTGAGAAGCGCTTCGCAACATCAGGGAACGCATCCCCGGCATCCAGGGCGGCCAATACCTCGGCGATCTTGGTCTCTACCTGCTCCTGAGAACGGCCATCCTGCGAGATCGTTATGAGTGACAGCTTAATCGCAGTGCCCGAGTGCGACAGCTCAGGGTGGGCCTCAATGTAGTCGTCGATCTCCCCGTCGCTGACGCTTACCCCGCCGCGCATCATGGTGGACATGAGCTTAGTCTTGAGAATATCGAGCCGGATCTGCTTCCGGTAGCTGTCTATCGTCTGCCCTTCTTTCTTGAGGGCGACCTCGAATTCAGGGCGAGAGAGCGAGTTTCGTTCGGCAACCTCGTTAACGTAGTCGTCGACCTCCTGGTCGCTGATCGAGATCTGCTTCGCTGCGGCCTCAAGCTCGATCAGCCGCTCCAGAATCATCTGGTCAAGGGCTTTCACCGCCCCAGGATCGTTTGATGCTTCCCGCAGTGAGAGCTTGCGGGGGGGCGATAGCCGTTTTGAGAGGTCGCTCAGGGTAATCGGCTTGTCGTCGACGGAAGCGACGATAGCATCCAGCACGATCTCCTGGCCGGTTGGTTTTATTTCAACGGCAGCCGCCTTCTTCGGTCCGGCAGCCGCGAGCGCCGGGCAGAGAGCAAAGCTTGAGAGAGCAAAGATAGTCGTGATGGCACGGGCGGCCAGGCAGCGCATACCGGGGGATGTTAGTAGGTCCACTGGGTTGGGGCAAGGCTAGCCCATGCGGCGACTACGGCGGGCTCAAGCCGGAGCGGCGTAGGCGATTAGGCGCAGCACTGTTGAGACTTGCCGCAGAACTTCAGGCAGCGCAGGGCTGTGCGGAGGGGGGAAGGCGATCGATAGGGTGTTCCCACGGCCGAATTTGTAGAGGTTCGGCTGCTTCTGGACGAGCGCCAAGGCCTTAAGCCCATCAACTCGGGTGTTTTGGGTCGGGCGGTGCCCATCCCGAAGCAGCGCCAGCGGACTGAAAGTCAGAGAGGCCTTCTCCGGCGTTACCTCGGATTTGACGACTCCGTGCGAGCGCAGCAAGCCACGGTAGCGCATCAGCAAGAAGAGGTTGTCGACTTCGGCTGACGTTGGCCCAAAACGGTCCTCTATTTCTCGCTGGAGGTCGAAGGCTTCGTCATCTGTTCGGATGTTCGATAGGCGCTGGTACAGGACGAGACGCTCTCCGATATCAGGCACGTAGGCCTCGGGGATGAATGCGTCAACACCGATGATTCTGACCTCCGGGTCGATGCTGTCCTCAAGCGCCGGCTCGTCTCCTTTGAGGTCGGCCACGGCCTCTTGAAGAATTCGGCAGTACATGTCGAATCCAACAGAGAGGACGTTTCCGGACTGCTCTTTGCCGAGCAGGTTTCCAGCGCCACGGATCTCAAGGTCACGAATTGCGAGATTGAAGCCAGCACCGAGGGTGTCCAGGGACTGAAGCACTTTGAGGCGCTCGTGCGCCTCTCCGGTGAGCGATTTAAGGTGAGGGACGAGGAGGTACGCGTAGGCCTGCCGCTTGGCACGCCCCACGCGCCCACGCAGCTGGTAGAGCTGGGCTAAGCCAAAGTGGTCAGCGCGGTCGATGATGATAGTGTTCGCGTTCGGCACATCCAGGCCCGATTCGACGATAGTTGTCGAGACGAGCACATCGATCTCGCGGTCGATGAAACGCCGCATAATTCGCTCAAGCGCAAGCTCGCTCATCTGTCCGTGCGCAAACTCGAATCGCGCCTCCGGCACAAGCTCGGCTAGGTGCGAGGTTACGAGAGAGATGTTTTGCACCCGGTTGTGGATAAAGAACGCCTGGCCCCCTCGACGCAGCTCTCGCATGATTGCATCTCGGACTAGCGCATCATCCCGCTCAGCCACGTACGTCTGGACCGCACGTCGGTCTACGGGCGGCGTCTGAATGAGGCTGATGTCCCGAATGTCGAGCAGCGACATGTGCAGCGTGCGAGGGATAGGAGTTGCGGTCAACGTCAGAACATCAACGCTCGTGCGGTACGAGCGCAATCGCTCTTTCTGTTTCACGCCGAAACGGTGCTCCTCGTCGATGATGAGCATCCCTAGATCCTTAAACTGCACGTCCGGCTGCAGGAGTCGGTGTGTGCCGATCAGCACATCGATCTCTCCGCGCGCGACAGCTTCGAGCGTCTGCAGGTTGTCAGCGGCTGAGTAGAAGCGGCTGACGGCGGCGATTTTTGCTGGGTAGCCCCTGAACCGCTCGATGAAGCTCTTCTTGTGTTGCTCGACGAGGATGGTAGTTGGCACGAGCAACGCAACTTGTCGGGCATGCTGGAAGCACTTGAATGCGGCGCGGATTGCGACCTCAGTTTTCCCGAAACCGACATCTCCGCACACGAGCCGGTCCATCGGCTTGTCCTGCGACAGGTCCGAAATGGTCTCTTCGATAGCTTTTCGCTGATCGGGCGTCTCGTCGAATGGGAAGCCATCAGCGAAACGCTCGTCTTCAGCGCCCATCGGCTCAAATCGCCACCCCTTCGCCACAGAGCGGGAGGCGTACAGCCGGATGAGATCCCCGGCGAGTGTCACAATTGAGTCGCGGATCTTCTGCTTTGTGCGGAACCAGCGAGTTGAGCCGAGCTTGTCTACATGTGGCTGTTGGCCCTCCGTGGCAACGAACTTCTGCACCTTGCCGATCTGGTGCGCGGGCAGATAGAGCCTGCTGTCCGAGTAGTCGATCTGGAGAAAGTCACCCAGCACGCCTTCAACTGCGAGGTGCCGCAGCCCGTTGTAAACCCCGATGCCGTAGTCGATGTGCACGATGTAGTCGCCCTCTTTGAGAAGCGACAGTGCGCTCAGAAGGCGCTTGGCGCTAATCCGAGGAGCTCCGCTTGAGCGGTACGAGCGTTCGCTAAAGATGTCGTTCTCGGATACGAAGCAAACCTTCTGTTCTGGCAGCCGAAAGCCTGCTGACAGGTGGCCGATGATAATCGAGACAGGAGCCCGGCGTGCAGCCTTGAGCCAGCTCTGTCCATTGCCCGAGACGATCGGCGCGTCGGTGCCGATGTCGAGCAGAATTGACTGGAGGCGCTGCGCACGGCCGGACGACCCCACGCTGAAAGCAATAGAGTAGCGCTGGTCACGAAACTCATCCAGGAAAGCCCGGAGCGGCTGGAATGCCTGGCCGCTTCCGACGGCGCTCCGCATGCGAGTGGCCAAGTCGGCCGTGCTCTCGGCCCGAGCGTTGTAGGTCTGATCAAGGCTCGCAGCACTCTCTAATCCAGATATTGCGACGGTCGTCCTGTCCGAGAGCAGCCGGCAGACACTCTCTGGCTCAGCGAAGACATGTGAGGCCTTCGGAATCAGGTGCTGCTCTTGCTCAAGACGAGCAGCTCGGTCAAGCGCACTCGTTGAGAGCTCTTCGATGGCTTTCATCGATTGATGAGTGTCAACCGTACAGACAGGCACCGAGGCGGGGAGCAGCTCCAGGAGCGTCGGAAGAGAGTGCGGCGCAGCGGCGTACTGGAGCAGCTCCAGGCCTGGGTATTCGTCGTACTGCTCAAGTGCTTGGAGCACCTTCTCCACTTCGCGCGGCGGAGCGCCCGTCTCCGCGGCGCGTTCCTTGAGTTTGGCTGACACAACGTCTGGGCTCGCGGCATGCCAGATCGGTATTGCAAGCTCCCTAACGGGGAGGATAACGCAGCGAGATGCGGCGTCGAGCGAGCGCTGTGACTCAGGATCAAAGGAACGAAGAGCTACTAAGGTGCCGTCACGGAGTTCGACACGAACGGGGCGTTCGGAGGTGCTTGGGAATACATCGACGACTGCGCCTTTAGCGCTGAACTCTCCCGGCCGAGCCACAGTCCGCACAGGGGCAAAGCCGGCCGCTACGAGTCGAGACACGAGGCTCTCTCGGGTTGCTGACTGTCCCGCCTCGATACAAAAGGTGTGGGAAGAGATGAGCTCGCTTGCAACGATTCTCTGCAGCAGCGCTTCAGCGCAGGTGAGCATCAGGTAGGGCTCATCACCCATAATCGCTGCGAGGCTTCTGATCCTGGCGGCGGAAACATCGACACCAGGCGAAACAAGTTCCATCGGCAGCGTCTCCCAAGCCGGGAAGATCGTAAGTGCATCCTTGCCGAGGAAGAACGAGAGGTCGTCTGCCAGCTCCTCCATGCTTCTACGGTCGCTGCAAACGACCAGCATTTGGCGGTGCTCAGACGCCAAGCCGCTCAGGAGCCATCCACTGGCGGCGCCTGAGAGGCCGATAACTCGCTTTGTGCCGCGGGGGATAGGAGACATGAGCGCCGAGCGTTTTTGCGGAGGTGCAGACAGAGAAGCCCGCAGCGCGGGCCAGGTTCTGGTATCATACTGCTCCCCCTTTTTGGCGTAAAGCGAGCCAGTTGAGGCTCCTCAGCCTGACTGTCGCCGGTCCCGGAGGAGGCTGAGAGGCAATTAAATTTGCCAACGCGCGAACCATACTAGGGAACGCCGCGGTCACGGAGAGGAGGCGCATGGGATTGCTGGAGTCTCTAGTTCAGGAAGCATCGCGTCGGGGCGGATCCGACATCCACATTCGTTCGGGAGAGCAGCCCCGAGCTCGAGTCAACCGCGAGATACAGCCCATTGCCGATCGCTCGCTCGATGCAGAGACCGTTGTCGAGATCCTCGCGCCATTCCTCTCAGAGGCTGAGTCACTCGACACCTGCACGCAGCCGGAATTGGACTGTGCGGCAGAGCTGGCTGGACGACGATGCCGATTGCACATCTTTATCGACAATCGAGGTCTTGCGGCTGTTGTGCGGCTCTTGCCGTGTGTCGTGCCCAGCATTGACGAGCTGCGGCTTCCGCCCGTGGTAGCGTCGTTCGCACAACTATCACGGGGGCTCGTGCTGGTGACAGGTGCGGCGGGAGCTGGGAAGAGCTCGACCCTGGCTGCGATTGTGAATCAGATCAATCGAAGCCGAGCAGCGCACATCATTACGCTGGAGGATCCCATCGAGGTGCTTCACCAACCGGAGATGTCTCTCGTGACACAGCGCCAGGTTGCGCGTGATAGTGCAAGTTTTGCCGCAGGTCTTCGGGCGGCCCTGCGACAAGACCCCGATGTTCTGCTGGTGGGTGAGATGCGAGACTCGGAGACAGCAGATCTCGTGCTCGCGGCCGCAGAGACTGGGCACCTGGTGTTGACAACGCTTCACGCTGGAACGGCGGTGCAGTCTATTTCCAGAATGGTCGATCTCTTTCCCAGCGACCGTCAGCTGCAGGCGAGGGCGGCCCTGGCTGAAAGTCTCGCAGCGGTCCTTAACCAGGATTTATGGCCTAGTTCGGAAGGGGGCCGCATCCCAGTTGTCGAGATTTTGTTGGCAACGGCTGCCGTGCGGGCACTCATCAGGGACGGGAAGAACCACCAGCTTGAGGGGGTCATGCAAGCATCGGCGCACCTCGGCATGATCACTCGGGCGCAACGCATCAGGCAGCTGCAGGAGGCCGCTCAGATCGCCTGAAGCAAGAGCATGAAAATGACCAGTATTTGCTGGGCTCTTCACTGGCGGAAAATCCCCCTTCTAGGCGGATAGCTGGCGGGGATATACTAGAGGGGTTGGTCAACCGGGGCGGCACCAACACCTTCGGCTAACCACGGGAGCAGGGCGTATGGACGAGACAACCAAGGCGATTATCGAGCGGGTGTCGATTCGCTTCCCGAAGCCGAGCCGGATTCCGAGCGGTCAGATGTGCTCGGTTTTCTTCGATTGCTTCCAGCTCACACCGAGTGATCATGCCAGGCTCGCGGCAGACGCTGTTGGGCATCTCGACCACGATGCCTTCGACATAGTGGTAGGCATCGCCTACAGCGGCATCCTGTACAGTGCGGCAGTGGCGGGTGGCCGCAAGGTTGTCATTTTGCAGAAAGACGGCCGTTTCTTCGGGCCGGACCTTAAGGGGCAGCGGGTAGTCATCGCGGATGATGTTGTTTTCTCTGGCCGACACATGATTGAAGCCGCCGAAAAAGTTCGGGCTGAGGGAGGGAATGTCGTTGGCTACGCCTGTATCATCGACCGTTCCGGAGGCAGGTTCTCCGGAGACGACGGCGGAGAGTTGGGAAAGCCGCTGTGGAGCGCCTTCCAGGCTGGGATGGAGTAGGGCGGTAGCCCCGATTCAAAAAGGAAGCAAATGTCAGAGCAGAATCCCTGGGCGAGGCTCAGCTCGAGGCTGGTGTATCGAAATCCTTGGATAACAGTCAGGGAAGACCAAGTGGTGTCTCCGCACGGCGCGCGCGGCATCTACGGCGTCATAGAGACGCGTCTTGCCACCGGTGTTGTTGCGCTCACTGAGAAGATGGAGATCTGCCTCGTTGGCCAGTACCGGTACCCGACTGAGGAGTACTCATGGGAGATACCGGAGGGTGGAGCGAACGTGGGAGAGAGTGGGCTGGAGGCTGCCAAGAGGGAGTTGCGCGAAGAAACGGGGCTTGAGGCGCAGCACTGGGAGCGTCTTGGCGGAGAGGTGCACCTCAGTAACTGCTTCTCCGCGGAGCGGGGCGAGCTCTTTCTGGCACGAGAGCTCCAGGAAGGAGAGTCGGCACCAGATGACACAGAGCTGCTGCAGGTTCGCTGGGTGCCGTTTTCTGATGCGCTGCAGATGGTTGACCGGGGCGAAATCAAGGACAGCCTCTCCATAATCGGAATTCTGAGGGCTTCTCGGTTTCTGAAACTCGGCTAGAGCGGGTATACTTCCGCCGGGCAGTCTTCCATTCAGTCAGCAAGGTTCCAGTTGTGAGTTTTCTTGAGACCCAATCATCCAAGAGCCTTGTCAAAGAGGGTGCTTGTGACGCCGTTAAGATCGGCGCTGCTGAGACATACTTCTCCCCGCTCGGCGTTTTCCTCGGTGCCACCCCCCTCCAGATCGGCGCGCTGGCGACCCTGCCGCCGTTCCTTGGGGCAGTATTCCAAGTTCTTGGCATGCGGCTCTCGGAGCGATCCGCAAGCCGCCGCGGGACAGTTCTTTCGCTGATTCGCGCGCAGGCACTTGTGTGCCTCCCTATCGCCGCGTTGCCGGTGCTGCTTGGACAAGGATGGCTGGCGTCTGCGCTCCTTATCGCCCTGGTGACGATCTACCACATCACGATCGGGCTGATTGCGCCGATCTGGAACAGTTTAGCCGGGGATATCATACCCCCTGCGTCGAGGGGCGAGTTTTTCGGTTACCGCAACAAGTGGATGGCGATCCTGACATTTGGCGCCGTTTTGGGCGGCGGTCAGGTGCTGCACCAGAGCACAGCGTTAGGGCTGACGGCTTGGGGCTACTGCTGCATTGTAATCGTGGCGGCGCTCGCGCGATTAGTCTCATCCCTTCCGATGGGCTTGGTTTCAGACCCGCAGCTCGATGTGCCGCAGGAGTCGAAGTTCTCTTTCTGGCAATTCATCTCTCGGGCAAGGCAGTCGAATTTCGTCAAGTTCGTAGTGTTCGTTTCGTTCATGAACTTTGCTACTGCGATATCGGGGCCGTACTTTGCGATGTACATGCTCCAGGATCTCCACTTCTCCTACCACGAGTACACCCTGGTAGTTTCAGCGGTCGTGCTTGCGCAGTTCGTTGTGATGCGAAGCTGGGGCGCGATCAGCGACCAGTTCGGCAACCGCCGAATCATGCTGGTGTGCGGCACCCTCGTCTCTATAAACCCGATGCTGTGGCTGCTCTCCTCGAAGCTCTGGTTTGTGCTGATGATTCAGCTCTACAGCGGGATCTTCTGGGCTGGCTTCAACTTGGCGGCTGCAAACTTCGTCTTCGACGCGGTGACACCCCAGAAGCGTGCGCGCTGCATCGCCTACCAGTCGATTATCAACGGGCTCTTCGTGCTTTCTGGCTCCCTCTTGGGAGGATTTCTTGCCACTTCGATGCCATTCTCGTGGAGTGAGTCGTTGGCTTGGCTAGTTGAGCCGTCCCGGTTCCTGGCCCTCTTCGTCCTTTCAGGAGTACTGCGCATTGTTGCGGTCGCGTGGCTGCTTCGTCGTTTCAAAGAGGTGCGGGAGGTGGCCCACATACCAGGGCACGAGATGGTAATCCGGATCACCGCGCTTCGACCGCTCTTCGGGGCGACTTTTTCGTTCTTGGTTAGCGGTTATGGAGCTATCTCACGGCGTGGACGCCGCTCGGTGCGGTAACCAAGCTGCGAAGGAATCACGAGCGTGACTCACAAAGAGACACGACTTCCCGGACTCCAAACTGCCCACGGTCATTTAGACCAACGCGCGCGGCCTCTATCACGGAATCGTGCTGAAAGACGACTACGGCATCTTCCTTCACGGCACGCTCAAGGAAATGAAGCTTCTCCTTCAGCAGCGTCTCTGCACACACGTCGTAACCCATGTGGAAAGCTAGCGGCAGGTGGTGCGATGTCGGAATGAGATCTGTTGCAAAAAAGAGCGGGGTTGCGCCGCCTCGGATCTCAATCCACTGCTGCCCAGGGGTGTGGCCATCTACCCGGTGTACGATGATGTCGGGCGCTATCTCGACGACGCCATCGCACAGCATAAGCTTCGCTTCTTTGAGCGGGTCGACATTCTCGGAGAGGTAGCTGGCGCGGTCCTTCGGCGTCGGATTCTGCGCCTGCTGCCAATTTGCAGCCTGGAGGTGCACGGTAGCGCTGGAGTAACGCAGCCGGAGCGCGCCGCCCGCATCTCGATACGAGATGCCCCCAGCGTGGTCGAAGTGAAGGTGCGTGAGAATGACGTCTGTGACGGTCGAGGGCTTGTAGCCGTCCCGGAGCTCTCTGTTGAGGTCAATTCCGTAGATTGCGCGCTGTTTTTCGCTCCACTTATCGCCGATACCGACGTCGATCAGAAAGGTGCGCGAGCCGTCCTCTAGAACTAGGCTGCGGCACACGAGCGGAATGCAGTTTTCGGCGTCCGCCGCGATCCCCTTGCTCCACAGATTTTTCGGAACCGACCCAAACATGCAGCCGCCGTCTAACCGGAACGAGGCGAACTGGATGGGGGTGACAGTGTAGCGGCCGACCTTCATCCTGTGTCTCCCTACACTCGCCACGAGGGCGCTCTCTTCTCAGTAAAAGCCTGGAGCCCCTCTGCAGCGTCTGGTCCGAGGCTGAGCAGAGCACTTCTGTCAGCCAGCTCATGCAAGAACGGGAAGTAATCTCGCTCAGCGACTTCCATGATCGCTGACTTGGATGCTTTGAGCGCCTCCGGGCTTTGGTGACAGAGCTCGGCGCACAGCTTCGCCGTCTCGTCTTCGAGGGCAGCTTTCGGCACAACTCGAGTGATGAGGCCCGCCTGGAGCGCTTGCGCTGCGGAGAGGCGCTCCCCGGTCAGCACGAGCGAAGCGAGAGCCTTCTGTCCCAAGGCTCTGCTGATGGGGGCCATAACGACCATTGGGGCAAGCCCAATGCCAACCTCTGGTAGACCAAAGACCGCTTCCTCCGAGGCGAGCGTTATGTCGCACGCTGCGGCGAGGCCGCAACCGCCAGCCAGAGCGAAGCCGTGCACTGCTGCGATTACCGGAACTGGGCAGCGGTGGATGGCCTCGATCAAGGACGCAACTGACCCGAAGAGACTGCGCCGGGCATCCGGCGTCGGGTTGTCGAGCAGTTCGCGTAGGTCTGCTCCAGCGCAGAACGCGTCCGTTCCGGCGCCACGCAGCACCACGCAGCGCACGCCGTGGTTTTCTTGGATGCCAGTGAACTCAGCAACCAGCGACCGAATTGTCTCACGAGTCAGGCAGTTCCTGCTCTCAGGCCGGTTGATAGTTATCGTTGCGACATGAGCCGAGAGCTCGGAGAGGACAGTAGGCGGCTGCTGAGCCATCGGTCACCTCATGTTTGAAAAAAGCTTGAGCGCGTTAGCTGTAGTTATCGCCGCTACCTCTTCTATCGGCAAGCCCTTCACCTGGGCGAGGTGTGCAGCCGTGAGAGCCACGAATGCGGGCTCGCAGCGCTTCCCCCGGTGGGGCTCAGGAGCCATGTACGGCGAGTCTGTCTCAACCAGAATCTGCTCCAGAGGAATCTCCTTGCATACAGCGCGCACAAGTTCAGCTTTCTTGAAGGTTAGGGTGCCAGGAAAAGAGACCCGAAAGTTAATCTCGCGCAGCTTGCCAGCGAATGTTGCATCCTCGGCGTAACAGTGGAACACGCCTCCAACCGCAGCCGCGCCCATGCGCCGCAGCAGCTCAAGGCACTCATTGCCGGCGTCACGAGAGTGGATGATGAGCGGCTTTTTCACCTCGATCGCCAGGGCGGCCTGAAGCTCGAAAGCCTCGAATTGCGCCGCTCTCGGCGACAGCTCCTTGCAGAAATCGAGCCCAGTCTCGCCGATAGCAACTACTTTAGGGTGTTTCGCAAGGGCTCGAAGCTCTTCGACGTCAACGCCGAGTTTTGCGTCGTGAGGGTGGACGCCAACACTGGCCCACACACACTCATTGCGTTCAGCGAGGGCAATTGCTCGTCGGGCAGATTCAGCGCCGTACCCAGCACCGACTGTCAGGATGCGAGTCACTCCAGCAGCTGTGGCCCTTCGGATGCATTCATCCCGGTCCTGATCAAACACGTCGGCATCCAGGTGCGCGTGCGAGTCGATCAGTTCAGGAAGTGCCATGCCGATGCCTGAAGACTGCTGAATGTTACCGAACGCGGGAACCCGCAGCTATCGCCTTGTCCGGAGCGAGGAGAGCTAGGGTGCCGTCCCCTTCAGTGGATGCAGCGAGGAGCATCCCTCGGCTTTCGACACCCATGAGCTTTGCTGGCTTGAGGTTCGCAACGATTACGATCTGCCTGCCAATGAGCTGCTCTGGGGTGTAGTGCTGTGCGATCCCCGACACTATCTGCCGCTTGCCAAGCTCTCCGACATCGAGCTGGATGCAGTAGAGCTTCTTCGATTTTGGAACTGCCTCGACGCTCTCAATAGTTGCGGTGCGGAGCTTTATCTTGGCGAAGAGGTCGATGTCGATCTCGTCGTCGACGGAAACAGGAGCTGGGGCAGCGGCTGCTGGTTGCGCTTGGGGCTCAGTTGGGATCGGTGTGCTGTCAGCGTTCATGGATCTCCTTGTGCAAAATGTCGTCCGGAGTGTCTGCGAATCGGGGGCGGATGTCCAGTGCGCGGCTCGTGGCTATAAGCCTGAG
This sequence comes from uncultured Bdellovibrionales bacterium, assembly GCA_964413875.1. Classification (GTDB taxonomy): domain Bacteria; phylum Bdellovibrionota_C; class UBA2361; order UBA2361; family OMII01; genus OMII01. Next base: position 68,353 of record CAYPUA010000011.1, read on the forward strand.
CAGTATCAGGCTGCTAACGCTCGTGAAGCCGCTCCGCGAGCGGAGGCGAGCCTGCAGGCAGCTCCTGGTACTTCCTGGCAAGCAAGCGATTGCAGCTGCGCAGAACATCGAGGATTACAAGCGTCGGATTTGTGTGGCGCTCCAGAGCCAGGTACTCGGCATCGAGGGCATTCTGGAGCGCCACCGCCCAGACCGAGGCCGCATCGGGGGCTGAGGCCGATTGGAGAAGCTTCTGTCGGATGCAAGCGCGCAGGAACGCCAATCTCTCCCGCAATCCTTCCTTGTCGCTGCCCCACTCTTGAGCGGCTCGCCCGATGATTCGCTCATCACTTTGGAAGGCAGCCTCAACGACTGAGCGCACCTCGCTTAGTGCGTCGGCGCGAGCGCGAACTGTCTCAATCCCGCTGAGGGTGCCGTCGGCCAAGATCGCTGCTGCGTCTCCTGCACTCTGCTCGCCACGAGCAGCGAGTATAGCGCGGATCGTCTCTGGCGAGAGCCGGTCGAAGAACCAACGCTGGCAGCGCGAGAGCACTGTCTGCGGAAGCCTGGAGGGATTCGACACGACCAGTATAAAGAATGTCTCCGGCCTTGGCTCTTCTAGGGACTTGAGCAGCGTATTTGCCCCGACAGCCGTGATGTGGTCTGCAGAGTCGAGGATGGCAACCTTGCGCCCTCCCATGAATGCCTTGAGGCTAAGCCGGTCGAGTGCAGCTCGCAGATCATCAACAGTCGCACCGTCCTCCCCAAACGAGAGCGAGAGGAGATCTGGATGATTGCCAGAGCGGAGGAGCACACAGCTCTTGCAGCTCCCACAGCCACCTTGGGGGCCGCATGGCTGCTCGGCACACAGGAGCTGCGCAGCCAGCTCTTGGGCAGCCAGCCTCTTGCCTATTCCCTCGATACCCGTGAAGAGCAGCGAGCTCGGCAAGCGCTGTTGCGCTGCAAGCTCTGCGAGAGCCGTTCGCTGTTTCTCGTGACCGAGGAGTTTCTCCATTCGGCTACAATAAGAGGAATCCGTCAGAGAAGGAAGGGAAATGGATTGTCTTCGGGTGCTTGATGGCGGCTACAGGCCAAGCGCCAGCGAGGCTGCCGTAACCAGCTCGCCCGGAGAGAGCGAGCCGTCGAGCACAACGAATGGCACGCTGGAGCTGTCCGCGCATGCCAGGAACCCCTGGCGAATACGCTCATGGAAGCCAAGCTCCTCCGCCTCAAAGGAGTCAACTCCTCCATCCTTGCGCGAGGCGATGCGTCGCAGAGCTGTCTGAGGATCGATGTCGAGCAAGAACACTAGGTCAGGGAGGGTGCCTTGAACTGCGAAGGTGTTCGCCTGGTCGATCAACTCAAGACTTATTCCCCGACCGTATCCCTGAAAGGCTACGCTTGAGTGCAGGAAGCGGTCGCAGAGCACCCACGAGCCTGCCGAAAGGGCCGGGCGAATGACCTTATCGACATGCTCGGCCCGAGCAGCAGCAAACAAGAGCAGCTCCGTTCTTTCCGACTTTTTCTCGCCTGGCCACTCAAGGAGCAGCTTCCGGATCTCTTCCCCGAGCGGAGTGCCGCCTGGCTCTCGAGTCTCTACGACTGACTGCGAACGCTCGCGCAGCTCGGCCGCAAGCGTTCGCATGAGAGTCGTTTTGCCGCACCCATTTATCCCCTCGAAGGAGACGAAAGCTGGCCGGCGCTGAAACCTGAAAGACGATGGGGCTACCCGCATGAGGAGAGGCTCTCGCTAGGACGAGATGCCACAGGTCATCTTGATCTGGTCGATCTTTGCCTGAAGATCCGCGTTGTACTGCCCGGAGGATACCTCGACCCGGTCCTGGTAGTCGCCCATCAGGAGCCCTGCCGCAGCAGAGAAGGGAACAACCGAGCGAACACCAGAGACAACCTGCTTGGCAACGGAGGCCTTCTCATCTTCGAGCGCGGCGATGTCTTGCTGCGCCGTGGCACAGTTCACCGGCTTGTTCATCTTTGCTTTTGCGTCATCTGAGATCGATGGGCGAGGAGAGATGTTCTGTCGTTGCATACAAGCAGAGAGGGCTAGCGTGAGAATGAGAAGTGACGTTGATGCAGCTTTCATGATTCCAATCCTTAACATTTCAAGGTGCGCCTTGGCGCAGGCAGCACGATGTCGGTTTGTTGAGAGCCGTTAGGATAAAGCAATACTGAAGGGGGTCAATCGGCAAACTAGCCCTGGTTTTCAGGTGGTGGCAGGGGCGTCTTGGCCTGTTTCTAATGTGAAAAAACGAGTGGCGAGGGAGGTGCTGGAAGACTGAAGTATGTGATGTCGCTAAGATGACCGGATACTTAAGTAATTCCAACGGTATGGTGCCAGGAGTGCTGAGCGCCGGAGGGCCTCCAGGGAGCCTGGGGTGTGGGGCCATGCTTCCTTAAGGGTATTAAAGCCCGGTACAATCCCGAGAGTCATCTCCCCAGTTGTACCATGAGACCTCAGCACAACAACCCAAAGCTCGTCGACCTTCACGTAAACGGGCTCACCATTCCGGCGCGTGGCGAATTTGCACACGAGGTAGTGAACTTCTCCTCGCCACAGCTTTCTCTCGATCAGATTCGGCTCGCGACCGAGATGTTGGTCCAAAAGGGGACATCATCCTTCCTCGCTACGCTGGTGACGAGCGACCCCGAATCGACCATCAGAAACGTTCGTCTCGTAGCTCAGGCGATGCGCGAGCCCTGGGGCGAGCCTATCCTGGGAATTCACCTTGAGGGGCCTTTCTTCTCCAAGGAGTGCAAAGGAGCGCACCCAGAGCAGTTCATCAGAGAGAAGGGAGACATTGGGCTCTTTAGGACATTCTTCGAAGCTGCCGACGGAGCGGTAGTTCTAACGACCATCTCGCCCGCGATTCGAGAGGCAGCTTCTTTCATAGGTGCTGTGGCAGACCTCGGAGTCGTCGTGTCGATTGGGCATCACAACGCAGATGTGAGGCAAATAGAAGAGGCGTTCGCAGCAGGGGCAACGGGCGTGACGCATGCGGGCAACGCATGGTCAAAGGTGCCGGCCTCTGGTGCGCGCAAGAATATGGAGGTAGCTGCGCAGCTGCTGGAACCTAAGGCTTACGTGATGGTTATCCCTGATGGGGTGCATGTCGATGAGACTTTCATAAAGTACGCCTACCGAATGGTTGAATGGTCGATGCCGGGGCGGATTATCTGGGTTAGCGATGCCTCCCCGTTCGCTGGGGCTCCTGAGGGTGCCTACAAGGGTTTCTGCGACGAGACGGTGCTGGTTGGCCGGGATGAGAATCAACGGCTTCGCACCTTTCCCCTGACGGGCTCTTACTTGCAGCTCAGCGAGTGTCTCGATGTTCTGCGCGGCATGCAGGTGGTGCCCGAAGCAGATGTTGTCGCGGGCGCGGTTGCTAATCCGCTGGCCTTCGTTGAGCCTGCCCTCAAAAGGCTAAGTCGTTACCCCGACCTGACCTCTCTGGGATAACGGGGAACTCTTGCCGTAGTCACGGGCGCTACCCTGTGTCGCAAAGGTAATTGCGTTCTCAGCATAAGCTGCTAGAATTCCGACGGTTTCCGGTCTGCGCACTGTCTCTCTGAGTTTCGCGTTTCAGCGCCTGATGTCCCGTAGTAGAAACGTCTCGTCGAGCTTCTCGAAGAACGTCTCATTAGGGGAGACGCTGTTTCGCAGTTTCGAGCGCAGCTGAATTTTGGAGTCCTATGGCCACTTTTCCTACCAGCATTGCCCAGGAGTCTCGCGATCGTTACCTGACGTATGCGCTGAGCGTCGTTTCGGGGCGTGCGTTGCCAGATGTTCGTGATGGTCTCAAGCCAGTTCAGCGCCGCATTCTTTTTGCGATGCTGCAAAACCTAAACCTCAAGCCGTCAAACAGCCACCGCAAGTCAGCCGCTGTGGTTGGAGAGGTGTTGGCGCGATTCCATCCGCACGGAGACATCGCGTGCTACGAGGCGATGGTGCGAATGGCGCAGGACTTCTCGCTGCGTTATCCGCTCGTCGACGGCCAGGGAAACTTCGGCTCTCTCGACGGCGACAACGCAGCAGCATACCGTTACACCGAAGCGCGCCTGCGGGATCTTGCCCTAGAGGTGATCGGCGAAATCAACGAAGAGACTGTTCCGTTTCGTGACAATTTCGACTCAACAGTGGTTGAGCCGATCGTGCTCCCGAGCCGCATCCCGAACCTGCTCATCAATGGTGCCACTGGAATCGCCGTCGGCATGGCGACTAGCATTCCGCCGCACAACCTGAAAGACACCGTGCGCGCCCTGATTGAGCTATCAAAGGATCCCGACCTCACGGTGTCTAAGCTGACAGGGTTCATTAAGGGCCCGGATTTCCCAACAGGCTGCAACATCCTCAACACCCAGCGGGAGCTGGTGGAGATGTACGAGACGGGGCGCGGCTCGGTTCGCATGCGAGGAGAGTGGGAGGTTGAAGACCAAGGGCGTGGCAAGAAGTCGATCGTTGTGACCACCATTCCGTATGCTGTCAACAAATCAACCCTCGTCGAGCGCATCGCCGGGCTGATCGTCGACCGCAAGCTGCCGCAGCTCGTAGACGTTCGTGACGAATCAACCGACGAGGTGCGAGTAGTGCTTGAGCTAGCGTCCGGGGCAGACCCAGAAGTCGCGATGGCGTACCTCTTTAAGAACACCCCGCTTGAGAGCAACTTTGCGGTCAATCTGACGGCCCTCGTTCCCAGTGAAAGCGGATCGCCTCGCCCAGAGCTGCTCTCGCTCAAGGACTGCCTGCGGCACTTCCTTGAATTCAGGGCCGACGTCACCCACAAGAGGCTTGAGTTTGAGCGCAGGCAGCTCTTGGAGCGTATCCATATCCTCGAAGGGCTCGTGCTGATCTACGACGCGCTCGATGAGGCACTCAAGATTGTGCGCAAGAGCGAGGGCCGCAGCGACGCAGCTGACAAGCTGCGCACACGCTTCAAGCTCTCTGAGATTCAAGCATTCGCCGTAGTTGACATGCGCATCTACCAGCTCTCCCGCACCAACATCGAGGAGATTCGCGCGGAGCTGTCGGCCAAAGAGAAACGCACGAGAGAGATCGAGAAGCTCCTCAAGAGCAAGTCAGCAATCGAGGGCATCGTTCGTGAGGAGCTTGAGGCCATCGCTGATAAGTATGGCGACAAGCGCCGCTCTAAGCTTATCAAGGACAACGTCGATATCGAGTTCGACGAGACGCAGTATGTGGTGCAGGAAGACGTGCATGCGGTGGTGACCACCGACGGCTGGGTAAAGCGCATTCGCCGCACAAACGATCTCTCCTCCACGCGCATGCGTGAAGGAGACGCGCTCCTCGCCGCGCATGCTCTCACAACCCTTGACTCTATAGCGCTGCTTACCGACCAGGGCTCGCTCTTCGTGCTCAAGGTGTCCGATCTCCCTGCCTCAAGCGGTTACGGGACGCCGATTCAGAAGCTCCTCAAGTTCAAGGATGGTGAGCGCATCGTAGCCTCCTTCGGTATGCCAGCTGGCGAGAGCAAGTCAGCGGCCTCGCAGGGCGAGCTGCCGCTCTCGGGTGCTTCTGCTCCGGCCATGGGCGACAGGCGGCTCAAGGACGGCGACACGCTCGTGCTGGTTGGCAGCCAGGGGACAGGGTTTGCATTGACCATGTCGGAGATCTCTCAGACCAAGCGTATCGGCCGACGGGTGATGAAGCTCCGCGAGGGAGAGCGCATGGCAGCAGCTGAGCCGCTCGCCCCTATTATGGTGTTCGTCACACGAGACGGGTCGGGCCTGGCGATAACAAAAGACGAGATACCAGTGCGAGACTCTGCGGCGGTCGGAGTGGCCCTCATGGGTGTGCGCGATGACGACGCACTGGTGGCCTGTTGTGGTGCACAGTCAACGAAGATGAAGGGCACGCTCATGCTTGAATTGAAGTCGGGCAAAACAAAAGATGTGCCCCTCTCTGATGTCACCAAGGGGCACCGGGCCCTGAAGGGGACGAAGGTTTACTCGCGCGATGAGATTGTCAGCGCGAGAATTGTTGAGGCGTAAGGGCGAGCCCTGAGGGATTTTGGAGAGGCGAGATGGCTAAGGGAACTTCATACAGCGCAGTAGACATCGAGGTGCTTGAGGGGCTGGAGCCGGTCCGAAAGCGCCCGGGCATGTACATCGGGGGCACCGACGGCCCACAGGGATTGCACCACCTTGTCAAAGAGATTCTCGACAACTCCGTCGACGAGGCGATGAACGGGCATGCCGATACAATCACGATCACGCTTCACAAAGATGGCGAGAGCGTGACGATCGAAGATAACGGCCGAGGCATTCCGGTTGACATCCACCCGAAGCACAAGAAGCCGGCTCTTGAGATCATCCTCACCACGCTGCACGCGGGCGGCAAGTTCAGCGATCACAACTACGTAACGGCGGGCGGACTTCACGGCGTGGGGGCTTCGGTAGTCAACGCTCTCTCCGAGAAGCTTGAGGCGACAGTGTGCCGCGAGGGCTTCGAGTGGAGGCAGAGCTTCTCGCGAGGCAAGACAGACGGCCCTATCAAAAAGGGTGCTGCCACGCGCAAGAAAGGTACTCGGATCTTCTTTCGTCCAGACTCAGAGATCTTCAAGAGCATCGAGTTCTCGGCTGAGAGGCTTGAGAAGATTATCGAGGAGAAGTCCTTCCTGTACAAAGGCCTCAAGCTCATCTTCAAGAATGAGAAGGACGGCGACCAGAAGACCTTCTACTACCCAGAAGGAATTAAGTCGTTCCTCAAGTCTCTGCTTGAGATTTCGAATCAGCCACCAGTTGGGGGTGAGTGCTTCGATTTGGACCGGTCGAACGGCATCAAGATTGAGGTCGCGTTTTGTTGGACAGAGGCGACTAACGAGCGTGTTCACTCCTACGTGAACGGCATCCACACGAAGGGTGGCGGCACGCACGAGGACGGCTTTAAGTCGGGTCTCTCGAAGGCAGTACGAAACTACATCTCGGTGCACAACCTGATGCCCAAGGGAGTTAAGCTCACGGGCGAGGATATCCGAGAGGGCCTGCTTGCAATTATCTCGGTCAGTGTTCCGGGTGCTGTCAGCCAGCTCCAGTTCCAAGGGCAGACGAAAGACCGCCTCAACAATCCTGAGATGGAAGCGCCAGTCGACACGCTCGTAAAATCTTTCGAGAACGTCCTTAACTCCAAGCCGAGCATTGCGAACGCGATCGTGGAGCGCATCATGCTCGCGGCGAAAGCCCGAGCAGCAGCTCGTTCGGCTTCTCAGGGCATCAGCCGAAAGGTTGGGGTAAGCCATCGCCTGAACCTTCCCGGCAAGCTCGCAGATTGCTCCTCAACCAAGCCTGACGTTTCAGAGGTCTTCATCGTAGAGGGAGATTCCGCCGGTGGCAGCGCGAAGCAGGGGCGAGACCGGGCGACCCAAGCGGTGCTCCCGCTGCGCGGAAAGATCCTAAACTCAGTTGCCACCACCCAAGCCAAGCTCCAGGAGAACAAGGAGCTGCTCGACCTCGTGTCGGCGCTCGGATGCGGCTTGGGAAAAGACATTCGGCTCGACAAGCTCCGATACGCGAAGGTGATCATCCTTACCGATGCGGATGCGGATGGCATGCACATCTCGGCCCTGCTCATGGCGTTCTTCTACAAGTTCTTGCGGCCGTTGGTTGAGGAGGGGCACCTCTACATCGGTATCTCGCCGCTGTACCGGATTAAGCTTGGCGGTGGCTCAAGGGAGGAGGTGCTATGGGTGTACTCCGACGAGGAGAAGGAGAAGCTCCTCAAGGAGCGTGGTGCCCGAGGCAAGGTTCACATCACTCGCTTCAAAGGTCTCGGAGAGATGAACCCGGATACCCTTTGGGAGACGACACTCAATCCGAAGACTCGGCGCCTCCTACAGGTAACTGTCGAGGATGCAACCGAGGTTGAGGCCATGCTAGAGAGCCTGCTCGGAAAGGATTCTTCCGACCGTTACAAGCTGATTCAGGAGAATGCACATCGCCTCGAAGTGGACGTGTAGCCAAAAATCCCTCGTTAAATCAATGTGTTGCGATGGTGATTGGAACTCATTTCGACGAATGGGAAGGGTCGTTTCCCTCATCCAAATCAAACATGCGTGAAAGATCCTAACTCGCTAGTTTCTCTCCGTATTTACACGGGTACGGGGGATATACTATGTATCGGGCTGGCGCGCTGTCTACAATAGAAGAGGCGGGTTCAAATTCGGCGTCGGAAGCATCGAGCTCTTGGGGGCAGCAAGCACTTGAGGAAACGAGTAGCTTGTTAAATAAAGGCACCGAGAAACGTGCGGTAGTTAGGCCCTGCATGGCGAAAAGCATTTTCCAGTTCGTTAAAGATTCCCTCCCTAAGCTTGGCTCGGCAGATCCCCTTTGGCTTAAAGAAGAGGCGGAGCCCGTATTCAAGACAGTAGAGATGGGCACGCAGGGACCAGAGATGGTTCTGCTCCACGGCTTGTTCGGCGCCCTTTCAAACTGGGATTCCGTCCAGCCGCTCATGGCAAGGTACTCAAAGCCGATTGCGCTTAGTTTCCCGCTTCTGACAGCGCACCGTTCGGAGGTGAAGGTCAAGTCTCTGGCGCTGTACACCGACTACTTCCTGCGTACTCGCAAGATCCACCCCACGACCCTTTGTGGAAATTCTCTCGGCGGGCACGTCGCTCTCAGGCTCTACCTCGCGGCGCCAGAGCTCGTTGATTGTCTCATCCTGACAGCGACCAGCGGCCTGTACGAGCACTCGGTTGACTCTTTGCCGGTCCGTCCGGGCAGAGAGTTCGTGCTAGAGCACATGGCCAAGGTATTCAAGAACGAGAAGTTCATCACAGAAGAGGCAGTTGAGGAGATCGTAAAGATCCTCAATGAGCGTTCGCACGTGCTGAATCTCATCCACGCTGCGCGCAGCGCGAAGAAAGACAACCTGAAGGATGTCTTGGGCCAGGTAAAGGTCCCAACGCTCCTGCTCTGGGGAGAGGACGACCAGGTCACCACGATGGAAGTGGCCGAGATGTTCCATCAGCTTATTCCGAACTCCACGCTTGTTACCGTTAAGAAGTGCGGACATGCGCCGATGATTGAGCACCCGGAATGGTTCGCGGATGAGGTAGAGAAGTTCCTCCGCAAGAATTCTCGCCACCCACTGCCGCAGAAGTAGCCAGCGGCGCGGCAGCTGCTGTAGCGCTGTGTTTGTGGTTGTTCCGCGTGAGTAAGGTTTGCCTCCGCCGCGGGGAGTTTCTGGCCGGTCCAAAGGTACAAATACGAATATGGAACGAGAAAACGCTAGCCCCTCATTCACCATCGGAGCCAAGCTTCCAGAGTTCTCCTTGCCGAACGTAAACGGAGAGACGGTGGGCTCCGAGCACCTTCGCGGCGCGAAGGCGGCTCTCGTAGCATTCGTCTGCAACCACTGCCCATACGTGAAAGGCAGCGAGGCCATGCTGATTGAGATATGCAAGAAGTTTGCGCCACAGGGCCTGTGTGCTGTAGCGATCAGCAGCAACGACGCCGTCCAGTATCCCGACGACAGCTTTGAGAAGATGCAAGAGAAGGCCCGAGAGATGGCGTTGCCGTACCCCTACCTGTACGACGAGTCTCAGCAGGTTGCGCGCATGTTCGACGCGGCGTGCACGCCAGAGTTCTACCTCTTCGATGCAGCGGGAAAGCTCGCGTACCACGGAGCGATTAATGACAGCCCACGTGACCCGTCGAAGGTAACGAGAGCCTTCCTCTCGCAAGCCATTCAGGCGGTACTTGACGGGAGAAGCCCGGAGCGGCAGTTCGTAAACCCGCTCGGGTGCTCTATCAAGTGGAAGAGAGCGTAACGTTTTTTTCAGAGGAGAAGCTTATGACCCTAGATGCAAAGAATTTGCAGCGCCTGGCGACAACGGTTCGCACTCTTTCAATCGACGCCGTCCAGAAGGCCAACAGCGGCCATCCAGGGCTTCCGCTCGGCTCGGCAGATTTCGCTTCCGTTCTGTGGGCGAACTACCTGCGGTTCAATCCTAAGGATCCGCACTGGATGAATCGCGATCGCTTCGTGCTCTCAGCTGGCCACGGGTGCATGCTGCTCTATTCGCTCCTGAACCTCTTCGGTTACGACGTTCCAATGAGCCAGATACAGTCCTTCCGCCAGTGGGAGAGCATAACTCCGGGGCACCCGGAGTTTGGCGTCACTCCTGGTGTCGAGTGCACAACGGGCCCTCTTGGCCAGGGTGCGGCCAACAGTGTCGGGCTCGCCCTTTCGGGGAAGATGCTAGCGGCTCGGTACGGGGCAGACCTCTTTAACTACCGCGTCTTCGCCTTGGTGAGCGACGGCGACATGATGGAAGGCGTTGCTGCTGAAGCAGGGTCGATCGCCGGGCACCTGCAGCTCGACAACCTTGTCTACCTCTACGATGACAACAAGATCTCGCTGGCCGGCGAAACGGAGAAGTGCTTCACAGAGTCGGTTGCGAAGCGTTACGAGGGCTACGGATGGTTTGTCCAGTCGTGCGACGGGCACAATATGGCTGAAGTTGCCGCCTGCCTTGATAAGGCGCTCGCCCAGAAGGGAAAGCCAAGCCTAATCTGCTGCCGAACAGTTCTTGGATTTGGCAGCCCGAACAAGAAGAACACGCATGACGTTCACGGCGCGCCGCTCGGTGCTGATGAGGTAAAGGCGACGAAGAAGAACCTCGGATGGCCGGAAGATGCCCAGTTCCTCGTGCCGGAAGATGTGCAGGCGTTTCTTGCAGCGACCGTCGAGCGCAAGGTTCAAGAGTGCACTGCCTGGAAGTCGCGCTTCGAAAGCTGGAAGTCCACGAATGCTGAGCTTGCTGCGCAGCTTAATTCGCAGGCGACTCGGGAGATCTCCCCGAAGCTCAAAGATGAGCTGCTGGCAGCGTTCAAAGAGCCAAAGAAAGATGCGACACGAAACCTCTCGGGGGCAGCGCTGCAAGTGATCGCCAAGCACGTCCCGGGATTCGTCGGCGGATCAGCTGACCTCGACCCCTCCACGAAGACCTACCTCAAGGGTGGTGGCGACGTGGAGCACGGCAGCTTCACCGGGAAGAATATCCACTTCGGAGTCCGTGAGCACGCGATGGGCTCGATCGCCAACGGGCTTGCGTACACCCAGAGCTGGATCCCGTACACGGCGACCTTCCTCGTGTTCTCCGACTACATGCGCCCAGCGATGCGTGTCGGCGCGATCTCGCACCTGCAGTCGCTCTACCTCTTCACCCATGACAGCTTCTGGGTTGGAGAAGATGGGCCGACTCACGAGCCAATTGAGCACGTCATGAGCCTGAGACTCATACCGAACCTGCTGGTCTTCCGGCCGGCAGATGGAGTTGAGGTCGCGATGAGCTACTACGCGGCTCTGCTGCACAAGCACGGCCCCAGCACGCTGATCTTCAGCCGGCAGAACCTCCCAGTGCTCTCGCGACCAAGCTCGTTTAGCCCTGATGATGTGCTCAAGGGTGCATACGTCATTAAGGAGTGCGCGCAGCCGAAGCTGGTGCTGGCAGCAACGGGCTCAGAGGTCGGTGCGGCGGTTGAGGCAGCGGCTCTCCTCGAGGCAGAGGGCACGCCGACACGAGTCGTGTCGATACCGTGCGTAGAGCTCTTCCAGAAGCAGCCGGATGCGTACCGCGCATCGCTGTTCCCGGCAGGTGTAAGGACAGCGGTCGTTGAGGCTGGCTCAACGTTGGGCTGGAAGTCGATCCTCGGTGCGGACACGCTTGCTATCGGCATTGATCACTACGGCGCATCAGCTCCTGGAGAGCTCTTGGCGGAGAAGTTTGGTTTCACCGGGAAGGCTGTGAAAGAGAAAGTGTCGAAGTGGCTTAGCTCGAAGTAAGCCACTAGCCTCTCGCTCCCGTTTCAGCTCTCTCCCAGAGAACGGAGGTACTCCAACACACCGTCAACGACTTCAGCGACCCTCTTTGCGTCCACGCTTTCAGGCAGATCGCTGCGTTTGTGGTAATTCGGGTTCCGAAACATGGCGGTGTCGGTGAGCATGACGGCATCGAAACCGTGCAGCCAGAAGCTGCGGTGATCTGAGAAGTCTATTCCCTTAACCGCCCGGGAGGCATTGATAGACGCAACCGGAAGCGTTGTAGCCCGAGCGAAAGCCGACTTCATCTCAAGGGTAGCGCCGCTCAAAGTAGGCTTCCCGACGACCGCGAGAAAATCTCCGGTGTTGGGGTACAGCCAGTACAGCAGCTCCATAGGGTACCGTTGGGAACCTGGCTGTGATGAAAAGTAGCCGATCGACTCAAGGCTAATCATCAGCCTGAGAGGCTCCTTCGCGCGCTTTAGCTCCGAAGCGTGGATGAAGCTGCCTGCATCTGTGGCCCTCGTTGCAATAAGCTCCTCAAGTGGATAAGCAGCCAGGAGTACCTTGCACGGTGGAGGCTGCTCAGCGAACAGCCGGTTCAGCTCTAGGAGGGCTGCTACTCCCGTCGCATTGTCGTCTGCCCCTGGGGAATCGGGCACTGTGTCGTAGTGCGCCCCGATGACGACAGTTCCGCAGTCGTTTAGAAAGCCATGCTCGGACAACACGTTCTGATACGACCTGCCTTCGACAGAGAAGCTCTGAAGAGACACCCGCGCATTTGTTGTTCGCATTGAGGCCAGTAGATCGTCAGCAACCCGGCTCAACTCCTCCGGCCGATCGTTGCTTCTGGAGCCGAACTGGGTAGCGAGCCGAACGATGTCGGCTTGAATTCTCTCTGGCTTTGCATGAGCGCGGATGTTGGTATCTCGGCTTGCGAATACGAAGGGACGGACTGTGAAGAGCATCGCCCCAGCGGCGAAAAGTGCCAGGAGGCAGAAAAGCTGCAGCAGTCGCTTGATGGTCTTCGCCATGCGCCATTGATCAGAAACTTACGAGTTTCGGTCAACAGGGTATGAGCGGTGGCGGGTCGGAGGGCGGAGCAGGGGGGTGGTGAAGAGGGGTGTGCCCCGCCGACACGAGTGCGCCAGGCGGGACACTGGGAGCTTAGTACTCCTTATCTACCTCATCATCCGAGACCTTCTCACCGTTGATAGCGCGGCGGAGAAGCTGGCTCGGCTTGAACTTAACAACGCGACGAGCGCGCAGGATGATCGTCTCGCGGGTCTGTGGGTTGCGACCGCGACGAGCCGGCTTGGACTTAACTTCGTAGCAGCCGAAGCCGGAAAGCATCACCTTTGCGTCCTTGTCGAGAGCTTCCTTGATAAGCTCAATGTAGTCCTCGACAATTTGCGCTGCCTTCTGCTTGTCTACGTCGATAGCGGCGTAGATTGAGTCGGCGATGTCGGCTTTGGTCAAACAGTATCGTGAGTTACCCATATAGAAGCTCCACGTAGGTACGATCGAACTTGAATTAACGTACTTCCTAAGAGATGACAAGCGGTTACAGCTAACGGGCTGTTTTCCTGTCACCCCGGTTTAAGTAACGAGACCTCAGTTGCCGTAAGGGGGCGAAGAGAGGCTACTTTTACTACTGCGTATACCGTGAAAAAAGCAAACAGCGGTCCAAAATCGACCCTAAATACAAAGAATTAGGGCATTCATGAGGGCCATATGCTCTCTCCAGGCTAACAAATAAGACGCTTATCAGGTGCGGAAAAGATTCAATAACTTACAAAACAACTGCTCGTTACAGCCAGAAAAACCGACCCAACTACGCTAAGGATTTTCAGGCAATTGGCTCTGGGAGCGGGCTGAAGAGGCTCTCCAAATCAGTCTTGGAGAGAGTGGCTGTCGAGAGGCCGTTCTCATTGATGAGTGCGTCGACGAGCTTAGACTTCTTGGCCTTCAGGTCCATGATCTTCTGCTCAACGGAGCCTTCGGTCACAAGCCGGTAGACGGAAACCGTTTTGTTCTGCCCGATGCGATGAGCTCGGTCCACGGCCTGGCTCTCGACTGCCGGGTTCCACCAAGGGTCATAAATAATAACAGTGTCTGCTGCCATGAGGTTGAGGCCCGAGCCTCCAG